>CP070795.1:955038-960757 GCA_020343455.1 Caldifarciminota bacterium
TTGAAAGCTATGAAATTACGGGATAAAGAGGAATATAGAAGCACAAGTACTGTGCGTCATGCACAAAAATTGTGCACCACGAGAACAGGCCTAAACCTGCAAACTCTTCTCACGCACAATCCTACTCTCAAAGGCAAATTGTATTCTTGCGCCTCGTGCCAAAGGCAAACCTCAATCAATGTATGCGAAATAATGTATCGATATTTGGCGGTATGTGGATGTAGAAAGTTTAAAAGTTTATGCCTGTCCCCGGGTCAGCGGAGGCCAAAGACCTGGAGCAGGAAGGTGAGGCGGCCGATGAGCAGCGAGATCCTGGCCATGACCGTGTATCCGAATGAAGCGCCGAACCCGATCATGAGGAAGATGATGCCGACCTTGGAGCCGACTTTCAGCGCACCCTTGTGCTCACGCGAAAAGTAGAAGAAGAGCAGCGCACAGACCACGCCAACAAAGATCATTATGTTGTTGAACGACCGGGCGATCGTCTCCGATGTGGTTTTGCCGATCGACACGAGGGGCAAGAGTGTTGCTTGGATTTGCGGGATGATATAGCCCTGCACCTGAGCAGTAAGCGCCAGGCCGGCCGCAATGCCGACGGTGAACGATATCGGCCACCTGGAGATCCAGGCAGTCCGCGGAACCCACCGCATGAGCATCATCACGCCGAATACCGCCGGAATGATAAGCAGCCATTTCTCAACACCTGCCTGACGCAGGAACTCGTCTATCAACATAGGCTTGACATCGAATGCCCAGATATAGATCACCCAGTAACCTGCCGACACACCGACAAAGAGGTGTTCTGCGAACTTGTAGAACGGATTGTCGCGGTACAGAAACGACAGTATGGCCACTGTCAGACCAGCCGCGATCCACGTGCCGAGCAGATTCATTTCTTCCTCCTCGAAATGAAATATCCGATGTTGCCGAAGACGATGAACGCAAGAATGAAAAGATGAGCGATCGATTGGGCAGGCATGCCGAATGCAGCGGACTCGGGTTGACCCACCAGCACCTCGTATTCAGCAGCACCCTGCAACCCGCCTATGATGCCCGTGATCTGACCAGCCTGGAGATACGGATACAGGGTCGGCGCCATGACGCCGGTCACACAGGCGAACATCCTGACGCCAAATCTTGAGACCACGTACTGGATCCAGTATTCAGCTGCCAGGCCGTGGGCAAAATCGACGATCAGCGCAATATCGCCGTAATTATGGATACCCTCCATCATTGGAAAACTGTCGACGGGCACGCCCCTGTAATCAACTGCGAAGAAATCCCTTATCTCACGTCCAATCCCGATCATTACTGCAGTGTAGCCGGGACGGTATCCCAGATTGATGTAGTCTACACCGTATACGGCGCCGCATTCTGTGGCGATCATGTCCAGATCGAACTGAGCCAGAGGAAGGCCGATGGCAATATGGCCGGTATAGACGACCTTCAATTTTTTGCGGAAACATTGCCGCAGGAACGACCGGAACATGGGTGTAAGTTCTGGCGCGCTCGTCGCGTCATAATCTATCGATGCAAGCACGACCGAACCCTCAGGCAGGTCTTCGATCGTTTCGTAGGCTGACCTCACCTCACTGCTGATCCTTATCGGCATCTTTAACTTCATTATGATGGGTATCGCGACGGCGAGACCGATCGTGAGGAAAATGAGTCGCCGGTCGATATGCGCAAGCCGGTCCAGTATTCTCATAGCTGCTCCTATGTCAAGTAAGTGCGCTCAATACCGAGAATGATACGGAGCGACATGACAACACCGCCCAGGTATACACCGATCTGGATACCGCGCTTGGCCGCAAGTTGGGGTATGTTGAGGAGCCAGTCTGACACAACCGGAATTTCGCTCCATATCATCTTGCCAATCGGTACGCGGCCCAGCATCACGATCGCGGCCGCGACAAGGAGTAGGGTAGCTTCAAAGGTCCGCGCCCGGAATGCCCGGTAGGCCGCCGAAGAAATGAAAAAGGCAAGCAGGGCGAACATCGTTGCCTGAAGCGGCACGATGATGTGAATATAGCAATACATGAATGACGAACGCAGTTCAAAGGGCGTACCGTACTTTAACCAGGAC
Organism: Caldifarciminota bacterium; assembly: GCA_020343455.1. Taxonomy (GTDB): domain Bacteria; phylum Hydrothermota; class Tepidihabitantia; order SM23-42; family SM23-42; genus SM23-42. The sequence goes on from CP070795.1 coordinate 957,125, forward strand.
TGAAACCCGGTAACGAGCACCAGAGCGAGACCGAAGAGCAACACGTAGCTGTACTGCCATCCTTCCTTACGCTGCGTGATCTTCTTGACGTTGTATTTCAGGAGGCTGTCCAGACCCAGGACCATTGTGAACCCGTAGACGATCGCATACCAGACAAGAAAACGCTGCTGAAGATCTCCCAGCGGCGGGTGCGGAATGAAGAATGCTATCACACACAGAAACCCGGTCAGGAAAGTAATAATGATCGGAACCTCACGCTTCATGCCAACTCCTCCTTAGAAGGTATTGAACCACTGAACGATCCTCTCGAACAGAACACTCAGCCCCCTGTAATCGAAGAAATGCTCCGAAAGAATACCGAGCGTGCCCAAAACAGCACCGCAGAGCAGGAATACGATGATCATTGCCTTGGTGAGATCCTCACCCTTTAGGCTGCCCAGCATCTGGGGCTCGGGTCTTAGATAGCACGACGCGGCGTACATCTCCTCACCGATAAGCGTATAGTCGCAAGCTGCGACAAAGAACGGTATCTGCTCCACAGAAGTCGTGCCAGCGATCTGTATGGCGCCGACCGAGTGCCCTGTCTCGGCAAGGATGAGCGACTCGGCATAGAAATAACCCTGCCAAAAAACGGCGCCCGGTTTCTCCCTCATCATCATGCCATCGACTCCGGCCGCATAACCGAACTGGTCCGCGGTGAGAAAAGGGTTGTCCCGTTCATCATAGAGATCGGGCCTGCCCGTTTCCGTATAGGCCTGTTTGACCGTCTCCTGAGCGGCCGACATCACCAGCGGATCATAGTGCGGAACGAGCAGCCGCGTGGAATACTCGCCACATTTTTGCGCGACGCGGTAGAGAATGGACAATGAGGCGAGTGTCCATACTTCATTGAGGTAACTCAAGCCGAATGAATATAGTATTGGTCTGCCCATTTCCGTTGAGCGGCCGACCGCATCCTCTATTGCATCCAGACCTGCGATCTTGCGCACGAAAAGCCTGCCGCCGGCATGGGCACGCCGTATGTAGTAGATGACCAAGAGTGAAACAAGCAAGGCAATCGCCAAGACATTCACGCGCTGTGAATTGAACCACTGAGCGCCCGACGCAACCGGACCGACCACTGCAGAGTCTTCGAAACCAGAATCGGTTACGGACCTGACAATGTAGTAATATTCTTTGCCATCCTGTATCTCCGAGTTGCCATCATCGAATCTTGTCGCACCTGCGGGAACAAACCCGACGCTCTTGAATTCACCGGTTGCGGATTCGCTGCGGTATATCTCATACCCCCTGAACAGAATCGCGTCGCCAGAGTCTGCCGGAGACCTCTCCCACATTAAAGTTATCGAAGAACCCTCGTCATTGGGTGTGTCGTATGCTATGACATTGGCCGGAGGTTGCGCGAGTAACCCCAGGATGACGATCGACTGCAGCATCAAGATCCCTCGGTGTATCCTTAGTTCAGTTCAATATTCACCGGGTAGCTCAATTCACCCAGTATCGTATTGACATAGGCCCGCGCACTGATACGGTATGCCGCCGACCCCAATTTCATCGCCTCGGCGAGTGCCTGACCGATCTTGGCATAATCAAGCGTGATCGTGGTTGTGAATTGTACTGATTTTCTTGCCGGGATACTGACAGTCTTGCCGGTCGTACCAGAAAAGACGTCGGTGTTATTTGCGTAGAACGTGTATACCAGTTTGTCAAGAACGGCATCAATGCTGTTCGGATTTTCGACCTTGATATCAAAGTCCAGTTTCAGATTAGAAAACGTAAAATCATATGGCCGTACCGACTCAAGGAAGAATTTACATTCCCTTATCGCAACGCGTTCTTTCAGCGCCGCACAGGACAAGCAAATGATTACGATAATCGTGACAACGATGTTCTGTTTCATGCCTTAGTATAGGAAGTCCGCGCTCAAAGTCAACAGTATGATACGATGCTTCCGGCATGTTACTCATTTCGGTCACTGATCCTTTAGACTACATGTATACAATTGCGGTGCTCACACCAATCGTATCTGACCGCCGGTGCTCTGGATACAGGTTCTCATATCGTCGCTACGATCAAGCGTCACCCGATCGCGAAGAACGCGGCAAACAAAGGCGTTGACGAGGCGAAGATGAGTGAAACTCTCGTTCACAATGCATATTCGGGCCTCTACGACCTCGAACACCGACTCACGTCGGAACACATCGAAGTCAATATAAGAGCGATCGTAATGTCTTTTCCCGAGGACCTGATACGGTGAACAGAACATGCAGACCCAATAATTGCGATCATCTGCGGCAAGACGGATAAGGCGACGATCGATGCGCTCTACAGCACCCTATCACTACCCATACTATCGTTCCCGGCTGAAGAACAGTGAGTTTGCGCTAACGGCGCATCTTAGATTTTCTTGACTTTGGTAACTCCATAGCTATAATAGACCCGAAGGAGGATCGATGAAACAGTTCAAAACAGAGAAATACAACAACTTTTCTAAACCAGAAACCCGCAAGAAGATGGAGAAAGCCATTGCCAAGGTCGAATCTCAATTCGGTAAGGAATACAGCATAATAATCGGTGGGGAGAGGATTAGACTGGACAACAAATTTCATTCGTACAACCCGTCAAAAAAGGGTGAAGTTATCGGAACCTTTCAGAAGGCGGACGAAGCGACGGCCGAGCGTGCCATGAAGGCCGCCCTTGAAACTTTCGAGTCCTGGCGATATACACCGGCAAAGACCAGAGCAGACTATCTGTTCAAAATGGCAAACATCATGCGACGGCGCCGTTTTGAGTTGAACGCCTGGATGGTGCTTGAGGAAGGCAAGAACTGGCTTGAAGCCGATGCCGACGTTGCCGAGGCGATTGATTTTTGCGACTACTACGCACTCGAGGCTTTAAGGTATGATAGAGGTCCGAAACTCTACACGTTCCCTGGAGAGATCAATAAGCAGGTATACATTCCGCTTGGAGTAGGCATTGTAATACCGCCCTGGAACTTTCCTCTGGCGATCTTGACCGGTATGACCACCGCGGCATTCGTCAGCGGCAATACCGTTATCCTGAAACCATCAAGTGATTCACCGGGAATTGCCGCCATATTCATGGAGATCGTTGAAGAAGCAAAGGTGCCCGTGGGTGTCGTCAATTTTCTCACCGGGGCCGGCGCCATAGCAGGTGATTACTTGGTCCGGCACCCAAAAACAAGATTCGTCGCATTTACCGGCTCAAAACCTGTTGGCTTGCGTATTGTCGAGCAAGCTGGAAAAACACAACCCGGGCAGATATGGATAAAAAGAGTCATCGCCGAAATGGGTGGTAAAGATTTGATCATTGTGGATTCCGAGGCCGATATCGACAGTGCTGTAGCGGGTGTCAGAACTTCGGCTTTCGGATTTCAAGGTCAGAAATGTTCTGCCTGCTCTAGGTTGATCCTCGATGACCAGATCTATGATGAATTCATGAGAAAATTCATTCCGACGGTTGAAGCACTGACGGTCGGCCCGACAAAAGATCATGGCAATTACATGGGCCCCGTAATCAATGAATCTGCTTACAATTCTATACTCGAATATATTAAGATCGGTAAGAAAGAGGGAAACTGTGTCTGCGGTGGTGAACCAGCACCGGGTAATG
>CP070795.1:960857-984846 GCA_020343455.1 Caldifarciminota bacterium
TGCGATGATATTGTATGGAAACGGTACGATGTGTCTATCGTGCCTATTTACCCAGTATGTGTCATATGTTACATAGGCAGTGAACACCTGAAAGACCGCGAACATCAGGACGATGAAATAGGGCGTATCCGGTCTCCTCGTTGCCCTTCTGACGACAAGGAAGATACCGATGCTTAGGGCGAGAAGGATCGTTGCCGGTACGATACCTGAATATAGAAAGGATATTCTGGATGCCCACCCGTCAGGATTGCCCTGGAGGTCAAAATGGACGGCAATGCGTTCGGGCAGTTGCATGTACGCGATGTAGATCAAAATGACGGTGAGTAGGAAGAGGACAGCAGGCAGGATGAGGATTACGCCACTTGCCCGTTTTACGGTTTCATGGGGTAGGGGTTCGAGTTTCTGCGTTTTACCGCCGGCGCCGGCGATGGCGGCGGCCAGTTGGTCCTCGAATCGGTCCATATCTTCAGGTGATAAAGCAAAGGCAATGTCCTTTGTTTTGAGGATGACCACGTTTTTGAGACTGCGTAATTGACAGTTGACAGTGCCGTATTCCATGGTGGAGAAGGTACCGTAGTAGCCAAAGAGACCGCCGTTGCCAAAGGTGCGCACAGCCTTGAGCTTCGTGAAATCCGGTACGATCGTATAACCGACCGTATCGGCCAACGGTATCATGATCTCCCTGCCGATTACCTTTCTAACTATCAAGTGCGATCCTCTAAAACGGTATGCAGCAGGACTATACATGTAGGAGACAACGATGATCAACAGCATGACCGCAACCAGAGTCCAGCCGTACGGTAGCGTCATGAAGAATGCCGACAATCCGACCAACAGCGTGCAAACTACGGCGGTTGTCACGATTGCCAGCAAATCGAGTTTTCTCGGTCTGAAATCCACAATGGAAGTATATACCTGGTCCTGCGTATGTCAATGATCGGGCAGGGTGCAGGTATCGTGGGCATACCTACGATCCAATCACTAAGAGACCGGCATGCCATTTCTCTTAACGCGCCGACACGCTATTTTATTCGCTCCTTTACTTTCTCCAACTCTTGGCGGAGTTCTTTGAGCTCCTCTCGCAACTCATCGAGGTTTTTACGCATTTCCTCGGCCTTGAGAATAACTTTCAGGTCCGGAATGTCCGGCATGTCGACTTCGAACCGGAGCTTTGATTTTTCACGCTGTCCGAGTGTGAGTTTTTTTGTGATATTCTTTCCCTTGCGGTGAAATTTGATGGTCACACGTTCGTTTGGTTTTCCCTTCACGGTTCGCTTGAGGGTCCTGCCGTCGGTGATTTTCTGATCGTCTATTGTCAGTATGATATCCCCGGCCATCAACCCGATCGACTGGGCTGGTGAGCCTTCTTCGACGTCCTCGACGATCAAGCCGTATTCTATGCCAAGCGCTGTCCTCATCGCTTCGGATAGATCGTGAGTGGCGACACCCAGATAGCCGAACATCTCTTGGTCAGCATGCAGTGACAGGGGCAAAACGAAAGCCATAACAATGACGATGTTCTTCATCTGCTACCTCCTTTATTAATTCGACGCCATATGATGGCGTTTGGTTTAAGGGATCAGCGAATGGATAGTCGGTCTTCTAAAGCGCCTTGCTGATCTTAATGATGGTGTATTCGGTACGGTCTATTTTCACACGTTCGCCGCGTTTTCTTCCCATCATAATCTGGGCAAGGGGCGCTTCATTGGATATGATATTGTTCGACAGGTCAGTATCCCACCGCCCCATTATTGTGTAGTCTACGATCGAATCGTCCTTGGTGCTCTGTAGTGTTACAACCGCGCCGACGTTGACTGTATCTGTGTTTATCTTATGGGCAGCGATGATTCGTGTATTGAGCAGTTCCGATTCGATGTTCTTTACTTTCGCGTACAGCTGATCCTGCTTCTCTTTTGCCGCCTTATATTCGAAATTTTCGCTGAGGTCACCGAATTCACGGGCACTGCTTATCTCCTTCTTATTTGCCGGAATCTCGACGGAAAGGATGTGCTCGAGTTCCCTCTTCTTGCGTGCCAGGGCAGCCTCGGTGGCGTATATGACGTCAGCCGTTTCCTCTCTCAAGTTTGGAAAGTGATGCTCGAGAATTCTCAGATAGCCGGATATCTCGTGGTCGGTCAATGTGTTACTGTCCCTGATCGCATCACGTATCCTTTCTGCGTCACCCTCTTCTGCTCCGGATATGATAAGGTCAAATTTCTTCAATGCTAGAATTCTCTTGACGATTGCCGTGACACCCGGTACGTAGTTGGTGCAGTCGAGGATTCTTGGGATGAGGTTTGGTCTCAAATGGTCTTGGAGTGCTCCGCTCTCGATCTTCTTCAGCATCCAGTGAAACTGTTTGGGATATGCTCTCGGCATGGCAAGTATTCTCTGGTACATTTCCTCCATTTTCTGAGGCGCATCACTGAGATGGTCGGCGACAGCGTCCATTACTCTAAAATCCTCAGACCCGAAAAATATTTCAACTGCAGTAGTATGCCACCTGTCAGGTGCCTTTGCCTTCATGTATTTGAGGAAACTACCGCGGTGCTGTGCGTTTGCCAGTTCCTGCAGAATATCTGCAGGTTTGTGCGATTCGAGGAGATCGTCGATGGAGTAACCCAAATCAACGTCCGGTTTTCTGTCTTGGAGTAGCATCAAAATATCCAGGGCTATGCCAGGGTGATCCTTCAGCGATTGCCTCCCCAATTTGGTGAGGTCGGGGATGAGGATATTGAAAATACTGGGCATCTTGTCGACGTACTCTTCAGCGAGTCCGTACCTGTCTTCCCATTTTGCCTTGTGAAATGCTTTGATCGCCTGATCTTCTTTGTCGGCAGCCGAATCGACGTACGAGTAAGTCTTGGATGTTTTACCGGCGATCCTTATGTTGTCATGTTTTTCGAGACTCTTACGCGTTTTTTCCCAGAATTTATTCAATCGGGTCTGTTCTATTATACCATTGAGGAAACCTTTGATCTTCGATGCCGGCATCGGTTCGCGGATACTCTGCAAAAGCATCACGACGACTTCTTCGGGTTTTTCTTCGGCCAGCTCTCTCAATCTATCCGGTTCTACATGCTTCAAGAATAGGAAATGGTTTGGGCCGACCGGTTGGAGGAGGCCTCGAGCCACGTCGATACTCAGGAAGTGCCGGTCTTTCTTCTCAAAATCCAGGACGATCTCTCGCTTCTCGGGAACGACGGCAACGACTTTACCCAAGCCATAGCGTTCGAAGAAGAAGAATTTCCCGATGTCATATTTCAGGTATTCTTCGAGTCTGTGAATGGCTTTCATGATCGGCTCGTCGCTGTCGAAACCAGATTGCTGCAAGTAGTCGTCGAGATGCGCGGATTTCAGATATTGCCGGCGGTAAAGATCAATGAGCTTTGTGCGTATTCGCGGACTCTCTTCGTGGAAGCGAAGCAAGGCTTTCTGGACCTCGATCGCACACTGCAGTCGTTCTCGGTCTTCATAGTGTTCGCCGAGAAGTTCGAGCAATAGAGATGCCTGTTCGATCTTCCCTCTTACCTTCAGTGCATCGATGATGCTAAGGTATTGTTCCAGTTCGATGCTGTCATCTGTGATGAGGTCGGTCCATAGATCATCGAGCCTGTCAAATGCACCCTCGGCGACCAGTCGTTTGGCCTGCTCAATATTCGGCATATTCCATTATATCTGGATGGCTTGGGATTGCAACAAAGATAGAAAAAAGAGGGGCCGGCTTGGCGCCGGCCCTCGTGTAAGAGGATAAGAAGATTTACTTCTTCGTCGTTGTTGTCTCAGCCACGTTTGTCTCAGCCACCTTCTGTCTGCTTATGAGAGCATAGATAACACCGCCCAGGCTGATGGTCAATACGACATAGATGAGCGCAAAACCGATAACGAAGACAGGCGGTCCGATGAGTATGAGTACGATGGGCACCAACATTATTGCGAGCCAACCGAGACTTAACCGGCCGATCAGACTTTCGACGCTCCAGGTGAATCCTGTACAGACACGTTTCCCGGTGGTGAGAGAAAGTGCAGATAGTCCGAATATTGTAGCGAGTAAGACCGCGAGGGGCAGAACCATGAGGAGTGGTATGCCGATTATCGAAACGGCAAGGACGATGACCAACGGCACGAATAATATCTGCAGCGCAAAACCCAAACCGACCGAAGCCCATACATTCTGTTCGATCCTTGAGTCTACTTTCTGCACTGCCCTGGGGAATATGGCTGCGATCAGCAGATTGAGTAGGTAGAGAACCAGCAGCATACCGAGAAATACGGCAGCTGGAAAAGCTCGGCCGCCAGGTAACATTCTCGGAAGCCTGAAAGCTCGGCTAATGCGAGGTAGGATCTTCTCCAGTGCTTTGATCTCAACCGATTCGACCCTGCCACGGACGATCGCATCCTCGTCGCGTTCAACCGTGCCGCCGACCATGCTGATGTCGCCATTCACGACCGATGCCGAGTCGAGATAGACTGTCCCACCGACGACGTGGAGATCACCTTCGATAGTACCACGGTTCTTGATGTTCCCGCCGAAGACAGCAGCATCTCCGTCGATCGTACCGGTCAAGTCGAGGTTGCCGCCCAGTACTGCTACGTCGCCTTCGACGATACCGCTTATGTCTACGGTACCGCCCATGACGGCCAGATCTCCGCTGATCACGCCGTTGATCCGGGCGTTTCCGCCGGTGATGGTAACATCGTCCTCTATGGTGTCTGTTTGCGGTAGGTTATAATCACCGCTGAATGTCACGGCACCCGGGATCACGCTGAATATCCCCAGATCAGAGATCTCGATCTCCATTTCTACGTTTCGAGGTCTTTGACAGTGGATCTCGATCTTCTTCTCGAGTGTTGCCGGTAGATATGGGGTCGGATGGACATTGGCTTCTTCTTCAATCTGTAAGATGCGGCTCGTTTGTCTATCTTCGGAATGATAACGCGCTGCCGTGACATCGATGCCAGGCAGCAATCCGCTCCAGGCAATGTCTTCGTCATCGTATCGAACTGCCATTACTTCCACCTCGGGTAACGAGCCAACATACCCGTAATCGTCGGCAACGAGCGGGTTGACGATGGCCGCTACAACAAATACCATCAATATCATGTTCTGCATTTTGCCTCCTTTTGCAGCGTCTTGCCTAAGATATAGATAAATAGAACACTGAAAACCGCTCCGATAACTGGGCCTGTCGCGTCGATAGAATTCTTGACGACCGGGGTCAAAAGGCTGGTCAGCGATGAGACGACGATCGCCGCGTTGTCATAGAACCGCACAAGCGCTGGAAATGAAGTTGCGATCTTTCCCAGCAATTCAGCAGGCAGAGGCGAATATGCTGCGAAAATAGCGGCGGCCAGCCAACCTCCGGCAAGGGCAATCCCCGCCTTCGCCCAGGCGAATCTCCTGCGCAATCCGAGTCTCGAAATGACCCGGTCGTTGAAACCAGGCTGGGGGTAGAATTCAGTGAGCTTACGGAGTGCAGCCGTCGAGTCAACCATTTCTCCAAAGAATTCGGCACATTCCCGGCATGCTGCCAGATGCTTATCCAGCCTGCCTTTGTCGCGGGGGCATATTTCGCCATCGAGCGTCTTTTGGATCAGTCTCTCTATTTCTCTATGCTTCATCAATAGGTAATACGCAATAAACGCGAGGAAGTTTCATGCTCATTCCTTAGGTTTACCGACGAGATCACGTAGCTTTCTGCGAGCCCGGTGCAGCCTGGTCTTGATGGTCGTGACCGGTATGGTCAGAATTTCGCTGATCTCCTGATAGGAATATTCCTCTTTATGGAAGAGAATGACCAGTTCACGGTCGAGCGGAGGCAGTTGACTGAGTGCGAGGTCGATCTGTTCCAATTTCCTCTTTTTTTCGTAGTCTCCTGCCAGGTCATCGTCGCCGGGATGGAACTCATCTATGTAATCGACTTCGATCCTGTTCTTCCGGAAATGGTCCATCGTCAAATTATGGGCAATAGTGAAAAGCCATGCGGCGAATGGCCTCGATGTGTCGAAAGTGGCCAGGGCATTAAAACACTTGATGAACGTATCGAACGTTATGTCCTCAGCGTCGTGGTAATTACGGACCATCCGGTAGACGTAACTGAAGATCCTACCCTTGTATAAATTCAGTAGTCGTTGGCAGGCACCTTCGTCCCCGGACAATGCCTTTTGTATCAAGGTGCGGATTTCGGCGGGCGCTTTCCTCAATGGGGTTCTTTAGGGCAACCTTTAACCTGGCCGGCGAGATCTTGGCGCCCGATTCTTTTTAGATAATCTTTGATTGCTTCCTGGATGGCTTGAACACCGATGTTGGAGCAGTGCATTTTAATTGGCGGCAATCCATCCAGGCTCTTCGCGACATCATCGCGTGACATCTGAATCACCTCAGAGAGTGTTTTGCCTTGCGCCATCTCGCTTGCCATCGATGCAACGGCGATGGCGGCACCGCAACCAAAGGTCTTGAACCGTATCTGGGAGATGCGTGCGGCATTCAGATCATCACTTTGGGGTTCTACCTTTATATGGAATGTCATCAGATCGCCGCAGACCGGATTACCACAGGTGCCGATGCCGTCGGGATTCTCGATTTCTCCGACGTTTCGCGGATTCATGAAGTGGTCCATGACTTTTCGTGAATACTGCATCATTACTCCTTACTGCATACGCGCGGGATCAACGTCCGTAGAGCGGTGATATCTCTCGCAGCTTTTCAACGATACCAGGAAGCACGTCGATCACGGCATCAATGTCTTTTTCAGTATTGAACCTGCCAAGCGAAAAGCGCAAAGAGCCGTGCGCCAACGCATGGGGTATTCCCATTGCAACGAGTACGTGCGACGCCTCCAGGCTGCCAGATGTACAGGCCGAACCACTCGATGCGCATATTCCCTCAAGGTCGAGTTTTAGGAGCATCGATTCGCCTTCCACATACTCGACAGAGAAATTGAGGGTACCTGACAGTCGTTCCGTTGGATGGCCATTCAGGCTGACTTTCGGGATCTTCTCCGAGATGCTCTGCCAGAGTCTGTCTCGCAATATCTTGAGACGGAGCTCTTCAGCGGTCATTTCATTGAGTGCGATCGAGCACGCTTCACCGAGACCAATGATGCCAGGTACGTTCTCGGTGCCGGCGCGTTTGCTCCGTTCATGGTGTCCGCCGTGAGCCAATGGGTCAAAGCGAATTCCCCGGCGTACGTAGAGCGCACCGACTCCCTTTGGCCCATAGAATTTATGGCCCGAGAGTGAAAGCATATCGACCATGAGGGTGTCCGTATCGATAGGGATCTTACCTACCGTCTGTACGGCGTCGGTGTGGAATATGGCGCCGTGCCGGTGCGTTATTTTACTTATCTTCTGTATCGGTTCGATGGTGCCTGTTTCGTTGTTTGCATGCATGATCGAAACCAGGAGGGTGCGCTCATCGACCGCCCGATTCAGAAAATCGAGATCTACGATACCGTGCCGATCGACAGGGACCTTCACCAACTCGTAGCCGAACTTCTGCATGTATTCGCACACTGTAAGGACGGCATGGTGTTCGATCGATGATGTGATGATCTTCTTCCGTTCTTCCTGTGCAAAACAAGTGCCTTTGATTGCGATATTGTCTGACTCGGTTCCCCCTGATGTGAAGTAGATCTCGTCACTCCGGCAATCCAAAAGCGTAGATACTCGTTCCCGCGCACTCTCCACCGCTTGCCTGGCTTTAAGGCCGGCGGCATGTATCGACGAGGGATTGCCCGGCATGGTGTGAAAGTACGGAAGCATCGCGTCCAGTACCCGCGGGTCAATCGGTGTCGTCGCGTTGTTGTCGAGGTAGATGCACTTCTCTTCTCTTGCCATTTATGATTCCATGTCCTTGTAGTGACGGAGTGCATCGTAGAATGCATGCCAGAAAGGATCGACTTCTGGATGCTCAAGCTTCTTCTCTTTCCCGTCTTCTACGAGAATCATCCCGCGTTCAGATGCTGTTAATTCTCCAACGATCGAGGCCGTGACGTCGTTCTCGGCAAGAATCCTCAACAGGTCCCCGGCCTTATGTTCGCGACAGGTGATGATTAAGGTCCCCTCGCTTATTGATTTATAGGGGTCGATCATGAAAAGGTCGCAGATCCGGCAAGCACGCTCGTCGGTGACGATTCGTGACTTGTCGATGCGCACTCCGACGCCGGCTGCCTCTGCCATCTCGTATATCCCGCCCCAGATCCCGCACTCGGTTGCGTCGTGCATCGCCGAAACTCCATCATCGCGTACCCCGATCTTGACCGCGGTCAGAGCGTCATGTACGACCGACATCTTGTAAAACAGGTCCTGTGCGGTATTTGCAAAGTCTTCACCACATTGCCGTGCTATATAAGTGGGAAACATAGTGGCGAAGATCCCGGCTGCTTCTATTGCCGGACCCTTTGTGATGATCAACTGGTCGCCCTTCTTCGCAAATCTTGGTGATACGTAGCTGTCGATGTCGCCGACGGCCAGGACCGTGGCACCACCCACCATCGGATAGTGGCAATTTTCGTACCTTGCCGTATGCCCGCACACGATTGCCATTTCCATTTTCTTACATTCGGCGTCGATGGTGTTCCAGACTGTGGTCAGTTCTTCTTCGGTCATGGAGAGCGGTAGATTCAAGTCGATCGCAAGATATGCGGGCGGTAGTCCCGACGTTACCACATCGGAAGCAAGAATGTGGGTCGCGAACCATGCAGCTTTGTCAAAGCCATATTCCGGGACGATGAAGACGGGATCGCTGGTCATGGCGACGGCTTTATTGCCGATTCGAACGATACCTACGTCAACACCGTGCTGCGGACCGACGAGGATTTCGGGTCGGGATGCTCCAAGATGAGGAAAGATCAATTCTCTGAATGCTTCCGCTGAGATCTTTCCGATTCCGGGCAGCTTAGACATGAATATTCTCTCCAAAAGGCAGACGATTGAAGTTCATGTTTTCTTCTTTTCTCGCATGATGTCATAGAGTGTCGATGAATCGAGGAATTGATCGATCGTATCTTTCATCTTTTTCCAGTAGACCCTCAATGAGCAATCGTCTGCACGCGAGCAGTGTGATTGCATGCCCGTTATGAGACAGCGGACCGGTGCGCTCGATTCGCCTACTGCTTCCATGATCTCGGCGATCTTGATGGCGTTGATCGGCCGATCGAGATAGTACCCGCCGCCCGGGCCTTTCTTGCTCTTAACGAGGCCAGCGTGGTTGAGTTTGATGAAGATTTGCTCCAAATACTTCGCCTTTATCCCATGTCGGGCAGCGATCTTTCTCAGAGAAATAACCTTGCCGATCGGCTGGTCAGCCAGTTCCAGCATGGCCTGAACCGCGTAGGTCGTCATCGTTGTCAGCCGCATGCAATATTCTATTAAAAAAGTAGGGTATTGTCAAGGTCACACTTAAATTGACTTTCGGGTGTGCTTATCTATAATGTGAGTAACCTTATGCAGGATGATACGTCTATATTGATAAAGAGAGATATTGGCAGTGAGGAACTAGCCAATCTCATCGAGGAGGGCAAACACGGTAATGACGCCGCACTCGGAAGACTCTGCGCTTATATCTATTCCCATGTCTATGCTTTCTTGTTTTACCGTGTTTCGCATCAGGAGGATGCTGAAGATCTGACGAGCGAGGTGGTGTTGAAGATCATCAAGGCGCTCAAGAAGCAGCGAGGTAATTTTCACGCCTGGATGTACCGTATTGCAAAGAACCGGCTAGTAGATTATTATCGGCAGCGTGCGGTGCGTCAGGAGGTTAGTCTGACCGATATGCCGCAGAAGGAAGTCGTTGGAACAGGTGATTTGAGTAAACAGATATTGACAAAGGAAAAATTGAGAAAAGGATTGGAAAAATTGACCGAGGAGCAAAAACAGGTGATAGTCTTGAAATTCATTCAGGGTTACAATAACCAGGAGGTTGCGGATATCGTCGGTAAATCGGTAGGTGCGGTGAAAGTACTGCAATTCAGGGCTTTGAGGGCCATGCGTGAATATTTTTCTAGGCGGGGTCATGAACCAGAAAATTGAAGAGATTTTCGACCGATTGTTGGCAGAGGTTGCGGGCGGCAGGTCCGTTGATGATTGTTTGAATGATTATCCCGACCATGCAGAAGCATTGCTGCCGTTACTGCAACTCGCCGAAGAATTGAGAGATTTACCCAAACCAGAACCAACCAGTGGCGCGGTACGGGAAGTCGTAAAAAAGGTACAGGCCGCTCGTGCCCATAGCCAGCGGTTCTCCTTACGCGGGCTGTTCAGGGTAGGGGTCGTTCCCGTAAGGGTCCTGGCCGTACTCTTCTTGGTGTTTTTCTTCGAAATAACGACGGTTTCTTTGAGCGCGAAGACTCTACCGGGCCATATGTTGTATCCGCTGAAGAGGTTCGCCGAAGACGTACAGCACTTCCTTACTGTCGATTCCGAAGTCAGAGCGACGATCCACATCGTTCTCGCCGACCGTCGAACATATGAATTTGCCTGTCTACCCACCACCGACGCTAAGGTGAATGAATTCTTGCTCGCGGAGATGCTCCAGGAGATTGAATATGCGCTCAAGCACGTCGGCGGTCTTAGCAGCGAGAGTGCGGTGAGGGTTATCGACCAGATCTATGACTGCCATCAATTCCAGCTGCAAGTCCTGGAAGAAACGAAAGACACTGCTTGTGATTGCAACATCGGACTGATCGAAGAGGCGATAAAGTGCTGCTTGGAGCAGCGTGAGTGTATCGAGTGCATCAAAGAACACCTCCTTTCAGATCATAGCGGACGTGGTGATCCGGGTACATGATCTGACACTACACAGTACGTTCTAGACGGCTGCATTGTTCTGCCAGGGGTCGGTTTTAACTCCTGCGTAACTTTTCCATTACACAGACGTCAGTATTTATGTAATAAAAGGGAACTGAAGCATAGGAGTTGTCTTAGTGGTTCCTCCCAACCGGTGCTTATCATTACAGAGAAATTTAATCTGCTTTGTCGGTAAGCGCCGGTTTTCTTTTCCAGGCGCTCTTCAAGCCGACGTAACTCCCTTGTGACGTAACTTCCGTTAAAGATATCCGTCTGTTATATTGATGCGAGAAACGACAGTTCTATTCATCTTATTCATTTCGATGTCGGCGTTTGGCCATGCGAACAACGATACGCTGATCGACCTGGATGGATTACTCGCTGAAGCAATAGCGAACAATCCCGAGCTCAGCGCGCTCATGGCAGACTACAGGGCCGCAGGTATGAGAATATCGGCGTTGCGGTATTTGGCCGATCCGATGGTTTCAATAGAATGGCAAGGTGGAAATAGAATGTACGGTATTAGCCAGAGACTTCCGTTTCCGACTAAGATTGCCGCTCAAGCAAAGGTAGAAGCGATGACGGCGGAGCAGGACTATTTGAAGTACGCAAACAGACTGAACTCCATGATCCTTGACGTCAAAACCGCATATGCCCAGCTCTATTTGTCGCATCGGACAGCAGATGCGGCCGAGAAGGCAGTATCGTTCCTCAAACAAGTATACGATGTCACTTTGAGTAAATATGCACTTGGTGAAGCATCGCAGTCCGAAGTGCTACGTGCCCAGATCGAATTGTCGAAGGTAGAGAATGACCGCGCTGCGGCAAAGGACGACATTTCGTTATCGGAGGCGGCGCTCAACGTGCTGCTCCACCGGCACGTCGACGAACCATTGGGCATTCCTCAAGAACCAATGACGCTAATCGGTGAACGGGATTTGGTGGAACTGTATGCTCATGCCGACGAACTTGAACCCATGCTGAAGGCTTATGGTGTAGCATACAAGAAAGCGGCGGTGATGAAGTCGTTGGCGCACCAGACCTATCTTCCAGACTTTATGTTAGGATTCAGCCAGACCGATGGAGTCATGAACGATCGCAAGTACATGCTGGGATTCACAATCCCATTGTGGTTCATGGGCAAGCAGAGGAATCTCGTAAGAGAGGCCGAGTTCGGTCGTCAAATGGCTTTAGCCAATTATGAAGCGGTGAGGAATGATGTCATGCTGTCCGTGAAAAGAGCGAAGTTGCAGGTCGACAAGAAGAAACGTCTGGTCGTCCTGTACAGGAATTCGTTGCTGCCCCAGACCGAAGCGGCACTGAAGTCCGCCTTAGCGGAATATGGGGTCGGCGGGGTCGAATTCGAACATCTGCTCGACACGGCAACGTTGCTGGTGCGGATCGAACTGGAGTACCATCAGGCCAATGCCGACTATTTTACGGCAGCGGCCGAGTTGGAAAGAGCAATAGGAATAGTCGATTAATATTTAAGGAGATATCATGTTCAGCAAAAAGACAATGATTGGGGGCGCGGTCTTTTTTACGATTTCGCTGCTTCTCTTTATGTCGTGCGGCGGCCGGGCCGAGAAGGCGGTCGTCGATACGGGGATGATCGGTAAGCAAGCAATATGCCCGGTGACTGGAGACACGTTCACCGTTCACGCATCGACACCGGTCGTCGTATACAAAGGTGAAGAATACTACATGTGCTGTCCTGGTTGTGATCTTGAATTCATGAAAGACCCCGAGAAATATCTGGATGAGATGAAACGTAGCGGCGGAGGATCGCAAGCGGTAGAACCCGCGGCTGATGAGGTCTCGTACTGGACATGCTCGATGCACCCCGAAGTAAGGTCGGAAACCGAAGGCAATTGTCCAATTTGCGGCATGGCTCTAATCCCGGTCTATGAGCGATCGGAATCGAGTAATACCCTTCATTTGGAGAGCAGCGCCGTGGCTCTCGCAGGTATCCGAACGCAGCCGGTCAAGAAAGAACGGTTGCATAGAGAGATAAGGCTGGCGGGAAGAGTGGCATTTGATCCGGAACTGGTAACAGCCCAGGAAGAGTACATCAATGCGATCCAGATGAGAGATGGTATCGAAAACACCGACCGAGTTACTCTGGAGAGAGCGGAGCAGTTGATTGCCCAGGCAGATTACAGGCTGAGATTATTGGGTATGGATGGAGCGGAGATCAGAATCCTGGCACGTGCGAGAAGGGCGCAATCATCTCTTGTCATGCCACAGAATGAATCTTGGGTATATGCCGATGCTTACGAATCAGATATCGGATGGATCGAAAGAGGGCAGTCCGTGACAGTGACATCTGCTGCACAACCAGATAAGAAATTCACTGGGAAAGTAGTGGCGGTCAGCCCGACTTTGACGCAAGGGTCGCGTTCGAATCTGGTCAGGATCAAATTGTCGAAGCCTGAGGCGAAACTGAAACCTGGTATGTATGTGGAGACAACGATCATATCCCCCATTCATGTAAGGGGAACGCGGGGTTCAGAATATCACGTGCTGGCCATTCCAGCGGAAGCTCTTCTCGACACCGGCAGTCGGAAGGTCGTATGGGTTTATGTCGAGGGCGGCGGTTATCAGCCTCGTACGGTGAAGATCGGACCGGCAGGGTATGTACACGGCGGTAGCACAGAAGGGCGCTACTATCCGGTGCTGGACGGGTTGAAGGAAGGTGAATTGGTCGTGACCAATGGTAATTTCCTGTTGGATTCCGAGAGCAGGATAACGGGTGTCGCGGCAACCGGATATGGGGGCGCGCTCGGTGTTGATGATCAGACATTACCGGGTCATCAACATTAAGGATCATTACAGTCCTCACAGCGATATCAATGGCAATGCGCACTCTAAAGGGTCTGAAGAAGAATGGTTGAAAGAATAATAGAGATATGTTTAAAGAATAGGTTCCTGGTAATCAGTGCGTTCATACTGATCGTGCTGTGGGGTGTCTTTGCCCTCAGAAACACGCCGATCGACGCCATTCCGGATATCGGAGATATGCAGGTGATCGTTTATGTGGATTGGCAGGGGCGGAGTCCTAAAGACGTTGAAGATCAGATCGTCTATCCCTTGACGACAAGGCTCATGGGGACCCCAGGTGTCAAAACGATCAGATCGACATCCGAGTTCGGTTTTGGAATGGTGAGCATTATCTTCAAGGAAGGTATAGAATACTACTGGGCACGGACGAGGGTCCTTGAAAGGTTGAGCTTCGCAACCGATGACATCCCCGCCGATGCGAAAGTGGTATTGGGCCCAGATGTTACAGCGGTCGGGCAGATCTTCTGGTACACGGTTGAGAATGGCTATTACTGTCCGGATCACCCTAAGGAATCGTTCGCAGAGGAAGGTGTATGCCCAGAGGACGGTAAGAAGCTCGTGCCATCGAACTACGATCTCGGTGAATTACGCGGAATCCAGGATTGGTATATTCGGTTTCAACTCAATTCGGTGAGTGGAGTATCGGAAGTTGCATCGGTTGGCGGCTACGTCA
The DNA here is from genome assembly GCA_020343455.1 of Caldifarciminota bacterium. Lineage (GTDB taxonomy): Bacteria > Hydrothermota > Tepidihabitantia > SM23-42 > SM23-42 > SM23-42. Next base: position 975,160 of record CP070795.1, read on the forward strand.
AACAGTATCAGATCGATATCGATCCCTACAAACTCGCTCACTATGACGTCATGATTACTGATGTCATCAATGCGGTAAAGAGTTCAAATATCGACATTGGGGCGAAGGTGTTCACGGAGGGCAGTGTTGAGTTCATCGTTCGTGGTCTCGGTTTCATAAAGAATACTCGTGACATCGAGAAGATCGCGGTCGGTGTGCACGAAAGTGTACCAGTGTACATGAGGGATGTAGGAAGGGTGACCGTCGGTCCTGATTTCAGGCGTGGTGCGCTTGATAAGGAAGGCCGGGAAGTCACAGGCGGAGTAGTCGTCATGCGTTATGGTGAAAACCCCCGGCGCGTCATTGAAGGCATCAAGGAGCGGATTGAGGAATTAGAGGTCGGATTGCCACCGGGTGTTCGGGTGGTGCCGTTCTATGATCGCACCGGGCTGATTGACCGTACGGTGAATACCCTAAGAGACGCTTTGACACAGGAGATATTGATCACCGCCTTCGTCATCATCGTCTTTCTCCTTCACTTTTTTGGCAGTCTGGTGATCTCGATCGTACTGCCGCTGGGTGTTCTCATTTCATTCATATTCATGCGCATTTTCGGCATCGACGCCAACATCATGTCGCTCGGCGGTATTGCCATAGCGATCGGCGTCATGGTCGATTCAGGTTCGGTTCTCGTTGAGAACATATACCGTAGAGTCGCCGAGCGGCAGAGGCGCGGAGAGCTGACCACGGCTCAGAGGTTGGAGACGACGATGGAAGCCGCCAAAGAGGTGGGCAGGCCGGTATTCTTTGCACTCTTAACGACTATCATCGGATTCATCCCGGTCTTCGTGCTAACAGGACAAGCCGGAAAGCTGTTCCGTCCGCTTGCTTTCACTAAAACATTCGCAATGGCCGGTGCGGCATTGATCGCAGTGTGCCTTCTACCTACCCTTGCGTTCTATCTTTTACGAGGCCGCTTGAAACTGCCCGATGAGAACCTCATGTCGCGCCTGCTGAGAAGAATGTACCGCCCCGCGCTCGATTGGTCTTTGAAACACAGGCGGATAGTCATTGTCGCCTCCGGACTCATTCTTGTTCTTGGCCTCTTCACGGCGTTTTTCGTTAAACAGGAATTCATGCCGCCGCTGAACGAAGGCGACCTGCTATTCATGCCTGTACTGCTGCCCGGTGCCTCCCTGACTCAGGTCATGGAGGTGATGCAGAAACAGGATATGATCATCAAGAACGAATTTCATGATGAGGTGGAGTGGGTCGTTGGTAAACTCGGTCATGCTGAGACTGCGACGGATCCCGCACCGGTGACCATGATCGAGACGGTCATTCACTTGAAGCCGCAGAAATCATGGCGCAAGGGTATGACCCGTGAGAAGTTGATCGAAGAGATCCAGGTTAAGACAAAGATTCCGGGCGTCAGTCCTATCATGACGCAGCCGATACGCAACAGAATTGATATGCTGGCAACGGGTATCCAGACGCCGGTAGGCATAAAGGTCTTTGGCCCTGATCTTGGCCAGATCGAAAGAATCGCGGAGGAGCTTGAAAGAATTGTACAGAATGTGGAAGGGGCGGCGAATGTATTTGCCGAACGTATCGGCAATCGTCCCTATTATGAAATCGAGATAGACCGCAGCAGGATCGCACGCTATGGGATTAATCTTGGAATGGTCCAAGAGGTTATTGCGATGGCGATCGGCGGTATGAACGTTACACAGACCGTGGAAGGGCGTGAGCGGTACCCGGTGCGGGTGAGATATATGCGAGAACTGCGAGACAGTCCAGATGCTATGAATCGGATCTTTATCAGCGCAGCCGATGGTCAACAGGTCCCGCTGGGACTTCTCGTCAATGCATCGAGGAAACTAGGGCCCGCTATGCTGCAAGCGGAGAACACCATGCCGTATGTAAGGGTCTTCATCAACGTTCGGCAGGATATCATCGGTCTCGTTGATTTTGTGAAACTGGCGCAGAGAAGCGTGGAAGAGAAGATAAAGAGCGGTCAATTGACGATTCCTCCGGGATACTACCTTCGCTGGAGCGGACAATTCGAATCTGAGGTCGAGGCCAGAAACAGATTGGCCGTCGTACTGCCGATCTGTTTGGCAGTCATCATGCTGCTATTGTACATTGCTTTCAAGGATCTACCGTCGGTTCTCGTAGTAGCATTGGGTTTGCCGTTCTCGCTCGTGGGGGGGATAATACCTCTGTATCTGTTTGGTTTCAAATTTTCGACTGCGGTCTGGGTAGGATTCATCGCCCTGTTCGGCGTGGCCACGGATAACGCGGTCGTGCTCTTGACCGTCTTCAAGAACATCTTCGGAGAGAAGAAACCTTTGGATATTCGCGGAGTACGGGAGACCGTCATCAGGGGAGGATTGCTGCGGATAAGGCCGATAATGATGACCATGCTCACAACGGTCCTTGCACTCGTGCCGATCATGTTCTTCACTTCGGCGGGTTCCGAGATCATCAAACCCATGGCATCGCCGATCATCGGCGGTTTGATCAGCGCTACTTTCGCAAATCTAATTCTCATACCGGTCATCTATGCATGGATCAAAGAACGGCGACTGCCAAAGCAGTAGCTTCAGCATTGGCCGGGGGTAAGGTTGACGGCCAATGGTGCAATAGTTATAATCGGCCAGGAGGAGTCATGGATTATGGATTTGTAAAGAAGACCAACCTGAAATTCGACCGTGCATTGAAAAAAATAGAGGAAGAACTGCAAAAAGAAGGATTCAAGGTTCTTACGAGGATCGATGTGCAGGCGAAATTCAAGGAGAAGTTGAACATCGATTTTCCGAAATATGTGATACTCGGAGCATGCAACCCGAAGTTAGCGCACAGCGCCATCTCTGCGGAATGGGATATCGGTCTATTGTTACCCTGCAATGTAATAGCCTATGAAAGAGGCAGCGAGGTATGGATCGGCGTAATGCGGCCGACCGCAGCAATGGCAGTAGTGAAAAATGAATCACTTCGAGGGTTGGCGGCAGAGGTTGAGGCAAAGTTGAAGCTAGTATTTGACTGTATATGAGGAGGGCGCTATGAGGTTATTGATAGTACTGGTGTCGTTGGTCTTGCTGCAGCCAGCATGTTATTATCCGAGAGGATGGCACATGATGGAAGGTTGGGATCATATGCCATGGTGGAGTTACGGAGGTGCTTTTATGTGGTTGATATTCTTGGCGTTGGTTGCGTTTGTGGTCTATTTCATTGTCCGCGGTGAGAAATTGATGAAGCGTGGCAGCGGTGAAGAAAATGCCCTCGACATTCTGAAGAAGCGCTATGCCAAGGGAGAGATCACGAAAGAAGAATACGACAGGATCAAGAAGGAACTCGCACTCTAAGTCGAAGTCAATCGCCCGTCTTTATCGAGGGGCCAGAGATAAAACGAGCCGGCAATGATGATCGGCAGAGTTCTTACGTTCCTCATTCGCAAAAGGTCGAGAGCGTTCCCCACCGAATCTGCCAGTATGATGTTTCTTTGATGTTTGCTGGCTTGCCGGTGCAGCTTGCCGGGTTCTATTGCCCGTGGGTTGTCCGCCTTCACGAGGAGCACTTCCCTCGCCCGCGGGAAGATGTTCTTCAGGCAATATTGGATGTCTTTGTCCCGGTTGCTCCCGAAGATAAGAAAAAAATCATCGATATTGAAGAGATCGAGGTTGCGTTCGAGGGCCCGGAACGAATCCCCGTTGTGGCAGCAGTCGAATATGATCAGGGGTCTTTCAGATATGACCTCAAACCGGCCACGCAATTGTGTATGCTCAATGCCCAGTGCGATCTTCCGGGGTTCGAGCAAAAAACCCGCGCTTTTCAGTTCGGATAATACTGCCAGCGCGATAGAAAGATTCTCTATCTGGTGCGCTCCGGTTAGCGGTAGATGAGTTCGGATGTCCCCCATCGACCCGTTGATGATGATACTGCTGCCCCTGATTGACTGCTCGAGTATCCGGATGGCGCATTGGTCGTCAGCGAAAATGATTTTGTTCCCCTTCTTTGCCGCAATGCTGGCAAGAACACGCTCAACAACGGGTCTCTGGTGTATGGTGATCAGCGTACGGTGTTCACGTAAGATGCCGGCCTTTTCGGTTGTGATCCCACTGAGCGTGCTGCCCAGCAGGTTGGTGTGGTCGTAACCGATCCTGGTGATGACCGAAATGAGTGGGTCAGACGCATTCGTAGCGTCCAGTCGTCCTCCCAAGCCGACTTCGAGGAGTGTAAAATCGACATGTTGTTCCAGGAAGTATAGAAAGGCTATCGTCGTGAGCGCTTCAAAGAAGCTTCTGGCGCCCGTCTTCTTGTGCATTAGCGGCCTGAGCATCGCAGCGTAGCGGTCCAGGTCCGAGTCGCTGATCTCTTTGCCATTTACCTTGATACGTTCATTCATCCTGGTCAAATGCGGTGATGTGTATATGCCCACACGGTGCCCATTATTCATCAGAGATGCTGCCAGGATTTCCGCGGTCGAACCTTTCCCCTTCGTGCCTCCGATCAGTATTACATTATTGAGTTTCTTCTGGGGTGCTCCGACGTGGTCGAGAAATTTCTTGTAGACATCCAGGTCATAATTGTAGCCGACGGTTCTTTCGTAATCGACCAGTGAATGGAGAAAATCCTGGTGGCCTGGTTTCAAATGGCCTTGGGGCCGAGCGGCTTCAATTTGAGGGCAATATCGAGGGCCTTTGCGGAATGGGTCAGCGCTCCAATCGAAATATAATCCGCACCGCATGAGGCGAGTTGTGCGATATTTGTCATATCGACACCACCGCTTATCTCAATCTCGGTTGTAGCAGCTGTTGTGCGGACGAGATTGACAGCCTGCGTGATCTGATTGACATTCATGTTGTCGAGCATTATCCGGTCAACTTCGAGAGCTAATGCCTCTTTGACTTCGGACATGGTCTTCACTTCGACTTCGATGAACTTTTTCCTTCTCCTCCTGACACGCTTCACTGCTTCGGTTATATCGCCCGCGATCTGAATGTGGTTGTCTTTTATCATTATCATGTCATACAACCCAGAACGGTGATTGACACCGCCGCCTGTGCGGACCGCATATTTCTCCATTTTTCTCAAACCGGGTATCGTCTTGCGTGTGTCAAGGATTCTGATTTTATCGCCGGCGGCATTCACGAACTGTCTTGTCTTGGTTGCAATGCCGCTCAGGTGTTGCAGGAAATTCAGGGCGGTCCGCTCGGCCTTTAGACAGGTTGAGGCTTTTCCAATCAGTATGGCGATCGTATCTCCCCGAGACAGTGTACTTCCATCATTCATCTGTTTTTGAAAATCGATCGCCGGATCGATTTGCTTAAAGACATTCTGCGCGATGTCGATACCGCAGAGTATCCCTTCTTCTTTAGCAAAAATCACGCCCAACGCACGGTCATTTTCCAACACGATCGCATCGGTGGTGATGTCACCTCGACCGATGTCTTCCCTGAGCGCTCTCTTTATGATCGTTAAGAATTGAAGGGTCGCTCTACCTTTTTTTGGATATTTGGTCCTTTTGCTTCTTCCCTTCATATTTCTCCATTTTGCGCTTTATTGCTTTGATCCTGTCCCTTATCTCTGCCGCATGCTCGAATTCGAGAAGCGCGGCTGCCTCTTCCATTTCCTTGTACAAGCGTCCGAGTTCTTCGATACCGTTGCTTTCGTTGCTTTCCTCCCTCATGATGCGGTCGGCCACCGAGGTTGCCTTCATGATCTCTTCCTGGCTCTTTGTGATGCTCTTCGGTACGATGTTATGTTCTTCATTGTACTCGATCTGCTTGTTTCGGCGTCTTTCCATCTCTTTGATTGCATTGCGCATGGAACTGGTGATCTCGTCGGCGTACATTATAACCTCACTGCGGACGTTACGCGCGGCTCGCCCGGCGGTCTGTATCAGCGAACGTTCGCTCCGCAGGAATCCCTCACGATCGGCATCGAGGATCGCAACGAGAGCGACTTCTGGCAGATCCAATCCCTCCCTGAGGAGATTGATGCCGACGAGAATGTCAAATTGACCGAGCCTGAGCCCTCTCAGAATATCAACACGTTCAATGGCATTTATTTCCGAATGCATGTAACGCACACGTAGGCCAAGTTCATGCAAATATTCGGTAAGATCTTCGGCCATGCGTTTAGTCAGGGTCGTCACCAGAATGCGTTCTTTATTGACGATCCGCTTTTGCACCTCATTGAGCAGGTCATCGACCTGGTTCTTTGCCGGTTTGACGGTTACCTTGGGGTCGACGATGCCTGTGGGCCGGACGATCTGTTCGACGATGCGATGCTGGGATCTTTCCATTTCCCACTCTCCAGGGGTAGCAGAGATGCATATTGCCTGGTTGATCAGTGATTCGAATTCGGCAAATCTCAGCGGTCTATTCTCAAGTGCCGATGGTAATCGGAAGCCGTGTTCGACCAACGTTGATTTGCGCGAGTGGTCGCCTTCGTACATGCCGTTGATCTGGGGGATCGTAACGTGCGATTCATCGATAACGATAAGGAACTCCCTCGGAAAGTAATCGATGAGGCAAAATGGTCTTTCACCTGGCTGACGGCCGGAGAGATGCATCGAGTAATTCTCTATGCCCGGGCAATAACCCATTTCGGTGAGCATCTCGATGTCAAAATTGGTACGTTGCTCAAGGCGCTGGGCTTCCAGCAATTTATTTCTTTCCCTGAAATAACCCACCCTGTTCCGTAGTTCACTCTTGATATTTCCGATCGCGCTTTCGATTCTGGTCTGCGTCGTTATGTAGTGTCTGGCAGGAAATATCACGATACTGTCAGGTTCTTCCCTGACATGGCCGGAAACGGGTTCAAATATCTGGATACGCTCGATGCTTTCATCCTCGACCTGTATTCTAATGCCGTGTTCCTCGTCCGCAGGATGTATATCAACCGTATCGCCGCGCACTCTGAAGGTACCTCTCGCAAAATCGATATCGTTTCTACTGTACTGGATTGAGACGAGAGCATTCAATAATGAGTCTCTTTCTTTCTTCATGCCCTTATGGAGAACAACTACGAGTTCCTTGATTTCGTCTGGCGAACCGATGTTGTATATGCATGATACGGAAGCCACGATGATCACGTCGGGGCGGGTTAAGAGTGAGGAGGTTGCACGTAAGCGCAAACGTTCGATCTCTTCATTGATCGATGCATCTTTTTCAACGTACAGATCGCTTTCAGGAACATATGCTTCTGGTTGGTAGTAATCATAGTAGGAGATGAAATACTCCACTGCATTGTTGGGGAAGAAGGATTTGAATTCACCATAGAGCTGCGCTGCCAATGTTTTGTTATGGGATATGATGAGCGTGGGTCGTTGGATTTGTTCGATTACATTGGCTATTGTGAATGTCTTGCCTGAACCTGTCACACCGAGCAGCGTTTGATATTTCTTCCCCTGGTTTATTGCCTGGACCAGATTGTTGATTGCCTCTGGTTGATCACCTTTTGGAGTAAAGGTAGTTACGAGCTTAAATCCCACGTTTGAGGATTCGGTATGACATCGGCTCGACGGATAATTTGAGGATTTGAGAGTAGGCAGTATATTTTTCTCTATTTATGAGATCGACGTATGATCCGTCCCAAGCCGGCAGTTCGACGAATACCTGTGCTGGATTGCAGTTCAATACGACGATGATACCGCCACGATCGTACGCATAGACCTTCTTAATGTCGTCGATATACAGGGTGTAGAAGTGTTGACCCGTTAGTTCAGGGTTTTCCCTGCGTATCTTCATTAGAGTGCGGATCCTGTTCCACAGCGCACGGTCCTGCCGGCCGATATTCCAGGGGAAACTGCCCCAATTCAGGAATGCGCAGTCCCTCATGCCCATCTCGTCGCCTGAAAGCAGAATCGGTGAACATTGGCATGTGAAAATGAATGCGTACATCAATTCCAATAGATCATCATCTACTATGCTCCGGATACGCTTTGAATAATCGAACAAGCCAATGAGGTTACTTTGATTACGCTGCTCCGGGACGTAAAAATACATGTAGTTTATGGTGCTATCGAATTCGGCGGTTGTTATTTCATTGTTGACGAAATAGTCGATCAATGTAGATATGAATGCTCTATCAAAGCAGCAATCAGATATGCCTTCACGGCGTGAACGGTAATCGCTGGTGATCAGCAAGATATTTGGATACCTGACCTGCATGTAGTTGTGCAACCTGGTCATAAAGTCATTGTCGATTTCGTCTTGCTCGCCGATATATAAACCGTCGAATCCAAAACGTACCCAATAGTCGATAAAACCGGTCAGGTAATTCTGAAGTTGTTGATTGCTAAGGTTCAGTAATGGAAAGCGAAGATCGGAGCGCCAAGCACGGTAGGTGAAGCCACGCTCATCAGGGTCCATCGATTGGATGCGATACCAGTCAATGAACCGTGAAGCACGTTGCTTGGCGACAATGTCCGTAAAAGCAGGAAAATCATCGCCGGTATGCGAAAATACGATACTCAGTACGACCCTTTTTCGCACGGCGTGGATCGCATCCACCAGTCTCCTGAGATCATTTGTGTCCCCGAATGCCGGGTCGATTGTTGCATAGTCACGGGGATTGAACTTGTGGTTGGAATTGGCAGTGAAGATAGGCGACAGCATTATAATGTCGGGTCCGAGCGAATCCAGGTACCCGATCTTCTGAATGATACCTCTTAGATCCCCGCCGTACGGTGTCCAATCTTCAGGTCCTGTGTTCCAATCCTTCTTTTCGTCGGGGTCGTTCCTCGTATCGCCGTTATTGAATCCATCGACGTTGACGTAGTAGTATGTCTTCCCTGCGGCCCAGGATGGTGTCATAATGGATTCTACGGTAGGTCGGAAATTGCCTTCGGCAGGATGGACGAGTGAATCGGTGCCAAACCTGACGAGAAACCTGTATGACAGCGTAGAATCGAACGCATTCAGTCTTACAATATAGTATTCATATTCCCTGTCACTGTAGCCGAGATGCATGCCGAAGGACCTCGTTCCAAGAATGAGCATTGCCTGTCCAACTGTACCCTTTTTCGTTCTGAGGCGAATGCTCCCTGCTTGCGGGTTGGCGTAGAGCAGGTCTGCGGGATCATGGAATATGTCCTGGGCATCGACGGCGTGTGCGCTTCGCTGTAATGTCAATAACATCAATATTCCAGCAAGTACAGGGCGCATAATGAAAGTGTATGCAAAATGTGCGTATTTGTCAATAATTGGGCTTTTATCTTGACAGATTTAACATATTAAATATAATAACAGTTGATGGGGGATAAGGCCTCGAAGACAGCAGTAAGCAGTGATGCCTTTCCTACTCCCCAGGAAATAGTAGCCCGCCTCGACCGGTACGTCATTGGTCAATCCGAAGCTAAGAAGGCAGTGGCAATTGCCCTGAGAAATCGATGGCGACGACAGCGGGTCCAAGGCAAACTAAAAGAAGAAATTTATCCCAATAATATCATCCTCATAGGTCCAACAGGAGTGGGAAAGACGGAGATAGCCAGGCGGCTCGCTGGTTTGGCGCGCGCTCCTTTCATGAAAGTGGAGGCGTCGCGTTTCACAGAAGTCGGCTACGTCGGGCGGGACGTCGAATCAATGGTCAGGGATCTGGTTGAAATATCGGTGAATATGGTTCGTCAGGAGAAGACGAAGGCGGTGCAGGAAAAGGCTGAGGTTTATGCTGAGGAGAGGATTCTCGATATTCTTCTTC
>CP070795.1:984946-1000272 GCA_020343455.1 Caldifarciminota bacterium
TAACTCCCCTTGCGCGGGCTACTGCTTTCATGTTCTCAATGATCATTTTAGCGTCGTTTGCCATGACCTAACTCCTCAACGACCTTAGCTCGTTTAATAGAACTGTATGGAACGGTTTTCTCATCTTCTCCAGATGCCACGACGATTCCCCCATCCTCTGTTTTTCTCAGATACCCGGTAAGAGTTTTCTCGCCAGTTTCAATTTCCACGATTTTCCCAACCGCCCAGGTATAGTGCTCGGGCCTTTTCAGAGCGCGTTCGATGCCGGGCGAGGAAACCTCGAGTGTGTAGGGGAAGTTTATCAGGTCGGTTTCGTCAAGGTTCCTCGATATCATCGTGCTTATCTTCCGGCAGTCTCCGATCGTTACACCGCCTTTTTCCTTATCGATATAAACGCGCAGTGTCCTCGAGAGACTATTGTAATCGAGATCGTATAATCTCATTCCAACATTCTCGATGATCTCATTGATTCTCTCTTTAATCTTTTCCAGATTTATATTTCTATCCACTTTTTCTCCGGTCCATGATCTCCATGCAATTGTCCACCAATTCGGTTTTGCCCGCAGTGATGGTTTCGCCCGTTGCCCGTACGTAGATGTCGAGCCGGTTATTCTTCACACCTTTGGGACCAACGGTAACTCGGATCGGTACCCCGATCAGATCAGCGTCATTGAATTTTATACCGGCCGAGATGTCCCGGTCATCTATAATAACCGACAAACCTGCTTTAGTCAACATCTGCATTACTTCGTCGCTTGTCTTTTGAACGGTTTCCTCCAACGGATTGAGGACTATCAAGTGTATGTCGTATGGTGCAATAGAGATCGGCCAGACTGCTCCGCGGTCATCGCCTTTCTGTTCACAGACACATGCCATTATCCGCTCCAGACCGATACCGTAACTTCCCATTATGATAGGTTTTGAATTGCCTTTCTCATCGAGAAAATTCGCGCCGAGACTGCCCGAATATTTTGTGCCAAGTTTGAAGATATGACCGAGTTCAAGGGCATTCCGGAGTGTCAGCGGGCCTCCGCACTTGACACAGATATCACCTGATTTGACCTGTCTGAGATTGGCGTATTGTTTCACCTTGACATCACGCTTGAGGTTGAGCCCGCGTACATGGTATCCATCGGTGTTCGCGCCGGTGATCATACCTTTTGCGTCACGCAGCATCTCATCGGCGTAGATCGCAACGTGGTCGATTCCCGCCGGACCGATGTAACCCGGTTGGGCGTTGAATGCTTTCGCTATCTCTTCGGTGCTCGCCGGCGCATAACCGGCTCCAATAAGCCGAGCGAGCTTTTCCTCGTTGATTTCATCATCTCCCCTGATCAGTATCAGCAGCGGCTCGCTGCCGGCCTGTGTGAAGAACATGCTTTTTACGAGATTCTGTGGACCGACACCCAGGAAATCTGTGACTTCTTGGACGGTCCGCTTCCCCGGCGTCGCGACTTTCTCGAGAGCGCCGTCGTTGAATGACTCGTGCCGTCCCCGGGATTGAGCGATTTGGAGGTTGGCCCGATAATTGCATTTTGTACACAGAACGAGTTGATCCTCACCGCCATCGACGATCGCCATGAACTCTCGTGATTCCCCGGTGCCCATGAGGCCACCTGATGCCTCTACGATGACATATTCGAGGCCGCACCGTGTGAATATTCTCTCGTAGGCCTGACGGTGCAACTTGAAGCTTCTGTCAAGACCTTCCTCATCACAGTCCAGGCTGTACGAATCCTTCATGATGAACTGCCGCGACCTGAGTACACCTGAGCGTGGCCGGGGTTCGTCGCGGAACTTTGTTTGTATCTGATACCAGATCTGGGGTAGGTCACGGTATGAGCGGATTTTGGTGCGCGCAATGTCAGCGACTATTTCTTCGTGTGTCGGGCACAGGCAATATTCCCGTTCTTTCCGGTCTTTCAGCCGGAACATATCTTCGCCATATTCTTTCCAGCGGCCGGATTCCTCCCATAGTTCCTTGGGTGATATGGCCGGCATGAGCATTTCCTGTCCGCCGATGCGATTCATCTCCTCCCTGATGATACTACTTATCTTCAGGAGGATGCTCCATCCCAAGGGTAAATAGGTGTGAATTCCCGACGCGAGCTGTCTTATGAAACCGCCGCGTAGCAAAATGCGTTGGCTTTTGCTTTCCGCGTCTTTCGGGTCCTCGCGCAAGGTAGAGATGAGCGACTTGTCAAATTTCATAACGTTGAATATAACACAAATATCGGAGGATGTCAATGATTGCGAGGAGGCAACGATCTGGGTTTACCGGCTACGAAGCCCGTATCGTCGTCAAAGGCTACGGTTACGTTACGAATACGAGTCCGTTTTGGTCATTGTGGTTCTGAAATTCGTGCTCGGTCCAAATTTCGATATTCGAATTCAAGATTCACCGGCATGACCAGAGCCGCCCCTTGACTTTGACCGTTTTGCCTGCTATATTGGACGGTGAACGGGATAAACCGGCTGATCGATCAGACGATACTGCGTCCGGATGCAAGCCGGCAGGACATCGAGGTCTTCCTGAGTGGAGTTGTACAACGCGATTTCTACGCAGCAGTGGTCAATCCGTGCTGGGTTGAAATGGCCGTTGCGACCCTTGCCGGTAGGATGAAAGTATGCAGCGTCGTCGGTTTTCCTTTGGGCGCTTCGAGTACGAAGACAAAAGTTTTTGCTGCGACTGACCTGATCTCAAAAGGTTGTGACGAAATTGATATGGTGATGAACATTGGTTGGTTTAAGGAGAAGGATTTCAGGCCTGTTGGCGAGGAGATAAGGCGAATGAGTGAAGCGTGCCAGGGTAAGGTTCTTAAGGTAATAATCGAGGCTTGCCTGCTTTCTGACGAGGAAAAAGTCGCCGCGGCGAAGATCGTCAAAGAAAACGGTGCGCATTTTGTCAAAACGTCGACCGGTTTCTCAAAAGGTGGGGCAACGGTGGATGACGTCCGGCTGTTGCGCAGTACCGTTGGAGAGGATTTCGGAGTCAAAGCGTCGGGCGGTATCAGAACGTATGAACAGGCCTGCAGTCTGGTGGCCGCCGGTGCAAGCCGTCTCGGGACGTCGCACGGCGTGGCCATTGTTGAGGCAGCACCGGACAGATCCCGATCCGAAGGCTAGGGATGAGTAGATTCTAGGAGAGCATAACCCCAATTGCCATTCTTGGCAAGAATCTCATTGTTTTGCTCTATTTGAAAAAATCATGAAATATCGAGAGTTTCCAATGTAGCCCCTTGACAAATCACGATTTTTCAATATAATTAAGTGAAGAAAAACTGTTCTTTCCCGAAAGGAGGTGCCAATTTAATGACGAAAGTCACAGTTTATGATGGAGAATCCTTTGATAACGCCTTGCGTCGTTTCCGCAAGTCGGTGGAGCGAGCCGGTATTCTACGCGACGTCAAACGCCACGAAGTATACGAAAAACCGAGTGAAAAGCGCAAGAGACGTCTGATTTCGGCGCGTAAGAAGGAGTGGAAGCGACAAAGGGAGGAGTTATAGCGAGAACCCATGCTGAGGAGGTCTTAGAACTTCCAAAGATCCTCAGGTCCCTTTCCAAATTCTGCAGCACCCAACCGGGCAAAACAAAGGCAGAGAATCTAAGCCCGCTGAAAGACCAATTCGCGGTCGAAGCTGAATTGGAGAGGGTTGAAGCCATACGGAGATCTGGAGAATCGGCCGATTTCTTCGCGCCTTTTGGACCAGGCTGTCTGAGAGAAAGGGTCGAAAGCGCAGACCACATTACCATCGATGAATTGGTGGCAGTCAGACGATTCCTCGGGTCGAGTGATGCCCTGAAGGCGCGTTTTGCGCACGGAAGGCTCAAAGATTTCTTTGCGGGTCTGCACGACTTCCGCGATCTGATCGCCCAGATAGACAAGAGGATCGATGAATCAGGGGTGGTAAGGGACGATGCAAGTCCCAGGTTAGCTCAGCTACGGGTGCAACAGCGGCAGATCAACCGCCGTTTGCGCGATGTGTTGAATGGTATGCTCAGGGATAACCCGGGCATGTTTACTGATTTGAATATTGTTGAACGTTCAGGCCATTTCGTGCTGCCGGTCAGGAGTAACTTCAAGAAGCAGGTCAAAGGTATCATACACTCGTTTTCGAACTCAGGCGAGACGGTGTTCATCGAACCGATGGTGGTCTCCGAAGATGCTGCCCTTCTTGCTGAGCTGGAAGAGGGCGAGCGTATCGAAATAGAGGCGATATTACGCGAACTGACCGACTCGTTACGAGGCAACATTGACGAGATTGAAGAGGATATTGACCGGATTGTCACGCTCGACGTGCTCTTCGCAAAGGTCCATTTCGCGAATGAGTTGGGTGCGCACCGGCCGGCCTTTGATCAGAGCCTTTCCGTGCTCAATGCGTTTCATCCGGTGCTGCGGCATATCAACGATCATGTTGTGCCGCTCAACCTGCGGTTGAATTCGGGTAAACGTGTTCTGCTGATATCTGGTCCCAATGCAGGTGGCAAGACGGTCGTGCTGAAGACCGTGGGCGTAGTCGCCCTCATGGCGAAATGCGGTCTATTCATCCCAGCGGCTGAAGGAAGTTCTTTGCCCTTCTTTGACGAGGTGTATGCCGATATCGGAGACGAACAGAGCATCGAATCGCAATTGTCCACCTTCGCCGGGCATATAAAACAGATAAAGACGGCGCTGGAGGGCGAATCAAATTCCCTCGTCCTGCTCGATGAGTTGATGAGTCAGACGTCGGTCGAAGAAGGGTCGGCATTGGCTTCTGCGATCCTTGACGAATTGAGTAGCAAGGGGAAATTCGTCCTGGCCACGACCCATAACGAGAATCTCAAGATCTTCGTCAGTAACCGGGGTGATATGGTCAACGGCGGCATGGAATACTCAGATCGGCCAACGTACCGCCTTATACTCGGTGTTCCCCAACCGAGCAATGCCATTCGTTTGGCGCGTACGCTTGGGATTAGTGAGACCGTGCTCGATAGGGCAAATGCCCAACTCGATGACACAAAGGTGTCGGTCAACCGGCTTTTTGAAGATCTCTCCAAAGAGCTCAAGAGAGTCGAAGAAGAGCGAAAGAAGCTGTCGGCGCTGGCCAGTGACTACGAAGGAAAAGTGGCTGCATTCAACATTAAGAAGAAGCAGGAATTCGATGAGTTGAAATCCAAGTACCGGAATGAACTGAGAAAAGCAAAGAAAGAAGTCGAACGCCTCATCAAGGTACTCAGAGAAGAGGGGCCTAAGCCGGATAGTGTTCGCAAGGCGCGCGATTTCTTCGAGGCAGAGCTAAGGGATGAACCGGCGGGCGAGGCCTATCACCCGGGGGTAGGAGAACTTGTGCGTATCCGCGAACTCCGCCGCATCGGGCAAGTCGTTGCCCAGAAGGGTAGCAAGTACAAGATAAGTCTCCAGAATATTTACTACTGGGTTGACCCGACCGATATAGAATCGATAAGAGAGGATAAAGGAAATCAGAATTGATTGAACAGGAAAAGATCGACGAGATAAAGCGCCAAACAGACATCGTTGACGTTATTGGCAAGTATGTGCAGTTGCGGAAGATGGGCAAGAATTACCGCGGGCTTTGTCCGTTTCACACTGAGAAGAACCCGTCATTCTACGTCAACCCTGAGAAGGGTATTTACTATTGTTTTGGATGCCAAAAAGGCGGTAATGCCATTAACTTCCTGATGGAATACGAGAAACTTGATTTTCCCGACGCGATCAAGCGTTTGGCTAAGAACCTCGGTATCGAGATAGACACGACAAAAGGGTTGAGGTACAAGGAATTGTATGAGGCCAATGACCTGGCCTGCCAGTTCTACGCGCAGTGCATGGTCAGTGAAGTCGGTCGGCGAGGCCGGGAGTATTTGAATCGCCGGAAGATTAACCTCGATAGACTGAAGGAGTTCAGGCTCGGGTATGCACCGGTATCGGGTGGCCTGGTACAATTCATGCGGCAGAAAGGGGTTGACTTTGCCCGTCTTCAACAGGCTGGCCTCATCACTTCCAATCGGGAATTGTTCAGGGATCGTCTCATCTTTCCGATCTTCAGTCTTTCCGGAAGGGTCATCGGGTTTGGCGGACGGGGTATCGACGATAATATTCATCCAAAATACCTGAACTCACCGGAAACACCGATATTCAGGAAAGGAGAAGGTCTTTACGGTCTGTACCAGTCAAAGGAGCATCTGAGGGCCAAAGGTGATGTCCTTCTCGTCGAAGGTTATTTTGACTTGCTGAGCGTCTATCAACATGGATTCGATAACATGTGTGCGCCATTGGGTACGTCTCTGACCGAACACCAGGCCCTGCTCCTTTCGCGCTTTGCACGCAGAGTGACGATACTGTTCGATGGCGACCTCTCGGGCATCAAAGCCGCCTTGCGGGCGATCGGTCTCCTGATCGATGCCGGGGTCGATGTCTACGTTGCCCTGCTGCCTGAAAATTCTGATCCGGACACGTTCATCAACACGAACGGTCCTCAGGCGCTTGAAAAATTACTGGAGGAAGCCAGTGACTTCTTCCATTTCTACAGGGGGGCGGTGAAAGCAGATACGGTCAACAAAGAAGTTGTTTTGATCAAGGATCTTATTCAGATCATCGGCCGGATCAAGGATCCGATCCGATACGACCGATACCTTAAACATGCTGCCCATGTTTTTGACATTCCGGTCGAGACGATAAAGCGAGAGATTGACCAGCATGCCCCTCCGCCGACACCACCGGTTCAGACTACGAAGGTCTCCCGCGAGGAAAAATTGATGGCAATGATTTTAAGTGGTTATGAACATTTTTCACTGGCGAAAAAATACTTGACGCCCGCGGATTTCATAGAGGAGGGGGTCAAGAGACTTTTCAACAAATTATTGAAGGAAGATAGCTTTGACATTGCCGAGCTCTCGGGGATGGTTGATGAGGGTCTTAGAGGGAAGCTCTTGTCCGCGATAATGCGCGGCGAACCCGTCTCCAAGGAGAGTTTGCTCGATGCGATCAAGAATTACAGGGGTCAGGTCAGCAAGAAGAGGCTCATCAAGAAAAAGAGCGAAGCAGTTAGGCGCGGTGATGATATTACCCGCCAGGAATGCGATCGGGATCTATTGGCCCTTGAGCGCGAACAGTTGAATATAAGTGTCGAAAAAGCTGCTGAAGATGGGCAGCCGAATGGTGCTAAACGTGAAGCAAACTAATTGGTCAAAACATTGTCTTTGAAAGGAAGATTATGAAGATTAAGAAAGAAATATTAAAAACTAAGGGTTCGAAGAAAATAATTGAAAAGGCCAAGTCCGAAGGGAGTATTTCACTCACCGAGGTCGATAAGTTGATTCCGGAAGGGGCGACGGCAAAGGACATTGATATGATCCTTGATACGTTGTCCAATTATGGCATTACGATCGTGCAGGAAGGCAAGGAGCACATCGGCCGGCGCCGTCCTAAGACGACGCTGCGACCGGAGGAGCCGATCCGGGCCTATTTCAAGGAGCTTGCCAAGTACGACCTTCTGACGAAAGAAGAGGAATATGAGCTTGCCGTAAAGATTGAGACCGGTTATAGAATGATCGAGAGGCAATTCCTGCCGTATCCGTGCACGATAAACAAGCTGATCGAGGTTTGCAAACAGGTTGAATTCTGCCATCGCAGCCTTGACCAGATATCGAGAGTAGAGATCGAATCGATGATGGACAAGCGGGCCTTTTGGGCAGAAAGGCAGCGGTTTGTTCGGCGTGTAAAATCAATAGAAAGGGATTATACATCACTACTCCAGCTCTACAGGAAGACGAGGCGCGATAGGTCGAAGACCCTGGGTTGGCGTATCTTCGAGAAGGAAGAGAGGATATTGCGCAAACTCAACGTTCTTTCGCTGCAACACGCAGTTGTAAATTCGGCGATCCAGGAGTTCAAGGATAATATTATTCGCCTGGAAAAGGTTGTGCGTACTCTTCCGCGGTTACGAAACCAGGATGAGATCAGGCAATGCAAGAAAGAGAAGAAACTTCTCACGACCGCGCTCGGAGGCGATCACGACCATCTCTACGAGACTTCGCGCATCGTTCATGCCTGGGAGGATTTGATCAACCGTGCTCGCCAGCGTATGATCGAAGGGAACATGCGGTTGGTAATATCGATCGCAAAGAAGTATGTCAACCGGGGCCTCGAATTTGCCGATCTCGTCGGCGAGGGGAACAACGGTTTGATAAAGGCGGTCGAAAAGTTCGACTATCGCAAGGGGTACAAATTCTCAACGTATGCGACATGGTGGATACGTCAGGCAATAACAAGAGCGATCGGCGATCAAGCACGGACGGTCCGGGTACCCGCACACATACTCGATACGATGAACAAGGTTGCCCGGGCACAGCGCGACATGATCCAGGACCTGGGGCGTGAGCCGACGGTTGAAGAGATCGCAGACCGCCTCGATATCCCTACCGACAAGGTGAGAATGGCGCATAATATTGCATTGATACCGATTTCGCTGGACAAACCGATAGACGATGAAGAATCCAGTTTCGTTGGGGACTTTATCAGCGATCCGATGGGTGATTCACCTTCACGGCGGGCCGCGATCTCGATCTTGAAGGACAGGTTCAATGATATTCTCCGCGATCTACCCAAGCGGGAAGAGAAGATCATCCGCTTGCGTTTTGGATTGAACGACGGTATGCCAAGGACCTTGGAAGAAGTCGGCAGAATGTTCAATATCACACGCGAAAGGGTCCGGCAGATCGAAGCAAAAGCATTGAAGAAACTTCGCCACCCTACACGATTGCGCAAACTGCAGATGTACAAGGATTTGATCAACTGACTTCAGCTATTCTGTGAGTCCAGTCTTTCTACAACAGCGTCCTTCATTTCGATGCGGGTTTCGAAGCAGCTTGACAGTTCCAGTGTTCTGGATATAATAGACCATGAAAAGATCAATAAGCGTGTTGAAGAACATCCGGAAATCCGCGAGACAAAGGACCGTCAATCGGAACAGGAAGAAGAGGTTGAAAGAGGCATTGAAGAAGGTAAAGAAGTTGAAGACGAAGAGATCGGCCATGAAAGCGTATCCCGGGGTTCAATCCATGATCGACAAATCTGTTCAGGATGGTATCATAAAAAAGAATGCAGCGGCGCGGGAAAAGGCGCAGTTGCTGAAGCATATCAATACGCTGAAATAGCACCAACCCGTTAATTCGTTATTCCCGGTCATTAAATCGACAGGCTCTGACAGAGGGTCAGTTGACATCCAGGTTCCTGCATCTATAATTACGCGTCCCATTGAAAAGGGAATATTCGCACGTCTTATTTGTATTTACTGAAGAAGGAGGCCACAATGAAGAACTTTATGCTGGTAATACTCGCAGTCATTTCATTGAGTATTGTTTCAGGAATAGATGTCTCCGGACAACCGGATGTGTTGCGCATCGAGGTTCCGGTCGTGGAGATGGGGGGACGATGGGGGAGGATCGATGTCAGCATTCTCGACGTCGACGATGATGTCGTTGGCCAAGCTCGTAAATACATATACGCTACCAGTCACTACCATACGGTCCCTTTTGAGATAGAGCTAAGGAAGGCAGTGAGCGACCGGGATCTGCTTCGTGCGAAGGTCGAATTCAAGAATAGGGTGAAAATCTACTCATTGTTTCAACTTGAGGATCGGATGGTCGTTCAGATCCTTGGCCAGGATGAATTCATCCGTGGTACTCCGATCAATTACCGGATAATCGTTCGCAACCAGCGGAATAATGCACCGATCGATGCTCGAGTTAAGATAATGATGAAGAACGGTGAAACCGGTAAGGTCGTGTTCGAGGGCAAGACCGGCCGTGACGGATCCTGTGAGAGCGATTTCCTTCTCGGTGACGGCGTGGATGAAGCTGACCTTCACTTCGAGGTTACGTCGGCTCTGGGTAGTGATTCCTTCGATACAAGGGTCAGGATCCTGAGCGGGAATGTTACCTATCTTGTGACGGATAAGCCGGTTTACCAACCAGGACAGACGATACATATCAGGTCGCTGTCTTTGCGCAGACCCGGTCTTAGAGCGGTGAGCGAGGCAGCGATAGTATTCGAAGTCGAAGACAGTAAGGGTAACAAGGTCTATAAGAAAGAATTGGCAACCGACGATTTTGGTGTCGGCTACGTGCAGTTCATCCTGGCCGATGAGGTCAATCTCGGTGACTATACGATCCGGGCCGTTCTCGGTCAGGACAAGGTGGAGAAAACAGTGAACGTCAAACGGTATGTTCTGCCTAAATTCAGGATCGAGTTGAAGACCGACCGAGAATACTACACTCCCGGCGAACAGATCGAGAGTGACGTCGAAGTCGAATATTTCTTCGGCAAACCGGTGGCCGACGGCAAGGTCAGAATAACGGCTTACAAATACGATATCGGCTTTCAGCAGGAATCGGTGATCGAAGGCCGTACGAACAATGAAGGTCATTATCACTTCACGTATCGCCTTCCCGCATATTTTGTGGGTCAACCCCTTGAGCAGGGTGATGCTTTTGTACGGCTCGACGTCGAGGTGATAGATGCCGCAAATCACGGCGAGAAGGTTTCGGCGCAGAAGAAGGTTGTTCAGGATATGATCAGTCTCGCGGTGATTCCCGAGGGCGGCGCGCTGCGACCGAACCTCGAGAATCGCATCTACGTTCTTGCCACGTACCCTGACGGTACGCCGTGTTATGCCGGGATCGAGATGCGTTTCGGCGACCGGCGGCTGAAAGGCAAGACCGATGACTACGGCATCGCGGAATTCGTTGTGGAACCAGATGAGTCACAGACGAAGATCGAAGTGAGGGCGGTAGATGAACGGGGAGAGACAGCGGAGATCGAGCGGACGTTCGAATTGGATAAAGACAGGACCGGATTGATAATGAGGTTGGCCCGCGGAATCTATTCCGTGGGTGAACCGCTTGACCTCACATTCCTTACGACACGAAGGACCGGTCGTATCTATCTCGATGTGATCAAAAATAATCAGACGGTGATGACAAAATCGATCGATGTGAGAAACCACCGGGGACGTTACAGGCTGAATCTTACGGATGAACTGGGTGGATCGATCTGGCTTCACGCATATATGGTCACGCAGGGTAGTGACATCGTGCGCGATACCCGCTTCTGTTATGTCCATGCCGCCGACGATCTTCTCATCGACGTGCGGAATGACAAGGACGAATATTTGCCGGGCGCGGATGGAGAGATCGTTTTCACGGTCACGGGTCAGGACGGCCAGCCAAGGGTCGCCGCGCTTTGCGTGGCAGTAGTTGATGAAGCCGTGTTCGCCGTTTCAGAATTGCAGCCCGGTCTTGAGAGGGTATACTTCAAACTCGAAAGGGAAATAATGAAGCCGCGTTACGAGATCCACGGTTTTACGCCGGTCGATATCGTCAAAATGAAGGTCCGAGAAGCCCGTGCCGAGAATGTAATGTTCTCGACACTCGTGCCGAAGGATCACTATCGAGTCAGCTATACGACGCCCCAGTCCATAAATGATAAGATCAGATCAGGATTCTACACGAGACTTGAGGAGGCAAGGTCGAGGATATATGAGGCGCAGAACAGATACTATCAGAGGCACAATGAATATCCGAAGAGCGAGGGTGCCATCGATGCGTTCATGAGCGAAGGTTTTCTCAGGGAAAAAGACATGCTCGACCCGTGGGGAAAGAGATACCGGGTTAACTCACCTGAAGAGTATTTTTACTACTTCACGATATCATCGTCCGGACCCGACGGGATCGCCGGCAACGGGGACGATGTTCGCGAGGTGATGTGGGATGAGGAATTCAACCTTGCCGTGGAAATGGATGCAGCAGTACCAATGGCCGCGGCCGGTGCAATGCGCGAGATGGTCAAGATAAAGAAATCAGAGACCGCGGACCGGCAGCCGGCAGAAGAGCCAAGGGTCCGCGAATTCTTTCCCGAGACGTTCATTTTCGAGCCGGCGCTCATTACTGACCATCAGGGGATGGCAACCTTGAGCGTGACGGTGCCTGATGCCATCACCACGTGGCGTATCACCACGTTTGCGTCTTCACCTGCTGGCGAACTGGGTTCCGTACTTGCACAGTTGCGGGTTTTTCAGGATTTCTTCGTGGACATCAACCTTCCGGTCGCGCTGACCGAAGGTGATGAAATCTCGATACCGATCGCTCTCTATAATTACCTGCCGAAGAATCAGCGGATCAGGCTCGTTCTCGAGCCGGCGGAGTGGTTCGATATCATGGAAGATAAAGAGATCGTCAGGGAGTTAAAGAAGGATGAGGTCAGCGTGGCATATTTCCCGATCAAGGTCAAGAAGATTGGGTACCATTCGATCCTCGTTCGGGCATACGGAGAGGTGAAATCCGATGCGATCAAGCGCTCGGTAGCGGTCTTGCCCGACGGCAAGCTGTATGAGGACATCATCTCGGACCGGCTCAGCGGCAGAGTCGTACAACGTGTAGTTTTCCCGGATAATGCCATCGGTGGAGCGAACTGGCTCGGCCTGAAGATATTCCCGGGCATCTTCTCCCAGATCGTGGAAGGTTTGGATAAACTTCTGGGCGTGCCATTCGGTTGTTTCGAACAGACGACGTCGGTGACCTACCCGAACATACTCATACTCAATTACCTGGGGCAGACAGGTCAGATCAAACCGGAGACCGAGATGACCGCTGAGGAGTACATCAGTCTGGGCTATCAGCGGTTGCTTACGTTTGAGGTAGCAGGCGGGGGGTTCTCATGGTTTGGCGACGCTCCGGCTAACAAAATCCTCACGGCCTACGGTCTGATGGAATTCAACGACATGGATAAGGTCTACGAGATCGACGAACGGCTGATCGAACGCACCGCGCAGTGGTTGAGGAATCAGCAGAATAAAGATGGTTCGTGGTCACCCGATGCACAGTACCTGCATGCAGAGTCATGGGGCAACATTCAGAAAAATGAGATCCTGCCGACTGCCTATATCTGTTGGGCTCTTGGCGAGATCGGCGACCGCGGTAGTCACGTGCAGAATGGTTTGAATTATCTTCGCAAGAATCTTGATGCCGCCCGTGATCCCTATGTCCTGGCCCTCGTTGCCAATGCTTTCGTTGCAGTCGAGCCGAAATCGGCGTCAACGGCCGACGTCCTGAGAAAATTGGTGGGGATGGCAAAAAGGCAGAAGGATGTAGTATACTGGGAATCCAGCGTACCGTCGGTCACGTTCACACGCGGGGCGGGGGTGGATGTCGAAGCGACAGGACTTGCTGCCTATGCATTAATAAGATCCGGTAGGTACAGTGATGTAGTCAGCCAGGTATTGACCTATCTTATACGGGCCAAGGACAAATCGGGTGTCTGGTACACTACACAGGGAACGATTGTCGCACTCCGTTCATTCGTTGCGGCGCTGGGCGGTATTAGCGAAAAAGTCGATGCCCAAATTGCCGTCATCGTCAACGGGAATGAAGCGGCAGAACTGACGATCGACGATAGTAACTCCGACCTGATGCACCAGATCGATTTGAGCGAATGGGTCAGAGCAACGAACACGGTCGAGATCACGGTCAAAGGAGAAGGTAATTTCCTCTATGAGATCGCCAGTAAGTACTACCTGCCCTGGGAGATCGTGCCGAGAGGGGCGAAACCGATGCTGGCCATAGACGTTGAGTATGACCGGACCCGTTTAAGTGTCAATGATATCGTCGAAGTCGAAGCAAGCGTGAGGTTGATGAAGTCCGGTCGCGCCGAGATGGTGATGATCGACCTTGGTATTCCACCCGGCTTTTCCGTCTTGACACCGACACTCGATGAGCTCGTTGGTAAGAGTATTCAGAAGTACAGCCTGACGCCCAGGCAGATAATCATCTATCTGGACAAGGTGGAGTTCGGTGCGCCCGTATCGATCAAGTACGGACTCCAGGCGAAATTCCCGATCCGTGCAAAGGTGCGTGCCTCGCGCGCATACGAGTATTACAACACCGAAGAAGGGGCATACGAACCGCCAATACAGATGCACGTCACGATGTAACCGGATATTGCTGGGGGCGGTACTCCGCCCCCAGCAATATCCATGATTTTACTCATTTTCACGCTTGTCAGGGAAGGAAAAGGCAGACAGGACCCAGACCATATACTTCTTGACTGCCGCCATTTTCTAAGTATAATAATGAACGGTGTGCGTGCAGGAACGCTGTTCTGCACGCGGCGCGCATTTTGTTGTTTTCTTACAGCGAAAGGATCTATAAAGGACTGATACTATGAGAGAGTACGAAGCAATGTTCATTTTTCATCCTGAGCTGGCCGATGATAAATTAGAGCAGAGTGTTCAAGCGGTCGAAAAGATCATCAAAAGCAATACAGAGGGTGAGTTGAAGACCGAACATCTCGGGAAGAAGACCCTTGCGTACGCGATAAAGAAGGTACACGAGGGTTACTATGTGAACTACTGTTTTCATGCCCCGGCATCGGCTATCGATAAGATCCATGCCGGCCTTAAGCACAGCGATGATATTCTGCGGTATATTATCTTCGTAAAGGATACAAAGAAATGAGTGATCTTCGATTGGGTTACCTGAACTCGGTTCAGTTGATCGGCCGGCTGGTCGCTGACCCCGAGTTGCGTTATACACAGAAAGGCGCACCGGTCTGTGATTTTCGTATAGCGTCAAGCCGGCGGTACAAGAACAGGGAGACCGGAGAGCAGCAGGAGGAAACGTTATTCATAAATGTAGTTGCCTGGCGCCGACAGGCCGAACTTGCCAACGACTTCCTGAAGAAAGGTAGCGCGGTTCTGATCGAGGGTGGTTTGAGGTCGCGTCAATGGGAATCTGCTCAAGGCGAGAAGCGGTCGGCCATTGAAGTAGTTGCCCGGCGTATACAGTTTCTTGATATGCCGCAAGCAGGGGCCACGGCCGCAGAACCGGCTACCGACACCGATGTGGAGGTCAAGGAAGAAGGCGGCGTCGACACGCCTTTTTGAGACGAAAGGAGAGAAATGCGGAAGAAGTGTCGTTTCTGTAAGGAAGGTATCGACCGGATAAACTACAAAGATACCTCAGTAATAAAGGGTTTTGTCAATGAGCGCGGCAAGATCCTGTCCTCGAGGATCACCGGTGTGTGCTCTTTCCATCAGCGCAGACTCTCTCAGGCGATCAAGAGGGCTCGTGAGATAGCTCTTTTACCATACGAAACGCGATGAAGGTCATTCTCCTTAAGGCAGTTGAAGGACTTGGCAAGCCTTTTGATGTGGTTGATGTAAAAAAAGGCTATGCAAGGAATTTTCTGTTCCTGAGAAAACTTGCGATTGAAGCCACAGCAGGCAATCTGGCGGGCTTGGAAAAATCGAAGAAGCGGTTTTCCAAACAGATG
>CP070795.1:1000372-1011116 GCA_020343455.1 Caldifarciminota bacterium
GATCGGCGTTGATCTTGTGAAACCCGCCTTGTCCTGCCTCGGCGCCAGATTCGGCGGCGCGTACTATGTCAACCAATTTCTGCATCTCAAGGCATCCTACAGTACGCTTCTATCGGCTATAGAGTCTGAAGGTCTCGGTTTCCTGGCCGGTATCACTCTAGGAATGGGAGTAAGGAAGGATAGATTGAACATCGACTATACGTATTCACCTTATTTTGAACTCGGCGGCGGACACCGCATATCAATCAGCTTCGGAGGATAGATGTCAAAGGGTTGGACCTCGGTAGCGGTGTTATTTCTGGTCTTGATTCTTACTGCTTTCTTCTTCTTCAGCCCAAGATTGTTTCCAGGTGGCGGCACTCAAGGTCAGGTGAACGCAAAGGAACTACACGTGAAGAGGTTCATGAGTCTCGGGAACTCCATCGCGCACGCTGCGTTCGTCGAAGACGCACTCATTATGGGTGATGAGGCGAATCTTACGGAGATCGTCACGCGGTTGAGGAATGATGAACCTGAACTTGAATTCATCCATTTTACCGATGCCGACGGCGAAGTATTGGTGTCGAGCGATCAAACGATGGTCGGGAATCAATACAGCGCAAACGTATCTGCGGCAGATGGTGCCAGTGTTGTAGTTGAACGCAATGGTCTCTTCGAAGGAGCATTCGCAATTCAAATCGCCAGTAGAAACGTGGGCGTGCTTTACATCGGAGCAAGACCCCGGGTGTCATCAGGTGTATTCCCTGCTTCCGGAAATCCGGTGGCCATCGTGGCCGGAGCGATTGTTGCGATTCTTGCTTTTTTCATTACCGCGGTCTCGAAGCGGCGTATTAAATCAAAGTTGGTCGATGATATGAATAAGCGTCAGGAAGAGATATTTTCGCCCAAGATTGAGGCTATGAAGAGTGCGCAGAAAGATGCGCAGGGCAAACTCGATAATGTCAAGAAGGAACTCGCTGAGACTGAGGATGAACTGCGAAAGTTCAACGAAGAATATGAATCGAGAAAGAGGGAAGCCGAAAGTAATCCACTCGTGCAATCGATTGAAACGCTAAAGGCGAACGAGGGCACATTGATCAAACGCATTGGCGAATTGAAAGATGAGGAAAATCAATTGAATGCCGAAATCAGTCTGCTCTCGCAGAAGCGAGAAGAAGTACTCTCTGCGCTTGAAGCCGAGAAGAAAGAAGAGAGAACCCTGCACGAAAAATTAGACTTGATAAAGAAGAAAATACTCCATTTAGAAACACCAGGTAAGTAACCGTAAATTGGCTACTATCCAGATGTCAACAAATCCACGCAGTGGTGGAAGTCCGAGGCGAAATACCATTGAGTGATTATTTCGAAACATGAAGAGCCAATACGTTAGTGAACTGAAAGCAGGGCAAACCGTAAAGGAAATCTTTGTGCTTACGAAGAAGATAGTAAAAGACAAGAAAGATGGCGGTTTATATGCGATACTGGAATTTTCGGACCGAACCGGTAGTATTGACGGTATTTCATGGGATGGCGATAGTCTCAATGATATTTCGGCAGACGATTTTGTCTTTGTATCAGGCAACGTCACTGAGTATAGCGGACGGTTGCAGATTGTTGTGCATTCGATGAGCGTTGCGAACGATGATGATATCGACGCCGAGGATTTCCTCCCCCGGTATGTTGGCGACATTAGCGGGGTAATGAAATCCATCATAGAATATGCAAGAGCGGTCAGCAACGTGCATCTCCGGACGCTCCTCGATTCTTTCTTCGATGACAGTGATTTCGTGAAACTCTTCTCTTCGGCGCCGGCGGCACGTACCGTGCATCATGCGTATCTTGGCGGTTTGGCCGTCCATACATTGAGCGTGCTGCGGCTACTGGAGAGCATCCAGCCTGTTTTTGATTTCCTTAACCGGGATCTGCTCATCACGGGCGGCATTTTGCACGATGTGGGTAAGATCTATGAGTACGTGTACAAGAAAAATATCGGTATTTCTCACAAGGGAAGGCTGCTGGGCCATATAGTGATTGGTAGTGAGATGGTTTCAAAGCGGGTAGATCGCATAAAGGGTTTTCCGGAAGATCTGAAATCGAAAATAATACATATGGTATTATCACATCACGGAGAGATAGCGTGGGGGTCACCAAAGCAGCCGTTATTCCCGGAGGCGCTTGTACTGCACTATGCCGATAACATTGATTCTAAAATGGAAATGATAAGACAGGTTTATGCGAAACATCGGGGGAAGAACAAGCAGTGGAGTGATTACCATCCTTTCCTGGAAAGGGAAATCTATCTTGGTGATGAACGATAGATCGGTTCCAGAAAGAGGCCGTAGATGAAGATAAAAGAGATCAAACTCTACGGTTTCAAATCATTTCGTGACGAGACAAAGGTATTGTTAGACACCGGCGTGACGGCTTTTGTCGGACCTAATGGAAGCGGGAAGTCGAATATCTTTGATGCGCTGAGATGGGTATTCGGCGAACAGAGCATGAAAGCACTGCGTTGCGAGAAGATCGAGGACCTGATCTACATATCGTCCGAGACTAAGGAAGATGCTAACTTCACTGAGGTAGCAGTCACGATCGATAATGAGGATTATTTTCCGCAGTTCGGAAGCGAGTTCGAGATCAAGCGCCGATTTTACAGAACCGGGGAGAGTGAATTCTACCTCAATCGCGTGAAGTGCCGCCTGCAGGATATCCAGGCGCTCTTCCTTAACTCCGGTGCTCTCACCTATTCGTTTCTCGAGTTGGCCGAGGTTGAACGCATAATACATGGCAACACAAAAGAGATGTTCGATGACGTGGCGGGTATACTGAAGTATCAAGAGAGAAAAGAACAGACGAAACGGCGGCTTGTTGCAACCGAGCAGGATCTGCTGAGGCTCGATGACATCATTGCGGAGATGCAGCGCGGCTTGAGGAGTCTTAAGAGGCAAGTCCGGCAGGCGCGGTTGTATAATGAATTAAGAACTGATTATAGAGATCTGAAGTTATACATTATGGCGAGTGAGTTCCGCAAGGCACTTGATGAAATAAGTACGATTCAGGGGCAAGTTGACGCGAAGGAAGGCGAAAGGCAATCGCTGCTGCATTCGATCAGACAACTGGAAGATGAACGTGAAGAATTGAAGAAGTCGATCGAGAATGCTGAAAACGAAAAGAAGGGCAATCTCGCCCGAATAAACGAGTTCATTGATGCTATAGAAGTCCTGCAAAGCCGTATTGCCGAGAAAGAAGAAGAAATGCGAAGCAATACAATACTCTCCGAAAGGGTGCTTACTAGCATCAAGGAAAAAGGGGAGTTGGTTAACAACAACAAGAGGCGCATGATTGAGATCGAACAAGAACGAGATGCGATTCTTAGCCAACTTGAGGATCTTCAATCCCGAATCGAAGATGTGCAGGGTCGTATCGAAGCAATGAATTCGGAGTATTTTTCGATCGAGAAATCATTGAGGGAGAACGAAGAGAGAATTGCGGCCAGTGCTACTGGAGTCATTGAAGCACAGAGTGTGATGGCAAAATTGAAGTATGATAAGGAAAACAAAGAAAGTATGTTGTCGCGTATGGCCGATGAGGCATCCAATGAACAGAGTGTTGTAGATAGATTGCGATATGCACGCAAGGAGCTGGAACAGAAATTGGAAGGCATCGTCGAGCAACAGAAAGAAACGGATGGAAGGTTGAAGGCCCTTTGCCAAAAGGAAAGCCAGCTCGAGGAGTCGGTCAGTGAGCTGGAGAATAACCTCGCGACACGTAATGACGGTATTGCGGATTGTCGAATTATGATCGACACACTGAGCCGGCGGCTTCAGGTGGAAGGCAAAAAGGCGATAAAAGAGAAATTCGGGGAAAGAGTGTCCGGTATGTTCAAAGAAAGCATCGAGGTGAGGTCAGGGTACGAATCGATCATCGATGTCTGTCTGAGCGATCTGCTCGTTTTCTACCTGCTGAAGGATTTCGGTCCGTCTGATCTCGCCAATTGTCCGGAGGGGCGCTTTGGTTTTATTGATATGACGCGCGATATAAGTCCCCAGAGAGGAGCGGGTATAGATGGTGCAACTCCGATCAGGAACTATGTGAAATTCAAATCGGCGGAGGAAGTGCTTGGACGTTACCTGGATGAATATTTCTTCGTTGACGATTTCACTGCAGCAAGAAAATTGTCCGAGGAACATCCTGAACTTGGTTTTGTCACAAGAGATGGGTGTCTATTCAGAAACGGCACTATAGTTGTTCAGCGGGGCGATGTTGGATTCTTCAGGATCACTCAGAGCCTCGAAGAATTTAAAAAGAAGATGGAAGTATTACGAAATGAGGCACTCTTTACGACCCAGGAGAAGAACCGAGCTACCGAAGAGATTGCAGAGACGAAGAAGAAGATCGATGATGTGCGAAACGAACTCTTCGCGGTCAATGTCAAAAAGTCGGAATTTTCACTGAGGCTCCAGGAGGCAAAAAAGGAATTCGAAAATAGGGAATTAGAACTTGCTCACATTCAAGAAGAGCGTTCGGTTCTACAGAATGAGATCGAAACGATCAACAGTCATCTTGAAGAGATGGAGAAGAAGGTCGCGCAGATGGAAGAGGAGAAGGCGAAGACGACGAGCGAAAACGAAAGTCTGAGCAAAAACCTGCGTCAGTTGAAGAACAGAATTGACGATACGGTTTCTGAGCTCAATGGTATTACCACCGACAAAGCGGTCCTTGCCGGCAAGAGGGACAGTGTCGCCCAATCGATAGAGCAGTTGAAAGGTGAAATAGCCAATGCCGATTCGGAGATACGAAATCTGCGCGAACGGTCACTTCCGGGTAAGGTCGATGAACTGACAGAATCGATAAACGAGCTAAAGAACGAACTCAGCCAGAAGCGGGAAGAAAAATCCGCGTACGAGGCGAAGTTGCCGGACCATCTGCTTGAGGAGAACAGCAAGAGACTTGGCCTGGTGTATGATCAGTTAACGCTAAAACAGAAGGACCATGAAAGTATGCAGGATGGGATCATGCAGCTGAAATATCAACTGTTCGAGAAGAAACACCAAAGAGATGATCTTATCCATAAGGCTGACGAAGAATTCAACGTCATTCTCGGTGACTACAAACCGGAAGAGGAAATGATCGACGCTCCGACAAGGCTATCCGAAGTGAAAGGGCGGCTCGAGAAACTGGGAGAGGTTAACCCCCTGAGTCTCCAGGCATACGAAGAAGAAAAGAAAAGACTCGATGAGTTCCTTGGGCAGCGCGACGATATCATCGCCGCCAAGAAGAATCTCCTGAAGTCGATCGAAGAGTTGGATCAGCGGGCGCGCGATCGGTTCAATGAGACTTTCGACCTGGTGAAGAAGGAATTCAACTATGTATTCGCCAATTTCTTCCAGGATGGCGAGGCCGATCTTGTACTGACCGACCCTGAGAATCCATTGGCTAGTAAAGTAGAGATCGTTGTCAGGATGTTGGGGAGAAAGCTGAAAACGATCAATCAGCTTTCAGGCGGGCAGAAAACACTGCTGGCGATCAGTCTTCTTCTCGCATTCTATCTAGTCAAACCGGCGCCGTTCTGCATACTGGATGAGATCGACGCACCGCTCGATGACATAAATGTCGTGAGGTTCAATAAATTCCTCCGCGATTTGTCGCAGAGAACGCAGGTCGTAATCATCACTCACAACCGGGCAACCATGGAGTACGCGGACTACCTCTATGGTCTGACCATGGAGAAACCTAGGGAAAGCAAGATCATATCCGCGAGGCTGGCCGATCTCGAGAAGATAAGTTCGCTGGAAGAACAGAATTGAATTTACCGATACCCCGCATCTGACCTTGATAAAGAAGTTCTTACCTGCTCTCTCCCGCATCAGATCCATTTTCGGACAAACTGGGGGCGGACCTCTTCATTCCGTTGTCGAGATTCTCATCCAGGCCGATGTCGGCGTCAAATACGCTGAGGTCATCAGGGCAGAATTGGAGAAGGCAGAGGGCGATCGCATCACGGTACTGCGGGAAGAGATCGCCCGCCTGTTGTCTCAACCCCGTCCAAGCCGTGGGGTCGAAGCCCCTGTTATCACGATGGTGAGCGGTGTGAACGGTTCGGGTAAGACAACGACCGCGGCGAAGCTAGCCAATCTATATCGAAAGGCGGGTACTGTGTTGTTGGTCAGTGGAGACACCTATCGCGATGCAGCACATGAGCAGCTGAATATCTGGGCACAGAGGGCAGACGTCGAAATAGTCGCTTCTCAGCGAGGACAAGATGCTGGTGCTGTCGTCCATGATGCAATGTCCAAGGCGTTTGCTAAGAAGAACAGCCATGTCGTGATTGACACGGCAGGTAGGCTACACACACGAGCGGATCTTATGGAAGAGTTGAAAAAGATAGTACGTGTAATCATCAAATTCAGACCCAAAGGGCCAGATTATAATATACTAACGATCGACGCGAACCTCGGTCAGAATTCAATTCAACAGGCAAAGATATTCACCGAGGCGATCGCGGTCAATGGCTTGGTACTGACGAAATTCGATGGTACTGCAAAGGGCGGAGCGATCATTCCGATATGTAACGAATTACGACTGCCTGTGCTATACCTCGGAGTGGGTGAGGGTATAGAAGATATCGTCGAGTTTGACCCTGAGGATTTTGCCCGGTCTGTGACTACCTGAAAAAAGATACGAGAAAAGCCCCTGCGAAAGCAAGCATGATGGCGATCGTTCGGCGGAGCGTCATCGGTTCTTTCAAGAAAAGCCCCGCAAAGATGAAGATGAATATCGTGCTTGTTTGATTTAAAGCTGAAGCCGTCGATGCGAGTGTGTGTTTCATGCCACCAATCCATAGCAGCATCGAGAGGTAAGCTCCCATGAACGAGCCCCCCAGTGTATAGTGCCAGTTCCTTGCATTCAACAGAGATGATAGCACTTCCTTTCTCCTTGGGTAAAAGGAGAATATTAATACCAGGGCAGTCATTCCGCCTAACAGGCGGATCTCCGCAACCCAGGCAACCGGATGCGAGTCCAGGAGCGGTTTCATCAGCACCACGCCGGCAGCCATTGCTGCAGATGCAAGGATACCGAATACGATGCCTGAGAGCCATGTCGGTGCAGGAGCAACGGCTGATCGCTTCCGCCGCAGCGAAGTGAGTAGAACGGCTGAGATTATCAGGAGGGCGCCCACCAGTTGTATCGTTGCCAGGTTTTCACGTAGCCAGATATAGGAGAAGGTGATGATGAAGGGGCTGTACATGCAAACGACGATACCGGTGAGGCCGGCACCCAACCTGTTCAATGCGTGGAAGAAGAGTGTATCACCTATTCCGATACCGACCGCACCGCTGATGAAGAGTGTAACATAAGCCCTCGACGAGGTTCCATACCAGAGGGTATGGCCAAAGAGCCAAATCGTAGGTATGAGTAATAAGAGCGCCAGGATGTTCTTGAATGTGTTGAGGGCAAGAGGGTGGACGGTCTCGCCGCTCTTGCGGAACAGCGTTACGGCGAGCGCCCATGTGATCGCCGTGAGCAAGGAGAGTGCTTCACCGAGAAAGGGGAGCAAGGACTGCATACCTCTCCGGTGTTAGCTTCAAAGACCTTCGCCCAAGAAACATGTTTGTCGGAGCAAATCTAATGGATTGCCGTCCGGAGATAGCAGGCACTGAACAGACTAACTTTTCGTGGCGACATTAATGTCGTCGAACAACACCGCTGGGTAGTAGCCGGTATAGGCCGGATGGAGACAGTCTTCGATGTCTAGGACTCGATTCATGATTGAATATATATTTCCGGCGATCATTGCATCTTTAATCCGTCCGACGATTTGGCCACCTTCAACATACAAACCTGGGGACAGGCCGATCGAAAAATCGCCATTGGGGATATTCCCGCTATGAGCGCCGAGCGCTCCGCATACGATTATGCCCCGCTGCATGGAGCCTATGAGTTGCTCGAATCCCGTGGTACCTGGTTCGATGAAGAGGCTGGTGAGCGTCGGCATCGGTCTCACTGAGATCCTGTCATCGTTCCAGCGTGAAGTTTTGAATCCTCGTCCATTCGGCTTGGCTTTCATTTTCGCAGCATAAAAAAGATCATAGTAGTAATTAGTGAGGGTGCCCTTATCGACGATCACGAGTTCTTTGCATGGCACGCCTTCATCATCGAATGCACGCGCACCGGGGTGGCTGTCATCGAGTGGATTATCGATGATTGATAGTTGCTTGCTGAAAATATCCGTGTTCAGCTTCCCGGCGAGCGGTGATTGACCGTGATACAAAGATTTGCCGCTTACCGCGCTCTGCAGACGCCAGATCAGTGTGTACATGGCTTCAGGCATGAATAGAATCTTCATGCGGCCGCCGGCCGTGATCTCTCTCTCGCTTCTATTGTACAGGTCGATTAGACTGTTTAAGAATGAATCACCGACCTCTTCGAACTTCTTGAATTCCAGGGATCGTTCTATGCCGGTTGCCGATTCTGGATATAATATGCTGATGGTAATGGCGTAGTAAGAAGTCTTCGTCGATAGATCGGCACCAGATGAATTCCTTATCTTGATGCCGGATATCGATGTTCCGGCGTCGATATTGATCTGACCGCTGACTTTGCTTTTCATTAAGGCGTTAATGCGTCTGCATTCATCGACGATGGTGGAGTTCGTCATCTGTTCGATAGCCACGTCATAGGTGTTGAGCGTCGGCACTGATTTCGCAGGGGGAAAATCATAAGGTGCTTCGACTCCGCCTTTTAATGTGTCAACGGCGTTGAGCACCAACGCTTCGTGATTGCTCAGGTTTTTCGTATAGGCGAATCCCGCTCTCCGGTCTTTTATGATCCGGAGCGCGACGCCGGCGTGGATTGTGCTCTGGATATCCTTCAACTTGCCGTCTTCGAATTCAATAGTATTCCGACTCTCATCCAGTTCGTATATTTCAAATGCATCACTATGAAATTTGGCGGCTTCAATTAATCTTTCCATATCATGATCCTCCGATGATAAGTTCGTTTATGAGAATATGCGGAGTGCCGTAGCAAGAACGGATGTTGGCTTGGCCCTTGCCGCAGCCTCCTGTTTCGCTGAGCTTTAGATCGTTACTGATTGCGATGATATTCGCAAGTGTACTATAGAGATTACCGGAAATATTGATATCACGGACCATCTCGCCGATTTTTCCGTTCTTAACGACAAAACCATATTGAGCGCCGAAAGTGAAATTCTCTCCGCTCGTTTCACCGCCTTTCGCGTCGAGTAGGTAATAACCATTACCCAACTTATCGATGAGCCCTTCGAACGTGTCGTCACCAGGTTCGATGAAGATCGTACCCATGCGGATGATGGGTGCGTAACGATAGTCTTCAGCAACGGTGTGACCGTTAACCGGTTCCCCGAATGCAGAGGCTGTCCGTCGTGAGTGTAGACGACCCACAAGGACGCCTCTCTTCAAAAGAGGAGTCCGTTTTGCCATTACTCCCTCATCGTCATACCGGTAATGTCCTAACTGCCCGGTCATGGTAGGGTCATCTGTTATGTTGACTTTTTCGCAACCCATTCTTGTGCCCAGTTTCATTTTATCGCGCATCGTAAGATTGTTCTCTATTATATCGGCTTCTGAAAAATGGCCAAACGCTTCGTGCGTGAAAACACCTCCCAGATGCTGATTCAGGACCACATTGTAGCATCCTCCCTGGACAGGTTGCGCTCTGAGGAGTTCTGTTGCGATTCGGGATTTGTTTTCGAAAACTGCCTCTCGGTTTCTCAGAACGCTGAAGCCGCTGCTGCCGCCAGCAGCAACCCTAATGTTCTGGATGAGATTGCCGTCCCGGCTGGTTATCAATCCGCTGATCCGGTTCGTGACAAGTTCTTCGCGTATCGCGCTGCCTTCGGTGTTTGCGAAGTGCTTTTCCCTGACCAGCTCTAGATAGTTGATATTTGTAGTTGCTATCTTGTCGTTGCTCAGCACGAGGTCGTTGTACTTCTTCGTCAATGCCAATTTCTCATCGATCGAGATCTGGCGTGGATCCTCTGTCAGGCCCGGGGCGTATTCCTCGGTTATGATATCGACTTTTTCGAAAGCAACAGGATGTTCAGTGAAACGAGACATAAGGTGTGCGTTCTCTATTGCAGTTCGGACCGCTTTCTCCTGGTTATCCAGATCGGTGAATGCGATCGAAGAGTAGCCTCCCTTGTCCAGGACACGAAGTACGTAGCCGTCAGTTGTATTACCGCCGATCTCGTTCAGTTCCCTGCCATTGAACGCGATCCTCGTTTCCATTTTTGTTTCATGACGTATGTCGGCATACTCTGCATCTACTTTCTCTAATATCGACTTCAGTTTATCGAACATATCATCTCCTATTCAGTAATTAACGAAAATGATCAAACGTCAGTCCTCTCCAACGAGGTTCATGAATCTGCTCCTTATCGTCCAGTTTGCATAGATGGGGAATGCCGTCGGCGGCACGTCCCCTCGCGGAAGCCGTCTTCCTCCTTCGAGCAGTGAATCTACGACGAAGACATAGACTCCGGCCGGTGTCGCCAATATCTCTCGGCTGCCAGGTTCAACCGAGAATACTGCCTTTGCGAACGCATCGGTCGATAGGGGTAACAATCGGGCCTGGTCAACGAATTCTGAAATCGCCTGTGCCTTTTCGAGCACGACGACTGAGTCTTCCTCTAGCCACGGCAGGAATGTGTATCGGACAGCCCTGCGGGGCGGTTCGATCAGGTGGTCTGCCAGGGGAAAGACATTACGATCCAGGTATAGGAACG
>CP070795.1:1011216-1017133 GCA_020343455.1 Caldifarciminota bacterium
GCCTCTTCAATGAATTTGTGATCGATCGGCAGTTTTTTCGTCACGATGAGAACGGGCGTGCCCAGTCTCATTACCGTCGCGATACGTTTGTCCTTTATTTCTCGCTTCATCGTCTTCAGGTAGAATGTCTCGGTTTTGCCGATGATCATGATACGATCTCTGAGGAAGTAGCCGGTATATCCAGCAAGTGCAAGACCTGGCCGGAAAATATCGTAGGTGGTTATTTCTCTATCTGCCAGATACTCTTCACCGGTCACGATTTCAAGCGACAGATCGGCCTTTTTTTCTTCATACAGGGTCTTCACGCTCAGGGATTTCATTTTCTTCTTGTCTTTTGAGCCAGTCTCTTTCTTTCGCGAAACTTGCCTTCGTATTTATCGAGTTGCCGTTCTACCTTACGGACGACGTCGTTTATCCCCAGGTATATATCGGGATTGTTCACACGACTGGCGATGGAGGAGTGTTTTACAGACAGGGTTAATTCTATTATGCTCGTACCTTTGTCTTTTTCCATGATCATGTGGGAATCTATGATGTAGTGCTCAAAATGTTTCAGTTTTTCGAGCCTTTTGGTCGCATAGTCCCGTATGGCATCGGAAAGGTCGAAATTCCTTGCTGTTATTGTGAATCTCATAACACCTCCTTGTATTTACGCATCGGAGTGATGCCTGAGGGCATAGACTATGATTATAATCATAATCTATTTGGCTGTCAATGAACGTATTCTATCTTTCATATTTCCTTCGAACAGGAAAGAGGCGACGGCGATGCCTGCTGCTCCCGCGCGCAAGATGGCTTTATAATTTCGATCATTAACGCCTCCGATCCCGATGACCGGGACGTGTACACTGCGCGCGATGCGCTTAAGCGTATGCAGACCGCAGATAGTGGCATCGTCTTTTGTCGCGGTCGGGAATATTGCACCGACCCCCAAGTAATCGGCGCCTTCTTTCTCAGCTTTCTTTGCCTGTTTCAGAGTGTGGGCCGAGACTCCAATGATCGCTGCATCACCGATGATCTTCCGCGCCGACTGGGGCGTCATATCATCCTGTCCGAGATGTACACCATGGGCATTGCAAGCTGCAGCAATATCAGTTCGGTTGTTGACTATGAATTTTGTGCCCGACTTTTCTATTGCTTTGCGTATCTTCGTTGCGATCCTCAGGAAGATCCGGTCGCTGAGCGATTTGATCCTCAGTTGGATCATCGTAGCGCCGCCGGTCACGAGGGTTCGGATTACCCGGTCGAGGTCGCGGATAGGCAGATACCGTTCATCAATAATCGCGTGCAGGTAGGGGTCGAATTTCTTTGCGACGTGGACGATCATGTCTTTCTCAAGATCGTAGATCTGAAACCTGATCTCTTTCATTTGATTGCTGAGCCGGAAGTTGCTTGCCTTCAATATCTCTTCGATCGTTCTCGAAGCTTCTTTGGCCCTGGTAAGGTTGGCCAGTATCGTGGCGGTGGTATTTTCCCGTGATTTTGAATCAAATCCTGCTTTTCGCCCGAGGTCAATATTGCTCTTGCGGGCGCCAATAACGGCCTTCATCGGCAAAACCTGCTTCAACTTGAGGAACATGGACCTAATCTTTCTCGTCTTGGATAGCAGTTTGCGGTCTACCAGGTAGAACCTTGCCATATCTTCGATGAGTTTGAGGGATTCGTCCAGACGGTTAAGGTTTACATCAATGATGCGCAGAAAATGCACATAGAATTATAGCAAGAATCAGAATTGGTGTCAAGGTGCGGCGGACGCCGCACCACGCTGGACGCCTGAAGCTTTAGGCGGCGCAGATCTTGCTCATTCTTCTGACAGAGCCGTCGGGTTTGTACCTGCGTGTATCTAAAATACAGAGTACTTCAAAACAAGCTATTCACGGGTATGCAAAAAGGGGGGCAACGCTGCCGTTACCCCCCTGGACACGATTGTGCCAGTTGTTTATTCGTTAGTGCGTTCGACCTTTGTAGCTTTTGAGCCTTTGGGTGTCTGACTCAGTTCGAACTTAACTCGCTCGCCTTCACGAAGGACCCGGTATCCTTCACCAGCGATGTCAGCATAGTGCACGAAGACGTCACCGGATCCATCCTCATTCTCTATGAAACCGTATCCCTTTTTCCCATCGAACCACTTAACCTTGCCATAGACCTGCAAATTGCCTCCTTCCAAGCCGGAAACAATATTCGCATCCGGCTAGGACTGCGAATATCATCCACCGCTACGGTGTAGCTTGTGAAATTATATTTAACCATTAAAGGATGTCAATTGCCTATTCACGGCAATTTCCCATCTGCATATTACACTCTGGTTATTTCTCTATCTGGCGTATGATTGGAATAATTTGCCCCACGGGGTCTGCTGGAATGCTGCCGCAATCCTCTTGCCATGTGTCGTGTACCAGTAGAAGTCGTGATAGAAGCGCGACGCAATGAAAGACCACGGTACGATAGGCGTATGGAGAAGCAGATGTTCGAGCGGTTTGAGCTTGCCCCAGTATATTGCCTTTTGCCCGCGGGATGCGATTGTATCTTTGGTCTGAAAGTGAAAATTGACGCCGCGGATATCTGCCCCGACGACGCGGATTTCTTGCGGTTTCGCCCTTCCCAATCCCTTTTCATGAGCCAGGTTGAGAAACTTGAGTTGCATCGGATCGAAGCCCATCATCTTTGCGGCAATTGCGTCGATCGCCACTGAGTCACCGCTGGCAAGGATAAAGTTCTTGACATGCGGTTTCATGAGCCGGGGCCCTGCGCCCTCGCCGGCGATCGTGCCGTCGGTCAGACAGAATATGCCGGGATGTATCTCCTTTTGTATCTGTAGCAGATCGACGAGCGCTTCATGGATAACCGAGTGGGTCCAGTGGCGGTTATCGTTGAGCAGACCGCCGAATGCATTCTTCATGGCTCCCGTAATAGTGGTGAACACGTGGGTCTTCATCGTCGGCAGATGAAACGCGTTCTTGCCAATGAACATCTTCGGTATCTGTATGCCGTCTCTGTACACTTTGTCCAGGACCATCATTCTTGCTTTGGGTCTGTATATGATCCACTCAGTGTCCGGCCTGTAGAGATAGACGAACTTTAGATTGTGTTTCTTCAGAACGCTGGTAAGGTGATTGTTCTCGGCACCCAGCTCAGGATTGATCACTACAGTACGATTTTGGGCCGGTATTAATTGACCATAACCAAGATTCTTCAGGGTAGATACAGCTCCGTCGAATTGCCACGGCGTCGTCGAACACGCAGGATAGTAAAAATGCCATGTGATGTTGACCTTTAGGATCGTCGGTACGTTCTTTCTAAGGTGATGTTTTACTCCGGCCAGGGCCATTACCCTGTGAATATCCTCAAGGGCTCTGTCCGGATTGGTCCTTACTACTGCTACGGTTGATTTCATTTAACGGCGCGGGGCTTGCAGATGATTTCCCGCACTT
This sequence comes from Caldifarciminota bacterium, assembly GCA_020343455.1. Classification (GTDB taxonomy): domain Bacteria; phylum Hydrothermota; class Tepidihabitantia; order SM23-42; family SM23-42; genus SM23-42. The sequence goes on from CP070795.1 coordinate 1,014,648, forward strand.
CGAAGGAGAAGAAATCCTTGCCGTGCCTTGGCAGGCAGACGATCGCCGTATCAGCACCTCTTCCTGTGCCTCCGATGGCAATGATTTCCCGGTCATACGGTATCAAACCGGCGTCGAGCGCCATGACTGCGATTTCGACTGCGACCTTCAACCCTTGTCCCAGTATTCGTAGTGTGTTGGCCGCCAGTTCATCTACTTCCAGGCTGCCGAATTTCATTCTAATTGCCCGTCCGACGCCTCCGAAGAAATGTGTACCAGTATAGACCTTCACACCCTTTTGCGTCAGTTCTTCCTCAATTTCTACGGACATCTCGCGTGTTCCCGGTTCGCGGAATCCGACCTGGTGTGACACGGAAACGATCGAGATACCTTTGCCTTTTTCGAGCAATGTTTTTGTCGTAGCGCCGGTACATGAGGCGACGACAAAGTGCTCGATGTTCAGTTCTTTGCCTCGCTTCAACGCGGCATCGATTGTACGCTCGGTGTTCTCCTTGCCTGCTTTGTCCCAGTAGTATATGTTGGCGTTCATTGGTTCTCCGTGTTTCTAATATAGTGACTTTTGTACTTGAGTCAAGGCAGTTTCATACGATCAGTATTAGTGTGATCGGGACGTACACAGAGAGTCAAATGGTTGTGCAGATAGGATTGCAATGATTGATATAATTGGTTAGCTTCCGTACTTTTTCGTCCATGTCTCCGACAATGCGTCGCGCCGCGGTTTGTAGACCGTTTCATAGAAATAACGCTGTGACAGGAGCACGCCTCTGTCATGTCCCTTGCAGATCTTCACAGCCTCTTTCCACGCCTCTCTAAAGCCCTTACCGAACCGCCTGGCGATCTGCTTTTTGAAATCATCGGGTGATTGCACCTCACTGCCGATGACGAAGAATCGTTTCCCTTCGATCTCGACACTGTAGGCGGCTTCGTCGCCGATGTTCGTCATCGTGAATGACATTTGCATCCTCTTGATCTCTTTTTCGCTGTAAGTCTTTTCTTTTGACTTGAACCCTGACGGCGCTTTCATTGCTCCTTTGCCCTTGAATCCGCGTTTTGCTGCCGCATAGAATATCGCGCGGTTGAGTCCAAACGACTTTGCAGATGCGACAGGCAAGCCGAGCACGTATGCTCGGGCTGCTTGCAGTGTCGCCATTACCTGAAATCTACCGACTTTCATAAGTCTCCTTTGCCTATAAGGACGTACATGACAAATGCCTAAATACCTAAACTACAAGGCACGCGTTGCCCTCTGTTCGCAATCTTTGAGCCCTCTTATGCCTTCTCATTTTATCTTTCTCCAATCCTGGGTGGCTATCGGCGCTTCTTTGCCGATCAGATATCGTGAATTCAGTTTTTTCATGACAATGCCTTCGTGACCATTATTCACTTCCCGGGAGTAATCCCGTTTTATGTTGGTCAGTGTCTTGCCCATCAGGCGGAAGAACGGTTTGTTGAACGGTATCTCTGCCAAGGATTCCTTGCGTGTTTTCAGTGTTCTTTTGCTGAGGTCCTTGCCGCAAAGATATACTACGTCGAATATGTAGACGATCGGCCTGACTCTTGGTTTCCGTGCGAAGAGAGAGGGAATGAACCTCCTGCCGCCGTCAGAATACAATTCGCAATCGAGTAACGTATTTGGAGGTATGATCCCTTCCAGCAGTGCAAGCAGGTAATGCAACTTCGATGTCCAGTTCGGCTTCCGTTCGAGACGCCTGCCCCAGCATTCGAGCTTGCCTGCTTTGTTACATATTATCTGCATGCGCCATCCATCGATCTTGGGTTCGAATATCCAGCCGCTATGGATCTCTTCTCCGAAATAGGGAATAGGTTGCATCAGCCAGATAGGAGCTAACCTCATTGACGATTATAAACCACACAGGCAGATAGTCAACTTTTCTGAGATACGGAGACAAGGAGAGCCCCTCATCCCGTCGGTCTTTGGAATCCTGAAGACACGTCTGCTGCGTAGACTGATGAAACATCCGCCACGCGGATTGAAGACACGCTACGCTGGAGACACGTCCGCCTTGGGCGGACTGGCTTAGAACCGGAGAAACGGAGCCTCGGAGAGACGGAGCGACGGAGAAGGATAGAAGATAAGAAGTTAAGAAGGTAAGAAACGGCGTCCAGCGTGATGCGTCCAGCATCCTGGGCTTGAGCCTTCAACAGATCTTGCATGTTGTATCCTATTCGTGCGTCGTGCATCGTATTTGTGACGTGACCGTAGCCTTTATTGACGAAACGGGTTTCGTCACCGTTTACCGATGAACGGGTTCTCGAGCGTTACGCCTCTTGCGTCACTTCGCCGATGGGTGTATGTCCTTTTACTTCCTTTATTAGTACGTTCCTGATCTCCCTAGGTGCGATTCGTTCTTGCACGACAACATCCTTGTTCCCTCGTGTTTTACCGCGCGAGGCATTGCCGCGTGCTGCTCCCTCGAAAAGGATCTCGTATTCCTTGCCGATCATCTCCTCGGTCTTTTCCTTTA
>CP070795.1:1017233-1028523 GCA_020343455.1 Caldifarciminota bacterium
CTTCGAATGATCGGCGTGAACATCAGCCGCAAGAGGTCGACTCTCTCTCTTGTCAGAGGTTCGAGCATTCCAGGGTGCAGTCTCAACAGGTGAACAGTTCCATCGGTCATCAGGATATCTCCGTAGTAATCCAGATCGATGCTTTCGTAATAAGAGGAGACGAGGTAGTATTCATCGGGTTGCGGGTCCTGCGCGATGATCTGGAATGAATAGCCCGAAAGTTTCGCTGTTTCATTATCTGCGACGAGGACCAGTGCCGTATTATCAAGTTCGGCGATCGGTCTCAATCCATCCTCGAAGAGCGGAGTCAATCGCTCTGCATCCAGGTCTACTTTGACGAGATATTCTGCGGCAAGCGCCGCGGTCACAAAAAATAAAATGGTTACCATGATCTTTCTAACTGTCATAAAACCTCCTATGAAAAGATCGTCTGTCGGCATACGGTTGCGATGTCCGCTTCTTTTGGCGGTAACGTCCTTCGTTACCGAAATGCAACCGTTACCTGAGCAAAATAACTTTCTCGATGCTATTGGAGTGATCCGCATCGAGCCGCACAAAGTAAACACCGGACGGTACCTTGCGCCCTTCTCCATCACGGCCGTCCCAGACGACCTGCATGGCGTTTGGTGAATGGGCTATAGCACTCGACAGGTCCTTGACCATACGTCCGGCAGCGTCATAGATCTTCAGTTCCGTTCTCTCTGCGCTTTGTCCTGTGCTGAAGCTGACACTCGTCAGTTCGGTGAAAGGATTCGGCAGCACAGATAGATACGGAGCCGGACCGTCGGTTTGGATTGCGCGACCGTTAGCTATTCCCACGGGAAGCCCGGCGTGTATTGCGTCAAGATCAAAACCCGAATATTGCGTGAGCTGCATGTCGCCATCGTCAACGATTCTGACATATCTTGCCTCGCTTAAGCCGGCCGCAGAAAGGTCAAAACTTGCCGTACCCGTATCCGAGCCGCATAGAACCCATGAGCCGGACCAGTCTGTACTGACGTACACTCCATAGCCCTCATCGATGCCGTCGTCGCCTTCGAATACTGTGAAATCATCGCCTGGCCCGTCGGTGATCAAAGAGTTAGCGCCCATATCGAGGACGATGTATCCGGATCGTCCTAGAGAAAACCATAGGCTGTCTGCAGGGCCGAGTGCATGTCGGGGTTGAGTTTTGTTTCCTTGTTCATCGTGATCGGCGTACCTGGTGATGACGACCTTGAAGGCATGGTGATACGTGGAATCGGGTGTGAGTAGAATGTCGCCGACCGATACACTGATCTGTGGCGTTATGCTCACATCGTTCATTGTTTTCGGCGTGTAACCATTGGCAGTGATCCTCAGGCTATAGGTTCCGGGCTCGATCATCCTGTGAAAGTCACCTCTAAACGGATCAGTGTAAATGTCTATTCGTTCGGGCGCGATTATTTCGACCCTGGCATAGAGAAGTGAATCACTGATACTGTCCTTGACAACTCCGGTAATTCCCCAGCGGGTACGGCTACAGATATCCATCAACGCGTCACGATTGTTGTAGCATATTTGATCGATCGCCGACGAGGACGAAGGTTCGAGAGTTTCGATCGTCCAGGCAAATGCGCCGTTCGTACCTATGGTGTAGTCCTGGAGTGAACCGGTTATCTGGTACCAGTCATAGCCGTTGATCGCCACGAGGCTCGCCGAATCGGCGTATATCTCGGACAAGAGGATGATATATTGGCTGTCAGGAGGGTCGGCCTGATGATAATCCCAGGGGTAGTTGACATACTGTGCCGCAGAGTGATAGTTGTATTCAAGACTTATATTGTTCTCTTCGAGATGCTGCATCAGCAATTGGTTCTCTATCTGTGATGAAGGTGCAGGGCTGCCGCCCCAGGCATCCCAGAAATATCCATTGTCCCGATTCAGATCGACATTATTTGCATTGCGGCGCGTGTTCGCCACTTTGCCGTCCGGATTCAAAGTCGGAAGGATCCAGATCTCATTGCTGTCGATCAACGCCTGAACCTGCGCATTCGTTGCATAATTGGTAAGGAGGTGTCTCAAGAAATACAGGGTTATCTCGGTCCCGATGTGCTCGTCACCGTGGATATTGCCGGCAAGCCTGATTTCCGGTTCGTCTTCTTCGATCTGGGGATTATTAGTGACCCGCATCGCCCAGATTGCACGTCCCTGGATACTTAGGCCTATGGTATCGAGGCGGCAGATGTTGCCGTAATCGGTGACAAAAGAGTCGAGAACTGCATAGACCTCGGCATAGGTACGATAGAAACCCCTCTTGAAAATTTCATCCTTGTATGCCTGGTAGTCTTCAATCACAGTGGTGATCATGTAGCCTGCGCTCTCAAGAATCGCGATCTCGCGGTCATTAACCAGTGCCCTGACAAAATCTTCACCTGCATCGGTGATGGTCAAACGATATTTATTCAGGCTGTAAACTTGATCATGGTGCTCGATCTTTATGTCGACGAGCCTCGTCGTTTCGTCTTCGGCGGCCAGTCCGAGGCCCGCGACGATTAATAAAATGAATGAGATTCTTTGTAACATGTTGTCTGTCATCCTCCGTGCTGATGGTCGTTGTTCTTCATGATTGTCGCGAATTCGACAAACGGTTGCATGGATAACCCCCTATTAGTATAAAACGGTGTCAAGTGATTGGTTGGAATATCGAGAAATAATCAATGGTATTCAACGTAACTTGCCTTCCGTTCAGTTATTATAATACACAATGGAGCCCTGTCAACTATTGATTTGGGCGTTATTCTGCCTATAATTCCATGGATGACACAGCGTAATCCTTTGCCGACGGTCGATATCATCATTGAAATCAATGGAAAAATAGTTCTGATCAAACGCAGAAACCCGCCGTATGGCTGGGCACTCCCTGGCGGATTCATTGACTATGGAGAATCGGCCGAGCAAGCTGCCCTGCGTGAGGCAAAAGAGGAGACCGGATTGGATGTCACCTTGTTAAGACAATTCCATTGTTATTCTGATCCGCATCGTGATCCACGCCAGCACACCATTTCACTGGTGTTCATTGGACGGGGGAGTGGTGTTCCGAAGGCGTGTGACGATGCGGCCGAAATCGGTCTGTTTGCCGCTGATGAGATCCCGGAAATGCTCGCCTTTGATCACCGCCAGATACTGTCCGATTTTTTCGAGAGAAAATATTGAATATATGAAGTTCATTCACACGGCTGACCTGCATTTAAAAAAAGGGGAGGAAGACCGTCTCGAGATCTTCGGATGGCTGGTGAAGAAGGCGGATGAACTGAGGGCCGACTATTTCTTGATCGCAGGTGACCTCTTTGATTCTGATGCCGATGGCACGCTGCTGAGGAAGGATGTGCGACGCATCTGCGATGCGGCGCGATGCAGGTTCATCATCATCCCCGGGAACCATGATGCAGATTCATTCGGTTCGGGTTGCGACTACGGAAGGAATGTTGTGCAGTTGATCCAGAAACCCTTTCATTGTCTGGAGATCGACAGTTTTAAGACCTGCGGTGTTCCCTATCAAGAGGAGAGATTCGGCGAGTGTGTAAAAGATCTGCCAGGAGGCATAGATATCCTGCTCGCGCACGGAACCGTATATGACCAGTCTTATATCTACCCGCTGCTCAGTGATCGGGAAACAGAGTACATGCCCATATTCCCGGTCGATCTGCAGAATGTCGCGCGTTACGTGGCGATGGGTCATATCCATGCACATTCTGTGATGTTACACTACGAAGGTACGCAAGTAGTTTATCCTGGTTCCCCGATCGCTCTGGACACAAAATGTGATGGTGTGCGTTCTTTTCGCTTGGTGGTTGTCGAAAGAGATAGCATCGAAGTGCAGGAACATGTCATTGAGAATGCACCCTACTATCTCAGTAAAGAATTCTTCGTGTACCCGCAGGCCGAGGCGCGTGTGCTTGAAACAATAGAGGAATTCCTCCACAGTATCGATGATCCACGCGTAATGCCGCGTGTGGTAGTACAGGGATATATCGCGGAAAAGGAAAACGAGTACTTAAGCGCACTCTCATCCTTGCATCATAAGTACGAATCGAAGTTTCCGAATCTACGGTTCGATCCGGAAATACAATCCTGGGATACGGTTCTTGCTAACCCGATGGTGCGGAACTTTGTTGCCAAAACCACAGACCTCGACGACGATCTGCGCATGAAAATATTCGAGGTCTGTCTTCCCGTCTTCAGTAAGGTGTTGAAGTGAGGATCAAGAGTATTCGTGTCGGCGAATACGGTCCGCTGCGCGATCTTTCCATGAACCCGGGCCATTTCGATGTCGTGTTCGGCTTGAATGAAGCAGGCAAGACAGCATTCGTTGAGGTGCTCGGGCATGTTCTTTTCAAGAGATCAGCGGCGGGTCTCAGGTATGGCAAACCAGAAGGCGCCGAAGTCGAATTGCAGGAGAACGACCGTACCTGTACGCTGCCCGCCAAGCGATTGGGTATTGAACTACCCGTCGGCGATGTTGCCAATTTGCTGTACGTGCAGGCGTCGGAGTCCATCGTCTTCAGCGACCGGGGCACGCGTTTTTGGGACGGCATCAAGACAATGCTGAGCAAGGCTGATGCAGGCATACCATTTACCAAACTTGATGAACAGATCTTCAAGGCCGTCGAGCTGCAGCCGACAAAAGAAGAGTGGACGCGCGCAAAACAGGCAGAGATCGATGGTAAACGGCAGCGCAAAGAAGCGCTGGGCGATTATCTGGACAAGATCGGCGAGATCGGAAAGAAGGAAGCCGAACTTTCGGCACTTGCCGTCAGACATGACTTCCTAAAGAAAGAGATCGAGAAGATCGGTCATCACAGGGCTTTTCGGAATTATCAGGAGCTCGTCCGGGTTCATCATTCCTATGTTGAAACAAGGACAGTGCTTCAGGAGTACGAACGCTACAAGCATGAGTATCTTGGTGGGTGGCAGAAACTGAATATTGAGCGCGCGGCATGTACTGGTGAGGGACAAAAAGTGAAAGAGATCGAGACCGAAGTTTTGGAACTGGAACGAAAGAGAAGCAGGCTGTCCGAAATCGACCAGTACATAAGCGATGAAGGACTGAAACAAAGGAGTGATTCCGTGGAAGCGCCGCGTATGCCGTCGGTTGTCCTTCCTTCAGTGATCGTGCTATTGGCAGCGATCGCTGCGGCGGCTGCTTTGATCAGCCGAGTGTTATTCTTTCCTGCACTCTTCCTGCTTGCAGGTTCGCTCTCTTTCTTTGGATTCGTATTATACCGCCGCCGTTTGGTGAAGAGGATTATGATGAAGCGACAAGGTTGGTTGGAAAAGGCGAGAAAGGTTTTTCCAGAGGTCGGAGATATTGACCAACTGTTCGAGCGGATCGGGAACAATCAGACAGAATTGATAAGGACGACGGCGTCGATCGAGGAAAAGAAGAAGATCATCGACCAGATATCGACGGCACGTGCGGTCGATGTCATCGATGGCGAAATAGAAGCGCTTAGAGCCAAAACGGGGCTGGCTGAACCCTCCGACCTTGAGGCCAAACTTTCGGAGAAGAGAAAATTGGAGAACGAACTGGCGGACCTGGCCACTCGCCTGTCCGGGCTTCTTCAGGAGAATGATTCGAAGAAATGGGAAAGAATGATAAACGAGAGAAAGGTCGCGCGGCCGGAAGGCGAGGCCGACCTTGCCGCAGAGAAGGAATTGATCTCAGAGAGGGACAGCATTCGAAATCGCATCGATGAATTGACGCGTTCGGTGAAGCTCTTCCGCGAGGTGGAGCAGGCAAGATCCGAAGTTAGTGATGACCGTACCGCATTCATCGAATACGATAAACTGGACCGCGAACTGCGCAACTACGAGCTCGAAAAACACGCTGCTTTGAAGGCGCGGGAGATTCTGAAGAGTATGAGCAGCGAACTCGACCAGTTCATCGGCGGGGTACTAGAGGGCGAAGACAGTTTGAGCGAATTCATTCGGGCAGTGACCGGCCGGTACGAAAAGGTATTTGTGGAGAATGAGAATTTCATCGTCGAAGACAGATCCGGCAGAAAGTATGCATTGGATGACTTGAGTAGCGGTACCAAAGACCAGCTGCTCTTGTGTTTTCGTATGGCAGCCTTGCGGCAAATCTATCCAAATGGTGCCTTCATGATCCTCGACGATGCTTTCATCTTTGCTGACTGGCAGCGGCGTGAGCGGCTGGCAAAATTAGTACAGAATTTTGTCGAAAAGGGAAACCAGGTAATTTATCTAACATCAGATGATCACACGCGTGACCTGTTCGCAGGTTGCGGTGCAAGAGTTGTGACCTTGACGTAGCACTACACAATTGCATTCATGAAACTACCTCAGCAGATCGAGGGTGAGATTCTCTCTCGTGCGGGTCTGGAGGGGTTGAATTTCAGAACACGATCACGCTACACCCGTAAATTGAAACGTGTAAGAGAACAGATGAGACGGCTCGCTGCCGATTTTTTTGTCAACGATCCATCAGAAGCGAAATATTCAGATGCATATTTCCTATATAACTTCCCTGCAAATGTCGTGAAAACAGTGTTGGTGGGTGGGGAGATCAGAAAGCACTGGTCGCAGTTCTTACTGAACAGAAGTAATTACAGCGTGCTCGATGTCGGATGCGGTGAGGGAGCAGGGATGATCGGGCTATATCATGCCCTGAAGGACAGCGTCCGTGATGCGGAATTCCGATTCACGGGGATCGATTCGTCGAAGATAATGCTCGATAGAGCCAGACAGATGTTACAATTCCAGAGAAAGGAAGATCGAAGGTTGAAGGCAAGGTTATTCCAGAGGAATGCGAGAGAAGTCTGGAGCGCTACAAGTAGAAAGAAGTACGATATCATTCTGCTCGTCAATTCGCTGGCCGAGATAGTTGAGGATGATACGCTGCCGAGCGATTTCATGGGCAGGCTGTACGGCAGCCTCGTTGAAGGGGGGTTGCTTGTTATCATCGAACCTGCGTTGAAGAAACTCGCACGCCGTCTGATGTATTTAAGGGATGATCTGACAAGGCATAAGGGTATGCAGGTTATACTACCTTGCCTGCATGATGGTTCTTGTGCACTGTTGAATGTGGAAGGCAGGGACGAGTGGTGCCATCAATCAGTGGAATGGTCACCGCCCGAATTTCTACACATTATAAATGAAGGACTCAACCGCGAGATCGATGTTTTGAAGTTTTCTTATCTCGTTACGGTAAAGACAAAAAATCCGCAGTCCAAAAATACAGGTTACCGCGTTGTGAGCAAGTTGCTTAAGGAAAAAGGTAAGCGACGGTGTTTCATTTGCACGCCAGTTGGTCGCGTGGAATTGGTGAGGCTTGGAAAATCGAAGACCGCACACAATGCGTGCTTTGACTTGGTGAGCAAGGGCAATGTTTTGACACTGCATAATGTCAATGTCAAGAAGACTAATTACTGGCAGGTAACCGAAAAAACAAAAGTGGATTTAGTATGATAGAGGAGCCCCTGGCATTAACCAGGGGCTCCACGGGCAATGCTTCCTTTATAACCCTATACCGAGACCAAAACATCCTCTAAATCTAGGACGGTATGTAAGGCCGACAGAGAATTTGAGTCCATGATGAGGTCCGTCAGCGTATGGCACGTTTGCGAAATTGATATGATACCGTGCGTCAAGAAATAATCTTACATCATAGGTTCGCAAGAAAACGAGTCCGCCGCCAGCATTCAGGGTCAAGCCGTACGCCGATTCTCCGGGATCTACGACAAGCATGCCAAAACCGAGTCCGCCGCCGAAATAGGGCGAGATGTCTTTTTTGCTCAACATATAGAGCAATGAAAACTCAACCGGACAAAATTCTGCCGCAGTGCCATTTTCAACATCGCCCGGGAATGTGAAATATCCGGCAAGCTCAGCCACGAGATGGGGAGTTTCGTACCAATATAGCCAGCCCAGATTGTACAACTTGCCGGCTCCACCGTAGCCATCCAGTGGGGCAACCATACCTGCCGTCGTTCCCACAGTGTGGAATACCCGTCTTCTCATTGGTTCCTTTTCTTCTTCTGCAGTCACGAGTTCCACTTCGACGGTCTCTTCGGGTTTCTTCCCTTCGGATATCGACTTTGCGAGTCTCTTGGCAACCGTATCAAGGTCTTCAGCCGTCTTGGCGGCAAGGCTTCCTGCCCAGATAACGTCTCTCGTCGCAACATTGACGACGGAAACCTGAACAATATGCTTGTCGCCAAGCGTTGAAAGTGAACCGTAGATGACTCTGTCAACCTCAGCTACTGCTCCGGCATCGGCCGCACATTCGGTCTGATAACATTGGAGTACTTTGCCGGCTGTTTCATCCATTGCGTCGGGATTGAGTACGGTGTGGCCGAAATTGATGAGTTCGATGGCTATGAGAGTTGCCACAGTCTCGGTCGTGGCATGGGACACACCCACGGATTTGAGATGCAGAACCCCATATTCTGCAGCATGCACAGCATTTGGCAGTATCAGCAGCATTGCCAGCATGAACCATTTAGTTACACAATGCATCATCGTTCCTCCTTAATGACCTTTAGTTGTTGCCGGCGGCCTTGGCAGAATGCCCATAAGGTCGCCGGCAGATTCGTAAAAGAAACTTAAGAAAAGTCTGTTCAAGACCATATGACTACTTCTGATAGCAATACGTGTGCCAGTACAAATGCATTAAATTACGGCAGTTCTTGAAATCTGTTGTACAGATTTGATGCTAAGTGCACAATGATTGTGCACGGTATGCCGGAGCTATCAGCAGGTTTTGGTCAGTCCAGAATTAATAGATGAATGAACTCCCGCCGATGAACTCACGGAGGATCGAATTTGAGGGGACATCGCGGCCAGAGAGATCATAGAACAGATTGAGGAAGTCGATGAGCCGCTTCGCTTCTTTGAATTCTGATGAGCGCTTCGCGATATGTTTGAGGAGCGGCACGCAGAATCTCTTGAGCACGCCGGGTTCGTAAACGAGCGCCGAGTTGAACATCTCGTCGGCTTCTTCCTGGTACGGATAGATATTCCCTTCCTCGCCCCTGATGACCCTGCCCCATAGCCTCAGTACTTCCCGGGTACGGTAGCCGCGGAAATGGGTGTCGCGTACCAGCCTCCTTATCAGACGCGTGTCAGTCGTTGAAATGCGGTTATGATCATCGATATTAAGCTGGGTCAGTGCGCTGATGTAGATTTTGAACTTGATATCCCTCTGTATCCTGTGCGTCAGTTGATCATTCAAACAGTGTATTCCCTCGAGAAGAACGACATCAAAGTCTTTCCCCTTGACCGCATGGCCCTTGATGCGTCTTCCAGTGACAAAGTTGAATTTAGGAACAGTGATGGTGCGGCCTTTGATGATCTGAAGCAGATCGGCATTCAGAAGGGCGGTGTCGACCGCCTCGATCGTTTCAAAATCAAGCTTTCCGCACTCATCTCTCGGCGTCTTGCTGTGGGGTTGGAAGTAGTTGTCGGTCGATATGACGAGCGGTCTCGTTCCGTTGACGATCAATTGTATTGCAAGACGCTTTGTGAATGTCGTCTTGCCTGCGCTGCTGGGACCGGCAACGAGAACGACCTTGCTCCTTTCCTTGACGATCCGGTCGGCAATCTGGGCGATCTTCTTTTCGTGTAATGCTTCGACGATCTTAATTATTTGGGGTCCTCCGCCGTTCTTGATCACGGCGTTCAGTGGTCCGACGTCGTCGATCTCCAGGATGCGCGCCCATTCCACGTATTCATTGAATATCCGGTTGAGCCGTGGTTGCGGCACGAATTCCGGCAATTTCGAAAGGTCCTGCCATGTAGGAAAGACCATGACAAAACCAGGGGCGAAATGCCTTAGGTAGAAAAGGGGGACTTTTGCCGTAGTATCGAACGGCGGGATTATATACATATCATATACGTCGAGCAGTGAGTAGAGTGTGACATGCTTCTTACGAATGTTGGTCAGGAGTTTCACTTTGTCGGGTTGATCCAGGTTGTTGAAAAGGTAGGCCGCTTTTTCTCTCGGGAAAGAGGCTTGTTGAATGGGCAGGTCCTCGTCGATGAGTCTCTTCATTCTTCTCTCGATCTTCTTCACCGCAGAGGCGTTGATCTTCGGGCCGAGCTTGCAGTAGAAGCCTTTGCTCATCGAGTGTTCGATCCGGAGCTTTCCTTTTGGAAATAGTCGTTTGACTGCTGCGCAAAGTATGAGGGAGAGCGTCGACTGATAGCTGCGCCACTCGTTCAATTTCTTTAGATCGTCGGTGTGGATTGTCTTATTCGATACCACTTTATGTTCGCGGTCCGAAAAGCGCGGTGCCGATGCGTATCATGTCTGAACCTTCTTCGATGGCAACTTCGAAATCCGAGGTCATGCCCATGGAAAGAATGGGGAAGGGGCGGTCGTATTCCTGTGCAAGTTCCTCCTGCAATCCGCGCAGGATGCGGAAACAGAGGCGGGATGCCTCCGGGTCCTCGACGGCCCAGCCCGGGCCGATCGTCATCAGCCCCTGAATATTGATGTGCCGGAATGCACATATACTGCCGTAGAAATCAAGAACGTCATTCGGAGACAATCCAAATTTGGTGCTTTCTCCAGAGGTATTGACTTCGATGAGGCAGTCGACCTTGGTGTTTGCTCGTTTCTCGATCTCCTGAGCCAGGCGCAAGGAGTCGAGGCTCTGGATCATCGAGAAGATCTTCAAAGCGTCCTTCACTTTGTTCGTCTGAAGGTGGCCGACCATGTGCCAGGTGACTCTGTCGCCGATGATCCGGTACTTCTCGATGGCTTCCTGGACGCGGTTCTCACCGATGATCGCTATACCGCAGGAGATCGCTTCTTCTATGCTCGCAGCCGGGAAGGTTTTGGCAACGGCGACGATCTGAATTTCGTCGGCATTTCGCTGGACCCTGGCTGCACAGCGGTCGATCCGTCGTCGGAGGATTTCGATATTCTCTTTAACCGACATGGGCTATTATACGAAATATGGATATAGTGTCAATCATAGTTCCTGCAGCGGACCGTTGACTTTGATATAACTATCGATATAATAGGGAGAAAGGAGACATATGGCCCGAAGATGTGCGGTTTGCGGGAGAGGTGCACAGGTTGGCTCAAAGATAAGTCACGCGGATAATGTGACGAAAAGGAAGTTCAGGATCAATTTGCAGAGAGTCAAGGTGAAGATGCACGGTGAGGCAAAGAGAGTCCTCGTCTGCACAAGATGTCTGCATGCCGGCAAGGTAACAAAAGTCAAGTAGCGCAGTGCCGAGATCCAATCCCTTTGATTATTTTTTCATTCTAAGACCCCTCATTCTCATTCCCTCATGGAAT
>CP070795.1:1028623-1039929 GCA_020343455.1 Caldifarciminota bacterium
CTGGCGCGTCAATAACAACCTCCAGATTGATTTCATGGGATTCAATGATCTGACCGATTTGTCCAACTGGAGACTTTCCGCAACACTGAGGTTCGACTAGCGAGTACCCAGCAGTAATCAACGTCACGTAACCCGTGACGGTCAATAGCACAGAGAAGGGGCACTGCCCCTTCTCTCTTCTTTTAAACCTTGATTTTTCAATCGGTGCACATATAATTGTCTAGAGACTCATGACAAATCGAATACATCATTTTAATCCAGCATCTCGATCCCCAACCTCCGACCATCTTTCTCCCGCAGCCCAAACACAACCCAATAGCCATCTTTTCGAATGGATCTGAGTAACTACCAAAGACTCATTGCAGAGATATACCTCAAGAAAGATTCGAAACGCGGTGTCGACAAGACCTTCAACTGGCTCATTGAAGAGATCGGCGAATTATCGCGAGCGGTCAGAAAACGGGACAGAGATAAGATCCAGGAGGAATTCGCGGATTGCCTCGCCTGGCTTCTTTCAGTTGGTTCTATACTAAGTATCGACGCCGAAAACGCGATGACGAAATATCTCGATGGCTGTCCAAAATGTAATCACCGACCGTGCCGATGCACTGAAGACCATTGATGATCTGTGACCATAAGCGGATCCCCCACTGTCAAATGGTTGAGGTTGGGAAGCTGGACGAGAAATGAGAAAGAAGATCGCCAGTTTCCGTGATTGGGAAGTATATCGGAGATCCGACAAAGCAGCCATCATTGCTATCAAGCAGATCATCCCCAAGCTTCTCCGAGAAGAGAAATACGACTTAACTGATCAATTGAGAGGTTTAGCCAACGCTGTTCCGAGGCTTATTGCTGAAGGATATTCACGCAGACACCAACCCAAAGGCTTTCAAAAATATCTCGACGACACGCTTGGCGAAAGTAATGAAACCATCGTATCATTGAGCCAAGTGCGTGATATCTACGGAGTAGAGAAAGATCTGCGCAACAAGATGATCGGCGAATATGAAACAATCTCTCGAAATACATACAGGTTGGCATTGGTGTGGGATTCGCTGGCAAGAGAAAAAGACAAATCAGCAAGTGAAGTCAAGCGTCCCAACCCCAACCTAGAGACGATATCGTAGGAGGTACCATGATCTTCATTTTATGTGCTTTAGTGGGTATAATGCCCCCAACCGATGTACGTGCCTATGACACACCTGACGATGGTGGGGGTGCAATAATCATCGAGTGGCAGGTATCGACCGATGATGCAATGCTCGACGGCTATGCAATATACCGTAGCGAAGACGACATGACCTATGAAAAGGTAGGATTCATCGGCATAGGGCGGACGCAATACGAAGATGCCACTCAGGATGGCATTGAATACAGATACAAGGTCGCTGCCCTAGCCGATACCGTGATAATCTATTCGGACGCCTCGCCGGTCGTTATGAGCACGGCTCAATGGGTCGACCGAACCAAAATGAATATCTTTGTAGCATTTCTCATCCTCGGTGTAATCATCCTATACTTCACGTATGCTGCGCGCAGAGGCAAACAGATGTATATAAGAAGGATCGCTGGCCTGCAGGCGATCGATGATGCTGTGGGCCGTGCAACGGAGATGGGAAAACCGATCCTTTACTGTCCGGGCATCGGCTACATTGACTATATCGCGACGATCGCATCGCTCAATATACTAGGTGAGATCGCTAAGAAATGTGCACAATACGATACCCAGTTGATCAACCCCCATGTTGATCCCATCGTATATACAGTTGCCCGCGAGATCGTGAAAGAGGCATATACTGAGGTTGGCAGACCTGATGCCTTCGACCCGGATAGTGTTTACTATATAACAGACCTACAATTTGCATATGCAGCCGCACTCGATGGCGTCATGGTACGTGAAAGACCAGCAACCAACTTTCTGATCGGCTGGTTCAGGGCTGAATCACTCATTCTGGCCGAAACCGGAGCGTCGACCGGAGCCATTCAGATCGCCGGCACTGACCAGGTCTCACAACTACCATTCTTCGTTACTGCCTGCGACTACACACTGATCGGTGAAGAACTCTACGCAGCCTCGGCTTATATTTCCAAAGAACCGCTTTTACTGGGCGCAATCAAAGGTGAAGACTGGGGCAAATTCGCAATCGCCTTAATCCTGATCGTGTTTTCCGTCCTTGGTCTCCTCACAACACTTTCCGTACTACAACTCTTTGAATAGGAGGATTATATGAAAAGGACTATACCATTAATACTTGTTTTTGTCTTTGGCATCTTCGGTATCCTACCATTCTTCCTTCCTCACCCAGTGATCCAGAATGCTGATGAATTCTTGCGCAATGAATTCCTGAGAATTCTGCTAGCCTTCGCGCTCGTTCTTGGTTTGGGTAGTCTTCTCAAGGTACACACCGATAAAATCAGACGCCGACGAGAAAACTGGCAGTACTCATGGGCCCTCATCATATCTTTCATCATCAGTTCGATTGTCGGCCTATTCGGTGGGATCGAAGGAACCGGGATTCTACCAACCACTATCGGCACATTCTCTTTTGATATATGGACCATGTATTGGAATATCGTTGTGCCATGCGCTTCTACCATGTTCGCCCTGTTAGCCTTCTTCATGGCATCCGCCGCATACCGCGCATTCCGTGCACGCTCGACCGAAGCGACCCTGCTCCTCGCATCGGCGTTTATCGTTATGCTTGGTGTCCTGCCACTCGGCAACAAAATATCTCCGCATCTCCCTTCTTTTGCTCAATGGATCATGGACGTACCCAATGTTGCCGGCCAAAGAGGTATACTCATCGGCGTTGCGTTAGGCGCCTTGGCCACGGCTATGAAGATAATCCTCGGTATCGAACGGTCGTGGTTGGGTGGAGGAGGTGAAAAGTGAAGATAATCGACGTATTACTGAACATCGATCGCCGTATCATCTATCTACTGTTACTCATCGTGGTAACTCTCCCTCTCATCTTTCCTTCACCTCAGCGCGTCAGGGTCATGCCTCCGGTCGAAAAACTATTCTATGCGGTCGACACCATTCCGGAAGAGAAAGCACTGATCGTCGATTTCGATTATGCACCACAAACCGCGCCCGAACTCGACCCGATGGGATTTGCGATCCTCCGTCATGCATTCAAACGCAGAATTAAGTTATTGATTCTGAGTCTTTATGTCCAACCACTCGGCCTCGCACAAAATGCACTCGACCGGGTATTAGAAGAATTCAACAGCGTTGCCACGAGCAACACTGACAGCATCATCTATGGTCGTGATTATGTTTTTCTTGGGTGGGTGCCACCCCCGATCATTCCAATTCTAGGCATGGGAGAGAGTATTACAGGTGTATACCACGTCGATTACTACGGGAATCCGACTGACAGCCTACCACTCATGCAGCAGATCAGGAATTATAATGATGTCGGATTACTCGTCTCACTCAGTGGTGCTGATCCACCCAAGTGGTGGGTGGCGTATGCGCAGAGTCGATTCGGACTGAGCGTCGGTGCAGGGATCACTGCGGTGTCTGCTTCCGAATTCTATCCCTACCTGCAAACCGGTCAATTCGCTGGGATGCTGGTTGGGATGACCGGCGCTGCTGAATACGAAGAAATGGTTGAACAAGCACTCGATATCAAAGTACGAAGAAAGGCGAGCGAATCGCTCCTTTCGCTAACTTTTGCCCATCTGCTCATCATCGCTTTTATCATAATTGGAAACATCGGGTTCTTCGCCAAAGGGAGGAAAGCATGAGTATCTCTGGTGATTTCTGGATATGGGTAAGCGCCTTGCTGACACTGGCGATATTTTCTTTCTTGTACCGCGACAATCCATTCTACCGGTTTGCTGAGCACGTGTTTGTGGGTGTAACAAACGGATGGGCAGTTACCTTCTACTGGCATAATGTGCTTGTACCATTTCTGTTCAATCCCTTGTTCCGAGAGGGGCAAATATACTACATCATTCCTGCGGTCGCTGGCGCCCTCTACTTCACACGTTTCATTCCGAAAGTATCCTGGCTCGTGCGCATTCCCATTGGTCTCTATATGGGTTACTATGTAGGTGTATCCATACCCGCCACGATTCAGGCTTACATTGTCAAACAAGCTCAAGGCACTATTCTCACACCCCAGAATTTCCAAGCATGGAATGCCGGCTCTATGGGTATCCTATGGTCAATCATCCTGCTCATCGGTGTTTTGTGCACCCTGGCCTATTTCTTCTTCTCACGAGAACATAAGGGTGCACTCGGCATTGCTTCCCGAGTCGGGATCATTTTCGTCATGATCGGTTTTGGTGCTGCGTTCGGTTACACAGTCATGGCCCGGATCAGTCTCCTGATCGGACGCCTTCAGTTCCTTCTCGGGCCGTGGTTGGGTATCATTGAATAGATTGATCCAACAGTGATCATAATACCGTAGCGGCGTATCATGCCTCCGGCTGGCACGGTACGCCGCACCATTGTTCACCAAAGGCTTCGATATTGTTCCGTATATGTAAACGGAAGGATTCTGCTCAGTCTTTGGCTGAGCATAGTCGATTAGATAGAGACTTCAAGAGCAGTGCATTCTGAGCGACAGGCTGCAGCGACCCGCCGCCGTCTCTCACATTTCCATAAAAAGTCTTTACACATATACACATAACACTATAATAGTATATATCTAACAACATGGATCATCTCTGTTTGTCAATTTCTAGCTTCTTGAATCAAACCCTAATAAGATCCAGTAAGGAGGCTCAATGACGTTCTTTTTCTTGGCAGGTTTATTCGCCCTCGCCCCGCCAACTGATGTCCATGCCTTCGACACGCCCAATGACGGAGGGGGTGCGGTCACGATCAGGTGGCACATTTCACCAGACGATGAAACCATCGAAGGCTACGAAATATACCGCAGCGAAGGCGGTGGAGATTTTGAACTCGTCGGATTTGTCGGCTCCGGACGCACAAGCTATGAAGATGATACCGACGACAGCAAGGAATATGTATACAAGGTTGCTGCGCTCCAGAACTCTCAAACCGCGTATTCAGAACCAACTCCACCCGTCCACAGCAAATCCCAGTGGTTCGACACGACCTCCGCAAACTTGCTCATCGGCGTGATAATCTTCTGTTCAATGATTCTCTATTTCATCAACCAGGCAAAGAAGGGCAAGGTACTCCATATTCGCAAGATCAGCGGTCTCGATGCAGTTGATGAGGCAGTGGGCCGCGCGACCGAAATGGGACGACCTATATTATATAGTATGGGAATCGGTCTGGTCGATTATATCGCGACCATTGCATCCTTCAATATCCTCGGCGAAATCGCCAAGAAAACCGGCCAGTTCGAAACATCTCTAATCGTACCCACGTCCGATCCCGTAGTATATACCGTAGCACGGGAGATCGTCAAGGAATCGTATACGACCATTGGCAGACCCGATCTTTTCAATCAGGACAACGTATATTTCGTGACCGATTCGCAGTTCGCTTATGCCGCCGCCGTCGACGGCGTAATGCTCAGGGAAAAACCAGCCGCCAACTTCTTCATCGGTTATTTCAAGGCCGAATCGCTCATCCTGGCAGAAACGGGCGCGTCGACTGGAGCGATTCAGATCGCCGGCACGGATCAAGTCACACAGCTCCCCTTCTTCGTAACTGCATGCGATTTCACGTTGATAGGCGAGGAGCTATACGCGGCTTCTGCGTATATCTCCAAAGAGCCATTGCTGCTCGGTGCGATAAAGGGCGAAGACCTCGGTAAGGTCGTCATCTTTACGGCCCTCACAATCGCTTCGCTGATCGGCATCCTCACGCGGTTTCCCGTATTAAGTCTTTTTGAGTAGGAGCAAAAAATGAAAAGGAGATTTCCTTTACTCTTAGTCTTCATATTAGGAATTCTGGGCATCATGCCTTATTTTGTGCCGCACGGAGTATACCAGAACTTCGATAATGGTCTAAGGAATGATTTCATAAGAATACTCTCGGCCTTTGCCATCATCCTTGGTCTCGTGAGCCTGATGCGGGTACACCACGATAAGATAAAACGTAAGCGGGAGAACTGGCAATACTCCTATGTGCTCATAGTTGGATTCGCGGTCAGCGGCGTGATAGGATTGCTGGGTGGTATCGAGGGTGAAATGTTCCTTCCAACGACCATCGCAGGCTTCCACTTCGACATACAAACACTCTATCTCAATATCATGGTACCGCTCGGCTCAACGATGTTCGCCCTGCTCGCCTTCTTCATGGCATCTGCTTCCTACAGGGCGTTTCGTGCCCGTTCTCTCGAATCAAGCCTCCTGCTCAGCGCCGCTTTCGTCATCATGATCGGCGTCCTCCCTCTGGCTGACAAAATCTCGACCCATTTGCCGTCATTCGCCCAGTGGATCATGGATATACCTAATGTCGCAGCAAAGCGCGGTATCACCTTCGGTATCGCACTCGGCGGCATCGCAACCTCGCTGAAGATAATCCTTGGTATTGAACGCTCCTGGCTCGGAGGTAAGGAATGAATATTATCGAGAAACTGTCCAAGCTGGACCGACGCATCGTATACTTCGTCCTCGCCATTGCAGTATTGCTGCCGCTTGTCATCCCGTCGGCCCAGAAGGTGCGGGTCATGACACCGGTTGCCAAATTATTCAAGGCGGTCGACGCCACGCCCGACGACAAAATCGTCATCCTCGACTTTGACTACGATCCGCAAACGCTTCCCGAGATCGAGCCGATGGGTGTAGCACTGTTGCGTCACGCATTCAAACGTAAGATCAAGGTGGCCGTTTTGTCATTATACGTCCAGCAGCTTGGCCTGGCAAAGAAGGCGCTTGACCAGGTTACCGAAGAATTCAACAGCCGTGCCGAATCATACGCTGACAGCATAATATACGGGAGAGATTACGTCTTTCTCGGCTGGCAGCCCCCGCCCATCGTGCCTCTGCTCGGCATGGGGATCAGCATAACGAACGTCTACACCCAGGATTACTACGGACTGCGTACCGATTCACTCCCCATGATGCGTAAGGTCAAGAACTTCAATGATGTCGGCATCTTGGTCTCGCTGAGTGGAACCACGGCACCGCTCTGGTGGGTTTCCTATTCACAGACCCGTTTCGGTGTTGCCGTCGCGGCCGGTATCACTGCGGTGAGCGCCTCGGAGTTCTACCAGTACTATCAAACCGGACAATTCTCAGGGCTGATGGTTGGAATGAAAGGTGCTGCCGAATACGAGGAGATGGTCGAATCGAATCTCCTGCTCAAGGACCGGCGCAAGGCGAGCGAAGCGCTCGGATCACTCACTGCAGCCCATCTCACGATGATCGCCTTCATCGTCATCGGAAACGCCGGCTACTTGATCCGCCGTCGCAGGAACAGGAGGGCACAATGATCACAGCACTGTTCCCTGATAACGATATCTCCGTAATCTGTTTTTCATCTCTGAAATCAAGGAGGGAACGACCATGAATATCGCTCATGACCCGTGGATATGGATTGGCGGCTTGCTGACGGTGTGTATCTTCTCGTTTCTCTACAAAGATAACCCCTTCTATAAGTTTGCCGAACACCTTTTCGTCGGTGTTGCGAACGGTTACTTCCTGACCTTCACTGTGCATCGCGTGCTAATCCCCAATCTCTTCAATCCGCTGTTCGTGCAGGGCCGTGTCTTCTTCGTTCTGCCCCTGTGTGTAGGCATGCTCTACGTCATGCGCTTCATCCCCCGTTTTTCCTGGCTTGTGCGCATCCCGATCGCGATCACGATCGGTTACTATACGGGGGCGGTGATCCCGGCAACGGTACAGGCCGACATAATACGACAGATCCAGGGAACGATCCTAACACCGCAGAATTTCCATTCATGGAACGCAGGACCGACCGGCACTATCTGGTCAATCATCCTCTTCGTCGGGGTCGTATGCACGCTCTCGTACTTCTATTTCTCCCGTGAACACAAAGGCGTACTCGGTGTCACATCGCGTATCGGCATCATCTTCATAATGATCGGGTTTGGTGCTGCGTTCGGCTACACAGTAATGGCAAGGGTCAGCCTCTTGATCGGACGTTTCCAGTTCATACTCGGACCCTGGCTGGGGATCATCGAGTAGCTGACTCAAGTCGCTTTCAATGAATCGGTTATTATAATACAGTATAAAAAGAAAAGGCGGGTGGTAAGCCCGCCTTTTCTTTACATCTATTTTGCCGGTTACCGGACAACGACTAGCGATCTCGTGACTTTCTCATTAGCCGTCTCAAGTACGACAAAATAAGTACCATTTGCCAGCTGCCTGGCATCGACATTTGCAGTATAGACGCCTGCATCCTGTCGGCCATCCTGCACGGTCTGCACCAATCGGCCATCGACACTGTAGAGCTTGATCGACACGTTACCGGCCGTGGGCAATGCATAAGACAGTACCGTATTGCGCACGAACGGATTGGGCGCTGCAGTGAGACTGAGCCTTCTCGGCGCTTGCGTGTTATTCTCCTCAACACCGGGCCAGGTATATTGATAGAAGAGCATCGGATTATCCGTATAGGCAGTTGCGTCACCAAAAGCGGCCGCGCCCGCTTCCTTATCATTCATGTAGAATAAGAGGATGTCACTACCAACCGTTTCCTCGGCCAGGGTCTGCCATCGGTCAGCATCACAGAAACCCGTCGCTGCGCCTGGTGTCGGTGAATTTGTGATGTTGTGCTGATCGATCCATGTTGCACCGTTGTCGGTCGACCGGGCGCCCCAAATATCCTCATTGATGTACCCGTTGGCCGCAACGTCCGCCGAATCGGCATACGTCCAGGTGCAATACAGAGTTCCGGTTGCACGGTCAATGCAGAGCTGAGGTTCACTGACCGTTCCGTGGTTGTAGCCCGGCCCCGGATTCGTGAAGTACCAACCCATTCCGCCGTCAACGGGCGAGATCACGTCGGTGTCTTGATTCCAGTGCCAGATCTGAGACGCCCAACCACTCTGCTGCGCGCCGCCACCACTTGAAGCGGTGTCCTGTACGTCGAAGACGACGTGCGCATAGTAGTTGTTGTCATAGACGACGCTCGTCCAGAACCAAGGGAAGACCGAATCTGTGGGTGTCCAAGTCCAGATCGTATCGAAATACCAGTTTTGACCATCGGTTTCCCAGCAGACCTTTGACAACAGATCACCTGAAGAGTTGGCCAACATCGTCCAGTTGCTCTCATGGGAAGATGCCCATGATTCGCGCCCGGCCTGTAGATAGTAGTCTGCCAACCTGAGCGGAATGGGGCCAGCATTGGCCGTATTGATGACAGAATCCCACGGGAACCAGGTATCCCCCTCATCCGTCGACTTTGTCCAGAAAGCGTGCGTCCCACCGTTCACAGTTGCCACAGCATAGATATCATCGTTCTGATCAACACACTGCTTTGGCCAAATCGGTGTCGTTGTCGATCCAGGATCAGGAAGGTCCTTGGTTGTGAACGTTCCCGCACCCTCTGCGGCATCGAGATACACACGAGAAGCATAACCACCTGTTACACTTGCGTGCGCACCACCCAAAGCACGGCCGTCAGACATAGTCTCCATTGCTCCCATACGTGATTGGGCAGTATCCATCGGCATGGCTCCGAGCCAATAACTGGGCGGGAAGTAATAGTTATAATAGGCACGACGGTTGGCCGAAGTGGCACCGAACGAGTACGTCCAGTAGAAATGCATGCCGCCAGCGCCCGTCAGCCATATATAGCGGCCCAGCGAACCGTTGTTCTGGAAGTCATAGTCCGTTATTCCGACCTCGACCCCAGGCGACGCTCTGTTTCCTGTATATGGTACTGAATAACCTGTGTTGCCTTGATAATCTGGCGGCATATCTACGAACGGCCTGTATGCAAAAAGGCCGACCGCCATCAGACACAGTAGAATCAATGTCTTCTTCATCCTGTTTCCTCCTTCTTACCTTTCTTGGTCATATATGCTTTCCGAAACAAGCGTACCCTTTATCACCCCCTTTCGTAATGGCAGTGGATTCTCAACCGACTTCCATCCACCGCTGTAGTAAACGTACTACAAAGACAAGGTGTGGTGCAGGCTAAAACCTGCACCACACCCGGCATAAATTAGAACACTATGGATAGACCGATGCGATGCGTATGGCTGAGAATGCCCTTATTCATATAGGCATAATCGATCTTGAATTGCGTCACACCCGTCTTGAGATGGAAGCCCACGCCTGCCGAGAAGTTGTTGAGCAACTGCACGAAATCATCTCCCCAGTCAGGATAGGTCATGACGTTCTCCACGGTGTCCAACACGGGTTCGCCGCCGGTCATCGCCCTCATATACTCCATGTTTGTGTACATCTTGTATCCGACGCGGAGAAAGAGGGTGTTAAGATAGCCGTACTCTAAACCCAAATTGACCGTCTCATAGTTATCATTCGGATGATTGAGATCGAGTGCAACCGTCAAACGGTTGTTCTCATTCGAAACCGGATCAAACGCGACTCCGAATCTGAACATGAGCGGCAACGGAAACGGTGTTGCCCGATAGGCGGCTGGAACCAACTCATAAAAGACCGGCGAGTTCGGGAATGGTTCGTCAGCGAACTCGAGGTCTCGACCGGAAAAGGCGATATCGGTTCCGAAGTTGTTCATTGCCGCGGCAAGACGTAACCCACTGACTCCGGTATTATAGTGAATTCCGAAGTCCAGTGCCACGCCCGTTGCCGACATGTGCCAGATCTGCTCTTGCACGGCCTTCAACGTTATACCGGCAGCGAGACGGTCGGTGAACATACGTCCAAACGAGAATCCCACTGCATAATCAGCGGCATTGAAGAATGTTCCAGTACCGGTATCCTCACGGATAGACGTATTGGGATCGTCAATATCCGTGATTTCCATTTCGCCCATGGTCAACGCGGTAATACTGACACCCATTGTGCCAAAACCGCCCAGCGGAAAAACGGCGGTCAGGTAATCGTGTCGGATGTCCGCGATCCACTCATTGTGATAGAAGCTGATTTC
This sequence comes from Caldifarciminota bacterium, assembly GCA_020343455.1. Classification (GTDB taxonomy): domain Bacteria; phylum Hydrothermota; class Tepidihabitantia; order SM23-42; family SM23-42; genus SM23-42. The sequence continues at coordinate 1,039,599 of CP070795.1, forward strand.
CCGGTTCGTTACGCTCGCAAGTCCCGAGGGATTCCAGAATGTTGCCGAAGCGTCATCCGAAATCGCGACGAATGCTTCGCCCATGGCCGCACCCCGACCAACGCTGATCTTCAAGAATTGCGCGCCTGAAGTGCCCAGTTTTGCGAAGTCGGCATGAAGGGGTATCATGCATATCATGAGCAATAAGGCAATGTATTTCGTCATTCTCATCATATCCTCCTTATCGGACAATCACAAACTTACCGACCTGTTCGCCGACATCAGACGTAATATGGAAGATGTAGACACCACTGGCCACCAGCTGGCGGTTCTCACTCAACACATCCCACCA
>CP070795.1:1040029-1052269 GCA_020343455.1 Caldifarciminota bacterium
TCAGGTTCTATGCATGGTTTCTACCTCCAGGGTATTTCGGTCGAACCATATTTCAAATTCGAAGAATCATATGCGGCCGATACGTATGGCCGGCGATATTCATTAGAGATAAAGGACCTCGGCGAGAAATATGATGTCCTCCTGGCAAGGGGGCAAGCATTTGGTCCTGGTGAGATTACATACGTTTTGCATTACGGCGGAGACCTTGCGAGAAGCAGAAATCTGGAAACGACTTCGAGTGAGTATGGCGACTTAGTCGTGCTACACTGGTCGCCGCCTCAATGGGATGAGCCGCTCGAGCACTACACCGTGCAGGTCTACTATCCGATACAGGTACCCGGAGAGATCGTGGATCCGGATGATTATGGATTCAGGACAGAAAGGTTCATGAACGAAAGGTTTTTGATTTCCTACTTTGGTCAGGATTACTCGGGTGAATATTACTTTGCGGTACGCCTTCACCGGAATGACCTGGCGACCCGCGAGAAGATGTTGATCCAACAGTATGTGCCGGCGGGATATTTCCGGACGGACCGGTTCGGCACGATTCGGATAGCCCCTGAAGAAGGAAAGGGATTTTCGTTTCCGTATGAGTTGTTGTATATGGTGGTATATGTCATCCCCTATCTTTTCTACTCCAACCGCAAGGCGCGCAGCATAAAAGGTGCGTATAGCGATGTTGCAGGACTCCAGTGGCTGAGGAATGATTGGGTACCGCCGAAGATAGAAGTTGCCACCTTTCGGAGATCAGGCAAGGTTGCCAAACTGGATTTGATCGAAGCAGCCCTGCTCCTTGACTATCCGGTCAACAAGATCTTGACGATACTGGCGACCAATCTTTCTGAGAATGGAATGATCGAGATCACGTCGCAAGCACCCTTGAGGATCAAGATGCTGCAGAGACCACCTGGCCTCCGCTACTACGAAAGCGCTTTCTGTGATGCAATTAGGCCGGATGGCTCGATGGACGAGGCAGCATTAAAGTCGCTCGTTACGCAGGTGGTCGAGAATCTTTCGGCGAAGGCATGGGATTGCGATCTGGAGGCGACGAAAGCGTACTATACCGAAAAGATCGGCGCACCGTCGCCTGATAAAGCGATCGATTCCGAATACGACAAGAAAGATTACTATGACTACCTCATGGGACGCGATTTTGGGAGGCGTAGATACTATGACCAGACCGAGAGGGCATTCATTGTATATGGCGAACCGATGAAGAATTATTCGGCATTCGTGCGGTCTGATGCCTGCCACAGTGCATGCTACGTTCACACCGCGTGCCATGACGCCTGCCATTCCGCCTGCCATTCGGCGTGTCATTCCGCCTGCCACTCGGCATGCCACTCGGCTTGTCATTCAGCCTGTGTGAGTGGAGGAGCACACTAGTGAGAGTGCAAGCTCATAAATTCCTAAATTTCAAAATGCCTAAATTTCTGAAAGGAAAGACGGTTGAATGGGAAAGGGAGGATTACGGCACTGATGGGTTTCCTTGCGTATCTATGGAAGAGTATGATCTGTGCTGGGTGGATGATTTTGTCCAGAAGATTAAACCTTATGTGTACGTGCGCGAGGTTGATCGGTTGTTGATCCTCATTCCCAATCAGGTATACAGGCTCAATGATTCGGCTTTAAGGATAATGACTTATCTGCTGAGTGGACGTGGCATCAATGAACTCTTGCATCTTCTGGGTGCGGATACTGCAAGGCGACGGGATATCCATTATTTCTTCTGTGATCTGAGAGCAATCATCAGCGGATGCCTTCGGGAAAATGAAACGAGGCACGCAGTAGACTACTATGAGTTCAGCGGTGATGTCAACAAGTACCCGGTGCTAGCAGAGGTCGCTGTGACTTATCGCTGCAATCTTAATTGCGAGTTCTGTTATGTGGGTGAATCTCTTGATAGAGAATTGAATACCAGTGATGTGAAGAAAATACTGTTCAAGATTCATAATCAGGCCAGAATCCCATCGGTGAGCTTTACTGGTGGGGAGCCTTTGCTGCGGGACGATATCGTAGAGTTGGTTTCGCATGCTGCAGAGATCGGTCTGTGGACGAATCTCATCACGAACGGTACGCTGCTCGACGATGCTTGTGTCAAATCTTTGAGGAAAGCCGGCTTATCGAGCGTCCAGGTGAGTATCGAAGGTCCAAATGCAGACATTCACGATATGATCACCGGACAAGAGGGAGCCTTTGACGCAGCGATCCGTGGGATAGATTTGTTGAAGGATGCCGGCATTGCTGTCCATACCAATACTACATTATCAAAGCATAACATCGCGTATGCGAACGGAATAGTATTGCTTGCTAAAAGACTCGGGCTGAGCCAGATGTCGATGAATCTACTGATACCTTGCGGCAGAGCACTGAGGAGAAAGAATATCTGGACTTCTTATTCTGAAGTCGGTGACCATATCGTCGACGTGAAACGTTTTGCCGCGCAGCAAAACATGAAATTTCTATGGTATTCACCCGTTCCGTTATGCAAATTCAATCCGATCGCACATGGTCTGGGAAATAAGGCCTGTGCCGCTATCACCGGATTGCTGAGTGTCGATCCGGCTGGTAACGTCATTCCTTGTTCTTCGTGGCGGGAACCGGTCGGGTCTCTACTGGAGCGCGATTTTCATGATGTCTGGCAATCACATGCACTGGATTTCTACAAGAGCGCAGATTATGCACCTTCCGAGTGTCGGCGATGCGATAATTTCGCTGCATGTAAAGGTGCCTGTCCATTGTATTGGCAAGCCTGCGGCAAAGGGGAAATAGATGGATGATTTTAGTGCCTATTTAGTGCTCGATAAGATCGAACCCAGGGTGCGAAGCGCCGTATCGGTAGTGCTTATCGTTTCCGGATTTCTGCTCCAGCTCAGCACGCACAATATTCTTGCGGGCATGCCCTTCATCCTTCTGTGCGTATTGCTGAATCTAATAAGAGGCATTTCGGTCAAGAGGGTGGCCGCCGCCAAACTGCAGTGGCGAGACGTGACCCCGCAGAAGATGAGGCAGGTATTGGAGCACTGTGAAAGAATAAAGAAATTCCGTAAACAGAATATCGGTTGCTTTATCGGATTGGTGATCGCGGTCGTCTTTTTCGGGGGCTTCCTCTTCCCGATTTTCGAGGAAATTTCGCTGCCCTTTCCTCTCATAGCAACGATGTTGAATGCGTTTGTGCTTTTTGGAGGATTGATCTTGAGCGGCCGAAAGAGTGCCTGGATGCCCAACTCCCTCGACATCAAAGCAGAAATAACGATGAATATACTCGATTCAGATATGATAGAAGGTGATCCAGGTCTGCAGGCGATGCCCTTTCTCGAGATGGGCAGTGCAGCACAGGGCACTTTTCCCAACGATGCGAGAGTTCTGATCAAATTCAGGGACGCACCCGACGCATTCATTGGATTGCAGGGGCAAATTTCGATCAACAAGGTCAAAGCCCGCAGCTTTCCGTATTTCTATGTTGTTATCATCGCCCGTCCTGAATTCGGTCTATTCACGAAATTCAAAGGACTGAAGTCGGACCTGGACAAGCTGACAGTGGAGCAGAAGAAGACAAAGGAAGTTGATGTTATTGTGCTCCGGCAGACGACAACGAAGACTTCCGGGTATCATACGGACGAGAAAATGCGGGAGTACATACTGAAACAGGGGATCAGGATAGCCAAGAACCTAATCTGATCGCCCGTCTTTCTCCATAAATCAATAATATTACAGATTAATGGTGCGCCTGAGAAAGATGGTCCTTGATTCTTTTGTACAGATCGGTTTTCGGTTCAGGAGAGTACCATGTATAGAAAAGGTTGTTATGGTATAAAGGGTCTGTGTCCTCGTCGAAACCGGTCTTTTGATATTCAACGGTATGCGGGATCGGTGAGAACTCGCATAGGTGGGAGTTTACCCTGAGGTCGCTGCACAGCTTTATCGAATCGATTATCTCATCATATCCCTGTCCGGGCATGCCATAGAGTATGTAGGTGTGTATTTGGTCCGGGGTGAAACCAGCATTGGTGAGGATTTTGACGGCTTTTCTGAATTCGGCGGTGTTCACCTTGCCACCGGTCTGCTCCTGAATGACAGGATTGGTCGTTTCCAGGCTGAGATAGATCGTTTTGAAGTTCGCCTCAAACATGAGCCGGGCTATTTCGTCCGTCACGTACCTGCAATGCAGACCGTTCGATGCGTGGAGGTTGAGATGGTATTTCATGTCTATAATTGTTCTCAGCATTTCGGGGAATGATTCATTGTATAGCAGAGCATCGTCGAAGAAAGCGATGTTATTGGTCTTTTCTTGGATGGCATCCATCTGAGAGATGACAGTATCAATCGAAGCAGTGCTAAATCCGCCGCATAGAACTTTTGTTGCGCAGTAGGTGCAGTTAAGAGGGCAACCGCGCGACGTAAGAATAACACCATATCGCAGTTTTTCATATAGTGAATAATCGGATGCATATGCATATGGCATAGTACGGGGTCCCGGCAACAGTCCAAGGGACGCGGTCAATTCAGGAATGTGTTCTTCGACCGCACCTGCAATTATCGTATCGGCTCCTGAATATCTACGTGCGTGTCTTTCGCAGAGCGTGGCATAGATGCCGCCGAGCACGATGTGCGCATGCGTGAATGTCTGGCGCACTATTCTTATCGCCTCGAATACGCCCTGGTACCAGTATGTCATCGATGAAGTAATGAAAATGAAATCCGGTATTTTGAGATCTCGAACGGCACGGGAAAATATGTCACGTGGTATGCCGTACCGCTTATACAATCGGGGAACAACCTTGAAGATCTCCGGTTTGTCGACTTCTTCGGAGTGATACTTACCGCGTCCCCACATATCCGTTCTTGTATTGGTGGTATAGTGCGGACTCTGGCGGTCCATGCAGTCAATGAGATCTACTTCGAATCCGAACTTTCTCAGCAGATTTGAGAGGATGAGCAGCCCGACTGGTTTGTTCCAGAAGTCGAAAGCCTTGAAATCATAGATCCAGGGATTGACGAGCAATGCCCTGGGTCTCGTGTTATTTCTATTCATGCCGCGGCAGTGTATTAATCCGCCAATACGATCTGTATGTCCATTACATTCGTTCTCGTACGACCGGTGACAACGAGGCTCTCGGTTTGTTTGAGCAGGGAGTTGGAATCGTAATCATTGAGCGCCGCAGAAAGATCGAGCCTTTTCTTCTTGGCAAGAGCATTTGTCCCGTGGTTGATGAAAGCTCCGGCAGCATCTGTGTTGCCATCGACGCCATCGGTGCCGGCGCTGAGGATGGCGACTCGATCGAGCCCGTCGATCAGAGGAACGAGGGCAAGACAAAAATCCTGATTGCGTCCTCCTTTACCCCGTCCGGAGACGCGCGCGGTCATTTCGCCGCCCGAGATAATACAGGCGTGTCGAGGCAGGCATCGCGGAGGTCCGATCAAATCTTTGAGCATTGATGCGAAGAGTTTCGCTGTGCGCCTCGTGTCTCCGTCCATTCGCGAAGAAAGGATAAAGGGTAAATAACCAATGTCCCGGGCGTTCCTGGCAATTGCGCGAAGTGCAGTCATGTTGTTTGCAATTATCATATTCTTGATCTTGGAGAAGACCGCGTCGCCGTTCTTTGGAGTGTCCGGGATCGTACCGCGGCATCCTGCTTCGATATGGCTGAGTATTGCCGGGGCCGTGCCACGTAGGAGGCGATATTTCTTGAGAATATTGTGAGCGTCCATATAGGTCGAGGGATCTGGTGCCGTGGGACCGGAGGCGATCGCTTCGAGGCGATCATCGGTTACATCCGAGATTATCAACGATACTACGCTAGAGGGGTATGAGATCCTTGCCAGGAATCCGCCTTTGACCTGTGATAGATGTTTGCGTACTACATTGACTTCGTGTATAGATGCCCCGCACTTCAGCAGTTGCGTGGTGAGTGTCTTGATGTCGTTGAGCAATATTCCGGGAGACGGCATGGTGAAGAGCGCGGACCCGCCGCCCGATATCAACACGATAACGAGGTCATTGTCGTCCGAAGCAGTCAGCAGGTGCATGATCCGCCTTGCGCCATGAAGTGCACTGTCATCGGGCAGAGGATGGCTTGCTTCAATGACTTCCATTCTCTGGAGATTCGCAGCCGTTCCGTAGGGCGTGATGATGACTCCGCTGTCTATTCTGTCCTCTAGTATTTCGGATATAGACTCGGCCATAGGAAGGACCGCTTTGCCAAAGCCCACGACAAAGATGCGGTTGTATTTGGGGAGGTCGTATACCTCCTTCTGCCCCAGCACGTCCCGTATGGTCAGCGATTCACCGTCGAGTGTAGCACGTTGTCCAGTGACATTAACCGCATCTGCTGCTTCGATACCGCTGAGAAAAAGAGTCTCTGCATCTGTATGTAGATCTTCATCCGATTTCATTGTCAAACGCGGTGCCATGCGGTCGTCCAGATCCGGCGTCATTCTCTGTGCACTGTTATGTTAGATTCAGAATTGCGTTTTCTCCTCCGTCCAGAGATCTATCACCGCTATGCTGAATGATGGAGATTTTCCAGCAAACTATCGAAGAATTCTTCATCCGGAAAGATGCTTGTGAAAATACGCGCTACAAGCGGCGCAGCTTCTTCTGCCGGCAGACAGTACTGCATCTGAATGAATCCTCTGCGAAATGTTGCGATTTTATCTTTAACGTCTACATTCCGTATGATCACATCGGCGATGTATCCGGCAAGAGATCTGAAGTCGTCTTCCTTCATACCATACCGTGTCATTTCCTGAACACCCATTCTGATGCCGCTGGCCTCGAGAAAACTCTCGTCATCGGGCAGTGCCTGATAGTTTGTGACGATGTTGTTCTGTTCCAATCGATGGGAAAGTTCGTTCCCGCTGCCGTGCTTTTTCACCCGGATGACAACCTGATGTGTTTCCGTGAAACCCTCTTTTTCATCACCCTCAACATCGATCCCTGCATCCCTGAGTGCAGCAGCAAATGCGCGGGCGTTCTTGCGGATCTGCGTCTGGTAATCTTCTTTGAAAGCATTCATTTCATAGGTGGCCATCAAGAGGGCGAGTAGAGTGCCGAGATGGTGGTTGCTCGTAGATCCTGGGAATGCGCGGCCCTTGATATCGATCCATAAACGTGAAATCGGACTTTCTTTGGATATCGTCGATGCAATTATGCCCCGCTGGGGTCCGAAGAATGTCTTATGTGTGCTGCCCGTAACGACGTCTGCCCCTTCCTTAAAAGGCTCCTGCAATACGCCGTAGAGACCGAGCACGTGCGCCATGTCATACATGATGACAGGCCGCGGTTCCCAGTCCTTGACGATGTCGTGTACGAATGCTACTGGTTCCCTATGGAGGAACATGCTCTTACCGAAGACGATTAGTTCAGGTTTGTGGTTCTCCAATTGCTCGGCCAGTCTGTTGGTGTCTGTTTTGTAAAGACAGTCCCCGCGGACCGGGAAATTGATGACATTTTCCTTTCCAGTATTCGGATCTTCTTCTACATAATTGAAGAGTGCACCCATTGGCTGTGAACTGAGGTGACCTCCTTTCGTCAATTCGTTGTTCATCACTAGTCTCATTTTGCGAAATGGCTGTCCTTCTTTGCGGTTGCGGTTAATGAATTTGACCATCGCTTTGAATATGACCTCGTTGGCCATCTGACCACTAACCGGCCTGAGTTCGACGCGTGGACATCCGAAATATTCGGCCATTTGGTTACGTAATTCTTCTTCGACTTCCCTGATGAAATCTATCCCCTGATAAAAATAGACCTCTTTGCCTTTCATCGTACGGTGTTCGGCATACCTTCCCGAAGGATCGGAAATCTCACATATTTTCACGAGGACGCTTGGTGTCGTTTCCGAAGGAATGAGGTTGATGCAATCTCTCTGACGCCAGACATTATTCTTCTCGATTCTTTCTGCCAAATTAACGATCTTCTTGGTGAGTTCTTGCACTGCTACCTCCAATCGCAGCGCGCTTCTCTGGAAACGCGTTAGAATCTATGATATTCGCACGAATATTGTGTGTCAAGGGTTCGCCTATGGGGTTCTCTATTTGTTTTGGTGAATAACCTGGCAATTGGACCTGAAGAATAAAATTGGGTTTTGCGGCTCATATTCACCCGAGAGATCCCGAAGAAGTATCGAGCGCGAAGCGCAATACATGTCTCGCATAAAACCAGCGGTCGCCACCCAATACGCGCCACCCTTACGGGTGATGCAGGGTGGTTGAACTAGGTGTCGTGGTTCAGGATGAGCCGGCCGCACCCCAATTTCATCCAACATCCTCTTTTTGTCGATAGCCAGCAATTGGACCTGAAGAATGAAATTGAGTTTTGCGGCTCATATTCACTCACAAACATTGGCAGGGGCCAAACGGACCTGTTATTGACTTTCGGGCATTATTTTGTAAAATTAATCGATTATGAATCTGGCAATTGTAGGTTTACAGTGGGGTGATGAAGGAAAGGGCAAGATCGTCGATTTTCTCGCGAGAGATTTTGATGTGAATGCCAGGTACCAGGGTGGGTCAAATGCGGGACATACGGTCCGCTGCGGAGGTGAGAAGGTGATCTTCCATCAGATACCCTGCGGGACTCTCAATAAGAATGTGACCGGCGTCATCGGCGGAGGTTGTGTGCTCGATCCGAAGATCTTCTTTGACGAGATAGGTGGTCTGAAGCGCTATGATGCAGCGATCGAATCGCGCATCAGAATATCGAAGTTCTGCAATCTCATCATGCCTTACCATATTCTCATCGATGAATACCGGGAGGGCACAAAGCAGTCGATCGGTACGACAAAGAAGGGTATAGGAATAGCCTATGAAGACAAGTACGGTCGGATCGGAATACGCGTCGGTGATCTCTATGATACGGAAACATTTGAGACAAGGCTGCGCCTGAATATCTCACGGAAGAATCACATACTGATGGATGTGTACAACGCAGAACCCCTTTCGGACAACGAGATATTCGATCTTTACATGGAATATGCTGAGAAAATGAAGCCGATGGTCGCGGACGACACGCTCATACTGTACGATGCGATGGCCAAGGGCAAGAATGTTCTGTTCGAAGGCGCTCAGGGCGCAATGCTCGACATCGATTACGGGACATATCCCTATGTGACCTCGTCGCACACCATTACGAGCAGTGTAGGCATTGGTTTGGGTATACCGCCTTGCTCAGTTGAGCGCGTGCTCGGCGTGGCAAAGGCCTACACAACGAGGGTTGGGCTGGGTCCTTTCCCGACCGAGGACACAGGGTCGTTCGGTGACCGGCTCAGGGAGTCTGGCGCAGAATTCGGCTCGACGACTGGCAGGCCAAGGCGTTGTGGGTCCTTCGACGCCGCCCTCATCAGATATACGGCACGCATAAACGGTGCAAAGGAGATGATCATAACGAAATTGGACGTTTTATCCGGTGTCGATAAGATCAAAATAGCCGTGGGCTACGAATCGGGCGATGAATTCGATCCTTTCGCAGCCAATATATTGGTGCCGAAGTATATTGAAGTACCGGGGTTCGCAGAGGATATCTCTCAGGTACGGTCGATTGATGATTTCCCTGCTGAGGCCATTAATTACATAAAGACATTGGAGGAACATACCGGGCTCAGGGTCAGTTATGTCTCTGTTGGACCTGAGCGCGAAGCGATCGTTAAGATGTAACCAACCGTTTCATTTTCTTTCTTTCCTCGATAGATTGCGTAGAAGGTAACTGCAGACTCACTCTCTCGTTTTTGTACGGTTTGTTTTTTGATTTTCCTCTTGATTTTTTTAGATATATATATATATTTATGTTAATGAACGCATCCGGTGGCCGCGTCTGGGCTGAGATTTCGCTCGATCGCTTGATAAATAACTACAGAATCGTGAGGAAATCTGCGGGTAACGCTAGAATAATGGCCGCAATCAAGGCCGATGCCTACGGCCACGGCGCGATCGAGGTCGCTTACACTCTCCAAAATGAAGGCATATACATGTTCGGAGTTGCGGGTATCGAAGAGGGGATCGAGCTCAGACAGGCAGGCGTCAAATCAAAGATACTCATTTTAAGTCCGATTCTCTATGACCAGATAGACGCCGTTTTAGACCACGATATAGTCCCGACCATATCAGAACTCCGTTTTTTCGAAGCGCTTGATGAAAAGCTGAAGAGGCGCGGCAGGCCTTGCTCCGTACATATCGAGGTGGATACTGGTATGACGAGGACCGGATTTCCGTTCGATGAAGCCGACAGAGCGCTGGGTGTTATAGCCTCTTCGCCGCGCATCAAGATCGACGGAATCTTCTCGCATTTTCCAATGGCTGACGTCAACGGCGCGTTCACGAAAAAGCAGATAGCCGCTTTCAATGATCTAATTAAAAGACTTGGAGCGGCAGGAATCGATACAGGAGCGATCCATCTGGCAAACTCGTCGGGCATATTCAAGTGGCCGGGTTCGCACTACAATCTTGTGCGTCCCGGGATTGCGTTGTACGGTCTGAGGTCATCGCCTGATGTTACCTACGAGGGTGATTTCAAACCGGTAATGGCGCTCAAGTCCAGGGTGGTTAACGTCAGAACCGTGGAAACCAGCACGCCGATAAGTTACGGACATACTTTTCAGACTGCGAGACGAAGCACGATCGCCACGGTCAGCATAGGCTATGGCGATGGATATCCGCGTCTCCTGTCCAATAAAGGGGAGGTGCTCATTCGTTCGAGGAGAGTGCCGATCGTTGGGACGGTGTGCATGGATCTGATCATGGTCGACGTGACCGACGTGCCGACAGTACAGATCGGCGATATTGTGACCATATTTGGGCAGGACGGCGATTGTGAAATCACAGCAGAAGAGTGTGCCGCGAAGGCCAGCACGATCGTCTATGAAATAACCTCTGGTATTGGACCGCGGGTGGCGAGGTTATTCAAGGTAGAGGGTGAGATCGTGAAGATCAGAACTCTGTTGCATCGGTGGGGCAATGGAGATAATTAGTCCGGTTGCGGTATTTCCCGGCAACCCGAAAGAAAGTCTGCAGATATGCGGTCTGATTGGCTTTCATGTTGAAGAGTTTGCTTCGTTCGAAGACTTTTTCAAGATAAGGAGGAATGCATGAAAAAATTGTTGATACTGCTTGTATTTGTCTCTGTGTTTGCACAGGAGGCGACCCACACGGTTAAGGACGGAGACACGTTGTGGGATATCGCCGGTTTCTACTATCAGAATCCGTTTCTCTGGCCTTATATCTGGCGGGCGAATCTGACGAAGATCAACGACCCGCACTGGATCTATCCGGAACAGATGTTTGTCATACCTCCTTCACCCGAGGAAGCTATTTCGGAAGTGACCGAGGAGATGCCGGTTTATGTACCAGAAGAAGAGATCACTATGATACCGGAGGTCGAGCCAACGGCGGAGGTTTTTTCTGTCGTCAAGCCGGAGGAGAGAGTTTTTAGCGAAGAATTGATCCATCGCGCGGGATTCATAGTCGATACGGATATCCCATATTGGGGTAAGATCTTAGGTACCGAACCTCCTGAAGGGAAGATGATCGCTGCGTATATGACAATATACATCGATCGTGCTCAGGACGTAGAAATTGATGACGAATTGACCATTTACCGTCCGGGAAAGATCATCACGCATCCACGTACGGGCACGAGGTTGGGTCAGGAGATCATCGTGTTGGGTAAAGCAGTCATCGCAGCCATTGGCGAGGAAGGTTCGCGCTGTAAGGTAACTGCTTCATACGATGTGATCAAGAAGGGCGATTTTGTGACACCATATGAACCGGTACTTGCCCCCGAGAAAGTCGAATTGATACCGACCGATAAGCAAGTTGAAGGTTACGTCGTCGAGGTCAAGGCTACGGAAAAGATGATACCTCCCCATGTGTTTGCTTTTCTTGATCAGGGTGAGGACGCAGGCATCGCGGTCGGTGATGTATTTGATGTGTACCAGGTAAGAGTTGTCGATGGGCTGAAGATGCCGGAGTTAACCATCGGGAAGATACAGGTGGTCAGTGTTTTCAGTCAGGCTTCCATCGGGTTGATCTACGCAAGCCGCGAACCGGTCCCGATTAAGAGAGGGGAGAGATGCAGGCTCGCCTCGGAGGCAAGGTGAAAGAGAAGGATGTACTAAGTCAGGTATATCTTTTCCGTGAGTTGACACCCGCTGAGATGGAGAGATTGCTGTCGATCTCCAAAGAGAGGAAGGCGAAGAAGGACGAAGTTGTCTTCAGAGAGGGTGATATCGGTGATGCATTCTA
>CP070795.1:1052369-1065363 GCA_020343455.1 Caldifarciminota bacterium
TTAAGTGTAACCAAAAAAATGTGAAAGTCAAGAAAAAAATGGAAAGTGAATGAAAAATTACGGCACAAAATTTGCATTCTAAATAAAAATCACCTCATTGACACAAAAAAGGACGGCGTGTATAATCCTTCATGATAACTCTTCTTATGTTAGGAACTCTTGTCTTTCAGAACGGCGATACACTTCGGTTCGTCGATGATGGTGACATTGTTGACATAATGATCCTTGACGACTCGACCGGGATCGACAGCCTTGAAGCAAGAACCGTCAGACGGGGAAAGGTTTCCGATGATAACCGGTTTTTCTCGATCCACGAAGAGGTTCGGGAGGGCAGCGTCGAAATATCGAGCTCGAAGGTATCTTTCTATGATGCAGACAAGAACCTGATATGGGAAGAAACCGCAACAGAGTCAAGGTATGTTCCTTATGAACTCTCGGGTGTCCACAATGCGTTGATGTACGGCACAACCCTGGATCAACAGGGCTCCAATCCATCATTCTTTGTGGTCGTTGATAGCACAAAGACCGTGCTCATTAATGAGGGGGATTGGGAACAGATCATAGATGTCAAGATATCGCCCAATGGAGAGTATCTTGTATTTCATGTACGCAATCCATACAACTATAAGATGTGGGACTACATCTACTTCTATGACCTTAACACAGATAACGCCTGGGATTACCTATTCCCAGTATGTGTGTCCTGCAAGCGCGCGAGAATAAGTCTTAGCGTAGACAACGACGGTCGGGCCGAAGTCGTATACAAGACCGAACACCGTATTTTTTCGAAATTCGGCACGTTAGAGGACTTGTTCTTTAAATTACCGTAGAATCACATTTCGTTGACTTAGGGCCAAATCACAGTATAATTGTCGGATGGCAATACTTCTATGCCTCCAATCATGTTGCTGCCTTCTCGGTACGCCTGCACGCAATGTCGAACACGGACTGGCATCATATTATGGTGCTGAATTCCACGGCCGAAAGACAGCATCCGGAGAGATATTCGATCAGCATGACTTGACCTGCGCGCACCGCCATCTGCCATTCGGCACGAGGGTGAAGGTTACTAACTTGAAGAACAAGAAATCCGTCGTCGTCCGGGTCAATGACCGGGGCCCATGGGTCAGGGGAAGGATCATTGACATGTCATATGCTGCAGCAAAGAAGATCGGTATGGTGAGCGACGGCGTTGTTAAAGTGAAGGTCGAGGTAGTTAGATGATAGCAATGAAAGCTTTGGCTAAAGTGAATGTCGGGCTCAAGATTTTGGACAAACGGGAAGACGGATTCCACAATATTGCAACGACTTTAGCGAACATAAACCTTTCCGATTTCCTGACATTTGAAGAAATGGATGCCGGATTGGTCGTGGAGACCAAGAATCTGGAATTGAAGCAGGAAGAAAATCTGTGTTATCAGGCGGCCGAGCTGTTCATTAGACGGTACGGTATAACAAAAGGCCTGAAGATAGGTTTGACCAAGAACATACCGGTCGGCGCCGGCTTAGGCGGAGGGTCCTCGGATGCCGCGGCCGTCATGAAGGGTATGGCCAGGCTCTTCAATATGCATATTGAAGACAAGGAGCTCATGGAAATGGGTGCTGAAATCGGCTTAGATGTACCCTTCTTTATCAAGGGCGGCGCTGCCTATGCAAGGGGACGGGGCGATGACCTCAGGTTCTTCAGGCTGCCGCGAATGGAACTGGTGTTATATTACCCTGGATACCCGATATTCACTAAATGGGCATATGAAGAATATGATAAAACTGTGTTGACACCGCAGCCTGATGTGGATAGTATTAGCCGGGGCAAGAAGAAAAAAATCCGGAAAGGGTTCGAACTCGAGAACAGTTTCGAAAAAGTCATCTTTAAATATCATCCGGACTTATTGGATGTAAAAATGAATTTGCTGGGTGCCGGTGTCTTCTTTGCATCGTTGTCAGGCAGCGGGTCGTGCCTCTATGCGGTCGTGGATTCTAATACGCGGGGAAAGGTGACGAAGTACCTGGATGGCATCGGTGCCACATATTTCGAGGTGCACACTCTTTGAAAAGGTAACGTTTGAGGGTAAGGGTGAAGGTGCCCGTTTCGTGGGGCGTTCAATGGCTACGTTCCCGGTGAACGAAACGGGTGTCGTAACCGTTCAACGGCAGACGATCTGTCAATGGGGCGTCGTCTAGTGGCAGGACACAGGATTTTGGATCCTGGCGCGGAGGTTCGACTCCTCCCGCCCCAGCTCCAGACAGGGAGAAGGTGAGACAGGGAGACACGGAGAAGACGAGACAGAGAGACCGGGAGACGTGGAGATAAGGAGAGGTTAAGATGAAAAGGGATATTAAATTATTTGCGGGGAGTGCGAGCCAAGCATTGGCTAAAGAGATTTCCTCGGCGATTGGCGTACCGGTCAGCAAATCCACGATTACACGATTTGCTGACGGCGAGCTAAAGGTGAAATTAGAGGAAAATATCCGCGGTCGGGATGTTTTCATCATTCAGTCTACGCATCCTCCAGCCGAACACATTCTCGAACTTCTCCTCTTCCTTGATGCAGCCAAACGTGCGTCTGCTGACCGCATTACGGCTGTAATCCCATACTTCGGCTATGCGCGGCAGGACCGGAAGGATGAACCGAGAGTACCTATATCGGCAAAGCTGATTGCCGATCTCGTTGCCAGAAGCGGCGCCAGCCGAGTATTAACGATGGATCTGCACGCCGAGCAGATCCAGGGATACTTTGACATCCCGGTCGATCACCTGTACGCCGTTCCGGTTTTCATCGACTATTACCAGAAGTTGTCGGCTAAAGATATCATCGTTGTGGCTCCGGATACCGGGAGTGTAAAAAGAGCCCGCGCTTTCGCCCGGCGTTTGAGCAAAGACATACCCATCGCCATCGTCGACAAGCGGCGAACCGGCCCGAATCAATCGATGGTTGCAAACATCATCGGTGAGGTAAAAGATAAGACGGCTTTAATCTACGATGACATGCTCGATACTGCCGGTACAATGGTCGATGCGGCCGAGTCGATCCGCGAGAAAGGAGCAAAGGACGTATACACGTGTGTCGTGCATGCGCTACTTTCCCGTAGTGCTCCGGACCGAATAACAAAATCGTGCATTAAGGAGCTCGTTGTTACCGATACCATACCGCTGACTCCGGAAAAGAAGATCAAAAAGGTGCGAGTATTGTCGGTATCGAGCCTTTTGGGTAAGGCGATAATGAGAATCCATCGAGCAGAGTCGATAAGTTCTCTATTCAAGGAGGTACAAGCATGAAGATAGATCTACCAGCGACTGCACTCGTAACTGAAAAGAAAGGCGATACGAAGCGATTACGCAGAGAAGGCAAAATACCTGCCGTTCTATATGGTCATAAAGAAAAAACAAAACAGATATATGTTGAACAGAAAGAATTCAAGAAAGTTCTGGATGTCCTCAAGAATGAAACAGTTATCGTAAACTTGAAGATCGGGAGCAAGAGCTATCCGTGTGTGATCAAAGCGCTCCAGCAAAATCCGTTAGAGGATAGCTTCCTGCACATCGATTTCCAACACATTCATAAGAAGGAGAAGATCAGAGCGACCGTGCCGATACACACGACAGGCGCTGCGCCGGGTGTCGAAAAGGGTGGTATTCTAGACGTCCACCTTCACGAAGTCGAAGTTAGATGCCTTCCCGATGCTCTGCCTTCGCACATCGACGTCGACATCTCAAATCTCGACTTGGGCGATGCAATTCATCTCAGAGATTTAAGCGTGCCTGAGGTTGAATTTGAACTGTCCGCGGATACCACACTCGTGTCAATACTCGTCCCGAGAGCACTGGAGGTTGAGGTCAAACCTGCGGTCGAGGAGGAGCTTGTCGCAGCAGAGGAAGGCGTGGCAGCGGAGGAAGAAAAAGAAGAAGTGAAGGAAGATACTGAAAAGAAGGAGAAAGACAAGCAGGATGTAAAAGAGGACAGAAGAACAAAGGAGACACCCAAGGGCGGGAAATGATAATCTTTGGGCTTGGCAACCCAGGTCTGAAGTATCGGCTGACAAGACATAACGCAGGACACATCTTCATCGATCGGTTGGCCAAGGTCCGTAAGAAAAGATATTCAAGAAAGCGTCACTACAGCATTGCCAGATGCCGGCTCAGAGGAAAGGAATTTCTGCTCATCAAGCCGAAATGCTGGATGAACGAATGTGGTTTCACCATTGCCAGGATACTCTCTCTAGTGAACCGTGAATTCCTCGTCGTTCTCGACGACATCTATCTACCACTGGGAAGGATTCGGTTAAGAAGTAAAGGCAGTGACGGCGGACACCTGGGGTTGCGTTCGATAATCAGCGCGCTCGGCAGAAGCGATTTCCTCCGTTTACGCATAGGTATAGGTTCGCCCGAAGTAGATGCAGCAGACTATGTGTTGGAAAAATTCAACGACGATGAGAGGAAAGTGCTGAACGACGTCCTGAAGCATGGCATCAGGGGTATCGGGATCCTTGCTGGTGAGGGATTCGTGAAGGCGCAGAACTACATCAACGCTATTCACGTCGAATTAGATTCAATCCTATAATGGTGGGTCGACATACGCTTAAGCAGATCAGAAGACTTGAGTATCAGTGGGCAGGATATCGGAGCATAAACATATCAGGTTGTACTCCTGATTCTAGGATATTCTGTTATTCACTATCTGATAATCTGATCCTCTGATACACCATTCCATGAAGGTTGGAATCATAGGTCTTCCCAATGTCGGCAAATCCAGCCTGTTCAACTTGTTGACTGACGCTGGCGCGCAGGTGGCGAATTTTCCATTCACGACGATCGACCGTAATGTAGGAATGGTCATGATCCCGGATGAGCGGATGGAAAAGGTCGTCGATATCACCAAATCGCCCAGGATGAGATATGCTGCTATCGAATTTGTCGATATTGCCGGATTGATCAAAGATGCGCACAAGGGAGAGGGGTTAGGCAACAAGTTTCTGGCACACATACGGGATGTCGATCTGATCGTACACATTTTGCGTTGTTTCAGTGCGCCGGATGTTGCCCACCTGTCTGAGCAGTTGTCGCCTGGCAGCGATTATTCGATCGTGCGAACCGAACTGCTGCTTGCTGACCTTGAGATCATTGAGCGGCGTATAGAAAAAATAAAGAAAGCGGCAGAATTCAGGGATGAATTGGAAAGGTTGAACCGGATGAAAGAGGAGGTAAGCAAGGGGAGGGCGCCGGCCGAGGGGCATGGAGAGGTTCCGTTGCTCACGGTAAAGAAGGAGATCGTCGTTCTGAATCTTGATGACGAAGGAAAATTCAAGAACGGAGTGGAAGGTTACAGAATTTCCGTGAAGCTCGAAGAAGAGATAGCAGAGTTCACCGAAGACGAGAGGCTCGAGCTGAGAAAAGATGCCGGTGTCGACATCCGTGGACCCGCGGGATTAATTAAACATTGCCTGGACAAGCTATCGATCATCCTCTTCTATACCATAAAAGGGGACGAAGCAAGAGCCTGGCCAGTACCGCAGGGAACGACGGTATTTGAAGCGGCAGGCAAGATTCACACCGATATGCAGAAAGGATTCATCAAGGCCGAAGTCCTTTCATGCCACGACTTCTTCAAAGCAGGTGGTTTTGCCGAAGCGCAGAATCTTGGTTGCACCAAGATCGAAGGAAAAGACTATATACTGCATGACGGTGAGATCGTGCTGATCAAATTCCGTGGTTAGGCGGGAACCGCGTTCAAAACATCCAAATCGATTTTCTTGACAGAAATGAAATAGTCTGTATAATTTGAAAGCACACCGTGACGAAGATATAAAGGAGGCTCTATGTCGATATGGGCGCTTGTTGTATTCTTGGTCGGTGTTATTGGATTGATCCTTCACTTCTTCGACATCTTCAGTTGGTTTGCTCCTTGGTGGGGAATGATTCTTATGTTTATGGCATTCGGGATGCTTACGCGGATATGGAGAAAAGAAAAAGAAGGGGAAAAGGAGAAGTTGGTAGAGAGGATCGAAGAATTGGAGACACAACTTCAGTCACGCAAGGAATAGCTGTTTCAGGACGAAAAGAATCCAGTCCAGCTGTTAGCATTCAATTCAAATCTGGTCGAATATTATAAGTTTTTCTTCAGTCATCTCCTTGATGGCGAAATCTGGACCTTCCCGGCCGATACCGCTGCCTTTTGTTCCGCCGTAGGGCATGTTATCGACCCTGAAGGTAGGCATCTCGTTGATCAAAACCCCGCCGGCATCGATCTCTTTTGCACACTTCAGTGCTTTCGTGATGTCCCTAGTGAAAACGGCTGCCTGTAGACCGTATTTGGTGCTGTTCACTTTGCTAATGGCCTGCTCAAGAGTTTGGAATTTGTTGACCGCGACGATGGGTGCGAAAGCCTCTTCCTGAATGACAAGAGAATTTTCAGAGACGTCGGAAATGACCGTCGGGATGAAGACATTACCCGTCCTTTTACCGCCGGTGACGATTCTGCCGCCGTTTTTCAGCGCATCGCTGCAGAAAAGGTCGGCCTTATCCAATGCTCCGTGGTCGATCATCGGCCCCATTTCGGTCTCAGGCAATAGTTGGTCTCCATACTTTATCTGCTGGACTTCACGGGTCAGCAAAGCCAAGAAATCTTCTGCGATAGAATCTTCGACATAGACGCGCTGGATTGATATACACACCTGTCCGGCGAGCGTGTAGCCGCCGACACGTATTTTCTTCGCCAGAAGTTCCAGCGGCGCATCCTCAAAGGCGACGACGGCCGAGTTGGAACCGAGTTCCATGGTGACGCGCTTCATTCCGCAATTCCGGGTGATAGTCATACCGACCTCCAAGGAGCCGGTAAAACTTATCTTCCTCACCGACGGCTCTTTGACGAGCGCCATACCGATCGTGCTCCCAGATCCGATGAGCACGGATATTCCCTCAGGCGGCAATCCGGCTTCGATCAGGATTTCGGCCAACATCACCGCAGATATGGGGGTCTTGGTCGCCGGTTTGTGGATGACCGGGTTCCCTGCCGCAACTGCTGGTCCAATCTTATGACATGAAAGGTTGAGTGGAAAATTGAATGGTGTTATGGCGAGGACAATCCCCAGCGGTACGCGCGTATAAAAGCCGGTTTTGTTTGAAGGTCCACTAAGGTCGAAGCGTACGGTTTCGCCGGTCAGTTTTATCGCAGCAAGAGAAGACAGTTTCATCGTATTGGCGGCACGATCCACCTCACCGCGTGCCTCGGTCATCGTCTTGCCGGCTTCGAGAGCAATTGCACGGCTGAGTTCGTCTTTACGGCGCTGAATGATCGTAGCCGCGTTCTCGAGGATTCTCGACCGCTCACCTGCAGCCATTCGCTTCAACTTCTGAAATCCTTCGACCGCAGTCTTTGCTGCAAGCCGAACATCCGATTCATCACTGCGGCTCAGTGTTTGTACAACCTCGTCGTTGTATGGATTGATGACTTCGATCTTACTGCCTTTTTCGACACGCTTGCCGTTTATGAACATGGTCTGGCCCTGCTTTTCTATATCTTGTGAAGAAGGTATATGGCGAGGAAGATGAATATCACAGTTACCAGTGTAATGTTCAGGCCAAGGCCGATGGTGAAATTGAAGAACCCCGCATTCACTTCGATCGCGGAGAACCCGATCTTCAATGCGCTGAAGAAGAGATTCTTGACCGGCCCCTTTGGGAATATCCCGCTCAACACTGACGACAATGCTGAGCCGATTATTCCGCCGACGATTATTCCAATGACGATGTGGCCTAACTTACGTCTTGCCATGGTCCTCCTTTCTAATATCTATACTACAATCGGAATCACTTCACCGCACTTACTGCAGCTATTACCATCGAGTCCTTTGACAATAGCCCGGAAATACATGCGTTCGACGAGCATGTTGCCGCAGTTCCGACAGACGGTGTTTGAGCCGTCATCAGCGGGGAGGTTGCCAATGTAAACATAGGACAATTTTTCACGCGCGCGTTCATACGCGTATTCGATCGATTTCACGGATGTCGGCGGCTTCGTGTATTCATGGTTGGGGAAGTATCTCGAAAAATGAAGGGGTATTCTGGGATCGACCGAAGCAACGTAATCTATCAATTCGTCGATGTCGGCTTTCTTGTCGTTCATACCCGTCACGATGAGGTTCGTTATTTCTATATGACAATTCTTATGGCCTAGTTCAATGGTTCTCTTCACGGCATCTAGATCTCCCTTCAACGTCTTCGTGTAGATTTCAGGGTTCATGGTCTTCAGGTCGATGTTCATGGCGTCGATCAGGGGGATGAGCTCCTTCAACGGATTTTCGTTGATTAAACCATTGGTAACCAGGACATTGAAACCGCCGGCTTCGCGCACCGCTTTGCCTGCGTCGAGGAGGTATTCAAACCACATCAGCGGCTCTGTATATGTATACGCGACGCCGATCGATTCATGATCTTTTAGCATCCTGATCAGTATTTCTGGGGCGATATATTGCGTATTCACTTCGCCCTGCGATATTTCCCAGTTCTGGCAGAAGGGGCAGCGCATGTTGCAGCTGTTGCAGGCGATTGATAGTATCTGAGCGCCCGGGTGAAAATGATATAAGGGCTTTTTCTCTATTGGATCGAGAGCTATCGATGTAGTTTTACCGTAATTCGTTGCCCATAATTTGCCCTCTTCGTTCTTACGGCTTCTGCAGAGCCCTAACTTTCCTGGTAGTATCTTGCAATAATGCGGACACATCTTACACTCGATGTGGTTTTCTTGAGTTTCGTAGTATTTTGCTTCAACCTTCATTCGCTCGTGATTCTCTCCATTTCATTGTTCCATTCATAGTATATTATACCTTTTAGCCCGAGTGAATCAAGGAACTCGATTCCACTTGTCGCTCCCATGACCGCGGTCGCCGTGGATATAGCATCGGCGAACGCTGCATCCCGGGCAAAGATCGTCACCGATGCGAATTCACGCGCCGGCATGCCGGTCTTGGGGTTGATGATGTGCGGGTAGCGTTGTCCGTTGATGACGATGTATTTTTCGTAGTCGCCAGAAGTGGAAACCGCGCTATCCTGCAGATCGACCGCCTCGACTATGCCTTCGCCGCGAGGATTCCTTATTCCGACCCGCCACGGTCTCTTTTCCGGTGACTTACCAATGGCAAGGACCTCACCGCCGATGTCGATTATGGCCGATTTCACATGGTTTTGTCTCAGAATATCGGCTGCCCTATCAGCGGCAAAACCTTGTGCGATACCGCCGAGGTCGACACGCATGCCCGGTTCGATGATGATCGAGTCGCCAGTGATCCGGATTCTTCGATAATCGACGAGACTACGGATTCGGTCGAGTTCTTCCGGGCTCGGGAGCATCTTCTCTCCCTCGTAGAAGCCCCATGCCTCAAGGAATGGAGCGACAGAGATGTCAAAAATCCCTTCAGTCAGGCGCGATACCGAGTCACTGAGCGTGAAGAGAAAGATAATGTCACTCGTTGCCTGAACGCGTCCCTTCCGGTTCAATTCACTGACGAGGCTCTTATCAGAAAAATAGTTCAGAAGCGAATCAAGGCGCGTCAGTTCAAGATCGATAACATCAATGATCTCTCTCGCGCGCTCTTCTCCAATGAAATAGAACGTGATATTGCATGGCGCACCGAATAGGAAATTGCTGTAAGAATATTCCTTCTGTGGAACACCGCATGCAAGGACGCCCATTGTGATGATGCATGCAAAAAGCACAGCACGGAGGGTTTTAGCGGTCACGCTTTGTTCCCGGAGCCGAATACTTCTATTCTGTCCAATACTACATCGGTGATCCGCTTGCGCGCCTGTGCGGTTATTTTTCTCGGGTCGAAATCCGAGGGATGGTTTGTCAGGTATTCTCTCACGCCGGCGGTGAAAGCGATCCGCAAATCCGTATCCGTGTTTATTTTCGTTATGCCATTCT
Source organism: Caldifarciminota bacterium (assembly GCA_020343455.1). GTDB lineage: Bacteria > Hydrothermota > Tepidihabitantia > SM23-42 > SM23-42 > SM23-42. The sequence continues at coordinate 1,062,287 of CP070795.1, forward strand.
CGACCGCCTGGTGAATGAGCGCGTCGGGCACACCGCGCGCATGTTCCATGTTCCCGCCGTACCTGTTAACGTAATTGATCCAGCGGGATTTGACCCCGGACGCACCGTGGAGCACGAGCGGTGTCTTTACAAGACCGGCGATCTCTTTGAGTATGTCGATGCGCAGTTTGGGTTTGCCCTTGAACTTATACGCTCCGTGAGAAGTTCCGATTGCAACTGCGAGAGCGTCACAGCCAGTGTCTTCGGCGAATCTTCTGGCTTCGTCCGGGTCGGTGTACATTGCCTGTGATTCTTTTACTTCCAGGTCATCTTCGATGCCGGCGAGCCGGCCGATTTCGGCCTCGACACTGACGCCTCTTTTGCGCGCGTAGCGCACGACCTTTTTCGTCAGCTCCACATTTTCTTTGAATTCCAGGTTCGAAGCGTCGATCATGACCGAGGTATAGCCGTGCCTTATGCATTCTCTACAGAGTTCATAGGACTTGCCGTGGTCGAGATGGAGCACGACTGGAATTTTCGTTCGCTTTGCCATTCCTATGACCATCTGGGAGATATTTTCAATACCGGCATACCTTATCGCCTTCTCGCTCGTTGCCGCGATCACCGGTGATCTCAGGTCTTCTGCGGCACGTAGAATTGCCTGGGTTATTTCCAGGTTAGATGTATTGAAGGCGCCGACCGCGTACCTCCCCTTGCGTGCTTTGGAGAGAATGTCGTTTAAATTAACCAACATATTTGTCTCTGGGATTAATGATATTCGAAAAACGCAACTATGTCAACGCCGCGTTCACCATTTCCCGGTTCAGATGGTAATGGTGATCAATGTGATCATGCTGATGTTTCGTGCTGGATCACCCAGTCAGACCGGACGATTAGAACGGGTGCCATGGGGTCTATCAGGCGTGATCGCTGCGACGCAGGAGTATACTGCAGCCGCGCCGTGTTCTTTGAAGACACGGGCGCATTCACTCATCGTGGCTCCGGTCGTCAGGACGTCGTCGACAAGCAGTACGTTTTTATCATATACATCCCCACGAACCTCAAATGCACCGCGCACGTTCTGCCGCCGCGCTTCTTCACTGAGACGCGTCTGTGTCCGCGTATTTCTCGTTCTCTTGAGCAGATCCTTCTGCGCAATGCCCGTTTCGCTGCTGATGATGCCGGCGAGGATATCTGACTGATTGTAGGTGCGGCGAAGTGTCTTCCACCAGAACAATGGAACGGGCGTGAGGACATCTGCCTGCGAAAGGATATGGTCGGCTTTGATAATACCTGCCATGGCCCGGCCGAGCAAATCAGCGAGGCGGGTCTTGAGCCGGTATTTGAAGTGGTGAACGACCTTGTCCGCAGGAGGTATGAAGAGCATCCATGCACGGCCGCGATCGAGAGGCTTTTCACTGCTGCAGAACGCACATCGCAGCCTATCTTTTGTGGGCCGGCCGCACGCCGTGCATAGCGGCGGATTCACGAGGGGAAGATATTCAAGGCAGTTGTTACAGATCATCCCCTGCTCGATCTCCTTTTCGCAGAGGATACAGGATTGTGGGAGGATGAAATCGAATGCCGCCTTCAGGGCATCCGAGAAAATGATCAAGGAGTTTTTTTGGCGGGCCTTGCTATCATTGCTATTCCCGCGATGATCAACCCGGCGGCGATTATTTGATTGATCCAATAGTTGGCGCTATTCTCATAATAGCGTATCAGATCGACACCGAAGCGGAATGCGCCGTAAAAAATGAGGAATTGTGCGAAAACGGTACCGGCGCGAAGTGATTTCCGGAGTCGGTTATTGAGAAAGAAGAAGAGCGCCAGGCCGAAGGCAGATTCATAGAGCTGGGCAGGATGGAGCGGCTGCGTGCCGATGGGCGATGTTCCAGCAACGCAATCAGGAGGAAAGCGAACGGCCCATGGTAGTATCGAGGGCTTACCAAAGCAACAGCCGTTGAGGAAACAACCTATTCGCGTGAAGAACAGACCAAGACCCAGAGAAGGAGCGACGAGATCCGACATTTTGAGGATCGAGATTTTCTGTTTGCGCATGTATAGTGCGCCGAGCAGAAATCCGCCGAGAAATCCTCCGAAGAACATCATCCCGCCTTCCCAGATTCTCACGATGCCGAAGAGGTCGTTCTGGTATTGCGCCCAGTGGAATACTACGTAGAGCAGCCGGCCGCCGATGACTACACCGAGCATTACGTAGAACGCGAGGGTCTCGATGACGACCGGTGAAATGCCTGAACCAGGTGCTTTGCGTCTCACGTACCAGAGTGCGGCGAGAAATGATACGGCGAGCATAACGCCGTACGAAGGGATCTCGATACCGCCAATGTCGATCAAGATCGGACGCATCTACTCCTTCTGCTTCTTTGCCTCGTCAACGATCTTCTGAGTAATCTCTCTCGGCACTTCCTCGTAGTGGCTGAACTTCATGTTGAAGTAACCACGTCCTTGGGTCATCGAGCGAAGACTTGTAGAGTACTTGTACATTTCCGCTTCCGGTACGAGAGCATTGATCTTCTGGATCTTACCCGCTCCCTCCATGCCCATGATCTTGCCACGGCGACTGTTCAGGTCGCCGATGACATCACCCATAAATGATTCCGGTACAAAGACTTCAACGTTCTGTATTGGCTCGAGCAGTACAACATTGCCCTTTTCGGCATTGGCCTTCATCGACATCGACGCCGCGATCTTGAACGCGATATCCGAAGAATCGACCGGGTGGTACGAGCCGTCATAGACGGAAACCTTGATGTCAGTGATCGGAAAACCGGCAAGCAACCCGTGTTCCAGTGCCTCTTTGACACCCTTCTCGACAGATGGCACATAGCGGGATGGAATGGCACCGCCGACTATCTCGTTAACGAACTCGAAGCCAGTGCCACGTTCCAGGGGTTCCACCCTCAACCAGCAGTCGCCGTATTGTCCGTGGCCGCCGGTCTGTTTCTTATACTTTCCCTGACCGCTCGTCTTCTTGGTAAATGTTTCGCGGTATTTTACCCGCGGTTTGACAAGGTCGACGCTCACGCCGTATTTTCTTTTGAGCCGGGCTAGAATGATATCGAGATGTAATTCTC
>CP070795.1:1065463-1085763 GCA_020343455.1 Caldifarciminota bacterium
GTGCAGGTATTACCTGGAGTGAACACGTTGTTAGTAATAATTTCAACGGCGCTAGATCAGTTTTCGCATCTGATCTGGATGGTGATGGTGATACAGATATACTCGGTGCTGCCTCGCTTGATTGGGCAATTACGTGGTGGGAGAATTATGATGGATCCGGTAGTAGCTGGGTTGAGCATTTCATTAGCAGCAGTATTAACTATGCTTTCGCGGTCCATGCATACGATGTAGATCAAGACGGTGATACTGATGTGCTTGGAGCATCGTATTTCGGTGATGATATCACGGTGTGGGAAAACATCGATGGTTCGGGATTGACCTGGTATGAACATTTGATTGACGGTAACTTCGATGGTGCCAGTGATGTAGTTACGGCCGATATGGACGGTGATGGTGATCCTGACATACTCGGCGTGGCTCGTGAAGATGCGGACATAAGTTGGTGGGATGTAACATGTTGTGTTGGAACGGGTGAACTAGTTTCGAGTATTCTCGATACTGAAGTCAGCGCTGACTGGGACAGCATTGTCTGGACTTCTGACGAGCCTTCAGGAACATCGATATATTTTCAAGTAAGGGGTTCTGTGGATCCGCAGTATATGGGTGATTGGTCTATGGATATCACAACACCGGGTGCTCTGGAAGATTATCTCGATGATGGTGATCGATATGTCCAATACAGAGTCATGCTCGAGTCCGCCAATCCAGGTCTTTCACCTACGCTTTGGGACATCGCCATTGGCTGGACCGAATTAGGCATTAATGAAGAGTACGGTCTGAAGGCGTTGCCCATTGCACAATTCCGGAATCATCCTAATCCATTCAGCCAGAAGACTATGATTGAATTCAACCTGCCGCAGAAAGGTGACGTGACCCTGACCATCTTCAATATCCTCGGAGAAAAAGTGGCTACCTTACATTCCGGTGAAATGTTGCCGGGGCAGCATTCGTTTGCATGGGATGCCTCCCATCTTCCGAGTGGGGTATATATGTACCGGTTGGAAACGGAAGGTTGTGTCCGGGCAAGGAAGATGGTATTGCTGAGATAAGTATTTGAATCACAAAGCCAGTCTAATGCCTGACATTGCAGGATCGGGGACAAAGTTTGCTGACGGTAAAATGGTAAGTAGGTAATAAAGGCCAGATATAACAAAGAATCTGACACACCACAATGAAATGCAGACATTTTGGCATCTACCTGACCTGGACATGTCTCCCCGTAGGAATGGATCAACTCACCGTCCTGCTCGTTCCTGAAACGTCCCGAAGAGTAAACCGCTACCCCAGATAATTGTCAAAACGATTAAGAGGGAGGACCATTATGAGCAGTATTCGATTCACCAAAGCAATAGTGAAGACGCCAGGTCATTCAATAATAAGTGGAATCACAACATCAAATTTAGGAAAGCCTGACTACGAAAAGGTTCTTTTACAACATAGGAGATACATTGATGAACTCGAAAATTGCGGCCTTGAGGTGATGATTATGTCAGCAGAAGAAAAATACCCGGATTCTACGTTTGTTGAAGATTGCGCTGTCCTCACAGAAAAATGCGCAGTGATTGGGAATTTTGGAGTAAAGAGTAGACAAGGAGAAGAGATTAGTGTTCATGAGGTCTTGAAAGATCACTACGCAAATATAGTAAAGATAGAGGAGCCAGGAATACTTGAAGGTGGAGATGTATTGAGAGTGAATGATCACTTCTATATTCGTGCCACAAATAGAACAAATATATCAGGTGCGAATCAGTTAATCAAAATATTGGAAGAATTCGGCTACACCGGTTCCATTGTTCTCGTGGAAAAGACGCTGCATCTTAAATCGGGCATATCTTACCTCGGTGAGAAGAAAATGATCGTGGCTGGCGAGCCTGTAAGTAATCCGGCTTTCAGCGGATTCGACAAAATTGTCGTGGATGATGATGAAAGTTATGCCGCAAATAGCATACGCGTAAATGACTATGTTATTATTCCTGGGGGATTTGAAAAGACTAAGAGCGCGATCATTGAAAGAGGTTATAAGGTTAAGGAAGTTGACGTCTCAGAATTCAGGAAGATTGACGGCGGGGTCAGTTGTTTGTCACTCAGATTTTAAGTGAGAGAAGTAAGCGCCCATCCCGCAGTTTCATTCTGAGCAACGGGCATCATTTCGCGGTAAATGAATAATCCGGGCCGCCGTAGGATGGATTTTCGTACATAGCTGCCAGAATCGATATTCACAGTATTTTGACGGACAGGAGTGCTGAGTTAATATTCTTTGTGCCAGAGTTGCGCCGAAAATGCTACTTGACGACGCCTGTCTCCTGTAGTATACTATAGTAGTATTCATTAAATATTCCGATATTTCGTATACACTGAAATTCATTGTAATAGTGAGAGGTGGGCATGAGGGTTGTAGGCGGGATGTTTATCGTAATGGCTGTGACTTTTGCACATACTCAGGTACCAGATACCCTTTGGACAAAAACATATGGAGGAGCCGGGGAAGAGTCTGGTAACTCTGTACAGCAAACATCAGACGGCGGCTATATAGTTACCGGATTTACTGGATCCTATGGAGCGGGTGGGTCCCACATATGGCTCGTACGTACAGAACCCGATGTGGGAGTTCAGGAACATGAATCGCTCGTAGTTACCAGTGAGGCAATTACTGCAACCATCTTCCGCGCACCTCTGCAATTGCCCAAAGGCAAGAAGTGGAAAATCTATGACATCACAGGGAAAGTTATGGACCCATATGATCTGTGGTCAGGCATCTACTTCATTGCCATTGCCGGTGTTTGGAATATGGAGTGGTGAAGGTCAGGTCGAGATTTAACGTCGTGGAACTAAGATGATGGTGGTGTTTTTCAACAGCAAAGGAGGTTAGAATGTGGATGATGCTATCGGCGTATTTATTGTCGGTCGGATGGCCACTTGCGCCTCAAAATACGACCCATGCCGTTGGGTACAACTATGGGCAGTTTCTGGAGATATACGACGTCAAGATGCATAATGGGATAGATGTTCTTGGCGCTGCCGGTGATCCCGTGTATGCAGTTGCGGATGGTTACGTCAAAGCATGGCTTACGACGTCTGGACAGCAGCACTATCTTCTTGCTATCGGCGATGAGTTTGGAACAGATTCCTGTGATGGATGGATCTATCAGCATCTTGACCCGAATATGTACCATCTCAATCTTGGTGATACGTGTAGCACTGGCGAACTTATCGGCCATATTGTGTCATTTGCGAACGACTTCCATCACGTCCACTTTAGTCGCATCAGGAGTGCTGGTTATCCATGGACAACCTGTCGATTTATTCAGAATCCTCTTACGATGGTTTCTCCTAATACGGATACAATTCTGCCGGTTTTTGAGAACGCAACGGGTTCCGAGCTATTCGCCTTCTGCGGCGATAATTCGTCTGAGTATTTGGACCCTGTTTGCCTTACGGGCAACATTGACATCATTGCACGGGTTTATGATCGAACTGGTGACTTCGCGAGCGTGCCTATATGGGATCATCTTGTGCCCAATAGATTAGAGTATAGAATATACGGGCCAGATACGGTCCCGACAACACTTGCCGTTGACTTCAGCGGTTTCTTAAACGACAGCATCCAATATGCGCTGACAATATATAAGAATGATAGTGTCTGTAATTCAGAGTGTGATTATTGGACGCGCGATTTCTATTTCATCGTGACCAATACGGATGGCGATTCGCTGATTGAGCTATCAGACAGCGCAGGTTGCTGGCAGACTGCGGCGTATCAGGATGGCGTATACTGGGTTGTGGTAACTGCCTATGATGCCTATGGTAATATGGCTTCTGACAGTATGCAAGTGGTAGTGCAGAATAACCCTGGGGTTGAGGAAGGCCCAAGTGTCAGGAACGTCGCGGAATACTGTCATATGGGTACAACGATCTTCAGTGGCGCCTTATCCCTGCCTCGAGGTGTGAAATGCAGAGTTTATGACATCGCGGGGCGGGTCGTGGAGGTTGAAAAGATCGCTCCGGGTGTATATTTCGTGGAGATAGAAAATGAGATCGTTCAGAAGGTAATCAAGATAAGATAAGGTGTTTATTAGTGTAATCAATCTGTTATATATACGATTTCAATTTGCGAAGCATTAAAATGCGTAAAATGAATGCCTGTCCCCATCGTGAGCAGATTTGTGAGAGGCTGGTGAGCCGGTTGCTTATAATACCCTATAAGAAAATAGGGACGGGCAACTTTCAGGAATTGTTGTCGCACCTTGTCATCAAAGGTCAAGGTTAATTGGATATATTCTGGCCTATTCCTGGAGCTTCGCCCGTCCGATTTCGTAATAATGCGAAAGGGAGGAAAGATGTTGAACCGAGTGCGCAGCGCTCTTATCACAAGGACCGTGCCAGCGGCGCTCATGCTAGTCGTACAGGGTGGGTTCCTCTTTGCCCAGTGGGAATCCGATGTAAGGTTGACAAACGATAGCGATTCTTCTTATACTTCAAATAACAATGCATGGTGTGTCGCAGCACATGAGGATACGGTCCACGTTGTATGGTATGACAATCGCGACGGTAACTACGAGATCTACTATAAGAGATCTGAAGATGGCGGTGCAACATGGGGCGCAGACATGCGACTCACGAATGATCCCGGTTTGTCTTGCATGCCCTCGGTGGCCGTTTCCGGGTCCGAAGTACATGTGGTTTGGGAAGATGACCGAACTCAGGACCCTGAAGTCTATCACAAACGTTCGACTGACGGCGGGGTAACCTGGGGTTCTGATGTGCTCGTAACCACGGTTGCAGGATCTCAGGGTATGCCTTCGGTCGCGGTCTTCGGTGGCGGCATTCATGTGACGTGGACGGATGTCACCTTGATGGGTAACAGCGAAATCTATTACGGATGTTCTACTGATGTAGGAACGACGTGGGGAACACCGTTCCGAATATCGAATGCGACAGGCTTCTCGACGAGCTCTTCGATTGCAGCGCATGAATCGGATATACATATTGCATGGCATGACTCACGCTTTGGTTGGTGGAACAATGAAATATACTATCGCTGTTCTTTAGACGGCGGCACGACCTGGGGTCTTGAGACGAGGTTGACCGAAGATACGACCTTCTCCAACGTGCCGAGCATAGCCGTATCCGGTAACAACGTGCACGTTGTGTGGGAAGAGATGCGCGACGGGAACTTTGAGATATACCACAAGCGTTCGACCAATGGCGGGCAGGATTGGACTTCTGATGCCAGGCTCACCACCAATACGGCTGATTCCCATTGCCCTTCGTTAACGGCCTCTGGTTCGAATCTACACGTCGTCTGGCAGGATAACCGTGACGTTAACGAAGAGATCTATTACAAATTGTCAAACGATCATGGGTCGAGCTGGGATCCGGATATGAGGCTTACCGTCGAACAGAGCGTCTCGCAGAATCCTTCAGTTGCATCTTCAGGGGCGAAAGTGCATGTTGTCTGGGGTGACGATCGGGATGGCAATTGGGAGATCTATTACAAGCGTAACCCGACCGGGAACACTGGAATTGAAAAGCTCGCGGGCAATGCTGCGTCTACTATACAATTGACTGCGATGCCGAATCCGTTCACAAAGCTGACGACCGTCAGCTTTGGCCTAGAGCATAGCGCAGAGCGCATAGGGCTTTCTATCTATGATGCAACCGGACGCTTAGTGAAATACTTCTCAGTTTCCACTTCTTACTTATCAAATTCCGCTTCGGTGGTGTGGGATGGCCGAGACGACCATGACAAGCAAATGGGCAGCGGCGTATATTTTGTTACATTAGAGGCCGATGATCGCAGCGTTACGGAAAAGATACTAGTCGTGAAATGAGTGGACGCTAGCCTTTGTCCATACATTGGGGTACATTGGGGTCAAATCTCTACTTTGAACATAATGTGCTAGTGCATCTCGACAGGACTTCAGATCTTTGCATTTGTTCAAAGTAGAGATTTGACCCCATCGATGGTGGATTGACAATGGACGGGAATTTCCTATTATATATACTACTGTGAACGAAGTCTACCGCACTCCGGGTCTTGATATAGATAAGGTTGTTGCCAATGCGGTCAATGCGGCCGAGGCGTTTCGTCATTACACACAGGAGCAAACAGACCGGATCGCTGAAGCCGTATTCGAAGCCGGATTCAACAACCGTGTGAGGTTGGCTAAATTGACCTACGACGAGACCAAACTGGGAAAATGGGAAGACAAGGTCATAAAGAACGTCATTGCCACTCACTACGTTTATCATGATATCAAAGACATGAAGACGGTCGGGGTGGTTGCGGAGGATCAAGAGCAGGGTGTCGTGGAAGTGGCCGAGCCCGTGGGTCCGATCTTCGCTGTGACGCCCATCACCAACCCGAGTTCAACCGTGCTTTTCAAGATCTTGATCGCAATGAAATCCAGGAATCCCATTATCATCAGGCCTCACGGTTCAGCGAGAAAGTGTTCGGTAGAGGCGTGCCGTGTTACCTATGAGGCGGCGCTCGGCGCCGGCGCTCCGGAGGATTGTGTGCAGTGGATAAAGACCTCTACGCGTGACGAAGTCCTGGAATTGATGTCGCACCACCGGATAAATTTGATACTTGCGACCGGTTCCGTGGAACTCGTACGAGCGGCGCAGCAGTCGGGTAATCCCGCGATCGGCATCGGGCCCGGGAACGTGCCCGTCTACATCGGGAGGAGTGCAGATGTTCCTTTTGCGGTGGAGCAGATCGTGATGTCGAAGACATTCGATAATGGAACTGTATGCGCAAGTGAACAGGCCGTTATCGTAAATCGCGACAATGTCGATGAAGTCGTGGGTGAGTTTAGGAAACATAAGGCGTATTTTCTCTCGGAAGAAGAGATTAAACGGATCGAACCCGTTGCGTTCAATAAGGAAACACACGTCATGAAGGTTGAAGTCATCGGTCAAACTGCAGAAGCGATCGCCGACATGGCCGGCATCAAAGTACCGCCTGATACGACCATTCTCATCGCGCCGCTTGATGAGGTAGGCATCCAATCGCCGCTCTCGCTCGAGATCCTGGCGCCGATACTTGCATTCTATGTGGCCGATACGTTTGACCATGCGATCGAACTCTGCCGTAGGATCAACCGGTACGGCGGTCTCGGACATACGGCGAGCATATTCTCCAATGATGAAGAGAAGATTCGGTACTTTTCATCCGCCATAAATGCCGGAAGGATATTGGTGAACACGCCTGCATCGCAGGGAGCCTTGGGCGGAACGTACAACAGGCTCAGACCTTCGATGATGCTCGCATGCGGCACGCGGGGCAAGAACATCACGACAGACAATATTTCGGTGCGGCACCTGCTGAACATCCGCCGGATCGCCAGGCGTAACGTATGCCCGTATATACAAGGTGATTTTGTGCGGCATTTTCTCGATGGGAACCTCGATTGGCATAGATTCAAGGAGAAGTTAAAATAACACCAAGAATTCAAGCTGAGCACCGTCCGGCCTGGGCGTGAACTAAAGCTTGATTTTGCTGGATTCCTGTATAAACTCCCTCTGTAAAATTCAGTGTCCAAAGGTGTTGGAATGTGCGCAAGTTTTTCAGATTTTCTATTGTCCAATTAAGAAATAGCCCTTGGGGGCAGAGAATCGGTTCTGAGAAAGGAGAATGGAATATGAAGTGGGGTATGCGTAATTATGGTAAGTTCTTGTTGATTGTGACCTTTGCGGCCAGCGGCAGTTTTGCCGGGGCACAGACTCTTCCCGGTGGCGTAGTCGCGGGGCGGGTTGTGGATGCACAGTCCGGATCACCGCTCGAATATGCCAACGTGCTGGTTTATGATAGAGAAAACGGTACGCAGACCGCCGGGACAACGACGAACAAGGAAGGCATGTTCCGTCTGACAGGCATAGAGCCCGGGTCCTATAAGGTGGAAATTTCGTTTATGGGATACTATCCTCTTACCATCGACACCGTTGAACTGGCCTCTACTGATGAGGGCGTGCGGCTGGGTACGATCGAGTTGGAGAGGGCCGTACTGATGATGGAAGGTGTCGATGTGACAACCGACAAGCCGGCCGTCGAATTCAAGATCGACAAGAAAGTGATTAATGTCAGCAAACATTACACGGCGACATCGGGGACGGCAGTCGACGTCCTCGAGAGTGTTCCTTCAGTGACGGTTGATGTTGAGGGAAACGTCACACTTAGGGGCAGTACGAATTTCACCCTTTTGATCGATGGCAGACCGACTGTCTTGGAACCAGATGACGCATTACAGCAGATCCCGGCGAGTTCGATCGAAAACATTGAGATCATCACCAATCCGTCGGCAAAGTATGACCCCACCGGTATTGCTGGTATCATAAACATCGTCATGAAGAGGCAGAGATCACAGGGGACGAATGGCATTGCCAATGCGAATATCGGACTCGACGACAAATATGGTGCTGACTTTCTGCTCAACCACCGGATGGAAAAACTCAATATGTATGTCGGGGCGAACTTCAGAGACGTAGCTCATCCAGGCTCGATATTATTGGATAATCGAACAACATCGGGTGATACTATTTCTTATATCAGTTCCGGTGGCGATATGCGCTGGCATCGGAAATTCTACGGGCTGAGGGGTGGTATCGACATCTATCTGAGTCCCCGTGATGTTTTGAATCTTGCGGGAAGATACGGCGGCAGGAATATGGAGAACACGGCCGAAAGGGAATATGAAGAATGGTCAGTACCGGGCGATACGCATAATTTCTATGTGAGCGAAACAGGAATGGATCACGGTCATGACTACTATTCACTGAATACAGATTACACTCATACATTCGGCGTCAAAGAACACAATCTCAAAGGCCACGCCATGCTCAGCAGGAGGAGCGGGGATGAAGAGTCGAGCACTGAACTCTTTGACGAAAATGGGTTTATAACCTATGGCGTGCTGACCAGAGAGAAGGGTCCTTCAGATCGACTCCGCGCGAACGTCGATTATTCCCTTCCTCTATTGAATGTGAATCGATTAGAAGCAGGCTACCAAGGTAGTGTGAGCCGCAGCACTGACAGCACTGAAATGTTCGAATACGATACCGTCACCGGCGATTACGAATTCAGACCAGAGTTCAGCCACGCGATAGAGTACGATGACCGTATTCATTCGATCTACGGTCTTTACAAAGGCGAATGGGGCGAATTTGGCTATCAGGCCGGTATGCGCGGCGAATACACGTACCGGCTCATCGAGCTCATCGGTGAGGGTGAGAGTTTTGAGATCGACCGTTGGGATCTTTTCCCAACCGCGCATATTTCGTACGGGTTACCACATGAGAACGATGTGATGGCAAGTTACACGCGCAGGATCAACCGTCCGAGAGGTTGGGAACTCGAGCCGTTTGAAACCTGGATGGATGCCTACAATGTGAGAACAGGGAATCCGGCGCTGCAGCCAGAGTACATCAATTCTTACGAACTGGGTTGGCAAAAGCACTTTGGCCGCAATTTTCTTTCTCTTGAAGGATATTATCGTGAAACCGAGAATAAGGTCGAGCGCGTGCGATCTGTATATGATGAAAATGTTATACTGCATTCGGTCGAGAATGTGGGAACTGACTATTCATTCGGTGCCGAGGCAATGGTCGATTGGGAACTGACCAGGTGGTTAAGTATCAATCTGACCGGTGATGTTTATGATTATCGTGTCGAGGGAATACTTTATGGCGAGCCTTTTACACGTGAGAGTTTCAACTGGAACACGAGGATCAATACAACATTCAAGATAACAAGTTCGACACGACTGCAGCTGAACGGTATTTACTTTAGCCCGTCGGTTTCTTCTCAGGGGCGGCGCGAAGGATTTTACACGACGAATGCTGCCGTTAGACAGGATCTCTGGAACAGAAAATTATCCGCGACGCTGCAATTGCGGAATATATTCGGGACTGCGAGGCATCAGTTCACCAGCGAAGGGACCGATTTCTATTCGTATACCGAATTTTCCCGCAAGTCGCCGGTCGTGATGCTGACGCTTACTTTCAACTTTAACCGGTATCGGCCGGACCGCCAGCGCGATGAAAACGCGGAGGAATTCGAGGAAGAACAACTCTTCTAGTCTAGGGACAGGCATAACATTTTAACATTTTGCGTTACGCTGGTCTCTTAGCGCGCAGCTCGATATCACAGAGTAAGTGGAGGTTTACTCTTTCATGGAGTTTTCAAAATGTTAAAATGTTATGCCTGTCCCCGGGTTTATTTGCAGTTCCAGTCAAGCCATGCCTGTAGTTTTGCGATCTGCGCATCATACGCGGCGATCTCGTCGCGCTGACGGTTCGCCGGGTCATCCATGTAGTCCTTGTAGCCGTCTCTATTACCACCGCTCGTCTTATCGCTGCACGTGTTCATATGTGACTGCTCGTGGGCGCGCGCCCCTCTCCATAGTATATCGGGCCCGTTGTTGAAGTAGGTGTTCTTGATATGATCTTCGAACATCTGGGTCGTGCTATTGTCGTAGATGTTCCAATCTCCGTCATACGCTGATGATGTGCCGCCCGGTGCCAGGTCGCAGTTGGTCTGATGCGTGCCCATCGGCGCGTTCTGCTGGCTGCTCGGATCTGCCGAAGCCTGACCGTTTTTATTGAGTGTGTTATTCAGTTCATCGATGACCGCGTCGTTATATTCGTCTCCATTTGAGTATTTGGACGGGTCGACGTTCTTGTAGGCGTCTCTAACGGCTTTTGCGAAGTCGAGCGCCTGCTGCACCTGTGCGCAGGGATCGGCCTCGCCGGCGTTTGAATTTCCGCCGCGCTGTTTTCCGGTGGAGCCGGGCATGGATGTGTTTCCGGTGTTGTCGAGCGTTGGCTTACCATTGCCTGCAGCATCTGCCATTGACCATGGCTGGAAGGATCGCGTTATGTAGCCTAAGAGAACCTTGAATAGGTTATTGTCTGCTCCATCGGTCGTCTGTCCCCAGACAAAAGTGCCTGCCCGCCTCGAAAATTCGTACTGCCAGACCCTGCTCACAAGGTCAACGTGGTAACGTGCCCATCTGTACTTGTCGCTGCGGTCATTGTCCATGATATCGAGCAGCGCGTATCTTAGGTGAGCGAGATTGATCAGGTCAGATGTGCTGCCTTGAATCTTCAATTGTCCGTCGATGCGGTCGATATCTTCTGCGCAAGCGTTTGCTTTCTTGTAGCGCTCATCAATGCCGGGGAATGTGGCGTTATAAGATGGTTTGCCTTTGCCAGATGGCGTGCCGACAAGGGCGTAGCCGGTATTTTCCCAGAGCGCGACGAGTTCAGTGGTCATCTCGGGCGGGATGGTCATTCTGTTGATGAAACGTATTTTCTTGAATTTATAAGCCTTAACTTGTGGATCACCGGCTATGGTTAGTGGGTTTGGATTCTCGGCGTATTCGATCTCAATGCGCCGGGTGTTACGATCGCAGACCGCCGTGATGCGGCCGAGGTTATCCTTTTCAATCAGGCAGCCACGGGGTACGTAGACCTGGATGTTATTCCTTGTATAACCCCGGGGTAAGAAGCGAATGAAATAACCATCCGGATGGAATGACCAGCGTCCCCATGGAATATATTTATCGTCTTCGCCTGCGGGCGCGGCGCCAAAGCGGACCGCGACTTCTTCGAGTTCCTCATAACTGGCTTCACCCTGGGTCATCTTTTGTCGCAGGCGGGCTTCTGCTTCGAGTATGGTACGAACTGCAGGCGGTACTCCCTCAAAGGCTTTGTCCATCATGTCTTCTGGGATGAGGCCGAGCGCGCCGTTATTCAGTTCGAAGATGTCTTTGGGCGACAGTACTTTTGCCGCCGTCACTTGATAAGCCCGCGGCATATCGCTGATCTTGGTCCGGGCAATGATCGCCCATAAGAGTACCTGTATTTCCCGCTGTGTGATATCGGGATGCGTGTAAGTAGCATGCAGCAGTTTGCGCACCGGATCGCTTCTCGGTCCGGCGAGGGGCGCGAGTATGTAACCGTCACCAGTTGTCGGTGCATATGTCCCTGCCTTCAGGCAATAGCTCTTTGCGGTGAACGCGTACAGACCGGGCCGTTCGAGAACAAATGCACCCTGCGTGGTGCGGGGCAGTACGGTCATAGGTGTGAACACGGGCGGGTCAAAATCATCGAGAAACGATACGGCAGTCACCGCATCCTCTATGCTTGAGGTTATTGGCGGTTCACCCTCGGTTATCCTGCTGAGGTCCGGGATCTTATCTGTGACGCCCTTTGGAATTTTCGGCAGGCCCGGTAATTGGCCGGACAAGAATCCGGCAAGACAGAAAATCAAACCGACAGTACATATTAGCATACCATTACGGTTTCGTCCCTTCATAGAAACACCTCCTTGTTTGCTTGCTGCAGTGAGCGTGCACACTATTATATGGCTGTCGTCGTGTATGTCAACGCATCGCCCCATTGAGATGCATGGATGTAGTTGACAAGACGATTTGTGCACCTAGAATATTGTATGGTATTAGCGATTATGTTTTTGCTCATTGGCGGAGATTTCCAGATCTGTACAGCGCCGAACTTTACGGGCTACCCATCTCTATGTTTTGCGAACGGCCAATTCTATGTTTTCTGGGTCGACCAGCGGGATTATCCACTGATGTCACTCTATGGAGCCCGTGTTACTGTTGATGGTAATGTTCTCGATCCGGCAGGCCGAGAACTATATACGGATAGTATTGGCTATAATTGCGATGTTGCATTCGACGGCACCAATATGCTCGCGGTAACGCGCAACCATTGTTGAACCCTTGGTGAAATAATAGGAGTGCGTGTCACTCCGGACATGGATACGATAAACTCGTTCGAAATATGTCCTAAACTACTCATACAGACATATCCAGCGATAATCTTCGACGGACAAAATTACATAGTAGTATGGAGCGATAATAATTTCGGCGGCAGTTACTCTTACGTTGCTGCGGCAAGGGTTACGCCGGGAGGTGCGGTTCTCGATACGGGAGCCTGCATATCTTCGGGCACCGGTACGAGCGAATATCGTGCAAAGATCGCCTTTGATGGCACCCGCTGCCTTGTCGTCTGGCCGAAGTCAAGTGGTCCGATATATGGCCGGTTCATCAACACCCAATGCCAACCCGAAGGAAGTATCTTTACCATCGCATCGCCTCCGGCCGGCGGACCGAACATTGCCTTTGACGGCACCAACTATCTAGTCGTTTGGTTTTCCGGCGTCTATCCGGCGCTTGAGTTGTACGGTCAACTCTTCTCGACGCTGGGCTCGCCGGTAGGCGGTCCTATCAGTATTGTGTTGGGTGGTGGTTGCCACCGGTGGGCCGACATTGCCTTTGACGGCACAAATTACCTCCTCGTGTGGCAGGTTGGGGAGAACAATGTTGGTCAGAAAATATACGGACAGTTCATAGGCACAGATGGTTCACTGTTGGGTGGTTCATTCATGATCTGTGACAACACCTACCAGGAGCGTTGGTGGCCGGCCGTGGCTGTGTCGGATAGCAACTTTTGCACGGTTTGGGGCCAGGGCGCAGGTTTGGCATGTAATATATGGGGTAATTTGGATGTTACGGTCACCGGCGTGGCCGAAGACCCAGGATACAGGTTACATGATACAGGATTGACGCTGACCGCCAACCCGAATCCGTTTTCCACTATGACCGATATCACATATCAGATAACGGATGACTGCAAAAACACGGAACTGAGGGTGTATGATGCTTGTGCCCGGTTGGTAAAGTTATTTTGTGTGCCATCATCTGTTATCGGTCATCAGTCATCAGTAATGTGGGATGGTCGCGACGATCATGGCAGACAGTTGAGCAGCGGCGTGTATTTTGTTCATTTAGTCGCAGGTAATCATAGTGCGTCGCAGAAGGTGCTGCTGGTGCGGTAGAACGACTGGGGCTTGTACAGACTGCAGAATGACCAATGGCGTATTGCGTTAAGCGTAGGGCGCAGTGAGATTGCTTCGCCGCCTTAGGCGGCTCGCAATGACGGATGGTGGTGCGGCGTTTCGCAATGACTGAGAGTAGGGTGCGGCTCGCAATGACGGAGGGAATGTGCGTCTCGCAATGATTGAGGGTAGGGTGCGTCTCGCAATGACAGTGGGCGGTGCGAAACCGTGCAGTTGCGGCGCGTGTTTGTCCGGCGCTATTCCCTTCGCCAGGTTACCCGGAAATCACGTGACGCGTCTTCGACCAGGGCGTTGACGAGCTTACCGTATGCTCGTTCCGGATCCTCTGCATCGAAGACGAAGATCCCACCTTCCCAGATACTGACATGACCGATTTCCCTGGTTTTCGTGACCGACTTATTCCACAGCGACGCTCCGGTTTCTGTTTCGACCATCTGTGCGTCGAGCGTTGCGTCGACCTCGGCTGAGACCGACATGCCTCGAAAGATCATTCCGATCGAGATATTGGGCCGGACATCGGATACCAGCAACTCGCCGGTAAAGACGGTCGCGACATCGTATTCCTCACCGATTGCCTGGTAAGCAGCTTTGCCCAGTTTGTCAAATCCGATTTGATCGAGCACCTCTTCTGCGGTGCCGAGATCGATTATCCTTATCATTTCCTGATCCCGGCGGATGGCCTCGGTGAATTTCTTCGTCGTGTAAGGGGCAAGGTTACCCTTGCTCGGGCACTCGAATTGGATGATGCCGACGACTTCGTGTTGCGTTAGGTCAATGCGCGGCGGAACCATGACTTTACGTCCGCAGGTCAGAGCACCGACGGTCAAGACCACGATGGCGACGAAGAACAGTGTTTTTTTCATATCAACCTCCTTGGGCGGAAATATTGTGTAGTATACACCAAAGGGGTTCGAGAGTCAAGATATTACAGGGTTTTTCTTATTTCCTCTAACCGTTGTCTTGCCTCTTCGCCGCTGATCATGCTATAGAGTTTCTCGAGTTTGGCGCATCCATAATCTTCACAATGAGCACAGGTCTCGACGCCTCGCTCCGACCCGCAAGCGCGTACTTCACAGTCGTGGCAGAACTTTAACAACCTTCCGCTTGTGCTGAGGCAACCATCGCAGTTTATATCTTTCGTCTCCAGCGGGTATTGGTCGGATGACCACTTTTCTACTACTCTGTTGCGCTCTTCGTCACTATTGTTTTGGGTGGCAATGAAAGCAGGACAACCAGTGCACACGATGCCGCAGTAGGCAATCATTTCCTTCATGTCAGTCCTCCTGTTGCTGCTCTTCGATTATAGCAGTCGAACGGATATAGTCAATGGCGCCGTCGATTTTGATATCAAGATCTTCAGGGTAATCATGCCCGAGTTCCGGAATTACGACATATTGATGAAGCAAACCTTCATTCTCGAAGATCGCGACCATCTTGTTATGGAGCGGAAATCTTCCATCTTGTTCGCCCGTGATCAACGTTCCGCGTGTGCCGCGATTTCTTGCTTCTTTTATTCGTTCGGCGGTGAAACTCTCCGGGCAGTCCGGACATAAGACGATGAATCCGGTCGCCGGTATCGTGTTGGTAAGAAGGGCTTCAAGTGCAGCCAGGCCGCCTGATGAGAATCCTCCAATAATGACGCTGTCTCCATTGACAGGATATGCATTCATTACCTGGCGAAACGCATCGGCCAGTTCCTTCCTGGCGAGCTCGATGTCTCCGTGCCACCAATACCCATTCCATGCGATGACTTGCGACGATTGGGGGTATGCGGTGATGAATTCTTCCGACATCTTAGGGGATCTCCAGCGATCCTTGAACGTTTCGATGTTTTCGCTCCCGCCGTGAAGAGCAATGAAGAGCGGGTACTTCTTTTTCGGATCATAATTATCGGGCGTAACAATTCGGAGTTCGGGTTTCGCTGTTTCCTGATCTTTCTTTTTGAGTGCCTCGACTTGACGGAGAATCTTTTCGAATCCCGGCTGTTCTTTCAATGGTTTCCAGAGTTCGCTCTCATAAAAATATGGAGCGAACCAGACACCGCGGTCCAATGCATACTGCAACGCGTCAATGCCTTTCGTGTATTGATCCAAATGCGCATATATGACCACAAGATTGTATGTATTGCTGAACAGGTAGTCAGTGAACGCTTCGCGAGCCCAAAGCAAGAGTTCAGCTGCCTCGCCGTACTTTTCCAGTGTGTAGAGTTTGGTGAGGTGCTCTCGCATCTCCTGATATGTTTTGAATGCTGGTGCGTACTCTTGCGCGCAGAATGCGAAACTGACAAGGCACGCAGTACAGAGTAACAGCAGGCTGTTCATTGTTGTTCCTCCTCAAATCGATAGATTATGAGTCGATTGTCGAAAAAGGTCGGAATGACCAGAAGATCCTTGTCCGGGATGTATTCGAAATCGGCGCAATAGATACCCGGTGCGGAAAGGTCGAGAATTTTCGTGACTGCTCCAGAAGGCGCGATTCTGTAGACTCTACCCTGCCAATGCGAAACCAGGTAATTACCATCCTTCGCAAGTTTTATCCCGTCAATAAAACCTGGACCAAGATTTGCGATCTTGCGGATTTCTTTTGTTATGAGATCCACGGATTTAAGGTAGTGGTCGCCACTGTTGCCGAAGATAAGACTATTTCCGATGATCAACATGCCGTTCGGATCTTCAACGTCATCGCCTGACAGCCATTCTTCATATTCACCGTTAGACAGCTTGTAAATGATATTCTTCCGCGAATCGGAGACATAGATGCTGCCATTTGCGTCGATGGCAATATCGTTGAGCAATCCGGCTTGATCAATGGGGTACCGCCTAATTATTTCGCCGGATTGCAGCGCGATCACTGCAATACCAGTACGCTCTGCGACGAAGAGTCTGTCTTCATCCATTATCATGCCCAGTGGGTTTTTCAGACCGGTTACCCAATCCAAATTCTTTATCGTACCATCCAAGGATACCCGTGAGATAGACTGGCTTCCCTCGCTCCTGCTAGGATTGTAGACATCATAGTTTGAGACATAGAGAATGTCTCTCTCGGGATCGTATACGGCGGACTCGGGTACGCGGAATGTTCTTTCTGTTTCGCAGCATCTCGCTAGACCTCTGTATTCAAGAACTGCATCGCCATCTCGAGCCATGAAGCCCCAACCGCCAAATACCTCGGCGACAATGAGCAGCAGTTCATTTTTTCCTTTGCGCAAGGGTAAAGAGACTTCGTCAAAATATCCGATGATCCCCAGAAAAGACGGGTCGCGTGATCGGTATGCGCTGTTGCCCAGGAAATACCGCTCGCCATTGAGGAAGATACTCACTGCGTCACTGTATCCGAAACTCAGGTGGAGCATTCTGTCCTTATCGGTGTCGATGATTCTCCTCGCAAAGATGCAATCCGGTTCCCGGCCCAGTCTTCCTGCGTAGCGTCCAATGTCGACGAGGCCAGAGGGTGTGCTCCTTGCATCTTGCCACTCGATTCCTGATAGCATTCTCTTATCCGGATACTGCTGCATGTCTACCTCTGTGAGCTTGAATGGCTGAGACAATTGCCAGTCGGTGATGATGCCGGGTAGTGTGTCAACAACCGGAGGCGGTTCGAACTTCAGGTCATCCGTGATTGTGTATCTAAAGCTTGAAAAATAGGCAGTACCCTCAGCCATGATCCCGATCGCGCCTTTGCTTGCTCCGTGCATCAGTTCGTTGATTACGAGGGCGGGTTTTTGCATGTTTCCTACATAGACGAGTGCCTGTTTTCCCAGAATTTCCATTTTGACATGCACCCATTGATCCGAAGGAAAATCCACGCCGGCAGTAAATCCATCTCCGTTGTAGAGCTGCCAGCTGGTAATTGCGTTGGTGATCGGCGCGTACTGGAGAGCATCTGTGTATAGATTTGCCCGGTGCGTGCGAACGTAGAATCTTTCATAGTCGTCTTCGGATTGCATGCGGAAGATGATGCCGGGGTATGCACGTACTTTCTGCCCGGCAACGGCAATGTCGACCTCGATTATACCGTTGTCAAATTCGACGTCGCTGAGGTAGGCAGATCCGAGCAGTGATTGCCGCCCGAGATGTTCCACGATTCGCGCTTTGTCGGTCACCCACTGGTCCGAGTCAAAATCTATGACCCCTGTACCGGCAATAGCAGATGTGTTTAATACAAGGCAGAAGACAAGAAAGACTCTCTGCACGGGCATCCAATACCTCCTTGCTTTGAATGGAGAACGAAAAGATACTGCTTGTTCAGAGCTTTAATCAGAAAGTTGCTGTCTCGATTTTCCTTATTGCGCCACCTCTATAAATGAACCTGTCTCCATTATTTGTCGCGTAGATGAGCTGCGTGTCATAACTCTTTCCAGCGGCTTCTTCGACGAAATCACGGCAAAGGTATGTTGCATGGCCTGAATGCATCGGCATGAAGACCTTTGGGTTGAGCGTTTCGATGGCGTAGTGTGCGCCTAGCTGTACTGACTCGGGCGTGCCAAGACTGCAGCCGAGGATCGGGCCGAATGCAAGATCGATATTCTTATTCATACTGGCAATGGCATCGATCTCCGCTGTGTAATTGGGCGACATGTCCATGGAGCCGTTTGCGTGGTCTCCTGGATGGAATATCGTCACTCCGTCAACCTCGATGAGAAAACCGACGCCGCTGTCATTCGATCTTATGGTCGTTATGGTCAACCCTTCCAATTCCGTAGTAGTGTGCGGCTCGGTATAGGTATACTCGTGCTCAATGTCACGTGGTCTGAAACCGAGTATATATCGTATGTTCGGCGCATCATTTTTCCATCCTAATATTCGCGGGTCATAATGGTCGCCGTGATCGTGTGAAGCAAAGACCATTACATTTTCGGATTTAATCTCGGCAGGGACAACGTAACCGCTGGCGAGTGATGCATCAATGGGTAGCGCGCGATTCTGGGCTTCGAAGTAGTCGAAAATCAATAAATGATTCTCTGTCTTGATGGCCCAACCGCTGTGTCCGAGATACACCACGATCGCCTCTTTTTCTTTGATCTTCATCGTGCGCAGGATATCCGGTGCGATCGATGAGTATTTGGCGGCCGGCGCATTGCGGGCCTCCAGCGATTTCGCTACGCTGCGGAAGCCGTGGTAGCGAGCGTGATCGAGAGGCGTCATACCTTCGTTGTCTTCAGTATCGGCCTTGGCGCCTTCTGTGATCAGACGGTCCACTAAATTGCCTCCACCTTTTATTGCGGCGATATGCAGCTCGGAGAAACCGTACTTGCTTTCCTTAATGTTCAATTGGGCGCCTTTCTCGATCAGAAAATCAGCGATTTCACCGTTGCCGTTGTTGACTGCCATGTGCAAGGGCGTCATGCCGTTCGCATCGGTCACATTTATCAGCGCGCCGTTCTCGACGAGTACTCTGACCGTGCTCATGCTGTCGTGTCTGACGGCATGGTGCAGTGGGGTCTGGAATCCGGCGGACGCACAACCTTCTTTCTTCTCGCATTCGTGCGGGTTGGCATCAGCCCCTCTGGACAAAAGGTATCCGGTTATCTCAGCGTTGCACAATGCTGCCATACTCAGCGGTGTCCAGCCGAAATCGGACATCGCATTGATATCTGCGCCTTTTGACAACAGTAATTCAGCCGCTTCGACAGAGCCCGTGGCTGCGATCGTATGGAGCGGCGTGCTGTTTTCATTGTCTCTTACATCTGCGCGCGCACCGTGTTCGAGGAGCAGTCGCGTTATGGCGAGGGCACTGTCGCCCCTCAGCCAGAAAAGAGGCGTGATTCCCTCATCATTGGTTGCGTTCGGATCAGCGCCATGCTCCAATAGAAATCGCGCGAGTTCGACGCGGCTGCGGCCGGCTGCATTATGGAGCGGTGTGACGCCGTCGTTCGACCGAGCATTGACGTCAGCACCCTTTTCGACAATGAGTGCAGCGATCTCGGGTGTACCGGCAAAGAATATGGCTGCCATGCCTCGATTATTTTGCAGGAGTGGGTCGGCACCCTTGCTCAGCAGATATCTGACCATGCCGATGTGTCGTCTGCCTGCGGCAAAGGATAGTGGGGGTGCTCCGTTGTTGTCCTGCTCATTGACATCGGCACCGCCGGCGATAAGGAGTTCGGCGATCTGTACATTCCCGCTGACCCCAGCTAGATGGATGGGCTGGCTGTTGTCGACATCCCCGATGTGAATGTCTGCGTTCCTCTGCAGGAGTTCGTGTGCGATGTCATAGTTGCCGTTAATTGAGGCGAGAGCGAGCGGTGTCATACCATCACCGTCACGGACATTGAGTAGTGATGGATCCTCATTGAGCAACGCCATCACCCTCTCAAGATCGTTATCATTCACGACATCATGGATCTCTGCGGCCGATGCGAATGAATAGCATACTGCCAACACGATCCAGATATGAATCATTATCCTGGGATATTTCA
>CP070795.1:1085863-1088610 GCA_020343455.1 Caldifarciminota bacterium
TTGCGACCCTTACCGCCTTCAGGAAACATATCGTCGACGATGGCTTCCTGCTTTGCGGCGTCGGGATTTACCTCGCCGGTCAAATGCCGCTTGACCGCACTGTCTTCTCTACTAGGCGTCGTCATAGTTCACCCTGCTATCCCACCGTTCGTGGTAGTCACTCGGTTTGTCGCCGTACTCGTCGATGAATCCGTTGATCGCCACTTCGCGCTGCGCCTTGAACGAATATGGATTGATCGTCTGGGATACGACTTCGAGTTGTGGGCGGTACAAGTGCCTGTGACCCGTAACGGCCAATGCAGCGGCGATCACGCGGTCATCATAACAACCGTCCTGCGCCGCCAGCGTTGAGTTCGTCTTCTGGACGAACGTGGACATCTCGGCCCTCGTCTTCTCGCTAAAGATTTTCAACCCTTCGTTGAGCGCTCGTCGCAAGTTCGTTATCGCGATTTCCTTGGTTCGTTCGGACGTCAGGAATCCGACCTTGTCCATTCTGTGATCGGATGCAGTACGCCGGTCATATTGGTAACGCTGGAGCAACTTGGACAGCGGGTAGTTATGACGCAGATATTCGACCGTGGCAAAACCAGGGTTGTTGAGCTCGGGGATGAGATAAGCGCCATTAAATCGTTCACCGAGCTCGCACAGGTACATTCCGAACTCACCGGGGTCCACACAATCTGATACCCATTCACCGGCCTGCTCCATTGTGTCGCAGTTTAGAATCCAGGCGACGCTACGCGCCGCACCAACACCAGCGCCTACGTCCGCGCCAATGCAGTATTGACAGCGCTTGGACGGCTGTTCGTACAGCGTGATGAACCGCGTCTGCTCGACAACTTCCTTCGTGTCCTCGGGTATGAATCCGAATACCGATAGGCCGGAAGCTAAAAACGCCTCCTCGGCGGTCGCAGGATATTCTTGCGGAAACAGGTTAGCGCCGAACAACATCTCGCTGTTGTCCATGGATTCTATCTTGGCGCGTCTCCATTGAAGCTGATCTAGCGATAGGTTGTACTGTTTCCTTAGTTCTCTCTCTTCTTGAGTTAGTTCTTTATCTGTTATCTGTGCCTTGCGTTTGTACGACGGATCGGCAAACCAGGGAAAGAAGTGAAGCGTGAAATCACCGCGTCCGTCTATCGCCTTCATGCACTCGCTGTGGTACCAGTTGCCACGTCCTTTCGCGGTGGATTCAATCCATATGGTACCTTGTTCAGGTACCGCTTGGAATAGGCCGCTTATGAGCTCTATAGGATTCGGCCAAGAGGCAACCTCGGAACAATGAAGGCGGTGAATACAATCGCCACGACCAAATTCCTCGTGTCCGGCAGTGCCGATGTAGAATGTCGAGTTGGTTTGACGAAAATGAATCTCGCGTCTGGATTGACGGCCGAAGTCCAACTTCATCCCGCCACGTAAGTTCTCGACAAAGAACCTGACGCGGTCGAACAGAACTTGCGTGGATAGTCTATCGTGCGCTATCAAGACACAGCGCAAGTTGTGCTTGAACATACATTCAAGCGTGATAAGGGCGTCAATGAATGAACTGAAACCTTCTTGTCGAGCTTTGAGGATGATATCGCGGTTGGTGCGTGCTTTGTCGTAGATGGTCTGTGCGGCGTTTGGAGCGAAGGGTACTTTGTCACCGGCCTTGTTGACGATGTAAAAGAACTTCTTTATCGCCTCTGCTTCTCGCGTCAGGTTACGACGCGTCTTCTTCTTCGCCATTCATGCTCTCGTTTCCCGGTGAGTTCATGTAATGGTGAATCACGTGTTCAGCGCCCTCATTCTTCACGATCTTCTTCGTCTTGCCATTCATCCCTAGGACGTCGTAATAAAGTTTGATGGCCCGTAATCTTGACGCTTCCGTACGGCCATTTAGCGCCAGTTTAATATGCTCGTCGTAGATGGGTTTGAACACAGACAAATACGCCGCCTGCATCCTTTGATGAACCTCTTTGATCCACCCTTCGTCGTCTCGTATCTCCTCCAAAGACGTCATAACTTCGTCGGCCTTCTTAACCGCTCTTTCGACCTTGTCCACATCTACCGACAAGTATCTATCTCCCTATTATTATTATAATCATATCTTTTATCACGTCGTTGGATACCTGTCAAGTAAAAAATAACGGCCAAAAATTTATTTCGGGGGGTAGGATTCTTAATTAATAACCCCGGACCTTATGCGATAAGGTCGCTATATCAACAAAATACGTAACAAATCTTACGTATTTTGTTCTTGTTACCGCTTGTTACCGCTTTGTTACCAGCAAGAACATAACTAAATCAGGTATTTAGTTATGTTACCCGTGTTACCGTCCTTATCTTTCTATGATTCTCTCTCATTTTCACTCTATATATCATAACCTATTAATATATATACATATATTAATAGACAGACAGATATAAGAACGATAACATCAGTAACGCCGCAAGTCCTTGATTATAGTACATAATCAAAGGACTTGTGGTGGTAACAAAGGGTAACATTGACCTGTCACGTTAGCTATCTAATGCTAAAGCATTAGAATAGCTAGATAAATCGGTAAAACGACGTCACCACAATTCGATCTTAAAAACAAGCTAACAGCTTGTTTTTAAAGCAAATTCGGTAAAACGACGTTTCGACGCATCCTCTCTTCCCTTTTTCCGCTGTTTTCCTCTCGATTCTCTTGTGAGAGAGGAAAACAGCTAAAAGGAAAAAGGGAAGGGAAAGAAACCTAAGAACCCAAGTTACAGCCGATAGG
>CP070795.1:1088710-1131139 GCA_020343455.1 Caldifarciminota bacterium
GAATTGGACGAATTCCATATTGGCTCCCTTTGCGCCTGCCCGGTATGCCATGGCAATGCCATCGCCTGTTGCGATGGGTGGATTGGTCGTATGGTTGTACACCTGCCCGACGCCACCCGTCGCGAGAATGGTCGCACTGGCATGGATCAGATCGATTTGGCGCGTGTCAGCGTCAAGATAGTATATGCCTTGACATTCCCCGTCCTGGACGACCAGATCAAGTGCGATCTCGTTTTCGCTGATGCCTACGCCAGCCTTCTTCGTTTCTTCGAGTAGCACTCTCTCGATCTCCTGGCCGGTGAAGTCCTTTGCATGGACAATGCGCCGCCTTGAGTGCCCGCCTTCCTGCCCCAGATCGAAATGACCACGCGAATTCATGGAGAAGCGGCATCCCATGGAATGCAGTTCCTCGACCAATGCCGGACCCTCACGGACCATCGTTTGGACCGCTTTTTCGTGGCATAGACCTTCACCGGCCTTGATCGTATCCCTGATATGATACTCGGAAGCATCATCTTTGCCAAAAACAGCTGCAATACCGCCTTGGGCATAGTTCGTACTGGAATCCGCTTTTCTCTTTTTGGTGAGTACCAACACGTCGCCGTATTTTGCTGCTTTATTGGCAAAAGTCAGTCCCGCAATGCCTGAACCTACTACGAGGAAATCTACCTGCTTAGGCATCACGTTATTTTACATACCGTTAGGGAAAAGTCAACATGCAATGTGTTCTGGGTCATCGCCAATTGTTCCAGGAGAGTCGCAAAAACCGCCCCCGGCCTCAATCTCAGTGCTCATGCTGCTCAGCCAAAAAGAGGTAAGGTGCGCTTCATATGTTATCTTGACTGGAAATATCGATTTGTTATAATTGCCCGTGAAACCGCAGAGAGCGAGAGAACGTATCGACCATTTGCGCAGGGAGATAAACAACCACAATTACCGGTATTACGTGCTTAACAAACCAACGATCTCGGATTATGAATACGACCGTCTGTATAGAGAGTTGGTAGATTTAGAAAGGGCTTTTCCTCAATATGTCACAAAGGATTCGCCCACACAGCGCGTGGGTGGTGAGCCGGCGCGGGCGTTCACCACGTTCGAGCACCGTACAAAGATGCTCAGTCTGGACAATGCGTATGCAGAGGAGGAACTGAGGGATTTCGATAAGCGGATGGTCAAGGTGCTCGGTTCTGCTGTGAAGTATGAAGTCACGCTCAAGATAGATGGTGTCGCTGTTGGACTGAACTACAGGAATGGCGAATTAGCCGTCGGCGCGACACGGGGTGATGGAACCAGGGGCGATGATGTGACGATGAATATAAGGACGATAAGGTCGATACCGCTCCGAATTCTGACGACCGAAGATGAACTGATGAACGTGGAGGTTAGGGGAGAGGTTTACCTATCGAAGGCGTCTTTTGCAGCGTTGAATCGTGAGCGTCAGAAGGCAGGCGAGCCGATCTTTGTGAATCCGCGGAATGCGGCAGCCGGTACACTCAAACTACTGGATCCGCGTGAAGTCGCGAAACGGGGGCTCGATATCTTCATCCATACGGTGCCAGCCGCGCCCGGGCCTCATTACCGGTCGCATAGTGAAACACTGAGAAGGTTGGGAGAGGTCGGATTCAGGATCATACCGCATATTTCGTTGTGCGCGGATATTCAGGAGGTCTTCGAATTCATTGACGGGTGGCAGGATAAAAGGGACAAGCTTGACTATGAGGTGGACGGCTTGGTGATAAAAGTTGATGATTTCGTGAGTCGCGGCAGGCTTGGTTCGACGGCTAAGAGTCCGAGATGGGCCATCGCATACAAGTACCAGGCAAGGCAGGCAAACACCCGGTTGAAAGAGATCCAGCTGCAGGTGGGTCGTACCGGTAAAATCACACCGGTCGCCATTCTCGCGCCAGTCTTTCTTTCCGGAACGACGATCTCGCGCGCGACGCTCCATAACGAGGACGAGATCAATAGGAAAGACGCAAGGATCGGAGACGAGGTCATCATCGAAAAAGGCGGGGAGGTTATACCGAAAGTCGTGGGTGTCGTAAGGTCTGCGCGCAAGAGCGGTGCAAAGCGGTACCGTTTTCCCAGAAAATGCCCGGTCTGCAAGGAGCGCATCTATCGGTCATCGGATGAGGCCGACTGGCGCTGCGTCAATTCGTCGTGCCCAGCTCAGGTCAAAGGTCGGATCCTCCACTTTGCATCACGAGCCGCCATGGATATAGACGGCCTCGGCAATGTGCTCGTAGATAAAATCGTTGACATGGGTTTGGTCAAGGGTTTCGACGATCTCTACCGTTTCGACGTGCAGACGCTCGCAGACATTGAGCGGATGGGTCAGAAATCAGCGGAAAACCTCATAGAGGGGATTGACAAGAGCAAGGGGAGGGACTTTTCCAGGGTCATCTATGCACTGGGTATACCAGATGTCGGCATCAACGCCGCGAACTTGCTCGCTCAAAGGTTCGGCAATATAGATTCCATCATGAAAGCAACCGTTGACGAACTCAGAGAAATCGACGGTATTGGCACGGTTGTAGCCAATAGCATAGTCAATTACTTTAATGTCAGAGAAAATGTCCGGCTGGTCAATAACCTGAAAGAACTCGGTGTTAAATTCGGCGGAGGGTCCTCAAAGCGCGGTCGACAGTTCTTGGATGGTCTGAAGTTCGTCTTTACTGGTGAACTCGATTCGATGAGCAGGGAAGAGGCTCAGACCTTGGTGCGGAAGCACGGCGGGCAGCCTTCATCGAGTGTTTCGCGGAAGACCGATTACGTAGTGGCCGGCAGGGAACCCGGTTCAAAGTATACGAAGGCGAAGAAACTGGGCGTTAAGATCATTGACGAACAGAAATTCTTGAAGATCCTCAAGATCCGATAAAATCCGGGAACTCTCCTCATCAGTGTACCGGGTGCCTCGATTGCCTGCCCGTGTTCGGACAGGCCTCCTACCCGATAATATGTCCCTGACTGGCGTTTTTAGTAGCTGATTATTCTCCAGGGAATGGCTGCATATCCGTGAACGCTACGATGTAGAAACACATGTGAAAACCGGCGCTCACTCCGGTCAAAACCTTACCTTGTAGCCGACCCGTACCCCGCTCAAATCAGATTCGACGTCGAAACCGTGCATCTTGGCGCCGACATAGGCGTCGGCCAGAGAGAATCCAAAAGCAAAGAACCCCCACCAAAGCATCGAATTTCTGCGAGTATAATCCTCGTCACGATGATATTTGAATGCATAGTAACCGATTGCAATCTCAGCTGCACCGATGATCACACCCGGCACATAGCGTTCAGTGTAGAATTGCCCGCCGCCGGGAAAGACACAGAGCAGCATGGCAATGCCCGCATTCTTTTCAGCTTTCGAGATGCCGGCAAACAGTAGCAGGAGGATGATGATCCATGGCGAATGTCGGGTGAAAATGGAAGGTTTCACTTTATGAACATGTATTCGAAACGCTCTACCGAATCTACGACAGCGTAAAGAGATAGGTTTCTATAACTGATTCGCTGTTCAGCGAAAAACCTCATGATATCACCGGCGCGTTCAAATGCGTGTGGTGCCGTAATATACAACTCGACGCCGCGTTTGCGCATGTCAAACCTGCGGAGGATTTCAACTTCAGCGAACGGAGTCAGTTTGTCATTTTCGAAGAAACGTCCAGTGGGAAAGCGCTGACGCTCACTCTTCACACCCTTTTCACCCTTCAGCACGTCTTCCCACATAGATATTTCCTCCCTCAATTCTCTAACATCCCTTTTAAGGGGAAGGTATCTCGTTTGATACACATAGTAAAGCGCTGCGGCCAATAATATGCTGATGATCCACCCAAGGTATCTCATAGTCTCTTCATTGCCCTCTGGATGCCTTCTTTCTTCTCAAGGAAATCTTCGAGCCGTTGTTTTTCCATCTCTTTCACATCATTACTTGCTTTGCTCATATACTTTGGATTGTTGAGCCGATTCTTGATTTCATCGATTCGCTGCGTGAGAAAATCGATCTCCTGGAGGAGCCTGCCTTTTTCCCTTTCCATGTCGATACCGGTGAGTTTGACATAACATTCTATTCCCGGCAGGATGATACTTGCTGCGGATTCTTTTGCCGCTCGATCGTAGTCGATCCCATCGATACCCGCAAATTTCCGCAGGATACTTTCGTTATCTTTGAGAAAAGCCGATACTTCTGGTAAGGCGTTGACCGTAATCTGCAGTCTTTCTTTGCCCTTAATATTGAAGATGCCGCGGATATTGCGGATCTCTTCGATCAGACCGACGAGGACAGCGACGCGCGAAGTATCCTTCTTAACATCCACCGGTTCAGGCCAATCTTCCAGCATGATGCTCTCCATGGCAAAACCAAATTTCCTGTAGATCTCCTCGGTTATGAACGGCATGAATGGGTGCAATACAATGATGATCCGTTTCATCATGAAACGTGCCGTTGCTTGCGACGGCACGATCTTGAGAAACTCAAGGTACCAGTCGCAGAACGTGTGCCAGACATAATCGTATAGTTCACGGGCGATCGCGTTGACTTCGAATGTCGCGAAGTGCCCGTTGATCTTTATCAGTAGTTTATTGAAACTGTCTGCTATCCACGCGTCATAGATCGAACTATTTTCCGGTGTATACTCTGATTCTTTCCCTGGTGTCGAGTATATCAGCCTCGCTGCATTCCACAACTTATTGCAGAATTTCCGGCCGACTTCGATAGACTTCTCACTGAATAATACATCCTGTTCACGCGGTGTGATGAGCAATAACCCGAATCGTAAAGCATCGGCTCCGAATTTGTCGATGAGTTCAACTGGTTCAGGTGAGTTACCCAGGCTCTTTGACATCTTTCTACCTTTTGCATCCCGTATCATGACGTGCAGGGCAACATCTCCGAAAGGTGTTCTTTGCGTGAATTCAATCCCGGCCATTATCATTCGGGCGACCCATAGATAGATGATGTCCCATCCAGTAACCAGTGCCTGTGTGGGGTAGAAGCGGCGATAGTCCTCCGTGTCCAAAGGCCAACCCAGTGTGGCAAATGGCCATATCCATGAGGAGAACCATGTATCGAGAACGTCTTGGTCCTGGTATATGTCGCCAGAACCACAGCTCGAACACTGCGTCGGCTTTGTCTCGGCAACCATTATACCTTGTTCCGAATCGGTCTTATCCGGGTCATAGCAAGCATTGCAGTAATAGACAGGTATGCGATGTCCCCACCAAAGCTGCCGTGAAATACACCAGTCGCGCACGTTTTCCATCCAATGGTTGTAGAGATTGACCCACCGTTTGGGAAAGATCCGTACCTTTCCCTGGTGGACCGCAAGCAGCGCAGGTTGGGCAAGCGGCTTCATCTTCACGAACCATTGTTTTGAGATCCGGGGTTCGATCGCCGTTTCGCACCGCTCACATTTTGAAAGAGGAAGCTCGTAGTTTTCGATCTTCTCCACCAAGCCGGCAGCTTCTAGCTGTTCGACGATCTTCTGTCGCGCCTCATATCGGTCCAGCCCGTTGAAATGGCGCGCCAGGGCGTTGAGCGTCGCGTCGGGGTTCATTATGTCGATCAGTTCGAGTTGGTGTTTTCTGGCGAGCTCGAAGTCGAACGGATCGTGCGCCGGTGTGACCTTCAGCGCACCGGTCCCGAATTCGGGGTCGACGTAGT
Source organism: Caldifarciminota bacterium (assembly GCA_020343455.1). Classification (GTDB taxonomy): domain Bacteria; phylum Hydrothermota; class Tepidihabitantia; order SM23-42; family SM23-42; genus SM23-42. The sequence goes on from CP070795.1 coordinate 1,094,370, forward strand.
CATCGGCGATGATCGGTATCTCCCTTTCCATGATCGGCAACAAGGCACGCCGTCCGACGAAATGTCGGTAGCGCTTATCGTTCGGGTTGACACAAACCGCTGTGTCTCCCAGCATCGTTTCCGGCCTCGTTGTTGCTACGGTGATGTGATCTTCTGATCCGATAATAGGGTATCTGATATAGTACAGTTTACCGGGGTTTTCCTCGGTGGCGACCTGTTCGTCAGACAGTGCCGTCAGGCACCGCGGGCACCAGTTGATGATGTACTCACCTCGGTATATCATCCCCTTGTTGTAGAGCATCACAAAGACGCGCGTGACCTTTTCAGAATACTGATCAGAAAGTGTGAACTGTTCGCGAGACCAATCCAGTGCATACCCGAGTCTACGCAGCTGATTGCGGATGACCGTTGCGATCTCCTCTTTCCACTTCCATACTTCCGCGACGAATTTATCGCGGCCCATATCTTGTTTTTTGATTCCCTCTGTCCGTAAGTTCTCTTCTACCTTGACCTGAGTCGCGATACCCGCGTGGTCCATGCCGACCAACCACAGTGTATTGTAACCGTTCAATTTCTTGTAGCGTATGAGGATGTCCTGGAATGAATTGTTGAGAACATGACCCATTGTGAGAGGACCGGTGACGTTCGGGAGTGGTATCATTATAGTATACGGCGGTTTTTTTGATTTCGGGTCGGGGGTAAAGTATTCTTTCTCCAGCCAGAACTTGTATATGCGTTCCTCTGTTCCACTGGGGTCATATTTGCTCGGGAAATCATTCATACGGTAACTATACATAATATGGCGTCTATGTCAACTTGCATCGTCTGATCAAGACTACGCGATACTGAATACCCATTAGACGATACAGGATACACGATACATGATACAAGAAAAGCAAAATTGAGAATTTTGTATTGCGGAAAAACAAAAATACAAAATACTTGATTGTCGATCCTTGATACCGGATACATCATGCATGATTACCGAACAGCCGTCCCCGGCTGAAGGCATATCTTCAGTCCGCCTCAGGCGGATGTGTCCTCAGTCCGCTCAATTGGACGTGTCAGGTTTGGCATTTCGGACAGTATCGGGTACCACGATTGCCGATCTTCTTGAGGACGATCTTGCTGCCGCATTTGCGGCAGGGCTCGCCTTCACGGCCATACACGTGCAACACCTTCTGGAAGGACCCCTCCTTCCCGTCGGTCCTCTTGTAGTCGGAGACCGATGTTCCGAAATTTGCAATGCCGTCTGTTATGACGTCCTTGAGCATTCGCTGCAACTTTTGTATTTCCTTGTCAGTGATACGATTGGCCCTTCGCATCGGCCTGATGCCTGCGCGAAACAATGCTTCGTCTGAATAGATGTTTCCCATTCCGGCGCAGATGTTCTGATCCAGGAGCAGGGATTTTATCCTCGCCTTGCGGCGTTTGAGTTTTGCCTTGAGATAGTCGAACGTGAAACCGTCACTGATCGGCTCGCATCCGAGCCTGTAGAAACCTTTCAGATTCGGTACTACCTCGTTACCGTCGATCAAGTAGACGCGGCCGAGAGCACGGGGTTCTTTGAAAAACAGCCGATAGTCACTGAGTTGGATTGCCAGTCTGGTGAATCTTTCGGGTGTTGCATTTGGCGGGGATACGACAATGGTGCCGGACAATCGAAGGTGAAACATAAGTCTTTTATTGTTGCTCAGCTGTAATATCAAATACTTCGCGTTGCGCTTAACGTCGATTATCTGTTCACCCGTGATCGACGGACAGAACGCGGCGGCAGAAGGGTGAGCAATAATATCCTCGCGTTGTATTGAACAGCCGACGATCCTTTGTCCACGTATCTTCCCTCGCAACTCGCGTTTGATCGTCTCAACTTCTGGCAGTTCTGGCACGTACTCCTAACGAAAGGGACTTACTTTATGCCCTTTAGAATATCCTTGATCTTCGATTCAAAATCCTTGGTCTTCTTCTTGAATTCACTCTTGATCTTGCCGCCGATCCTCTCTTTGATCCTTTCGGTGTCCAGCCTGAATCGGGGTGCATCGAACCCGCCCGTCGCAAGAACGTCGATAACCGTTCTACCATCTTTATCCGTGAAGAAGATCCAGTCGCCGTGATATCTTTTCACTTTCGCGGAATTTTGCCGCGAGAGCGTAATTGCGATCTGCAAGTCTACCGTACCGTTCAGACCGATACTACCTCTGGTCAAGAAATCTCCAATCTGTGACGATATGGTCCAATCGTCAACGGTAGCACGGCCGTTTGCGATTCTGAACCCGCTATTGAAGTTGCTGAATTTGACCGTATTCTGCCCCTGGAGCCCCATCCAGGAGAGGAGTTTTACGAAGAAAGCGAAGTTATCGAATTCGCCATTGACGACCCGGAGGTTGCCGACCCCGCTCGTGTTCGACTGCACCGACCTCCTATCCAGTCCCGTACCGCTCATGTCCACCACTCCACTCATTGAACCCTTGAGCCTATCGAATTTCAAAAAACGCTGCGTGATCTTCTGCGCCTGCACTCTGGTCATTCGGGCATCTATTCGGTAGGGTTCCGGGCTATTCGCATTGTAGTAAAAATCGAACGTAACCTGACCGCCGTATGCCTGAGCACGGCAATCTTTGAGGTCGACTATTCCATTGACATAACTGAAATCCGAATTGACGTTTGTGAACTCCATACCCATCCCTACGAGTTTGGCGATGGTGACCGCTCCATGAATGGTCACGCCCATCCCTTTTCCGCTTGAGGATCTGCCGGGTTCGCCCTTGGGCAACATTTCGTCCAGATCGATCAGCTTCGATCGGTTATTCAACCGTATTACTGGCTTATTGAAATTCGAAACGGTTCCTGTGAAGGAGAGGTCTGATTTGCCTATTCGCCCCCGGCATTCGTTGATCCTCAAGGCATCATGTTGCATGGTACCTCTGATGTTGAGATCACTCAGCGGTTTGGCGAGCCCGATGCCGTCGATCTCTGCACTGCGGATATTGACATCCCCTGAGAACCTCGGTTTTTTCATCGTACCCTTCAGTGCAACTTTACCGGTGATGTTACCTTTCAATTTGACATCCTTCATTTCTGCGGTCAGGGATTCAAAATCCCTCAGATCACCCTCGACCATTGCCGAAATGTCGAACACCGGTTCGCGTGTGTTCAGGGCAGATACCGCACCTTCGATCTTGAATTCTGTCTTTCCGAGATTGCCCCGCATATCAATATCATTGAGTGACGTGCGGTCGAATGAAAAGGTTGCGTTTACGTTCTCGATGGCGCGTTTCATCTCTTCCGTCATTATTACGATACCTTCCATGCTGCAGGTTCCTTCGATTTTAGGTTCGCTGGTCGTACCAAGGATTGAGAAATTGGTCTTCAGCCTGCCTCCCAATTTTTTCATCCTGTGCCGGTCGGGAAGCAGTTCACTCAGTTTCGCCAGGTCCTTTGCCGAAATATCGCCGGCTAGTTTCAGATCTTTACCTTTTTCTATTGTACCATTGACGCGGACGGTTACGTGCGGAATGTCAGCTGTCAAATTTTCGATTACCACATCCTTTGATAGAGTGTCGTAAGTGACAGAATTGCTGATGGTTATGCCTAGGGGCGGAAGCAAGTCCGTCTTTGGTACCGATACCTTCTGACTGCCTGTGACTGAAATTCTGTTCTTGCGGAAATCGATATCTTGGTTCATATCGGACAGCCGGTATTCCTCTTTTGCACGCACATCGTAATAGCGGAACCCACTATTACGGACGCGCACTTTTGACAGAGAGATATTCCAGCCTGGGCCCTTCATATCTTTGGGGATCAGAACGGCGATGTTCATTTCGCCTTCGCGGTTCTTCTCCACATTCAGTGTCGCCGTGATGACGTCGATGCTGCCTATGACGACCCTCCTCCTCAGAAGTGGCAGCAGTTTGATATTCAATGCTGTCTTCTCTATCTCTAACATCGGGCGGTTGCGGAAACCTCCTGGATTTAAAATGGTTACATCGTCGATTCCTATCGATATCCTGAAACCAACGTTCAATCGGGTTTCGCCGATTTCAACCGGGTACTGCAGGGCTTCAGTGGCAACTTGCTGAGCTATGCGTCGTACCCTTTCTGGCGTAAGAAATGATCTTATGACAATGTAGCCGATGATTGCAATTACTACTATCACGGCTACAGCGATCAATGCAATCTTGTGTATTCTCCGCATGGGTCCTCCTGTCATTACATCCATCTTGGATACGAATGTAAAAGCACTAAATCAAGAAGTGGTGAATGAATGAGGCAAAAGCCGGTGTTCCGGCAAAGAGGCGTGCGAATATATCGACAAATGGACCGATCCAGCCCCATAGAATGGGGATACCGGTTATTCTGTCGAACATTATCAACCCAATGAGCAGCATGAAACCATAACGTTCCAGCCAGTATTCGACGTGGGCATAACGTGGTGGGAGGAGACTGAACAATGCCTTCGACCCATCCAGTGGCGGTATGGGTATTAGATTGAACGCGCACAAAATAAGGCTATAGAACAAGGCAAAACCGATGATACCGCCGAGCGGTAGAAGTAGGCTGTCGCGCAGCAGATGAGGGAACAGGCGGAGCAGGAGACCAAGAGGAATGGCAAACAGGAAATTGGAAGCGGGGCCTGATATTGACGTATAGAGCATGCCTTTCTTCATGTCACGGAAATTATAGGGGTTTATGGGTACTGGTTTAGCCCACCCGAATCGCAGGAATAGAAATGCGAGAAAGCCGAATATATCGATATGTTTGATCGGATTGAGAGTGAGCCTGCCCGCAAACTTGGCCGTTGGATCTCCGAGAAGATACGCGACATAACCGTGGAAATACTCATGGACCGTAATGACGATGAGTATTGCCGGTAAAGATATTATCAGCCCCAGCATCCCGTTCATTTCTTACGCAGGGTCTTCAGGTGTTCGATCGCTTCGCGCCGGCTCGCAAGTTTCTTGTCGATTTGCAGCACGAACATCTTTCTAAGTATTCTTGCATATTGCTTGTCAGGTTTGAAACCATATTTACGGAGGTCTTTTCCTGTTATGAAGGGCTTAATGCGCTTCAGCGCGTGAAAGGTCTTGATTCTTTCCTGCAGCTCGGGTTTGATCAATGTTATGGCCTCGGTAACCTCCTCGGCAACAGGAGAGAGAATTGTATACAACATGCTTTTCTTCGTTGTTTTGCTCAGTTTGACCATCATTTCATCAATATTCCTGAAATCATCCACGATCTCTTTATCTTTCTTGCTTAGAGGTAAACTATTCCTCGGTAATTTAGAAAGCAGGTAGTAGAATGCGTGGCTGTTCGATGCGGGCATGAGCCTCAGTTCGCTCCGCTTCAATGCAAAAATTCCATAATAGGACAAGTCATTCACCGTCTCACCATAGCTGTCCTCGGCAAAGATCAGATTCAGCTCATTGAGGATCCGCTGGCCGCTCAGCTTCTTGACCATGCCTTCTTTCACGGCCTCCCGCATCAAACGTTCTGTATCATCCTCAAGTTTGAATCCGAAGCGATTCTTGTACCTCAGGGCGCGGAAGATTCTCGTGGGGTCATCGATGAAACTGTTCCTGTGTAGTATTCGTATCAGTTTGCGCTTTATGTCGGCTAGCCCTTCAAATGGATCGAATATCTCGCCGAAGTTCTCCCGCGAGATCGACATGGCAATGGCGTTTATGGTAAAATCCCTTCGGTTCAGGTCTTCGACGATGGTGGAAGGGAAGACATGCGGCAGGTGGGCGGGCGACTGGTACTTTTCTGTCCGGGCGCTGGCTAGATCTACGCGCAACTTGTCGACGTTGATCGAAGCAGTACCGAATTCGACGTGAGCCACTATTTTGCCCTTTATCTTTTCGTTGAGCTTGCGGGCCGCGGCAATGGCATTGCCTTCGACTACGACATCGATATCGATCGATTCGCGCCCGAGCGTGGAATCACGAACATAGCCTCCAACGAGGTATGCGTGGTACTCGGATTTTACGAAGAAATCAATTACCTTTCGTAAAACCGATTTCTTTTTCTTCTTTGCCGAAGATCTTAATCTTTCCAAAGCGGTCCTCGTATTTCTTCACATTTTCGTCCAAGGCATTCTTCAGGAGAACAACATTCTGGGGTGTCATGATGATCCGCGTGAATACCTTAGCCTTTTGGGCGCCCGGCAGTACACGCAGAAAATCAAGGATGAATTCCGATGGCGTATGATGTATGCCGACCCCATTTGCATATATGCCTTCTGACTGCTCAGGACTGATCTCGATATTCAATGGCGTTTTGGGCTTTTCCATAACGAATCTCCTTTTTGTATTATATCCAGATACGTCCCGAAGTCAACTATTCCGAGATTGCTAGGTATATTACCTGTTTAATATATTACTTACAACATCAGCCATATTATTCTGTTTACTGACATTTATTGTATATTTCTTAGAATATACATTCACACGTTAGCAGAATGAGCATTTGCGTTAAGGTCGAGCCGTGTGCTTCTGCAGTGCAATCCTCCATGCCTTTCTCGGAGCATAGCCATGCGGATCGCGGAAAAACTGAGCCGCGGTATGTATGAGGGGCTTGGAATCACGGTAATTGTTCATCGGGTTGATGAGTATGCCCCTGACCTTTGCGACGATACGGGCTGAGCGTCTGCGGTAAGGGAACCGGAAAGTCGTGCCCGGGATATAGTCATTGGCGAATAGGTTGTCCCAGATCAATACGGGCCTACGTAGGATCTGCGTGATCCTGGCTATGTCTTTTTCCGTTATCGACCGGGCGACGACTGCCTTTCCTGTCCAGAATATATCTATCCCGCTGCGGAGATGTTGAGCAATGTAGGTGATATAAGCCGTTTTCTTGAATCCACGATACTGCGTCGGGCAGAAAGAGAGACTGCCCGTTTTGACCTTGTCGTTCAGGAAGTCCTGTAATGCATGCAATATCGAGAGTTGTAGCCTTGCGGTTTCGGCGGTCAGAGGTACCTCTATGTCATCGAAGAAGATGCTGTAGTCGACGATACCGGTTGCTGTCATCGTCGATATCTTCTGGACAACGTCGTCAATGTTAGGTTTGCGTACCGGGCTCAGTGCATAGATGAAATCGATCGACCGTTCTTCGCAATATCTTTTCATCCTTTCGAATTCTTTCAGTCGCTGAGCAGGGTACGGCTTCTGCCAGTTCTTCCGGTGAAATGAATCAGCTTTTGGCCCGTAAATATATGTATTTAGTCTAAGTTCCTGGAGATAACCGATGAGGTCAAGCCTCTGACTGAGTGAGTAGGGGCGTCGGTAAAATCCTTCGACCACTCCGAAGACCTTATCGGTCACGTTTCAAATCCTTTAGCAGGCGGAGCCACTGTTCAGGCTTCTCCTGCAGTCTTTTCAGCTCAGGTCCGGGATCGATCCTGTACTTGGCTCTAATGGCGGCGAGCGAATCCTCTCTCACCGATGGATCCGCGAGCTTATTTCGAAGTCTGAGCTCTTCCCGGAAATACAAGGCCAGACGGTCGACACGGTCCGTATCTTTGTCAACGCACGCCAAGCACATTAAGGAGAAAAAGCCGAGGGCAGATAGGATGCAGTATCTCAACGCCACACAAAATACAACTTGGGAAGAAGGAGATGCTCCATCGGTTCGACAAATAGATCGATGAAGCTTATGCGCTTTGGTGGGTAGATAAGGTGTGGCCTTTCAATACCCACCATATCTCCGGCAATTTCGACCGCAGTCTCAAAGGAACCGAGCGTGTCGATGAAACCGAGCGCTTTTGCCTGGCCGCCGGTGAATACGCGGCCATCAGCGTATCTTGCCACGCTGTCGACCGGAATCATTCTGTGTTCTGCCGTGACGGCGACGAATTGATCATAGACGTCGGTGACCACTCTCTCCATCAATTGCCTTTCTCTGTCGTTCATCCTGCGATAAGATGAACCGATATCTTTATGCTCCTTGGACTTGACTGTCTCGAATTCGATACCGATCTTTTGAAGAAGCTTTTCGAGCACCGGCCATTCCATGATTACGCCAATTGATCCCGTGATCGTCCCCGGATTTGCGACGATCACGTCGCTCGGTAGGGCCAGGTAATAAGCCCCTGATGCGGCGACCGATTCCATCGAAGAGATGATAGGCTTCTTAACTCCCTGGCGCTTGACCATATCGTAGATCTCCTGTGACGCCGCAACGACTCCACCCGGCGAATTGATCCGCAAGATGATCGCTTTTATCGAAGGATCATCCCCAAAGGTTTTTAGATCCTTGAGGATGTGTTTAGGTGAATGGATGATACCGGTGATTTCGATCACTCCAACACTTCCACCAACCATCGGACTCCGTATGCCGACGCCAATCACGACGCCGATCAATATGACTGCGGCAACTACCGCAATAATAATTATGTGCTTTGTTTGCATCTAACCTCCAAGCGTTGATACGGCATTGCTATTCTGGCCGCAATGCCCCGTTGGAATCGTGTTGACACAAGAGGGGCCACACCGGCATCTCATTCTTGAATGATGGCTTCGGTCGATTTCTTGAGCGTTTCGACGTCTACTTTGGTTACCAATTTGCCTTTGTAGGCGAATGCTATTTTACCCGTCTCTTCGGATACGGCAATGCACAGGGCATCGCTCTGTTCGGCCATTCCTAGTGCAGCGCGATGCCGCAGCCCGTATGTGACACCGAGATTCGGATTTTCGCTCAGCGGCAGCACACAGCCCGCGGCGACGATCTTGTCTCCCTGGATGACGCATGCGCCGTCGTGGAGCGGAGTTTCGGGGAAGAATATCGTTCGGAGCAGTGACGAATTCACCTGTGCATCGATGAGTACCCCGGTATCGATGATGTCCTTCAAGCCTATATTCTTCTGTAGAACTATGAGCGCACCGATACGGTCCTCCGACATTCGCTTTACAGCATCGATCATCTCATCGATGACTCCCACTTCTTCCAATTTGAGAAAGAACTTCACCGGCCTCTGACGGCCGATGCGGGCGAGCGCATTTCTGATCTCAGGTTGAAAGACGATCACAAATGCTACTACCCAAAGAGCAAGGATCGAATTCATGATCCAAGAGAGGGCTTTGAGGTCGAGCCACCTGGATATGAATGAAACCAGGAAGAAGAGGACCAGCCCAACGAGAATCGACGTTGCTTTTGTGCCTTTGATGAATCTGAAGAAAGCATAAAGCATGAAACCGACGACTATGATATCTATGATGTCTATTGCTCTGATCGTCAGGAATCCGAATAACTTCATCGTACTATTTTGTCAACAAGCTGAGCGACTCTCTTCGATTCCAAAATGTCGTGGACCCGCAGAATCGAGGCTCCATTGGCGATGAGCAATGCCTCTATGCCCAGTGTACCTTCTAGCCTATGTTCGGGCGAGAGATCGAATGGTTTACCCACAAATGATTTCCTCGAATGACCGACCAGCACTGGCCGATTCAGATCTTTGAATTCGGCAAGGCGGTTGATTATGGTATAGTTATCTTCCAGGCGTTTTCCAAAACCCAGTCCGGGATCGACAATGATACGGTCGGGCTCAATGCCGGAATCAACTGCATAAGCGATCCGTTCTTTGAAGAATCGGTGGATCTCATGCATCAGATCATTGTATCGCGGATTTCTCTGCATCGTTTTCGGCTTGCCTTTCATGTGCATGATTACCACACCAGCGCGCTTGCGGGCAATGAGGGGTGCCATCTTCTTGTCGAATCTGAGCCCTGAGATATCATTCACGATGCTGACCCCATGGTCAATAGCAAGGGCTGCAACCTTGGCCTTGTAGGTATCGATCGACACCGGGACCGTCGCTATCTTCATCACCGCCGGAAGCACCATGTTCAATCTTCGCATTTCCTCTCGTTCATTGACCGGCAGGCTCCCCGGCCTGGTGGATTCAGCTCCGATATCTATGAAATCGACGCCTTCGGAGGTCATCTCGGTCACGACTTTTTCGACAACCGATTTTGTGGTGTGGGAGCTTCCGCTGTAGAACGAATCCGGGGTGAGGTTTATTATTCCCATTATGTACGTCCGTTCGAGTTTCAGGAGCCTACGATTTATCTTCAGCACAGGAGTTCCATCGTCCTTTAGAACGTGGTCCAGCTTATCTGTGATCTTGTCGAGCCAGGGCTGTTCGCACAGCCGTTGCCGGATCTTTCTCAATTCACGCCGGTTGGCAAAGAGGATGAGCGCGAATCTTCTCCCGCGACCTCCTTTGTACGCGCTCTTCGGGATCGCAGCGTCGGCACCGCAGATCAGTGCGGTCTGTTTGAGAACATTGGCCTGGGGGCATGAGAGACCCTCGAACTTCAATAATAGGTTGTCGGCTTTGTCCGCGAAAATGGAATAAGCACGTTGGTCGACGCCGATTCTCTTCAACTCTTCTCTCACTGCGCTCTTATTCTCGGGGAATAACCTTCGGACTCTTGTTTCCGTCATGTCGGAATGCTCAATTCCTACAGGAAATACGAAGCAGGGTTGATGCCATAAAGTTGGGGGTATGTCGGCCGTATTATCTTCACTGTCTTCTCCACGGCAAGGTCGATCGTGCGTCCATCGAGCTTCTCCTTGCTTCGGTCGACGATTATCTTGACTGACGGCCGGTCGATGGTGCTTGGATTTTGCCGCATCACCACGGCCACCTCACCGGTGTCGAGTTCGAGGCAGCTGCCTACCGGGTATATGCCGAGCAGTTGAGTAAATACTTTTGCCAATATCGGGTCGAAAAGCCGGTTCTGATTCGACCAAATCACACGAAGTGCAAAGTGCGGCAGGTATGGGACGGGCTGGTAGCCGCGTGCTGTTGTCATTGCATCGTACGAATCGCAAATACGCACGATCTTCGAGAAGAGGGTTGGTTCCTCATCGGATTCTCTTACGGGATATCCCGTACCATCGTAATTCCAGTGATGCTGGTAAGCAACGGTAATGGCGATCATCGAGATCTCATCGAGGCCCCGTGTCTTCAATATCTCGCGCACTCCGTAATTGGAGTGCAGTTTCAGGGTCTCCCATTCATCATCCTCCAGTTTCTGTATCTTGTTGATGAGATCCCTGGAAATCTCCACCTTGCCGATATCGTGCATTAACCCGGCCGTTCCAAGCCTCGCTAGGTTCTTGCGGTCGAGCCCGATCCTCTGTCCAAGTGCAAGTGACAGAATGCCGACATTGAGGGAGTGGTTGAACGTGTATTCGTCAAAATTCTTGATCGTCGTGAGGGCAAGAATACCGTATTCGTCGCGCGATATCGAATCGACGAGGCTGAAGATGACGCGTCGTGAGCTCTTCACATCGACGGGCCTGCCGCTCCATAGATTCTGCATCAGGTTCTTGGTGACCTTGAGTGCCTTGAAGTAAGTCCTCTTTGCGACCTGTCCGTCCTCGAACATCTCGTCTTGTTCCTCACCCTTTTTGAGACACTCTACGGTTATGTGCTCGAATTTCCTATCTGCGCTGTTCTTCTGAAACGATGCTCTATCTTCCTTTAGCATGTTAGCAAATTGGATGATCTCTGCTTGTGTCAGACCGCGGCTGAAGGATACCGATTTTATACCCAAGTTCTTGAAAAGTGAGTTCATGAACTGAAGATTGGCGTAACTATCGATCTCGTATTTCAATCGCTGTTTGTTGAAGAAGATGTAATCACGGTAGCGCACAAACTCAAGACTGGCCATCGTAGAGAAGAGGTCTTGTGTGTATTCAATCAATTTCTGGCCGGTATTGATTACGACATTATTGTGGATATCGTAGACCTGCACGGCTCTGCACAACGGATACAACAGCCCAATTACCGTCTTTCCTGCGATGTATACGTTCATGTCGATCTTTCCTTTAGAACCGTTTCACACGCGAGTTTAATGTCTCTGTCCCTCTTCTGCGTTCCTAGTTTCAGAACCTCTCGCGATTCGTCGGTATCGATGTGACTCAAGGCAAGGGCGGCAAGTCTTCGCATTACGCGGTACTTCTTGCGCCCGAACCATTTGCGTTTGTACAGAAGGTTGCGCATCAGCTCCACCATCCCGCTGTCTCTATTCGCGGTAAGATTGTTAAATACCTCACGCTGTTCGGTGAAATCGAGGTCTAGAAAGTCCCTTCTATTAATGCGCTCCAATAATGCGGTGTAGATTCCCGGGTATTTGAACTTACCGAGTATGCGCAGCGCTTTGATCCTTACTTCTACCGAGGGATCCGATATGTACTTTGCCGCTAATTCCACATGCTTGACGTCGGATATTGCGTCGACTATCGCCATTCGTATCCTCTCATCCGAATGCTGTAATAGCGGCTGGAACAACTTATCCATACCTGCCGGCTTCATGATACCAATTATCTGCACGGCATTTAGCTGGATATCTACATTTTTATGCGTCAAGAATGCGGCAACCGGACCTGGATCATTATCAGCGATGTGGGCGATGCGATGCCTCAATGCATTCAAGCGATCAGTACGTTCGATAGAAGGTACCAGCGCGATGATATGTGGAATCGATTTCTTCCTGAAAAAACCCAGAAATGCGAGGAATTCGTTGAATCGTTCGTCCTCAGGCACATTGAGCATTTCTTTGAAACCTTCGATCGCCACCTCGTTTTCAAATCTCCCGATGAAGTCAACGTCAGGGTAATCCTTAAGTTTGTAACTTATCCTCCTGGCATTATAGAAATCTTTCATGTTGACGCATGTCTCGAGGATCTCAATCAGTCCATCGATGATCTCCTGTGAGCGTTCGATACGCAGATAGTCGTTCAACGTTTTTATCACGATCGGCAGAATCGCCGCTTTCTCTTCGTCGGAGATGCATTTCTTCAAATTCTCAACTTCCCTGTCGTTGAGGTCGGGAATGATAATGGCATCAATATCTATCTTCTCCTTGAGAAGCAATTGCCTCAATTTTTCGTCATAATCGATCTGTTCAATTGGAACGTCAGGGACTTTGTAGTCAAGAACTTCCTCTGTTTCAATTACATAAAAAGTCACGTGTGTGAAATTGCATTCCCAGAGGCCAAGCGCAACGTCCCAATCTTTGGATGGCTGGCTGATGACGTCTATGAAAAGGAGGAGTTCATCGGATGTCAAGCCGCTTTGGAATCCAATCGAGCGGACGCCGTCTTTGAACAACCGGAACGCGATGCTCATGTCCATCTCTTCTTCTTTGTAGACATCCCTCTCGGCATAGATCATCTTGAATTTTTCGATCTTGAGTTGAAATTCGTTGTGCTCCTTGAGGAAAGCGGATAGCTTTTGATAGAAAGGCTCAAAAAAATTCAAAAAAGAGGAATGAATCATGCCGTACATCTGCATGGCTTTGAATGATTTAGTAAGTCCAAGAATTATTTGATCGACTTCGTCCTTCATTCTCATCAATTATAGATATATATTCAATTTAGTCAACAACGGCGTGGCGGATAATGCGACCAACCGTGTCCCGTTTGCGTCTTGCGGCTTCTTTCAGCGGTTATTGACTTGCAACGGATTCTGAATATAATAATTCTAGTGAAACGGACATACCAACCGAGTCGCCGAAAACGGAGAAAAACGCACGGATTTCGAAAGCGGATGAAAACGAAATCTGGAAAACAGGTCCTCAACAGAAGGCGGAAGAAGGGAAGAAAAAAGCTCGTTGTATAGTCAGCTCGCTGGTATCAGATATCGAAGATAAGAGACGTACCCTTCCACGGACTGAAATCCTCAGATTGAGTTGGGAGATCAATCGGTTATTCCAGCACGGCCGGAGACGAAGAATCGGGAACATCAGCTTCATCTACCTCGCGTCTGACGTACGGAAAGCTGGTTTTATTGCCTCCAGGAAAATCGGTTGCGCTGCAAAACGGAATAGAGCGAAGAGAATATTAAGGGAGGCATATCGAATGCACAAAGAAAAGATTGGAGAAATGAGAGTCATATTATACGCCGAGGCTTCCATCACTCTTGACGAAGCCATTAATGCCATCGCCCAGTTCAGGGGGGAGCGATGAGTTGGGCAGCTATTCTACTCATACGTCTCTACCAAGTTACCGCAGGGCGAATCATACCCAGAGTATGCCGTTTCGAGCCAACGTGCTCGACATATGCAATGCAGGCAATCCGTCAATACGGACTATTGAAGGGTGGTGCAATGAGCGCATGGCGCATCGTCAGGTGCAATCCGTTCTGTCACGGAGGTTGGGATCCTGTACCAGAGAGGATGGGGAGAGATGAGTGACCGTGCAAGAACCGCATTAGCTTTTGGCATTATCATTGGGGTCTTATTGATCTGGACGTTCTTGAACCGTCCGGCGCAAAGGACCGCAATCACCGAACAGACGGTGGAAGATACCATCATACCACAGCCTGCGGTCCCCGCCGAGGAACCAGTACCCGTCATAGAGGACACCATCGTCATCGAGCGTCCCCATATCCGAGTTGTTCTCTCAAACTACGGTGGGTCGGTATCGTCGTTCTACTTGAAGGATTACGAAATCGATATCGTACCACCGGGACGCCGCCTCTTTGTTAGTCCTCTGGAGGATAGTCTCCAGAATCAATTGCACGCGAGCTACACGGTGACTGATGACTCCGTCACGTTCAGGTTCCCCGATGGGAAATCAACGATAGCAAAGACGTACCACTTTGACAACGATCACGGATTCTCAATACGAGTTGAATCCGGCAATAGCGCGCAAATACTCAATCTCAGGTCGGGGTTGAATATTACCGAGACGAGAAATCCGGCCGACGACATGCGCAACTTCAATGTTTATGTCAAGAACGAGAAACTTGAGAATGTAACCAAGAACATAAAGGATGCATTCACGTATGCCGGAAAACTCGGCTGGTTTGCCTTGCGCACAAAATACTTCGTTCTTTCGGTCGACAACAACGCCGGGATCGACACTGTCTGGTTCTACAAATTATCTGAGGATCTGGAAGCCGTAGAAAAAATCTCATCATCATTCGGCTGCTACTACATGGGCGGCGCCAAGAATCGCTATGGAGCTGCCATAAAGGGCAGAGGGGACATCGACTTAACCGTACGGCTTATGCCCATGGACAATGACTTGCTGGCGCAATATAATAAAGGTTATGAGGAGATCAATTCTGGAGGCTTCTGGGGTCCAATATCGAAAGTCATCATGGCAATACTGAATTTCATGTATTCGGTTTTGAAGAATTACGGATTCGCGATAATGATCTTTGCATTGCTCATAAAGCTGGTCTTTTTCCCGCTCTCCCGACAGATGATATTATCTCAACACAAGATGCAGTTGGTCCAGCCCGAGCTCAAGAAGATTCAGCAGAAATACAAAGATGACCCCCAGCGCCTCAACCAAGAGATGATGCATCTCTACAAGACTTATAAGGTCAACCCGCTGTCGGGATGCTTGCCCTTATTGATCCAGATGCCAATTTTCTTTGCTCTTTTCCGGACCCTTACGACCTCGATCGAATTCAGGCAGGCCAATTTCCTGTTTTGGATCACCGACCTTTCTCTGAAAGATCCGTACTACGTCTTACCGATCAGCATGGGTGTGATGATGCTGGTTCAGTCACTGACAACGACGATAGATCCGAGACAGCGACTTATGGTCATTTTCATGCCCATCGTGATGGTCTGGATTTTCATCGGTTTGCCCTCGGGGCTACAATTATATTGGTTCACGTACAACATTTTAACTTTGATTGAACATTTCGTTACTAAGAGAGGAGGACTAAAATGAGGCTGGCAGAAGCAACCGGGAAGACTCTCGACGAAGCCATCGAAAACGGATTGAAGACATTAAAGGTGAGGCAGGAGGAAATTGAATACGAACTCATCTCCGAAGAGGAGGAAGAAGTCAAGATCAAAATGGAAGTCAAGGAGCCTCGCCTGCATCTGCTTGAACTCACCAAATACATTCTCGAAAGCTGCGGATTCAAACCGAACATCAACATCACCAAGGACGACAAGGGTTTTTATTTGAATATCAAAACTAGACATGCCGATGCTATTCTAATCGGCAAGAAGGGAGAGACACTCTGGGCCCTGCAATACATCATTACGCGTTTGATGAAGAGATTCCACCCGAATTTGAAAGTACTCGTTGACGTTAGCGGGTATCGAATGCGCCGGACCAATTTCCTTAAGAAGAAAGCAGAAGCGATTGCCCGGATCGTACTGCAGACCGGGCGCGAGATGGCTCTCGATCCACTAACCAAGCGAGAGAAGCAGATAGTCGAGAGTAAGTTGAGCGAAATAAAGGGAGTAAAGATCTATAGCATAGGAAAGGGAGCGAGTACTAACGTAATAATAGCTCCGAACGATGAATCCAAATGACACGATCGTAGCCTGTACGACACCTCCCGGGTATTCAAGCGTTGCCGTTATCAGAATAAGTGGCGAACAGGCCTTTTCTTTTTTTCAGAAAATCTTCAGACCGCAAAAGCCGACCGCGACGTACGAACCACAGCGCGCTTACTACGGTACGGTGATCGATGTGTCGAACGGTGATACGGTCGATACGGCATTGGCCGTGACGTTCCGCAAACCACATTCTTATACGGGGGAAGACGTAGTCGAGATATCGTGCCACGGTAATCCCCTCATTGCCGACCACATCGTCCGCATATTTCTGTCTCTTGGTGCAAGGATTGCGGAGAACGGTGAGTTCACTAAGCGTGCGTTGCTAAATGGAAAGATCGATCTCGTGCAGGCAGAGGCCGTGCTCGATACAGTGAATGCGCCGTGCGATCAGGCCCGGAAAATTGCCCTACTCCAATACGAAGGCAAACTTTCTGATAGGATATACGACATCCGGTCCAAGATAG
Organism: Caldifarciminota bacterium; assembly: GCA_020343455.1. Taxonomy (GTDB): domain Bacteria; phylum Hydrothermota; class Tepidihabitantia; order SM23-42; family SM23-42; genus SM23-42. Next base: position 1,111,156 of record CP070795.1, read on the forward strand.
TCGATGTCCTCTTCCTCGTGGAGGCCGCGATCGATTTCCCTGACGAAGAGGATATTGAATGCCATCGCGATCCTCTGATATCAAGTATCGCCGGGATTGTGAGTGACGTTGATTGTTTGTTGAAGGGTGCATCGACCGGCATGAAGATCAAGAACGGCTTCAGAGTTTTGATCACCGGCCGGGCCAACGTGGGTAAATCCACGCTTTTTAACCGCATCGTCGGTCATGACCGGGCGATCGTCCATGAAGAGCCCGGTACTACAAGGGACTATCTGGAGGAAGGCGTTCAGATGGGCGGTCTCTTCGTACTTCTGTACGACACAGCAGGCATTCTGTCCAAAGCAACGGGTCCCGACGAGATTGCCCAACAGAGAACGAGAAACCTAATCCAGAGCGGAGATTTGATCCTCCTGATGTTCGATGGCTCAGAGGCGATGAACGAAGAAGATGTATACCTGTATAATTTAGTAAAAGCCAGACCGAAGTTGCTGCTCGTCAACAAGATCGACCTTAATGTAAGGCTGAGCAATGAATTGATCCTTTCAGATTCGATCAAGATCTCTGCGAAAACCGGCAAGAACTTCAATGCATTAGAGGATCGAATCAGAGATTTGCTCCTCCCGGAAGTCATGGCGAAAGAGGACGTCCTCATCACAAGACACCGTCATGTCGACGCACTGACACGGGCCAGACAATTCCTTATCGAGGCAAAGAACGCGCCCACAATGGAAACGATGGCGTATGAACTCCACAGTGCATTGGACGTCGTTGGTGAACTTACCGGCAAAATCCTTCGCAAGGAGATCCTCGACCGCATATTCGAGGAGTTCTGCATAGGGAAATGAAACGGTGCAGGATGCACGGCATAGCGCAAGGCGCATAGAGCATGGGGGACCGGAGGCACGGAGATCCGGTGAAACGGAGAGCCGCACGTATGTGTGTAGCTTTATGTTGCAGGTAAACACTTCCAACATCCACAACACACAACGAACAACGGTCTGTAACGTCTTCGCAATTCGAAATTAGCAATTGTGGTTATCGAGTATCAAGTATCGAGGATCCAACATCAATGCCCATGAATGATCAACCATTTTTTTTCATATTGACTTATCAAGAATTCTGTCTATAATCGGCTAGTGATAATCGATCCGATCGATTTGAACCTCATCCGACAACTGGAACTCCAAGGCACGGTCCCCGTTCACGATTTTTTCAGCAAATTCCACGTTTCCCGTAAGGAGATACTCACTCGGATAAGGAACTTCGAGGAAACCGGATTCATCAGCAGTTATGGCTTTAAGTTGTTTCTCCCCGGCATTCACGGCGGTAGGTGGTATTGGGGGTGCATTGCTGGAGAGGCAACATCCAGGTTCCGGATGGGAAAGATCATCCCGTTTCTCGAGGAAATGGTGGAGAATCTGTCCTTTCCTCCGGGGGTCTGTCCCAATATCTCACTATTATTCTATTCGAAGAATCTCAGGGAGATCAAGCATCTGTCGCAGAAATTGACCGGCGTGAAATACTCAGAAGTCTATAAAGTTGGAGAGTACAACATCACCGTGCCCAGGGTACTCCTGAAGGATGATTGGAAGCTGATCGATGATTTCTGTAATGCTAAGAAGATGAGTTACTCAATGATCCACTCCTTACTGAATAAACCGAAATCGGGCAGAGAGATGGAACTCTCGAGACTGATATGGACGAGAAAGAACCGGCAGGGAATATTGTCCATCGCGCCCAATTTCAATTGGAGTATCATCAAGAATTACATGCATGTTCACCTCGCGATCGTGACCAATATCCGCGTGAAAGAGATGCACAGAATTCTCAAGGACATTGGTTATGTCGGGAATATTGCATCACGGTTCAAGAAAAGATACCTGCAGGTAGAATTCGACTTGTGGGGATTTTCCGATTTCAGGGTTGTGGTACACGCACTCTCAAGGGTCGAAAGGTTAACGATTGAAGGATGTTCATTCGCCTATAGGAATAGAGTCTACGATGATTGGGTTAAGGATTATGTACAGGGCCAGACTTAACTTTTTCCTACTGCTCCTCGTTGTGGCATCTTGCGCGAGGAAGACGGAGATCACCACGGTGCCGATATTCACGGAAGCCATACATATCGTAAAGCGCGGCGAAAACCTTGAAGGAATACTTGACAAACTCACGGTGGCTGACAGCCGCCTGGCAATCATCAATGCATTACAGAATTCGGGATTTCCATTCCGGAAATGCCTGCCCGGTGATTCCATATTTGTCGTGAAAAAGGATACTGAATTTTCCAACCTTACCTACAGGCAGAACCTTCAGAATATCTATTATGTAACGGCCGATAATTCACAGCTTGTCGTGTCGATGAAATACCCTTACTTCGACACGGTGGTGACCTATATCATGGGAAGCGTCAACTCAACGTTGTACGAATCCATGTTGGCATCAGGAGAGACTTCAAATCTGGTCATACGGTTCGCCGACATTTTTGCCTGGGAAATAGATTTTTTCACGGAGACGCAGCACGGCGATTCGTTTTCCGTCTGTGTCGATAAGATTTTTTGTGATTCGACATTCTTCGATTACGGATTCATCCTCTTCGCGTACTACAAAGGTGAGGTAGGTGAATATTACGGGTTTTATTACCGTGACCCCGAGGGCAACGAGGATTACTACAACAAGAACGGGCAATCCCTGAGGAAATCACTCCTTAAATCACCACTTCGTTACTCATACATCAGTTCCCATTATTCGAAGAGCAGGTTTCATCCGATACTGAAGAGGTGGCGTCCGCATCACGGATTGGACTACGTTGCTCCGATCGGAACGCCCGTTGCATCGATCGGCGACGGTCGGGTCACGTTCAAGGGTTGGAAAGGTGGTTACGGCAACCTCGTCGAAATAAGGCACAAAAACAACTTCACCTCGCGCTACGGCCATCTGAAGCGGTTTGCGAAGAACATTTCGGTGGGCAGACGCGTGAAATCGGGCCAGTTGATAGGGTATCTTGGTTCTACGGGCCTTTCGACCGGCCCACACCTCCATTTTGAGCTGCATAAGAACGGAACGCCGATAAACCCGCTTCGGGTAAAGATCCCACGCGCCCCGTCGGTGAAGAAGAAGTATATGGATCTGTTCAAAGCGCACCGCGATTCTGTGATGGATTACATCCAAGGGATGGCGCTAGATCAGGGAGAGGCTATTCCGGAGACATAGACCATTGCCGATAATCCATTCATCCTTGAAAAAAAGTCATAACTAGGTATGCTATGCTAGCGATTCGAGATTCGAAGGAGGTCAGATGCCGATACATCTGAGGGCAAACAAAGAAGATTATGCGCCGACCGTGCTATTGGTCGGCGACCCTGCGAGGTCCGTGAGAGTCAGCCAGATGCTGAACGATTCGAAGATGGTTAGCAAGAACCGCGGGCTGCTTGGATATACCGGGAAATATAAGGAAATGCAATTGAGTGTTCAAACGACGGGTATGGGATGCCCGTCAGCCGCGATCGTCGTTGAAGAATTGATCCAGCTTGGCGTGAAGACGATCATCAGGATAGGAACCTGCGGTGGAATCGGTGAGCACATCAAGCCGCTGGACATGATCGCTGCCGTTGCCGCATCGCCATTTGACGGAACGACAAGTACATACCTTAATGGTGAACCGCACGCTCCATATGCTACATTCGAAATATTGGACATGGCGTTCAACGCTGCACGAGAGAAGAATATGAAGTTAATCTTCGGCGGTGTGGCGAGCGTTGACGTTTTCTACAATCCATTTCCGGATTATGTGCAGAAACTTAGGGCAAAAGGTATAATAGCGGTTGAGATGGAAACTAGTTTGATATACTACCTGGCAAACAGGAGCGGTCTGAATGCCGCATCCTTCTTACTGGTGTCGGATATCGTCGGCGGTGGGGGAGAGGAATTCACCAAGTTTGTGTCAGACCAGGAACTGGCTCAAGCCATGGATAGGTTGATATCTTTGATACTTGATGTCAGTCATGAGTATAGTAGTAAAACACAGTAGTAACTCGGGAGGATACGATGCGCAAGTGGCGTTGTGGTATCTGTGACTACATCTATGAAGAGAAGAAGGGTGATCCTGAGTCGGGCATTAAACCCGGCACTTCGTTTGAGGATTTGCCCGATCACTGGGGTTGCCCCGACTGTGGTGCTTCTAAACAGCACTTTGAACCCTATGGCGGGGGAATAGATTTTTGACCTCCATCCACTATTCTCGTGTTGACTAACAATCGAATATCGCGATAATTTCCTGATGGTAGCTGAATTTCTCGACACAAAGAAGATATTGATCGATTTTGAAGAAAGCACTTACCGTGCTGCATTGCACAAGATGATGGGATTGAGCGTCGAAAAAAATGTCGAGCAGGTCCTGGAAAGGATTCTAAGCCGCGAAAAGGTCATGCCCACTGCAGTTGGGAAGGGCATATTCCTGCCGCGCACCATCATTGCCGAAAAGTCAAGGAGCGAAATCATCATGGCCTTAAGCCATGCCGGCCTTGTATTTGAGGATTACGGGACATCCGTGGCGAACATTATCATGCTATTCGTGTTCTCCCCGAACGATGACTACGCAGCGATTCTGGCGCAAAGTATGAGATTACTGAACGATGATAGCCTCCGTACAGCTTTGTATGACTGCAAGAAGCCGGCTGATGTCGTCACTGCTATCGCTGATTGGGAGAAACCGTGAAGAGAAATATCCGCCGCGCCTTCCTCATTCTCTGGATAGTGATCATCTTCATCCTTACAGGATTTCCCATGCTTGAAGTTCCAGAGTTGCAGGAAATACCCACAGACAAACTCTACCACTTCATCGTGTTCTTTGTGATGGGGCTGCTCGCCGCCAGGTCGCTGAGTGTGCTGGGATATATCATTGTTGGCCTGATCGTCGTGCTGCTCGCCGAATGCCAACAGCTGGTCATTCCAGGAAGAAATTTCGAACTAATGGATATCGCCGCAGGCATCACTGCGCTCGCAGTCAGTTTCTTTATCTTCAGAGAGAGGGCAAAGGAAGTCGATGTATCAAAAGCCTAAAGGAACCAGGGATCTGCTCGGTAGAGAATTACAGAGACTTGAGGCTTTGAATGCTGCCGCAAGATCTTTCTTCGGGCAGAACGGCTACGAGGAGATCAGAACGCCAACGTTCGAATTCGCCGCCCTCTTTGACAGATCGATCGGAGAAACGACTGACATCGTAGAACATGAGATTTACAAATTCGAGGTGAATAAGAAACTATATGCCTTGCGCCCTGAGGGCACGGCACCCGTTCTCAGGGCATTCATCGAGAACAAACTACGGCCGCCTGCGCGTTTTCTATACCTTTGGTCCATGTACCGCCGCGAAAGGCCTCAGAAAGGCAGGTACCGTGAATTCCTGCAGATCGGAATAGAGCTCTTGGGTGAAAGTGAACCGTTCTATGATGCGGATATCATTGAACGAGGTAAGCAGTATCTTCATTCGGTCGGCGCCAGAGATTTTACGATCGAACTCAATTCCATAGGCTGTCCTGAGTGCCGCAAGGCATACCGCAGAACCCTCGAGGACTATCTTCAGCCTAATCTATCGCGACTGTGTGATGATTGCCGCAGGAGGTTCGAACGCAATTTCCTTCGAATTTTTGACTGCAAGAAAGAGAGCTGCCAGCGCATATACGACGATGCACCCAAGATCACCGACACGTTATGCGGTGAATGTGCCCAACATTATGTGGATGTTAAGAAGTATCTTCGGTACTTCGGCGTCGACTACGTCGAGAACAAGAAGATGGTTCGCGGACTCGACTACTACACCCGGACCGTCTTTGAGTTCAAGCATGGACAACTTGGCGCCCAGGATACGATAATTGCCGGCGGTCGCTATGACCTGCTGATGCGCGAATTGGGCGGTCCGGATACGCCATGCATCGGATGGGCACTGGGGCCGGAACGATTACTCTTGACTATGCCCGAAGAACTTCCTGCCGTGAAAGCGCGAGCAGTATTCTTCTTGATCGGCGTGGGGGAGAGGTACCTCCCGACAATGATCAGCCTCCGCACCCAAATACAGAAGAGCGGACACAGGTGTTTTCTCGGCGACCCCGGTGAGCCGATAAAACACCAGATGAAGAAAGCCGATAGGTTCAAGGCGGATCATGTAGTGATCTGCGGCGAAGACGAGGAAAAAGAAGGCATTTATACAGTTAAAGAAATGAGCACTGGAAGGCAGTCGAAAATACCGGTTGCTGAATTCGAATCATTCCTCATTCACGCCTAAAATAGCATCGAAGCATGAAAGTCGAATTTCTCGCGGACCTCGAAAAAATATTTGAATTCCTTCTGCGTGAGACAGTTCCGGAAAAGATGTTCGATATCGTTTACGACGAGATAAAAGAATTGACCGAGTCTTATGTCTTACAGCGCGATATTGAGAATTTCATTGCATACTTCAAGGTCATCATTTCCGCTCCTAAAATCCCGAGGAAAATGACCTTTGACAGTGGATTGGTAAGGGCTTTCATCAACCGTACTTATACTGGTCTTGCAGATTCGACGCTTAGATACAGAGCTGATCAGCTTCATGAATATCTCCAAAGCAAGATTTCGGCCGGTGGAGAGATAACGAACGAATGCCTTGACAATCTCTCTCTTGAACTGGAAGTGATGAAGACCCCGACCTTGGCTAAAATAATGGAAAGGGCCAGGGTTGCGACGATTCTAAAATGGCTGCAGGGACCATTGAGGGAGAAGCTGTCGCTCGAATTACAGGACAACGCCGTATTTCTGGCCACTATCTACGGCCAGTACAGGAAGAACCTGGCAATTAATATCGACTGGGAGCCCTGTGAAGTCGCCCCCGAAGATATCGAGATTCTGGTCAGTGAATACAGGGTACTGGAGATCGCCATCATCGAAGCCCTAGAGATGATCAGGAATGCACGCCGGGCTAATCCTGATCTGAACAGATACGAAGAGCAATTCCAGATCGTGCTCACGAGCCTGGATAATCTGGGAAAGATGGAAGAAGCAGGCAACCTGGATTCGTTCGATTCACTGAAAGACAGGTTGATCATTTCAACTTCCCTGATCTACATTCAGGACGATTTTGTGCAGAAGGACGCTGAACTGAAGCAACTCATTCAGCTTTTTGTATCACTATACTTCAAGTTCCGCGATAGGCACTACGACGATCCCGAGAAAACGGATCTCAACTCTCGAGATCACTGAGTAAAGATTACAGTCGCATTCTGTTCTTCGCTCTTTCCTCAATCGGAACATTTTCGCTGTACGCCAGTGGGTTCCGGGCAATCACCTGGATTCATTCTGCCCGCCCGAGCCAGAGAGATTTCTGTTCTGCCGCGATTCATTTTGAAAAGCAGGCAAAATGATAGCCAGGTTCTTGCTCACGTCAATACGCATGCTGCGTCGGCACGAGCATGTCAGGGGAGAGGTAGATAGGATCGGCTTTCCCTGAATCCGAACGACGGTCAGCTGTTTTCCTGTTTGAAACCTGCTATGGCGATTACAATCGCCCAGAAACCAGCCACATAACAGAGCAACAGGCCTAAGGTACCTATGTAGAGCGCTCCTGCAACAGCACCGGCATGGCCGAGAAGAGCAGTAAGCAGGCCGCCCAACGCGACAAGGAGTCGCTGTTGTCTGTAATAGAGTGGCCTCACCACAAAGATTATCAACAAACCGAGTACAATTGCAGCAACGCCAGCCAGGATCCCCACATGACCCATATTTCCGCCCGGATAGACGTCATAGTAGATGGCGCCAATGCTCAGACCGAGGATAGCATTGACGATGCCGCTTCCGGCGATGAGAATGCCACCAATTAAGGCGAGTCTCTTCGGTATTCGTAACCTGGATCTCATCAATAACCTCCTTTGTTAATGGTACGTGCTATACCACAGAAAGGTCGCATCGTTAGGTAGAAGTAACACTAAATCTCAATCTAATATCTAACTAAATATAAGGCATTAATGCATTTTGTTAAGGTATTTTATAGCGACCACAATATAAGAATAATCGTAGCGTAGGTTCCCGGATTCAAGCCGTGCGGTAATTGCTTTCTGTTCAATGGTTAGAAGTTAATACGGTAAGCAGAATGCGGAACCTGATCATTTAACAGTAGGCCTTCGCTGTATTTGTCGGTAATACGTGGTATATCCATGAAGCCTGGATTCATTCGGACGTGCATCGACCTATGATCAGCGATTTAGATGAGTCGGGCAGAGATCTGCATCGAAGAGAACGGCTACGTAGATCTGGGCAGTATTTTCAGCATCTTCCTGCGCATAAGCGCCTGGTCTACAGTATACTCAGAAGCCGGGAAGGGGCGTTGTTGCCATATATTGGAGTTTGGTTGCGGATTATTCTTAATGTCCGATAACATATATTTCGTAAACTAAAGAACCTATCCAGAAACTGGTCTACCGTGACTGGCGACCCAATGCCTCCCCTTCTGGAAACGACAACACAGAATGATCTGCGTGCGGTTTCGACTCGGACGCCTCGTCGCAGAGTTTATTACCGCCATTCACAGATCAATTGACCGGCTGTCAGGAATCGGGCATCAAAGATCAGAGTTGTGTAGCCCCTCCCCTTTCTTCTCCTGTGCCATATAGACGTATCTCACCGGATCACTTATGTGGTATCCAGATCGCATGGCCAGGCCCTCATAATACCGACGGAAGACACAATACAGGACAGGGTCAATAAAATACTTGACATTGTCCATTAATTGATTATAATCAGGATAGCATATAGGTTCTGAAAAAGGAGATCTTTATGAGTAAGGATCAAAAGAAGGCCTGCGTAGATAAGATCCGCAGATTCAACCGATTTTACACCAGGCAGATTGGCCTCCTCACCCAGGGATTGCTCAAGACCCGGTTTCCCCTGACCCAAGCACGTATCATCTTTGAATTGGCGCAGCACGGGCAGTCCACGGCAAAGGACATCATCAATGAACTCGATATCGATCCAGCCTATCTGAGCCGCATCCTCAGTGCCTTCCAGAAACAAGACCTCATCCGGAAAGTAAGATGCAGATCAGACAATCGCCAGTGGTTGCTGGAGCTGACCGCACAGGGGAAGAAAGCTTTTGTAGTACTCGACAACCGAGCCAGCGACGAAGTCAGAGCATTGCTTAAGAAGTTGCCCGGTGAAGACCGGCATCGTCTCGTGCGTGCCATGCAGACGATTGAAAAGATCTTGACGGCCAATTCGAAAGCCACTACCGTATTCCTCCTGCGTTCACAAAGACCAGGCGACATCGGGTGGATGATATATCGCCATGGCGCACTCTATGCTGAAGAATACTGATTCGATGAGACCTTTGAAGCCCTGGTCGCCCAAATCTTGACTCGGTTCATGGACCATCACCACCCCAAGCGCGAACGTATCTGGATAGCAGAGGAGGAAGGACAACCGGTTGGATCGGTTATGGTCGCGGATGCTGGTAATTCAGTGGCTCAGCTCCGCCTTCTTCTTGTCGAGCCGCAATCCAGAGGCAAGGGATTGGGCAAACGGTTGATAGATGAGTGTGTAAGTTTCTCAAGACATGCTGGTTATAAGAAAATGAGGTTATGGACACAGAGCATACTTGTTGAGGCGCGACATTTGTACCAAAAGGCAGGATTCGCATTGGTGGAAGAAAAAAAACACAAGAGTTTCGGCCATTCTCTGGTCGCAGAGGTCTGGGAATTGCCGCTGTGACCAGCAGTCAAGAGAAATTCTCTCGAGGAAGATAAGAGCATACGCAAGTATTGTGCAGAGACTTGACTATCGATCCAATAAAGATACAATCGATGTGCGAAAGGAGATCGTATGGAGTATAGATTCGTAAAGGATATGAAGGACATCCGCGGTTTCAAGAATGTCCTCAACATCGATTTCAGTCCGAAGAAAACGTGCACGTATGATTGTGTGAATTGCGTGGCGGGCAGAACGAACTTCCTGATCGGCGAAAGGAAGGAATTCCATCCTGCAGAAGATATCTTCGATGAAATCAAATCGTATATCGATGATAAGGGTGCACCGGATTACATTATGCTCACCGGTAGCGGGGAGCCGACGCTCTATGCCGGATTCGGCAGGCTTGTTACCTCGATCAAAGGTGAGTTCAAGGATGTTAAGGCCTGGGTCTACACCAATTTTTCTCTTCTCCACAGAGATGAAGTCCGCAAAGAAGCGGCGCTGTGTGACATGGTTTGGGGTAATTTAAATACGGTTATTGAAGAAGAGTTCATGCAGATGTATCGTCCGCACGTATCTGTCACATTGAAGAATGTGATGGAGGGAATAAGAAAATTCAAGGCCGAATACAAAGGGAATTTTGCCATGGATACGAGATTTCTAAAAGGAATAAACGATAGCGAAAAGAATGTAAGCGGACTGCGGGAGTTCGTGACCAGTGTCAATCCGGGTAAATACGACATACTCGACGCAAAATACGGAGGCCAACCGCTAAGCGAGGACTTTGTCCGGATGGTCAAGGAGAAATTCGCCGGCGTCTCTTTCACAATCGAATTTCATATCTGAGCAAGAAAGAGAGAACGAACCAAATCGCACGTTGAAGGAGCCCTTATCCGGAGCGCGGTGAGCGGATCAGATTACTGTATTGTCGCCGACTCCAGGTCCAGCCTGAGTGTCACCGTAGTATCACCTATGGAAGTTTGAGCCCATCCTTTGACTTCACCGATGCCTCGTGCCAGATAAGCGAAGGTTGTATCGCTACTTTGGATATAAGCAATTTCCCAGCAGTCGGTATAATTGCCTGCCGGCACGGATACGTCGACAATTCCGAGCACAATCGCAGCCACGTCCGAATTGACCGTCCATGTGTTGCCGTTTTCCAGGGGTAGCTCGAGATATCTGTCGGGCACAGTGTCATTCAGACTTTCGTAGACGTAAACGGCGGTGTCGGTTTCATGTATGTAGAACGTTCCGCTGTCAGAATATCCGTCCAAGGTTATTGACGTGATCCATTCGAAGACGCTCGTACCACCTGCGAGTTGCGTTGTGCCGATGATCTCATCCCGGCTATTGCCCATGAAGATAGATATTGTGCCCGGTTGCTCAACAGTCATACCGACCATGTAGTCCCAGGTATTGCCGATACTGAGAGGATAGTAACCATCATTTTCTCCATCGCCCTCTCCCCCGCATGTGCCAACGAATAGAACGATGCAGGCAAGAAGTATGGACGCGAATATTCTTTTCATTTGACTCCCTTCATTCTCATGCATACAGCTGAGCATACGGATGATGGTAAGGTTGTCAAGAAGCATACATGCATATCGTCATTCGTTAATCGGTTACGATGCCCGTTTCGGCCACAAAGGTGACGGTAACGTTATGAACCGCGGATTACCAATACGGCTGACGACAGATGACCGACGATCGAATTCAGATATCGGTCATCTGTGATCCCTCATTGGAGCAATCTACTGCTCTATGCACGCTGCGCAATGCCCTTTGCCCCATGCTCCGTGCAAGCTTCTTCATTTCTCAGCGGAGCGTGTTTCAGCCGTGGGCATGTTCTCAGCCAGAGGTGTTGACTCTGTCAATTGCACGTGTAAGATTAAGAAAGGCAGCTCACATGGGTGACGGTATAGAATTCGTTGAATTACTACAAACAACAGATCCGACCGAGATCGAGGTCATAAAGAGTATCCTGAGGCAAGCCGATATCGAATACTACTTCAAGGGCCAGGCTCTCGGCAGGATCTTCCCGACGATGAGCAAACCGGTACGATTGATGGTCGAAAAAGAAAGGCTGGATGAAGCACGAGAATTGCTGAGAGAACATGGAAAAAAGTAAGATCATACGGCTCGACAGATTATGGCAAAAAGGCAAGGACTTCCTTCAGGTCGATCATCCGATCATCTCCGGCGGAATGACCTGGATAAGCGACCACAAGCTCGCTAAAGCCGTAGCAGATTGCGGTGCCTTTCCGGTCATTGCGGCCGGGAACATGCCGCCTGAAGAACTGGAGAACGAAATTGATGATTGTATAAGGGGTCAGAGAACCCCCTTTGCGGTCAATTTGATCACGATTGCGCCAAACTACCGGGCACACTTCGATCTCGTGTTGCGCAAGGATGTTCGCTACGCTATATTTGCCGGCAGTTTTCCGCGGAAAACCGATATCGAGCAGATGAAGAAATACGGGAAGAAGACGCTTTCTTTTGCATCAGAAAGGACGATCGCATCGAGGCAGATCGACTATGGCGTTGACGCCTTGATCCTCGAAGGCAGCGAAGCCGGTGGGCATATCGGCTACGTATCATTGATCATCCTGTTGCAGCAGGTCCTCTTTGAATTCCGTGACTTCCCGATATTTGTCGCCGGCGGTCTGGCCGACGGCCGCCTCATGGCATACCTCCTGCTCATGGGCGCTTACGGCTGCCAGTTCGGTTCGCTCTTTGTCTGCAGTGAAGAGTGCAGCGCGCATCCAAAATTCAAAGAAGCCTTCATACGAGCACGAGCAAGGCAAGCCATGTCCACACATCAGTATGATTCCCGGCTTCCGGTCGTCGCGGTCAGGGCGATCAAGAACCGCGCAACCGACGAATTCGGTAAACTGCAGTTCAGACTGCTCAAACAACTGGAGAACGGCGAAATCACCAGAGACATGGCTCAATATGAAGTGGAGAAATTCTGGGTCGGCAGCCTGCACAAGGGAGTGGTCGAGGGCGACATTGATTATGGCTCGCTCATGGCTGGTCAGAGCGTTGGTTTGATCGACGAAATACGTCCTATCAGGGGAATAATCGAAAGACTGATGCAGGATGCCGAGACTGAACTCCAGAGACTGTCATCTCTGATCGATACACTGAAATAGCCGCAGGTCCATGAATGCATCCCTTGTTGGCTTGCTACTTTCCTTATCACATGTCTTGATTGTGATCAACTCGTGCAACTAATGAACAATCTATATAAAAGGGCCCTTTTCTTAGAATATTTCACCGTATGCTATAATCTTTTTGAAGCATTTGTGTCAATATTGTTCGGTAGCATGGCCCATAGCATCGCGCTCATTGGATTCGGCCTCGACAGCATCGTGGAGTCACTATCCGGTATGGTCCTCGTGTGGCGTCTGAGAAAACACGGCAAGATCTCTGCTGAGCGGGAAGAGCAGATCGAGAGGCGGGCGCAAACGTTCGTGGCAGTGACTTTTTTCATCCTCGCGATCTATGTAGTCTACGAATCGATCGGCAAGCTGTTCAAAGGAGAGATACCGGATCCTTCTCTGCCAGGCATCATCATTGCTTTCGTTTCGATCATCGTGATGCCGATATTGATGATCTTTAAATACCGCATTGGCAAGCAGATCAATAGTAAAGCGTTGATCGCCGATTCAAAGGAGACACTTGCGTGCGCACTGCTCTCAGTGGCACTGCTGGTCGGTCTGGGGTCGAATTATCTTTTCGGATTCTGGCAGGCGGATCCCATCGTCGGATTGATCATCTCTTTATTTCTCGTCAGAGAAGGTGTAGAGAACTGGCAAGAATCACGAACGTAGACCGCAACGGTCCGTTGACAGACGAGCCAAGCCACATATACTGAAAACATGAAAATACTGGTCATTGGAGGAACTAGATTTCTCGGCAGGACATTCGTAGAGACTGCTCTCAAACAAGGGCATGAACTGACGTTGTTCAACCGGGGGAAGTCAAATCCGGACCTGTTCAGGGATACAGAGAGGATAACGGGCGACAGGGATGGAGATATATCATTGCTCGGAGGGCGCACGTGGGATATCGCCGTCGATACCTGTGGCTATGTTCCCCGGATCGTCGGGAAATCGACTGCCCTGCTGAAGAATTCGGTTTCAAGGTACATCTTTATTTCAACGATCAATGTTTACGCACAATACAACGACCCCGGGATCGACGAAGATACTCCCCTTGGACAGATCGAAGACGAAACCGTCGAAGAGATTACCCCGGAGACGTACGGTCCGTTGAAAGTACTATGCGAGAAAGCGGTCAAAGAGACATTCCCGGATAATTCAATTCTGCTGCGGTGTGGATTGATCGTCGGACCGTATGACCCGACAGACCGTTTCACATACTGGCCGGTTCGCGTGCAGAGAGGAGGAGATGTTCTTGCTCCCTCTCCCCCACAGATGCAGGTGCAGTTCATTGACGTTCGCGATCTGTCGCTCTTCATCTTGACCCTGGTCAAGGATGGTGCAAGCGGCTCATTCAATACTGCGGGACCCGAAAAAAAATTGACGATGGAGCAATTCCTCAATGCATGCAATGCGCAGACAGGGGATAATGCTTCCCTGATCTGGGTGAGTGAGGAATTCATCATCGGCAATGATGTCGATCACGTACCAATGTGGACGCCGAAGGATTGGCGCGGCATATTCGAGGTGAATTGTAGTAAAGCGATCAAAGCAGGGCTCAAATTCAGGCCGGTGGAAGAAACCATTGAGGATACGCTTGCCTGGCACGCAACGCGGCCGGCCGAATATGAACTCAAGGTAGGCCCCAATCCCGACAAAGAGAGAGAACTGCTGAGAAAATGGCGAGACAGCGTCCGGTAGTCAGGTTGTCTAAAGATACAGCTCGCAATCTGTTTCTGAGAAAACAGTTGTTGTCCAATGCGCGACTTCCCAAAGGAAAATTGGGGGCCTTGCGGGTCATCGAACACCTCGGCTATGTGCAGATCGATACGATAAGCGTCGTCGAACGTTCCCACCACGTCGTCCTGCGCACGCGCCTGCCTCACTACACGGCACAATATCTCCACGACCTCCAGGCTAAGGATAAGAAGATATTTGAATACTGGGCACATGCTGCATCGTTCGTACCCATGAAGGACTACCGCTTCTACTTGCCGGCCATAAAGAGAAAACCGCGACCCGGCTCCTGGTTCGACCAGTGGACAAAGAAGCATCCCGACGTCGTCAAGAGTGTCAAACGCAGGATTGAGAAGGAAGGGCCGCTTACACCGAGTGATTTCGCTGATGTAGAAAATCGAAAACGCGGACCGTGGTGGGACTGGAAACCGGCAAAGGCGGCTCTTGAAGTGCTTTTCTGGCGTGGCGATTTGATGATCAAGGAACGGCGTAATTTCCAGAGGGTCTATGATCTGACCGAAAGGGTTCTGCCCAGCGGTATCGATCTCACTCTACCGACAGAAAAGGAAGAGAAACGATTTTTCATGAAGAGGGCACTGAACGGGCTGGGCATGGCGACGATCAAGGACGTAGATCGTTACATCGGCATCAGTGGCAAATTGAACACCTGGCTATTGGACATGCAGAAAACAGGGGATGTAACGGAAATAAGAATCGATGGGCTGAAAAGACCTTATTATGCACTCTGCAAAGACCTGAAGGGCATTACTGGCAGAGAAACAGAATTCGATAATGAGGTACGCCTTCTCTCGCCTTTTGACAACGCGATCATTCTCAGGGACCGTACGCAGGCGCTATTTGACTTTGACTATACCCTCGAGTGCTACGTGCCGAGAGCGAAGAGGAAGTACGGGTATTTCAGCATGCCTATCCTCTGGCAGAACCGCTTGGTCGGCAGGATCGATCCCAAAGCAGATCGGCAGCGCAGCGTGCTGCTCATACAAAATCTGCATCTGGAGAAGAGCTTCAGAGAGCAAAACTCATTCTCCGAAGCGCTCTCCGCCGCAATAAATGAGTTCGCGCGGTTCAATAATTGCGAGCGCGTTGAGATGAACTGCAGGATAGCGTCGCAAATCAAGGGCCGGATATCGTCACGCTTGCTGTAGGAACGATACTCGATACCAAATACATGGATCAGTATATCAGGACATCATTCGGCCGAATACCGGCAAAACAGCACGCCGGTAATGAAGAAACGATCAGCCTGATTATGTCGCTGATATGCTCGGATCTGTTCCGTACTTAGGATTTAGTGTTCCGTGCTCTCCATCGTATTCTCCTTGAATACGATGGGCTATCTATGTGTTCCTGTTCCGCATGTCGAACAGGAGGACGAACTGCAGGTCGAGCAGCCGGCATTTCCTTTGGCGCCCTTGACCTGCACGGTCGTAAAAACCTGACAGAGCGATGAGCTCTTACACTTGGGGCATTTAACCTTGCTCTTCCCCGAGATGGTGGTGAACTCTTCGAATTCTTTGCCGCATTTCTTGCATTTAAACTCGTACGTCGGCATGTCACATTATACGGAAGCACCGCAGAATGTCAATATTCTGACCGTATGGCGACACTCCACGCCACACGCTTAACGCCTAACGCTCCCTGCTGTACGCTCTAAACGGCATCGGGATTCTTAACTTCGACAGTTCTCCGGTTCTCACCTAGAGCCAGTGCTTCTTCTTGAAGTACAGCAGCATTAAGATACTGATCACGGCCATGACCGTGAGCGCGATGAAATACCCCCAGCGCCAATCGAGTTCGGGCATGTACTTGAAATTCATGCCGTACACGCCGGCGACGAACGTCAAGGGTATGAAAATCGAAGCGAAGATCGTCAGAACCTTCATCACTTCGTTCATCCGGTTGCTGATGCTCGATAGGTATATCTCGAGCATCCCCGCTACTACATCACGGTAATTTTCGATCGTATCGATGACCTGGATCGTGTGATCGTAAACATCCCTCAAGAATATCCCGGTCGCTTCTCTGATAAGTTTTGATTCGATCCTCAACATGCTGCTTACTACTTCGCGTAGTGGCCAAACCGACCGGCGTAGGAATATCATTTCACGTTTCAGAAAGTGAATCGTTTGCAGCACCTTTGCATCGGGGCGCGCCATCAGATCTTCTTCAACGGCTTCGATTTTGTCGCCGATCTTGTCCAGTATGAGAAAATAGCTATCGACGATTGAATCGAGGAGTGCATAGGCAAGATAGTCGGCGCCCATCTTCCTCACCCTCCCTTTTGCGTTCCTGATCCGTTCTCTGATCGGTTCGAACACATCCCCTTCCCTCTCCTGGAAGGAAATTACGTAAGTCTTCCCCAGAACGAGGCTCACTTGCTCAGTGTCTATGCTCTGCTCTTTTTCATTGAATGAAATCATCTTCAACACAATGAACACATAATCCTCAAAATCTTCGATCTTCGGCCTCTGCCCAGTATGCATAATATCCTCGAGCAGGAGCGGGTGTATGCCATAATTCTTACCGATTTTTTCTATGGTATCGGCGTCGTGTATGCCGTCTATGTTGATCCACGTCACTGTCGGCGAATCCTTCAAAGGGTAGCATTCCTCCACTTTTTTTATTGCGCTTTCCTTAACCGCCGATTCATCGTAGTCGATAACCGTGATCTTTACCTGCTCCGTCTTCTTGTCGCCGACGTGGATGAGTGTCCCGGGTGGAAGACCAGCTTTCTTTGCTTTTTTCCTGCCGTATTTGGACATCCTCACCTCCCGGTGTATTATAATGCCGTTGAAGCGGAAATCAACAATCATCGCTTCCAACACTGCTTCATTGACAAGAAACGGTGCAGAAATATACTAACCAGAATGAAATGGTGGCTCACGCTCCGGACACTTAAGACCGGCACGAAAACCCCGGATTGGGTGTTCACATACAAGAAGGTCGTCTATGGCCTTACATTCTTTGCGCTTTTTCTGATCATTGTACAGTCCGGTCTGAGGTGGAGACTGCCGCCATTTCTTTCGATTGCTTCATCGATCCTTGACTACATAGTCTTTGTGACCTATCTCTTTGACGCGCTGTTGAATTTCTACTACACCTTTCCAAAAAAGCAATATCTGCAAAAGAACTGGCTCGATCTGTTGGTATTTGTGCCTTTCATTCTGAACATCGTAACCGCACGCGCAGGTGTTGGTATCATTGTAATCAGGAATCTGGCCGTCATCATCAAGACGTTCACTCGTACGAGGAAATTTTCGAATCTTGTACGCGGCGTACGTCTCAATACGACGCAGGTCGTTGCACTCAGCTTTCTCGGAGCGATCTTCGTCGGCACCATCCTACTCACGTTTCCCACGGCAACGACCGACGGCCGGGGTGCAAGCTTCATCGACGCACTATTCACGTCGACGTCCGCCACCTGCGTCACCGGACTCATCGTCCAGGATACACCGACATATTTCTCCGGATTCGGCCAGATCGTGATACTCGTACTCATTCAACTGGGTGGGATCGGCATCATGTCGTATTCCGCGTTCCTCGCGCTTCTTTTCGGGCGGTTTACACTGGGGCAGCGCGGGATGCTTCAGGACATGATGGAGGAAGACAGAAATGTTCTCGGTATGATCGTCTATGTCTTCAAAATGACTTTCGTAATAGAGTTCGCCGGTGCCGTGATTCTCTTCCTGCGCTGGATATTCGTCTACAAGAACCCCCTCCAGACGATATACCTCAGCATCTTCCACTCGATTTCCGCGTTCTGCAATGCTGGTTTCTCGCTCTTCTCCAACTCGCTCGAAGGCTATGCAGGAGACCCGATAGTAAATGTGATAATCATGGCACTCATCATCAGCGGCGGTATCGGCTTCATCGTCGTTTATGAGGTCAGCCGGAAGATAAATAGACCGAAGCGGGTCCTGACCACCCATTCCAGGCTTGTCCTCACGACATCCGCACTCCTTGTGGTCATCGGTTTCATTGCGCTCTTTTTCATCGAATTCGACGGGGCGTTCCTCGACTACCCGTTGACCGCCAAGCTCTGGGGTGCGCTCTTTCAATCTGTTACCCCGCGAACTGCAGGCTTCAATACCGTACCAATCGCATCATTGTCATACGTATCGTTGACGGTCATGATGATACTGATGTTCATCGGCGCGTCACCGGGTTCTACCGGCGGCGGCATAAAGACATCGACCTTTGCAATACTTCTCTTATCGCTCAAGAATATACTGCTCGGGAAGGAAGACATTGCGGTCTTCAGGAGGAGGATACCGAACACCGTGGTCTACAAGGCACTTGCCATTGTCGTGGGCGCACTGCTTCTCCTCACATCGATATTTCTGCTCCTGCTTGCAGTCGAGACGCAACCTTTTCTGCCGTTGCTTTTCGAAGCGGTCAGCGCGTTCGGGACCGTCGGCCTGTCAATGGGTATCACACCGGATTTGACAATCTTAGGTAAACTACTTATAATCGTACTGATGTATGGCGGTAGGATCGGTCCGCTCACTCTCGGTTTTGCCCTGACGCGGGCGCTGAGGAAGAGAAAGATCGAATACCCCGAAGCAAAGGTTTTAATCGGTTAAAGGAGGAAGAATGGCGCAGTTCGCCGTCATCGGTTTAGGTACGTTCGGCAAGAAGGTCGCCACCACACTAGCAGAAAAAGGCGCTGACGTCATTGCCATTGACAAGAGTCGGGAAAGCGTCGATGGCATCAAGGAGGACGTGTCAGCTGCAATAGTGCTTGATTCGACCGACGAGGAAGCAATGAAGGCGGCCGACATCCAGGACGTCGATGCGGCTGTCGTGGCACTCGGTGACAATCAGGAAGAGGCGATCCTGATAACGGCTATCTTGAAGAAAATGGGCGTTTCCCGGATTATCGCGCGTGCCATCAACAAGCTCTATGCCCACGTTCTGAAATCCGTAGGTGCGGATACCGTCATCGTCATCGAAGAAAGGATGGGTGAGGATGTTGCGAAGAGGCTGCTCTCCCCGGAGATCTACCAGCAAGTAGTGTTGACCACTGGCCACAGTCTCGTCGAAATTGAGGTGAGGCCGGAGTTTGTAGGCAAGAGTCTGAGGCAACTGGATTTGCGCAGAACGTACGGCGTTAACATCATAGCTATCCAGAAGAAGACCGCCCAGGTGAATGATGAAGGCAAGATATCGTATAAGGTCGAGGTCAACGATATTCCCGGACCCGATGACAAATTGGAGAAAGGAGATATCCTTGTCGTCGTCGGGGCGGACGAGAGCATCGAAAAGATGGGCATGATGGAGAAGGAGAAGTGATAATTGCTTTCGAGCAAAGGTAAGATACGGCTAGTGTTGATCATCGCTGTATCCCTTTCACTGGG
>CP070795.1:1131239-1136474 GCA_020343455.1 Caldifarciminota bacterium
CTTGATCGACGGCTCCGGTGGAAAGATCCATGTCTTCTGTGCCTGGTATTCCTTAAGCATGTCGTTCTGGATCGTACCGGTGAGTACGTGAGCCGGCAAGCCCTGTTTCTCTCCGACAACGACGTACATTGCCAACAGCATTGCGGCCGGCGGATTGATGGTCATCGAAGTAGAAATTCTATCGAGCGGTATGCCATCAAAGAGCACCTCCATATCCCGCAGACTGTCAATGGCAACGCCACACTTCCCGACTTCTCCGTGCGCGAATGGATCATCCGAATCACGACCGTAGAGGGTGGGAAAATCGAATGCCACCGATAATCCCGTCTGCCCGTGCTTGAGTAAGTACTTGTAACGCCGGTTTGTGTCTCTGGGAGTACCAAACCCGGAAAACTGTCTCATCGTCCACAGCCGCCCGCGGTACATATTGCTGTACACACCGCGCACGTATGGAAACTCTCCAGGATATCCGAGGTCGCGATCGTGTTCTAGATCATGAATATCATCGGGGGTGTACAACATGTCAACCGGCAATCCAGAAACGGTGCTGAATTCGATATCCCTCTCCTCACGTGCCTTGTGTTTTTCATGCCATTCTTCTCTTTTCATGCAAACCTCCTACCGGCCACCCTTGACGATCTTCTTCGTTATTCTATCCGCGACACGATATGGACTGAGCTCGCGTTTGTACATACTGTCGGCGAGTTTCGTCAAATCATCCTTGCGCAATACATTTTCCACCAGGTGAGATCGTATCTTCAGCTCCACCAATTCATGGACGCGGAGCATTAGCTTCGCTTTCCTCTCCCTCTCCAATCTACCAGTCTTCATCAAATATCCGGCATGCGACTCTATCGCTGACAGTAGATCGTTGATACCTTCTCCCTCTGTGGCGACGGTCTCCAGAACAGGATACGGCCACCCAAGTTTCTGTTCTCGCATCTCAAAGGCGAATTTCAATTCTGTTACCAATCGCTCACCTCCCTCGCGGTCCCCCTTGTTGAC
Organism: Caldifarciminota bacterium; assembly: GCA_020343455.1. Lineage (GTDB taxonomy): Bacteria > Hydrothermota > Tepidihabitantia > SM23-42 > SM23-42 > SM23-42. The sequence continues at coordinate 1,132,245 of CP070795.1, forward strand.
AACCATCACATCCGCGATCTCCAGCAAGCCAGCCTTCATGGCCTGAATGCTGTCGCCCGATTCGGGTACCAAGACGACGACCGTGGTATCACAAACCTGGGCTATGTCCAACTCGACCTGGCCCACGCCGATCGTTTCGATGATTATATAGTCCATACCTGCGGCATCGAGCACGAGGGCGACGTCTTTCGTTGTCCGCGCCAATCCGCCGAGACTCCCGCGCGAAGCCATGCTCCTGATGAACACCCTGTCATTCAAAGCCAGATCGTTCATTCGTACGCGGTCCCCGAGCAGCGCACCTCCAGAGAAGGGCGAGCTTGGGTCGACCGCAATTATCCCGATCTTCTTTTTCCGTGCAACCAGCTGCAGGGCGATTGCGTTCACCAGGGTCGATTTTCCAGCACCGGGCGGCCCGGTGATACCTATGTGGTACGCTCCACCGGTGTGAGGAAAAATCCTCTCCAGTAACCTTTCGGCAGTATCGTCTTCGACGTCGCTGATGGTCCTCGCGATCACCCTCTTGTCGCCCCTCAGCAAACCTCTGATATCATTCATAAAGAAACGTGAATCTCTACTCCTCGGTGCTTCCGGATCGACCGTCGAGTACCATTAGCAACGCGTCAAGCGAGCCGTTGACGGCGGACTCGGTGTGGCCGACGATCGCGACATCGCCGTCCGGGGTCATACATATGCCGTTTGCCCATCCGAGGCCATCCTCAGCGATTGTCCTTTCCCAGACGATGTTGCCGTCGTGATCGAGTTTGACGACGTAAATGTCATTATCATATATTCGCCTATCGTTTTCTGTAGGACTTGTCATCGATTTGGTTATTCCGGCAACAACATATCCCCCATCGGCAGTCGGACATACCCCATTGCCGTACTCATAGAAAGGTTTGTTCCCAAAGGAAGTGAGCCACTGTTCTCCGCCCGCAGAGTCGGTCTTCACAACGACCACATCCATCATATCGTTGCAATCAGAGTAACCGACCATTATCCAGCCGCCGTCCGCTGCCGGTGAAGAACCTTTTAGCCAGTCAAAACCGTGGCCGTGTTCACCCGTCGCCTCAAAAGACTTAGCCCAAACCCTACCGCCGACAGAATCAACCTTCAACAGATAAAAATCAGTGTTCGGGCTGATGCTGCCGCTGCTCGCTGCGATCACACAGCCGCCGTCTTTTGCGCCGTGGATCGAGTATGGCATGTCGATTCGCCAGCCGCCCATGGTCTTGGACCAGATGACGCTGCCTTGAGCATCGATTTTTAGCAGATAAATATCTTCCTCTCCGTAGCCAAAGGAGTGGGTGAACCCGCACACGAAATATTCTGAGTCACCCGCCCGGCACATTGCCGTTCCGACATCCCAGCTATCACCGCCCAACGTCTTCGACCAGACTTCATTTCCTTCCTCATCGATCCTCAATAGATACAAGTCTTTGGACCCTTCGCCGAACGACGTCGTATATCCGAGTATCAAATAACCTCCGTCGATCTCCATGCAAGCATTACCGTATTCAGCACCCGTACCACCGAAGCGTCTGGACCAAGTCAAGTCGCCCGTCGCGTCCGTTTTGACGACCAGTATGTCCGCATCGCTTGATCCGGCTGCGAAGGTGTAACCGACGACGAGATATCCGTTGTCACGAGTTGCACAGAGGGCGCGTCCGCCATCGGCTCCGGCACCACCATAGGTCTTCGTCCAGACCACGTCATCCCGACCGATATCGATCCGATGCGTAGATAAATAACCAGTAACCAGCGATCCTTTAGGGCCGCGGCCGCCACTATTCTCGATGACCGTCGCGACCGCCATTACATTAGCGTAATTGTAGTATTGCCCACGCGCAGTCGTAATGATATTACCGTCTATTGTCGGCGGATTGTCGTTTCTCGGACGACCCACGTAATTCGCACCCGCTTTGATGTACTCTTCACGGAATCTTGGAGCGCCGACGATGAATCTGCCGCGCACCACATCGGCCGCTGACAGTATCTGAACCCCAGCACATGTAGCGTAAACCGGCAACCCGTAGTATGCGGCCCGCCGGATTAGACGCAGCGCCTCGGGACTGCCGATGATGTCGCCGTTGGCGTCTTCGATCGGTGCTGCGTTTCCGGCCGAGGGCGCGATGATCAAACAATCGTAAGCGCTTATATCTTCAATATCTTGCACTTTCAGATCAGGGACGAGTGGAAAGACTTCTCCATGCGCTGCGAACCACGGACATGGCGTTATCGTATCCAGGACACCGGTGTGTGTCACATCCCACCCGTATTCTTCTATCACATCACGCAGAAGATAATAGTTCGCGCCAAGGTTACGGGGTGCCAATACCAGCGCTCTTACACCCTCTTTGCTCTCGGGCGCGCATGACAGAAACATGCAAACGCCCAAGCCTACCGCTGCAAAATTCTTGATCTTCATACTACCCTCTCTCATCCTCCTGCACATCGATCTACTCAATTTCCTCGAATTCTCCGGTCTTCTTGTTCTTCCGGACCTTATCCCACTGAAAATACCGATCACTTCGTACCCACAGCTTCTCTGATCCGACCGCGCACTCCACCGGCGCAAACCGCCATGGCAATCGAAAGGACCGCCCCGATCTCCTCATCCCGAATATTCTCTTCCCTGGCAACGCCAAGTAGCTTCTTTATTCAAGTCGGGCAGCCGTTCACAAATGCTGCGGCGATCTGTACCATGACCGACATCCGGGATTCCAAAACCTGATTTTGCCGTGTCGATACAAAAAAATCAGAGAATGTCGCCTGCTGCTTCGCCGGTACGAATGAACCGATCTCGGTACGGTTGTACACACCGCATGCAAAGATCGCCATGACCAAAGCTTGCACTGCGTCTGTCTTTTCTCTCGATATCCCCTCTTCCCTGGCCACGCCAAGGTAACTCCTGACTCACGAACCGCATCCGAACGCGATGGCCGCCGCCAGGTGGATCATTACCGTAGTCGTCGGTTCAAGGATATCATTATGCCTTACCGAATCATAGAAAGCCGAGTAGGCTTTGTCTTGTTCTGATGGCGACATTGTCAACCTCCTTCCCGTCAGGTAAGAGTAATCCGCATCGTTCAACCGCTTACGGGGCTTCTCACCGACACCGAATCGGCAGATGCGTCAATGCCAAACACCGGTCATTATCCTAATGGACGGACATTCAGCGAAGATTATTCTCTAACTTGTTGAACAATGACCGTGGATCAATGCGCGCGTCTCCCACATACATGAAGATGTAATTGTTATGCGGCTTCACCCGGATAGCCAAACCCTCATCATCCACCATGGAACATTCATGATCACCTTCCATGAAATCCTGGAAGTGCGGTTCTCTTCTCATTGCATTGCACGCAAGTGCATACGAGCGATGACTTTCTTGCTCATTATCATATTTAAGAATAAATAGCCTGAAATCACCGAAGTCGCCGACAACACCTTGTTCCAAGCCAAAGATATCGCCACCAAAGAGATGATAGGCATTGGACAATGCCAGCGGCCCCCTGAGATATTTCGTATCTTGCGGATCTTGCCCGTCAATCGAAAGTAGATTACAGATCGAAGGACGGTGCCCCTTATACTTTATTCTGGCCTCCACATCTTTGGCAAACGCCAGCAAATCGGTCGACGCCGCTCCATCCGTAGCTGTCGAGGTCAGCGTCACAAGGTAATTTCCTTTCCAGAAATACAAGTAATGATCAGCTGTAATCCCTTCATTCTGGATTTCGATCACTTCGCCATCAACATCGCTCAAGAAGGTATACATGCCGTACGCACCAGCCGGATCTTTCATTTCGTATATCTGGAGCTCAATAGATTGTCCATCAATATCCTCATATCTCTGAACAACGGTCTGCCTGAAACCGTATTCATAGTAAATTACGGCCCCGCCATCTATCAAATCGTACAGACCCTCACCCACGAATGTCAGCGGCGACCCAGCGGGCTTCCACCCCTTTATTGCTCCGGCAGCCGGCAAATAGGTCGAAATGTCATGCTGCATGCCCGCCGATTGTTCGTTGGGGGTAACGACAGCTGTTATCCCTATCAGCGAAACCATGCCAAGGATCAAATTCATTTCAGTAACCCCAGCGAAATAAGAATGAAAGATGGACCATTGACCAAACCGTGGATCAATATGCCAACCATCGTATTCTTCGTCTTCTGAACAACGTATGGCAGTATGAACAGGACCGGCACCAACAATACGAGCAGATCCAG
>CP070795.1:1136574-1149957 GCA_020343455.1 Caldifarciminota bacterium
TGCGCAAAGTGTCTATCAGATGAACTCTTATCGCTATGCAGCTAAGTAGATTGATTTCCGGAATTCCTCTACGAGGATATGGCATGAGGGAAGCCGAGGTGCAATCGATAGAGTTTGATTCAAGAAAGGTCAAACCGGGAGCACTTTACGTGGCCGTTATGGGGGCACGTTACGACGGCCATGATTTCGTTCGCGATGCAGAAAATGCGGGTGCGGTGGCGGTCATAGTACAGCGCAAAGTGGCGACGGGTCTGCCCCAGATTGTCGTGGAGAACCCGAGGGAAGCGCTTGCGATAATAGGCCCGCGCTTCTATGGTGAATTCGACGAGCTGACCAAAATCGGCGTGACCGGTACTAACGGCAAGACTACGACCACCTTCCTCATCCATTCAATACTCGCTCAGGCGGGTAGAAGGCCCGGATTGATCGGCACAATCTATTATCTCGGTGCAAAGAGAGAAAAGGCAACCCGTACAACCCCGGAACTTCTTGATATCTTTAAAATATTCAAAGAGTTCAAAGAACATTCGATTGACTGCGCGGTCATGGAGGTATCTTCCCATGCACTCAAACTGAAACGAGTTGAAGGCATCAGATTCGACGTCGCCGTCTTCACCAATATTTCACAGGATCATCTCGATTTTCATGTGACGATGGAAGACTACCTGCGTTCGAAGTTGCATCTATTCTCTTTGCTCGGAAGCGAAGGCTACGCCATCTATAACCGGGATGATGAAAGCAGCATCATGATCGAAGCCATGCCGCTTGCGAATAAGGTGTCGTACGGTAGGAATGGAGGGACCGATATAGGCGGCCGGATCATTGAACAATCTCTCGATGGTCTGCGCATAGAGGTGCGGCGTGGTGCGGAGAAGTTCGAAGTAAGATCGCCACTGATCGGAGATTTCAATCTATACAATATTCTTGCCGCGGTTTCCGTTGGTGTGGCGCTCGGTGTTGATACGGGAACGATCATCGCAGGAATCGAGAAAATGGAAAAAGTTCCTGGTCGAATGGAATGTGTTGTAGACAAAATATTCGTGGACTACGCCCATACACCGGCGGCGGTCGAAAAATTGTTACGAGCCTTCAGGAAATACACATCCGGCAAGTTGATAATCGTCTTTGGATGCGGTGGCGATCGTGACCGTGACAAGCGCCCGAAGATGGGAGCGGTTGCTTCGAGCCTCGCGGATGAAGTCATAGTTACTTCGGACAACCCGCGCGGTGAACCGCCCGGACAGATCATTGCCGATATTCTGCGCGGTATGCCCGGCAACAATCACGTTGTTATCGAAGACCGGGCTGCGGCAATAAAACACGCGATTGCATCGCGCAGAGAAAAGGACATAGTGATCATTGCCGGGAAGGGGCATGAGGAATATCAAATAGTGAGCGATGAAGTCGTTGCGTTCAGCGATAGCGCGGAGATCAGGAAATGTTTCGCGAATTTACGTTAGCCGAGATAACCAGGATGATCAATGGAAGGGGCAGAACTGACATGGCTGAATTGGTGCGGGGTGTATCGATAAATTCACGACAGACAAAGCCCGGGGATCTGTTCTTCGCGCTCAAGGGAAGGCAAACCGACGGGCATAGGTACGTACGCGATGCACTGCAAGAAGGTGCTCTCGCTTCGGTCGTCGAACATCCTCAATCAACAGGCCGGGAAATATTCGTTTCAGATTCGCTCTTCGCGTTGGGGGAACTAGCCCGCCGGTACCGGGATGATGTTAAGGCAAGAACGATTGGTATTACCGGAACCAACGGAAAGACGACAGTAAAGAATATGGTTGCGGCCATACTGAGCATGACCGGCAGGGTACTGCCCACCAAGTATAATTATAATTCACTCATCGGTCTGCCCCTCACCATACTGAGGTCACAGGGCGATGAGGATTACCTCGTTTTGGAAATGGGAACGAGTGCCCCGGGTGAAATAAAACGCCTGTGCGACATCGCCAGGCCAGATATTGGTTTGATCACCAACGTAGGGCCAGGTCACCTTGAAGGGCTGCAATCCATTGAGGGCGTTATGAAAGAGAAAATTTCTCTGGTTGAAGCCCTGCCGGAGAACGGGCTATCCCTGGTCGGTGACGGTGCGGGTGAACTCGGCAGGTCCGGGGTAGAGCGTTTTTCCAGTGAAATGCTGGAAGAGATCACGCTCACAGAGCGCGGTTCATACTTTTCATACGACGGAAATCCTTACTCTACGAGGCTGCTGGGAATGGGTAATGCGTACAATTGTCTTGCGGCAATTCGTTTAACCGCAATGCTCGGTATTCCGTATCACGTGCAGCGCAGGGTGCTCGCTCAGTTGGCGCCCGAACCCGGCCGCATGGAACCACTGCACTGGGGCAGGTTGTTCATCGTAAACGACACATACAATGCTAATCCGGTTTCGATGAGAGCCGCAATCGATTTCACACGCCATACTAAGCGAAGGAAAATATATGTATTGGGCGATATGCTGGAATTGGGTGATAAGGCCATGGAGTTACATGAGGAGATCGGAAAGTATGCAAGAGATTCTGCAGACCTCCTCATCACCTTTGGTGTACATGCTGAGTACTACGATGGGGAACATTTCACGGATGGGAATCGACTGCTTCGATACCTCAAGAATAACATCGCCGGGGACGAGGTCGTTTTGTTCAAAGCGTCCCGCGCGCTTCATTTCGAAACGTATGTTGACGCACTGGCGAGGTTGATGAGGTGAAGAATCATGAAGTTGGATCATTAATAATTACAGAGAAAGGATGAATCATTATGCTGCTATGGCTCTTGTACCCTCTGCGTGACTATTTCGGGCCCCTGAGACTCTTTGGGTACATCACATTTCGGAGCGCGTATGCTGCAGTCTTTGCGATTCTTATCGTTCTTGTATTCGGCCAGCGATTCATAAGGTTGATGAAAGCTCGGGCTGTTACACAGAAAGTGAGGATGGAGGTGCCCGATGGCCATCGCTTGAAAGAAGGGACGCCTTCGATGGGCGGCGTTTTGATACTACTTTCTATCCTCGTTTCGTCTTTTCTGTTTTGCGATCTGAGCAACCCCAATATATTAATCCTCTTCAGCGCGACGATATATTTTGGCCTGCTGGGTTTCTGGGATGATTACGTGAAGATATTCAGGCAGAAACCTCGCGGTCTCTCGATCCGCAAGAAGCTACTCTTTCAGCTTATCTATGGGCTTTCCCTTGGAGTCTTTCTGTTTTTCTTCGGGCCGGAGGGCTACGCAGACAAGACGAATCTCATCTTCGTCAAGAATTATATCATCAGCTTCAGTCTGCTTTACCCGGTTTTTGTCGCTGTCGTGGTGGTCGGTTCTTCAAATGGAGTCAACCTGACTGACGGTCTCGATGGTTTAGCCATTGGACTGATCGGAGTTGCCGCGCTTGCCTATGCCGCACTCGCGTACGCTGCTGGACACGCGGTGATCAGCGACTATCTGAACATAATATTCTTGCGAAACGGCGGTGAGATCACCGTCTATTGTGCGGCCATACTCGGTGCGAGTCTTGGGTTTCTTTGGTTCAATGCTCACCCTGCGCAAGTGTTCATGGGTGACACGGGAGCCTTGAGTCTCGGTGCGATAATTGGCACGGCGGCAATACTGATCAAGCAGGAAATTCTGCTGCTGCTCGTGGGCGGGGTTTTCGTCGTGGAAGTATTGACCGTATTGCTACAGGTCATCTATTTTCGCCGTACCGGTGGGAAACGTCTATTCAGAATGGCGCCGTTGCACCACCACTTCGAATTGAAGGGCATAGTTGAGTCCAAAATAGTCGTGCGCTTTTGGATAATCGGAATCATCTTCCTGATGTTCGCCCTTTCAACGTTGAAAATAAGGTGATGCTTTGAAGGTATTGCTTTTAGGGCTGGGGCGTGCGAATCTTGCGGTTGCACATTACCTTGTAGGAAAAAGAGAACAAGTTCATGTTTATGACGAGAAGATGTCCGGTCTGTCGGCGGAGGCGCAGCAACTGATCAGCAGCGGGCAGGTTGGGCTGTATGATGACGAACAGCGCTACGACCTTGCCATTTCGTCGCCGGGGTTTCCTCCTGGGAGGTCGATATACACAGTTCTCAAAAGGCAGGGCACGAAGGTGATCGATGAGATAGAGTATGTTTACCAACAGCTGAATCATCCGACGGTCATTGCCGTGACCGGCACGAATGGTAAGAGTACGACTGCCGCCCTGATAAGCAGTATTCTCGTAGCCGCACAGAAAGATCATTTTTTAGGCGGGAACATGGCTCCCGGCAAGCCATTCTCTCATGTCATGGTCGGGAGGAAGTCCGATTACTATGTACTCGAGGTGTCTTCATTTCAGCTGATGCGCATCGAAACGTTCCGTCCGCATGTGGCAGTGCTCACCAATATAGGCATTGACCATCTCAATTGGCACTCAGACATGGAAGAATACAGGACGGCGAAGGAAAGGATATTCTCAAACCAGGAGAGCAATGACTATGCTGTTCTGAATTATGATGATGAGTGGATAAGGAACCTGGCAGGCAGAATCAAAGCACGTGCCGTCTATTTTGGCCAGCATGCAACGAGCGGTGTATCATTGGACGGTAAATTTCATTACGAGGGAGTTGAACTGTTTGCCCATAACGGACTTCCGCTGCGCGGTACACACAATTTTATGAATATGGCCGCTGCCATCGCGGTCGCGAAGGTCCTGAAGATTCCGACGACACAAATCGAGCAGGGCGTGATGAATTTCACGGGCCTACCGCATCGCTTGGAAGATGTTGGTGTCATTCACGATATCCGCTACATCAATAATTCAATGTGCACAAATGCCGGTGCAGCGGTCGCTTCTTTCCATGCCGTTGAAGGTCCAAAGATCGTCATCCTCGGCGGAAGGCACAAGGGCGATGAAGGAACTCAATATTTCGATGTGCTGATAAAACATGCAAAAGCCTGTGTGCTTCTGGGTGAAAATTCCGGCTTCATTGCCGAGTATTTGGAGGCTCATCAGTACGACCGCTATGCGATTGCCCGGGATATGAATGATGCCGTCGTCAAGGCGCGCAGATTCGCCGAACCAGGGGATGTCATATTTCTCAATCCGGGGTTCGCATCTTTTGATCGTTTCAGGGATTTCGAAGAACGGGGGGAGGTATTCAAGAATGCTGCGCGGCAAGACTGATCGCATATTATTGCTTCTCGTTATCTGTTTGGTCGTCCTTGGTATAATATTCGTCTTCTCTTCTTCCTATTATCGGGCACTGCGTCAGGGCGAAAACTCAACATACTACATGATGGCACACCTCAAGCGCGTGCTGGTAGCGATCGGGTTTTTGGTATTGGGTCTCATCGTACCCTACGACAAAATACGAAAGATGCTCTTGCCTTTGCTGGTGCTCATCATTGTATGCCTGTTGTTGACAGTGCTGGCTGGACGTTTCCAGTTCGGTGCCAAGAGATCTTTGGCTATCGCATCGGTCGGCGTGCAGGTGTCGGAATTCGTGAGAATTTGGCTCGTTTTCTTCCTGGCGAATTTCTTCGCTTCACACCCACAGACTGCAAGTACACACCGGGGACTTGCCACGATATTGGTGATCTGCTTCACGACGATCATCCTTGTTGCGGTACAGCCTTCTATCTCAATGGCTTTTGTATGTCTTGCAACGGTCATCGCCATGCTGATATATGGTTGTGCAAAATTGAAGTTTCTGCTGGGAGCAGGTGCAGCGAGCAGCGTGATGCTCGCTATCTTCATCGGGTTATTCCCACACGCCCAATACCGCATCACCAATTTCATCTCGCAGCCCACATACCAGGTCAGACAGTCATTGATTGCCATTGGTTCTGGTGGGCTGATCGGTAAAGGACCCGGCGCCGGCCTCCAGAAATTCCTTTTCCTACCGGGTATTCATAACGATTTCATTTTCGCTCATATTGCCGAGGAACTCGGCTTCATCGGATGCATCATTGTCTTCATCTTCTACTGGCAGATCTACTTGCGTGGTCTGTCGGTTGCGGGCACGGTCGACGATGAATTCGCCAGACTCGTGGTCTTAGGGCTCAATGCATCGGTGTTCATCATCTTCCTGGTGCATGTAGGCGTGAGCCTCGGGCTCTTACCGCCGACAGGTATACCCTTGCCTTTCATTTCATTCGGCGGCTGGTCCCTGGCGGCCAATCTCCTGGCGGTCGGTATCATACTTCAGGCGTCGCGACGGAGGAATCTATGAACCCCGGGCAAGAGCACTCAGCCATAAGGATCGTCGTAAGCGGCATTGGAACGGGCGGACACTATTTCCCAGCAGTGATAACTGCCAATGAACTGCAGAAACGCAAGTGCGATGTGGTATTCCTCGTTCGTAAAGGGTATCAGGAAGAGTTTATTGCTAAGAAATACGGGTTGAGGACCTTCAATATCAGATCGCGAGCATTTTACGGTAAATCACATATCGGCAAATTACTGTTCATCCTGACGCTGTTTCATTCGATCCTACGCTTGCACTCGTTGATGCGCAATGCCATTGGCATTGCCTTTGGCGGATTCGGTGCGGTCGCTCTGAACATTTCCTGCATCATGCACCGGAGCGCCTTCTATATCTTTGAGCCCAATCGAGTGCCGGGGAGGGCTACGAGATTCTTTGCAACTGCGGCCCGTAGGGTATTTCTGGGGATGCCGCCGACTTACTCATTGAATGGCAATCTTCTGGTGACCGGGATCCCTATCCGTCCGGAATTCAAACGAATGGTAAGACCCTCGGTCAGAAAGATACGCAGGGGCACGAGTCGCATTCTTTTCTATGGCGGTAGCCAGGGAGCGACGCGTCTGAATGACCTGGCCCTGGAGATCGCTAAGACGATGCCCCGGCAGTGGCGTCTGACCATTATCGCGGGCAGTCGTGATCACGAACGTGTTTTAAGTCAGGGGAGAGCGAACACGAAGGTGATACCGTTTACCGAATCGCCATGGAGCGAAATAAGCGAGGCTGACGTAGTCGTGTCACGAGCCGGTGCTCTTGCCGGGTACGAGATAATGGCTTGCCATAGAAAAGTGATATTCGTGCCTTTCCCGTTCGCCATTGATAGACACCAGTATCACAATGCATCGTACTTTGCCGAAATCGGCGACGCCGGCGTGTATGAAGAGAAGGACATTACCGCCGCCCGACTCTTTAAGATCATTAAAGAGATGTTGAAGAGAAGAAAGGTACGGAAAGCACGTTTGATAATGGACGCGGAACAGAGGATCGCTGATTGTGTGTTGGGAGATGTCAATGAAAAGAAATAGGCCCGGTACATTCGGAAAGACAAAACACATCCATTTTGTGGGTATCGGTGGGATCGGAATGAGCGGTCTTGCGACGATAATGAAGAATCTATCATTCAAGGTCACGGGCTCGGATCTTCAACCTTCTGAGATAACGCAGAACTTAAAAAAGATGGGCATTCGCGTCAGTTATGGTCACCGAAGGGATAATGTGAAAGGTGCGGATGTTGTCGTCTATTCATCTGCGATTAAACGTGACAACCCCGAGATTGTTGGAACCGGGCAAAGCGGTGTCCCGGTGATACACCGTGCCGAGTTACTGGCAGAATTAACCCGGACGAAATTTGCGCTCTGCATTTCAGGTACTCATGGAAAGACGACAACTACCTCCCTGGTCAGCGAAGTGCTGCAGCACAGCGGTCTATCGCCGACTACGGTGATCGGCGGCATCGTCATAGGCAAGAGTCAGGCCACGCTGGGTGCCGGAGATTATCTGGTGTGCGAAGTTGATGAATCCGACAAGTCCTTCTTGAGGGTCTATCCTTCCTATGCCGTGGTGACGAATATCGAAGCAGAACACCTAGACTATTACACGAACCTGGATGAGATTATGGAGCATTTCGGGCACTATGCAAATCACGTACCGTTCTGGGGGCGTGTTTTCCTGGGGGCGGATTCAGAGACGGCAATGGCAATCAGGAAAAACATACGGCGTCGAGTAATTCTGTACGGCCTAGATGATTGTTCTGATCTGAGAGCTGAAGGATTGCAGAAGTACGATTTTGGCGTTTCATTCATCGTGAAGTTGAAAAATAGGCGCGTCGGCAAATTTACTGTCAACCTACCAGGACGCCATAATGTTGCAAATGCCTTAGCGGCGATTGGCGTGGGTTTGGAACTGGATATACGTGTGAACGATATCAAGGACGCTCTTCGATCTTTCAAGGGCGTGCACCGGCGTATTGAATATATCGGAGATGTGAACGGCGTGAAGATCTTTGACGATTATGGGCACCATCCGACCGAAATCGCTGTTACCCTGCAGACCTTGCGCGACTACTTCCCGTCGTCCCGTATCGTTTCGGTATTTCAGCCGCACCGGTACACACGCACATTTCATCTTTTCGATCAATTTGCGAAATGTTTCTTGACTGCCGATGTTGCGATCCTTACCGAAATCTACGGCGCTCATGAATCGCCGATTCCGGGAATAACAGGACGTGCACTTGCCAAGCGGGTAAGCAGAGAGCAGGAAGGTGTGCATTTCCTGAGTTCCTTCAAGAAAATTATCGAATTCCTTGCGGACGAGGCACGGCCAGGTGACGTCATCATCTTCCAGGGTGCCGGAGATATCAACAAGGTCGCGCGCATTTTGCTGGCGGAGTTAAGATGAAACATCCATTCGAGAGGATACGCGGTATCCGCGTGAGAGAATGTGAATCGTTATCGAAGTACACATCTCTTCGCGTCGGCGGAGAGGCACGATACTTCATCTATGTCGATTCAAAGCGTGCGTTGAGCCGAATCCTCGAAATATCGAGGCGGGATAGAATACGCTATGTCCCGATCGGTGCGGGTACGAATGTCCTGGTCGCGGATTCTGGATATGATGGTGCCGTGCTGAAGTTGTCCGGAGCATTCAAGAGAATACGTCGCAAGGAGTCCCTATTCCGGTGCGGAGGCGGGGTTTTGATCGAGCGTTTTCTGAGAGAAGCAACGAAGGCAGGTTACGGCGGTGGCGAATTCCTCGCCGGGATACCTGGTACCTTGGGCGGTGCGGTCAAGGGAAATGCAGGTGCGTTCGGGCACGCCGTTGGAGAATTGGTTGTTGACGTTCATTTGATGGACGAGCATGGTCTTGAGCTCGTACGTACTGAGTCCGAGATCGTGTTTACCTACCGTAGCACGGACATCGATCACAGCAGTATTATTACGGCCGTAAACCTTCGACTGAGAAAAGAAAGCAGGAAGGTCATTCGGTCGAAGATCGAAAGGAATCTTAGTATCAGGCGAGTGCGGCAGCCCATCGGGTACTCAGCAGGGTCTTTCTTTAAGAATCCTCCGGGCCGCGCGGCGGGTGAACTGATCGACATCTGCGGGTTGAAAGGAATGTCAGTCGGTGATGCAGAGGTCAGCCGGAAACACGGTAATTATATTATGAACAGAGGACATGCTCGGGCGGCAGATGTGCTGGAGCTTGCCGAGAGGATCAAGAAGGTCGTGCGTGAGCGGACGGGTGTTGCATTAGAAGAAGAGGTGAGACTATTAAGCTGATCGTGGTTGTGTTATTTGTTATTGTCATTGCGGTGTTCTTATTTGCTTTGCTTCAGAAGCGTGAGCAATACATTGTGCTCGAGGATGTAATACCGGGAGGTGAGGTAGTTTCTGAAGAGGAAGGAATCATTGAATATAAGGGCGCTCAGTACATACTGGGCACCAATCACCTTAAGATGAAAAAAAAATTGATCGAGAAACTGAAATTGCTGGAGATAGGAGAATCAGTAATAGTCGACATGCGTTATGCCGGACAGATCATTGTAAGGAATAGGAATGGTTCTTGATGTCTTAAGGAGGAAATGATGGCAAGGAAAGAAAGGATCGTGGGTATCGATATGGGAACAACGAAGATTGCGGCGATCATTGCGGAAGTCGAGGACGATGATCTAAAAATCGTTGGCGTTGGTTCAACGCCCTCCAACGGATTGAAGCGGGGTGTCATTGTCAACCTAGAGAAGGCGATCGAATCAATCGTTAAATCGGTTGATGAAGCATCTCGCATGGCCGGTGTGCGAGTTGATTCATGCTACGCCGGTATTTCCGGTTCACATATAGAAAGCATCAATGCACACGCGATGATCGCAACGGCACGGTCCGGCGGGGTGGTGACGAAACGTGACATCGAAAGGGTGGTCGAGCAGGCCAAGGCGATCGCCCTGCCTCTTGACCGTGAAATCATCCATGCGATACCCATTGAATATGTGGTTGATAACGAGAAGGGAATCAAAGATCCGGTCGGAATGAGCGGTGTGAAGCTGGAAGCCGAAGTGCATATCGTGACCGCGGCGATTACTTCGGCACAGAACATATATACTGCGCTCGAGCGTGCCGGGCTCCGGGTAAAGGACCTTGTTCTGCAGCCTTTGGCCTCATCGTATTCGGTCCTCCAGCCTGACGAGATCGACCTCGGTGTCTGCCTTTTAGATGTCGGAGGAGGCACGACCGACCTTGCAATATTCTACGATGGTGCGATCAGATATTCTGAAGTCATACCGCTGGGCGGTGAATACATCACGAATGATATCGCAATCGGTATAAGGACGCCATACAAGCAGGCAGAGGAAATCAAAAGAAAGAATGCCAGCATCTCTTTGTCGGCAGACGAGTCAAAGGAAGAAATCAAGGTACCAGGTATTGGAGGACGAGAGGATCGCAACATCACGAGGGAATTGCTTGCTTCTATAGTCACCCCAAGGGTTGAGGAAATACTGATGATTACTAACAAGGCGATTAAGAAGAGCGGATTCTATGACATCTTGGCCGCGGGTGTGGTGGTTACCGGAGGTACGGCGCGGTTGCGCGGGCTGGATGCACTCGCCGAGGATATCTTTCATCTTCCAGTGAAGATAGGTATCCCCAAGAAGATCGGTGGTCTGACAGATATTGTGCAGGATCCGATATATGCGACAGGAGTAGGATTGATCTTATACGGTTTCGAAAAGAAAAATCAGGTGTTGATTAAGAAGACAAGAGGCGTAGGCGTTTTTGATGCACTGAAGAAACGGTTCGAAGATTGGTTTGCCAGATACTTCTGAAAGGAGGAAGTGTATGTTCGAATTAGTTGAAGATCCAAAATACATGGCAAAGATCAAAATGATTGGCGTTGGTGGTGCTGGGTGTAATACCGTAAATTATGCCACGAATCACGGTATACATGGCGTCGAATGCATTTCAGTGAATACAGATGCCCAGGTGTTGAAACTGAACAAGGCGACGGAGAAAATACAGTTGGGCACGAACCTTACTCAGGGGTTGGGCGCCGGTGGTGATCCCGAAATCGGACGGAAGGCTGCCGAGGAATCACGGGAGAAAATAAGGGATGTCTTGCGTGACGCAGATATGGTGTTTGTCACGTGTGGTGAGGGCGGTGGGACCGGTACGGGTGCCGCGCCGATCATCGCCGAAGAGGCAAAGAACGCAGGTGCATTAGTTGTCGCGGTTGTGACAAGGCCATTTGAGTACGAAGGTGTGTGGCGCATGACCAATGCCGACGGCGGCATCGAAGAGCTCAAAGACAATGTTGACACCTTAATCGTAATACCGAACCAGAAGCTCATCGCCGTTGCTCCCAAAGACCAATCGATCATTGAGGCCTTTAGGCTCGGCAATATGGTCTTGTTCAACGCGATCAAGGGCATTGCCGAAATGGTGACCAAATCGGGTCTGATAAACCTCGATTTTGCCGATGTCCGAACGGTAATGGTCGAGAAGGGTACTGCGGTGATGGGGTTGGGTATCGGTGAGGGAGAGAGCCGTGCAATACAGGCTGCACAGGCTGCAATCTCATCGCCACTCCTCGATGACATATCGATCAGGGGAGCACGAGGGTTGTTGATTAATATCACCGGCGGGCAGGATCTGACTCTGGCAGAGACGAACGAAGCGGCATCATTGATCACGAGCGAGACCGATAGCCAGCCGAAAGTGATAACCGGTGTCGTCATCGACGAGCATATTGGGAATAAGGTGAGCGTCATGGTCGTTGCGACAGGTATCCGGGAGAAGATGCACGAGGAACCCATCGATTTCAGCTCAAGGAGGGAAAACCTCGAACTACCCACGTTCAAGCGCCGGGAAGTCAGGGGTGACACTAAGGACAAGATCTATAACGAAAATGACCTGGAGGTGCCGACCTTCTTGAGACGTCAGATCGACTGAGCAGCAACTGACAGCATCCAGAGTCAGGCTGCGTAAGGAGTACGATGAACCTTGATGTGGTAATTGTAGGCGGCGGGCCGGCCGGGCTCTCAGCAGGAATCTACGGAGCGCGGGCAGGCCTGCGGACAGCAATAATAGAAATGTCTGTGCCTGGCGGACACACGGCGACCACGCACTACATAGAGAACTACCCGGGATTCCCGAACGGAATCAATGGTTTTGAGTTGGCCGAGAGGATGAAAGAACAGGTATTGAGATTTGGGGTAGAACTCATAGGGACACAGGCAAGAGCGATCAAGAAGAACGATGGATCATTTGTAGTGGTCACCGATAGTAGGGAATTGGCAGCACGGGCATTGATTGTAGCGATCGGAACAGAGTGGAAGAAGCTGAACGTTCCAGGCGAGGATAAACTGCGCGGTCGGGGTGTATCTTACTGTGCGACATGTGACGGTCCACTCTTCAGAAAGCGGGACGTCGCAGTAGTTGGCTGCGGGAATTCGGGAATTCAGGAAGGACATTTCCTCCTGGAATTCGTGAACCATGTGACCTTCGTCGAGTTCTTACCAGAGGTTACTGCGGACAAAATACTGTTTGACCGGGTCAAAGAAGACAAACGGGCAGATTTCTTGTTGAATCATGAAGTGGTGAGCATTGATGGCAGTGGAAGGGTAGAGTCGATAACAGTAAGGGACCGCAAGAAGGGTGTGGAGCGAGTGGTAGCGGTTGGTGGTGTCTTTGTCTATGTAGGATTAAAACCACATGTTGGTCTATTGGGAGACCTTGTGGAATTAGATGACAGAGGATTCGTGAAAGTTGATGAACGTATGGGGACGTCACAGCCTGGGGTGTTTGCCGCCGGTGATATCTGTTCGAAAGAGATCCGGCAGGTCGTGACGGCGTGCGCAGAGGGTGCTACTGCTGCAATGAGCGCGTATCATTACATACGCTCTTTCGGAATTTGATTTTAAATGAAGATATTAAGTTTGCTTTTATGAACTTGCTTATGAAATTATAGGGGTTAAGGCCTGGATGGGTTGAGGGTTAGGGTTTGGGATAGGTCATTCTGCATCCCGACCCTAACCCTCGTTTTTAAACGTCGTTACTCGGTGTACGGTTACGCTGCCCGTTTCGTTGGGCGGTTACGTCCGGCGTTACCGAACCGTGACCATAGCCTTTGTAAACGATACGGGCCTCGTTAC
>CP070795.1:1150057-1153414 GCA_020343455.1 Caldifarciminota bacterium
ATTATTGTAGGAATTTTGTTAGGCATGAGCTTAGCTGTCGCCACTCCAGTCGGAATTGACAGCGAGTCAATACAGGAAATAACAGAGCAAGGAAATGCACCAGTGGAAAGAACTGACCCGGTCGAGAGAACGAGCGATGATCCGCAAGTCGGTCCAAGCGGCCAATCATCCGGAGATCCAATTTCTCCAGGAAATCCAAAAACGTTCTCGAACGAGTTCGTTCAGGTGCCAACTCCCGACGACACCGAAAGCGTTTTCAGTTACGGTGATCCGTCGGATCCGAGCATGGCATTTGGAACTGCGTCGCCGCCGATAACTTTGAGCTCAAGCAATGCGACCACACCTAAAGGTCTCGGACCGCCGAGCGACGACGACCACAAAGAAAAACTCGGACGTGCACCCGAAGCGCTTTACCGTGTACTCCAAAAGTTCCTTGCAAAAGGCAAGTTGCCACCGCCGAACTTCCCAGTGCCATACGTCATCTACACGAACTCCAGCGGAGTCGAGAAGTTCACTGACGTGTTAACCAAGATGCCGATCCAAATCAACGTAGACGACGATAAGGATACAGGCAAAGGCAACGGTAAGGATATCAAGGTTAAGACCACGATGGACGTGAGTCCATTAATCCTAACTACTACAGTGGAGGCATTGGACGATACGTTACCGCCTGACCTTGAGATTTACGTAACATTCCCATCATTCTTTTACAACGGCGAAGCCGGCGACCCTGAAGGCGAACCGTACTGGATGTATGGGTATGAAACCCAACCTGGCCACGACATCCCAGGCGACATCACGATGACATTTACTGTTGACATATCCCTCGGCTCAGAACACATTTTCAATTTCGATTGGACATCAGAATCCGGAATAGATCCGCTTGGATTTACATTTGGTACGTTCCAGGTGTTGGATCAGAATACGACCGCCCCAATATACCCAGCGTTCTCTAATTTCGTGGTGTCCTCGCCATCTGTCGCGAGTTTGACCTTCGAAACGGACGAGACCGATACGATAACCCGTAAGTGTATGATTTGGACTGCAATCACGTCCTTTTATCTGGAGTTCGAATTTGCAGAACTTGAGAAGATATTGGGAACTAACTACGGTTACCCGATGAACATTACAGTTGATAGAGTACCGCAGTCGTTCTCGATATGTACTGTGGAGGACCGCGCTGCGAACACGTACACTATCGACTACGTAGCGAGCTCGACCGTCGACATGTTATTGATGGAAACAGAAATCGTGGTCGGAGGTTCGTCAACCATAACGGTCGAATTGAGGATCGAGGATATGCCAGCCGAGTTCCATCTCGAACTTGGCGACGGTTACATGAACGTGGACGTGACTAGCAATGTTGGTCTGGTCGTCCTAAACGTGACCGCAGATATCGGCCTGGCCGGAATAAACAACATGATCAATATCTTCCTGCGCATCACCGACATACCGGACTTCATTGCAACCTGGCACGAGGACGATACCGGTAACGGTTTCGCGCTCGATGCTGTGTCATGCATAGGTTCCATCGAGATGGCATTCTCTTACGGTAACTTGATGTATCCGACTGAACACGATGATGACCCCGACTCACATTACCTGTTTGTATGGTCGGATCCAGGTACGACCGCGTTTGCGATTCGATTACTGGACGTCAGCCACATCGGATTCGAACAAATCAACGCTGACGCATCCAATGAACTTACGTTCAACACGTGCGTGAGACATATGCTCTATATCATCGCACACACCGAAGTCGGTAGTCTTCTGACACCCGATACTGACGTCGACCTGAGAATCGTGTTGGACGAGACACCCACTCAGCTTTTGCTTAACTGGATCGTGCCTTTTAGATTCGGACTCGAGACGAACCAATACATCGATTCCATCACTGGAGATCTGACGTTGGAGACTGCAGGACCGCCGGTGAGGGATCTCACCGCGCACGCAGAGATCCTCGACATCCCTGACGACATGCTAATGGACATCGATCCGAACGGTTCCATCTTGTTCCTAGCATTGAGTCCAATAGGAACCGTAGAACTCACCGCATCGGATCCCAACGGTTTGCCTGGCACTGATACGTTCTTCTCTGGCGAGCCGATAAGATTGATGTATATGATGATTCACGACGTGCCGTCGTTCGGAGCCGAGTGGTCCATCGATTCAACATGGACTTCAATCGCATTCAACACAGCAGCGTTCACTTCACTCGGTTCACTCACGTTCGCCATCAGCACAGCGGAAACGGATTATGTTACCACATTGGGTGCAGAGGAGAACCGGGGGATGATCTACAACGATGACTATATGGACCTTGGTAACGGGCTCGTAATGGAAGCTTCAATATGGGTGCACGTGGAGGATGTGAGTCGTGCTGAACTCAGGTTCGGCGGTACTGACCCGACATATGAAGTCGGATTCGGTGCTGCGGTCGCGAATGAGCTTCGCGCAGCTGCACGCCTTGACAGAACTTCGGACCTCAACCCTGCAGGCGCGAACGACGATGTGAAGATACGCATAGTCACTACCGCGCTGCCAACGAGCATGGACATTTCGATAACCCCATCAGAATCGTTTTCATATGACGCCTCTGGATTTGCAATCGCCCATATTGATATAGATGCATGGATCGGTGATCTATCGCCAGCTGCGCCAGTTCCTGCGGACGTCGATTGGGTACAGCTGGATGTCTACGACATACCCGAGAGCATCGACGGATGGTGGGACGTTGGCGCCGTCGGATTCTTCAATTTGGAACTAACAGACGGAACAACATTAGGTAGAATTGAATTGGTAATTGAAAATGCATTCGGAGCCTTCGGTACGAACTACGTGTACACGGAAGCGTTCATCGATAGCTTACCTGAAGATGTGAATGCAGATTGGGATCTGGGCGCAAGAGCGGTAACGATAGTATTCACCGATGCTGCATTCACAGGCGGACTCGGCGAAGCTTTCATACTTATGACGACCATGGACGAGACCGATACAACGAACTACATCAATTCTCTGGACATCAATCCGGCTGACTGCATGACATCCTATTCTGGTTACGAAGAAGAGATCGATGAACGGTATTGGCCTGGCACGACGCTCGAGAACAACCTGAGGGCGACGTACTGCCGTAATCCCGAGCTCAATACCGCACAGGACGATTACTTCGTCTACAGGACGGGCGCTGGAGATAGGGTATTTACCGCGCGCATCCGCGAGCTTCATGAGGTCGATGTCGACCTGGGCAACAGCGCAGGGTATGCAGAGATTGAATGGACACCTGACGTTGTACTTGACCGCGAATTGTACTTGAGAATGGAGGACGTAGATCTTGGCGACGACGATCTTGTGTTGGCG
>CP070795.1:1153514-1155392 GCA_020343455.1 Caldifarciminota bacterium
CGGGGAGGCATTTCTGCCTCCCCGGAATGGAGGTGAGCGGATTCGAACCGCTGACCTGTGCGTTGCAAACGCACCGCTCTCCCACCTGAGCTACACCCCCTTAACGGATCGTTCTTCGTTGTCCGGTGACGATGTCCGATAACAACGGCAAATCCGACTTTCAGAATTCCGATGTCAAAGTAGCCGATAGAACTACAGCAACGTCACGAATACGACTCACGAAACACGATTACGATACTTGATCGAGCTTCCTGACCCTGACCTTTCGACGATCTGTCAGAATCTTCCGAAGAAGAAGTCCAGACCAAATGACTTGACGAATGTCTGTTCTTTGTCAAAGAGCCGGTCTTTGTTAAGATGAAAATCGATACTGAAATCGCGGATCCGTAGACCGATGCCTGGTTCGACCTGCCACTGAGGATCCTCGAAACCGTTGATGAAGTGCTCAACGGCTCCACATCTCAAAACAAGATACCGGTTAAGTTTTAATTCAACACCGGCATGAATATGTGTTGAATCGTTTTCGATATCTCCACGTGCCATGTCGTACTCAGCGCCGACGTATACGAATCCTTCATTCAAGATGACCCTCTGTACCATAACGCCAAACCTGTGGTTCTGAAAATCCGCTGGCTCGATCACGTAATCGAACGCATACCTCGGTGTTACAATGAAATCCTTCAAGCGGACCGCATAACGAGTTCTTATGCTGTGCATCTTCTCTATCTCACCGTCGAAAGTGAGAAAAGAAATATCTACGTGTTGGTTGAAGATATCACGACCCACGCTCAAGGCAAACCTCATGTTGTCTTTGACGGGCGAAAAGGATGTGCCGATATCGAATTTATAAAGGTTGATCGCGTAGCCGATGCTGAAACCGTGTTCAGTTGCCGAATTCTGCCACAAACCGAGTACTCCGTAACGAATATTTGGTGTGACAAAGATGCCATAGTCGGCGTTGGCCGTATCAATGTCAAGAAAGAGGCTATTGTTGTAATTCAGCAGACGGTGAGGGTACCTATCGGTGTAATAGATGTCGTCGATGAAATCTCCGGTCATCAGGGTGGACATGCGTGTCTTATTCCCCTGGGCAATCTGCACAGCGAACAGAACTAATATGGCCCAGACAGACAATCTCTTCATCATTGCGGATTATATCCCACAAACCGGGGAAGTCAAGAACTTATCACAACTCCTGATTGGTGCTCTGCCGATCATTAAGTGGTACAAACTTCTATTTGCAGGTACGGATTACGACAGAGGCGTGAGGATTATTTGAATAGCGGCCCGTGGTCTTGTTTTATATTGAAATGCTCATAGGCGTGGGGGGTTGCTTCGCGCCCCCTCGAGGTTCTCTTAATGAATCCTTCCATGATGAGGAATGGTTCAAAGACTTCTTCGATCGTCTGTGCGTCCTCGCCTACGGCAACGGAAAGGCTGTTGATACCTACCGGACCGCCCTGGAACTTCTCGATTATCGTACGAATAATTTTCTTATCCATTTCATCGAGGCCGCGTTTGTCCACCTCGAGTTTTTCAAGTGCATATTCGCAGATCTGGAGGTCGATTTCTTCTTTTCCTTCGACCTGGGCAAAATCCCTGACCCGCCGCAATAGTCGGTTCGCGATGCGGGGCGTACCCCTTGAACGGCTGGCGATTTCCATGGCTGCATCTTCCCTTATTTTTACCTGCAGTAACTTTGCCGAACGCTTCACGATGTGGTGCAGATCTGATGCTGGATAGTAGTCGAGCCGAAATGTGATACCGAAGCGGGACCGGAGCGGTGAGGTCAGCAGGCCCGAGCGTGTCGTCGCACCAATGAGCGTAAAGCGGCTTAGTTTCAGGCGCAGAACCTGGGCGCCCACTCCCTTGTCCTGG
>CP070795.1:1155492-1167436 GCA_020343455.1 Caldifarciminota bacterium
AGTTCATTCTCGGTGTCGGGCAGAGGGTTGCCAAGAGTATCATACTCTATCTCGTTGCCGCTGAATGCTACATACCCCACACCAAAAAAGACCGGAAGTGTTGGAGGAGCAAACGAGAACCTGCCCATGTAGTGCGTACCCGCATAGTCAATAGTCTCATCATCCACCGACGTATCCTCGTAATCTATCTCGTGATCTCCCATCATCATGGCGAATTCGCCGGCAAGCGTGAGGCCCGCAAGCGGGCCGACGTCCAGTCTGCCGCCGAGCCACATCGGGTTATCTTTCGCGGTATACTCTCCAAGCTCAAAATCATACTCGCTGTACGTCCTGTAGAACCAGTACGGACCAACGCGCACAAAGCCTTCCACGAATTTGCCGGTCAACCACAGGCCGAAGAGATCAATGTCGTCAGGAACCTCAGGGAAAAAAGATCCTAAGCCACCGCCCTCATGTAACCTGTACCAGGCAAGGTCAATGTCAAAACCTTCCGTATTGGCATAGAACTTCACACCCATTGCTCCATCTTCACCGCCGTCATAGATACCGTCGCCGTAAAGAACGTGCATCTTTCCGGCCCTGAAACATATCGGTGAATCGAATAGATTGGCAATATCCAGGTATGCCTCACGAATTGCAACATCCTCTCCCGGTTTGTCTAAACCAAGAGAGTAACCCGAGGAAGTATCACCAGTAACAGGGTGCAGTCCAAACGTACCCTGACCGCCCACCGTAACCTGAGTGGATATACCAGAACCGAAGTCCGCATTGATTCCTAGATCAGCGTGCACGTAGAAGAATTGATCCCCGTCAGCAGTGGCACCAGTATCTAAATCAGCGTTGTGCCAGAAAAAACTGTAGATGTAGAACGTGCCGCTGCTGGTTATCTCTGGCTTTCTTGCAAATGCCAGCGAACCCACAAACAGGGATAAGATAACACATAGTACTTTATGATGCATCTTTCCTCCTTCATTCCAATGTTTTTTTCGCTCTATACGCCGTTTTCACCACTCTATGGAGGCCCGGCTTTCTTCCACAACTGTGAAACGGAGAGTCAGAGCAATCATTGTATTGACTGATAAGGATCCGATATGACACCGCAACAATCCAACTATAGTTATGCTCTTTGAAATCAGAGTGAGTACTCCGCCCTTATGCTGCCTACGGCCACAGGTAATGTTGTCGATATACTCCGCTTCACGTCCCACCTCCGTGTAGACTACAAATACCTATCAATGTCCTTTGCACCACCTCCTTCCGTGATTTTTTCTCTCCTGCAAATCTGGGAAAACAACAAGCCAGTCCGCTGCATGATTTTCAGCAATCAAGCGTCGACATGATTGCTGCGCGCCTGACACTGCCTCCTCCCATCCATTGTTTCGCAATTATACAAGTCACTGATCGAAAGTCAAGTGCTGCCAGAGCGATCTTGCACCAGTTCAGTACCTACCGGTGCAGTAGCAACCTCAATTAGACTCACTGCCCGCTGAAGGCACGATGGAGACCGAGTAGATCGACGAGCAACGAAAAACCTGTCTCCAACCTACCTGCACCGGGTCCCACAATCGTCACTTTGCTCAATGCATCGGTTACGAAAGTCAGCGCATTCGTCACGCCATTGACATGATAAAGAAAGTCATCGGCACCGACAAGCACCGGAGAGACCTTCGCCTTCACCTCACCGCCTTCTTTCCAGGCATGACCGATCAGTTTGAATCTCTTTCCGTCGGTCCGCGCCTTTTCGATATCATCGAGCGTTATCTCGGTTATGCCTTTGGTCGGAACGTCCTTGGGTTTGAGGTCACCACCCATGACCACATTCGCCATGATCACTATCTTCGCCTGGGCATCCCACCCCTTCACATCTGCATCGGGCTTCGTTTCGGCATAGCCAAGCCGCTGAGCTTCCTTGAGCACTGTTTCGTAACTCTGACCTTCGGCCATCTTCGTCAACATGTAATTCGTCGTGCCGTTCATTATCCCTTTGATCTCATGCACCACGGCACCAGCAAGAGTATCGAGCGACAGATTGATCGCAGGTGTTCCACTGAGCACAGTACCTTCGAACTTCAATGCTACACCATTCCTTCGTGCGAGCTCGGCGAGTTCCCTGTAATACAATGCAATTGGACCTTTGTTTGTCGTGATTACATGCTTCTTCTTACCCAGTGCAGAACGTATGTGTGAGATACCTGGCTCTCCATTATCAATATTCGTTGGACTCACCTCAACGATAACGTCTGCATCGGCATCGTTGATCGTTCTGAGGCTGTCCCAGCCCTTCACACCGCTGCCATATCCTTTTAAATAACCGTCTTTTTCAAGCAGGGACAGGATTTCTTTCAGATTAAGACCTTCCTCCTGATAGACCGATCCTTTGGCTGGATCAGAGATAGCTGTCACCGTGTATTCCAGGCCAAAACCGGTCCTGAGAAGATCCTTCTTCTCCTCGAGCAGTTGCGCAAAACCCTGCCCGACGACGCCGAAACCTATGAATGCCAATTTATAGCTCATTATTCCCCCTCTGAACGACCACACGGGCGACAGCCCATTTCCGACTATTACGGCAACTGTTCACGTCAATCGCTTGGGACTACCTGCGCTCCCTGATTACTCGACCGGGTAACGATTATCTCGGAATCTACACTTTCGTCAGCGAAACTATCTTTCATTACTTCGGCAACATCCTGTACGCGACTCTGGTTACAGATGGCGAAAATCGAAAGCCCGCCGCCGCTCACATTACAGCCGAGAGCGCCGCAATCGAGTAACTTCTTCTTTATCTTTCCATAACCTGGAATTGACTGCGATCGCACCGGTTCGGAAATATGGTCCTTGTTGATCGCCTTCCCCAATTCTTCAACATCACCGCTCAGGATCGCGTGGATGACTAGAGAACACATTGAGAGTTGTTCTTTTACCAGAGACAGGTCCATGGCCTTTGGAATGAAGGATCTCGTCGTGCGTTGTGTCTTTCGCATTACGCCTATTACTATCGGCACATCCGGCACATCCATTCTCAAGACACTGATCGGATTGTAACTCTTGACGATCACGAATCCACCGAGCATTGCGCCCGCCACGTTATCGGCGTGTGCCACGCTGCCCGATGCGATCTCACCCTGGCTGGCGATCTCAATCATTTGATCACTGCCCAGATTCAGTTGGAGAAGTCTGTTCAATCCGTAGACCGAGGCCGAGGCACATGCTCCGGATGAACCGAGACCGGCACCTACCCTGATCGTCTTAAGCGGCTGGACAAGCACACCGGTGTTGCTTTTTGTCCTCTTGAGCATTTCCATCAATGCCAGCCCGGCGCAATTCTTCTCAGGATCATCGGGCATATCCTCGCGGCACCCATCCAGGCTGATGGCGATCGATCGTGTCTCGGTCAATCCCATCTTCAATTCTATATAGGGATGTTCAAGAGCGAGAGCAAAGATATCGAACCCCGGACCGAAGTTGGCGATTGTACTGGGGGCACGGATCGTAACTGACTTCAAATCAATCCTTTCTCTTTCATCGTCTTCTTAAGAACGGCCTTCTTGGCGTCACTCAATTCAGTGAGTGGCAGCCGTAATCTACCGCCCGGCAATCCCATCAAATTCAACGCCTCCTTAACCGCAATAGGATTTGCCTCGGCTCTGAGGATTTCGAAAACACTGTAATACTTGTAGTGTAGTTGCTGCGCCTTATCCCTTTCGCCGCGATCAAAGTATTCATAGATACTTCTCATTACTTCGGGTATCACATTCCCGGCAACGGCAAAATTACCGTGACCCCCGAAACACAACAGTGGATACAAAGTAGTGTCTTTGCCGGTAAACACACCGAAATCCTCATCTCGCGTAAGGTATACGATCTTTGCAAGGTGATCGAGAAGTTTGACTCCTTCTTTGATACCAATGATATTGCGATGCCGTGCAAGGTGCGCCGTACCATCAGGAGACAGGTTGACGACAACACGACCCGGTGAATTATGGATGAGTATCGGGATCTTCGATGAATCTGCAACCTGCTCATAGAACTTGATGATGCCTTCCTCCTTGGGCAGCGCGAGATAGGGAACGAAGACCGATACATGATTGCAGCCTATCTTTTCGAAGAGCCGTATTCTCTCGAGTGTTGCGTCGATGCCGCTCGTACACGTATCGGGTATCACCGAACATCTTCCATTTACTTCATCGACTACGATCTCGACTACACGTGCGATCTCCTTTTCCGACATCAATGAATTCTCACCGGTCACGCCTAATGGTGCGATGCCGTGTACGCCGGCCTCAACCTGCCTCTTCACCAATGTTCTCAAACCCTTCTCGTCCAGACTGCAATCCTGCTTGAACGGCGTAACGAGAAGTGTATATGCACCTTTCAACATATTCATCTCCTATTCAATGTTATCCAAAAGCAGCGCTACAGGGTATCTCCTGATTCGATGAACTCAGGCCGTTTATAGATTGAAACAGACAACCTTCGGCTCGGTCTGCTCGAGTAACGAGAACTTGATGCCTTCCCGGCCAAGGCCGCTGTTCTTGACTCCACCAAAGGGCATCTGGTCCAAGCGGTAGTCTGTTGAATCATTGACGATCACGCTGCCGAAATCCAATTCATATACGGCTTTGAAAGCCTTGTTCACATCCTGCGTAAAGATCGCTGCGTGCAGACCATAGTTCACGCTGTTTGACCGTTTTATTGCATCATCCAGATCGCTGTATTTATACATCAACACGACCGGGCCGAAGACTTCCTCAACTGCCAGCTTGGCGGTCTCTCGAACATCGACCATTACCGTTGGGTCAAAAAAGTTGCCGTTCCTCTTACCGCCGGTCAGAACTCTGCCCCCATCCTTAATGGCATCGTTCACCCAATCTTCGACGCGTTTGGCTTCGCGCTCGTTGATCATCGCACCCATGTCCGTCGATTCGTCCAGCTGATCTCCGACCTTCATCTGCTTCGTCTTCTCGACGAACCTCTTCACATAATAATCAAAAATCTTCTCGTGGATGAACATTCGCTGCACGCCGATGCAGTTCTGTCCGACGGCCCAGAACGCTCCGGAAACTGATAGATCAACTGCCTTGCTCATATCAGCATCCTCGCAGACTATGACCGGACAATTCGAACCGAGCTCCATCGAGATCTTCTTCAGACCCGATATCTTAAGGATCTGCACTCCGGCTTCAACGCCACCGGTCAGCGTTATCATTCGCACCGCAGGGTGCGAAACCAGCACGTCACCGATCTCCGCCCCCCGGCCGGTCACTATATTGAGCACCTTGGGTGGCAGACCCGCCGCCATGAACGCTTCACCCAGTTTCAATGCCGACAACGGAGTGTCGGTAGCCGGTTTGAGAACCATGGAATTCCCCGCCGCGATCGCCGGCCCCATCTTATGTGCGACAAGGTTCAAAGGATCGTTGAACGGCGTGATCGCAACGATGACGCCGATCGGAAATCTGTAGTAATAGCCGACACGGTTCTCTCCACCGGGGAAACTGTCAAAGGGTATTGTTTCACCGAGCGTTCGACGTGCCTCCTCAGCCGATATGCTGATCGTATTTATGCATCGCGCAGTCTCTTTTCGGGCTTCGCGAATCGTCTTGCTACCCTCAGAAGCGATCGTCCGCGCAAAATCTTCGAAATTCTTCCTCACGTAATCGACAACGCCCCACAGTATCTCCATCCTTTTGTGGATCGGCATCTTCTTGCTTATCTGAAAGCCCTCTGCCGCGGATTCAATTGCCCTCATTACGTCTTCTTTAGTCCCGGCAGGCACGTGATCGATGACTTCGCCGTCGTACGGTCTATATACAGGAATCTTCTCTTTCTTATCGACCCACTCGCCACCGATGAGCATCTTCATAGACTTCCTCCTTGATATGGTAAGTATGGCTGTTCCGCAATTAGCCCTGTAATCGAGTATGTTCGCTTATTACACACACCCCAGACAGCATAGTATAGCGATAGCTTGAGCCGTGTCAAGTTAGCCACACCCCGGGGACAGGCATAACATTTTAACTTTTGGTCACCACCCCTGTCAATTCTCACCAAATCTCTAACTTATATGAAAAAAGGACGAAAGTGCAAAAGTTAAAATGTTATGCCTGTCCCCAGATATTATCATGTGCATTTGCCGATAGGACAAACCGACACACAAATTCCACAAAGACGAGCACCTTTGCCTATACGCTGTTCGCCGAATTCTCGACATTTTCCCCGACATTTGAATGCATCGAAGATCACCTCTCGTGTCGTGTCGATATCCCATACCGCTCCGGACAGTGCCTTTGCCGGACAACTCTGCACACACAGATCACAACTCCCGCACTCGCTCTTCACCACCGGTTCCTGACAACATTCAACCGGAGCGTCAAACAGAACACTCACCAACCTGACTCTCGGACCGAATTCACGAGTGATGAGCAAATCACTCTTGCCTATCCAACCAAGACCGGCTCTTGTCCCAGCCATCTTATGCGAGAAGTCGAGGCTCAAAGTTCGATCGAACGCCTCTCCGCGGTCTGCGTTCGTCAATGTCGGTGCAATACCCAATGCTTTGATCCCATTGCTCCTTAGTTCGGTTTCGATACCGGTGGCAATATCAGCGAGTTCACGATTCACCTCCCGATATAATCGGTAATATCCCACATTCGGCCCGGTCTCGATCGAATCGATTATCTTATCATCCAATCTACGGGCAACGACGGTTCCGTAGCCGTATTGTTTGTACTTTGCTGGCAATAGATCTTTCAGATCCGCGTAGCCGATTATATACTCTCGTGCCTCAGGCAGATGTTTCTTAACGATACCGCTAACATTCGTATGATTCTCCCTGCGTGTAGCCATCTTCGATAATTCTAACTGATAATGTCCCATTGTCAACCTACCGGGGACAGGCATAACATTTTAACTTTTGGTCACCACCTCTGTCAATTCTCACCAAATCTCTAACTTATATGAAAAAAGGACGAAAGTGCAAAAGTTAAAATGTTATGCCTGTCCCCACGTCCTTGACTTGAGTTTGTGTAACCATAGTATGTATGTATGAGAGACAGAAATGAAATATAGAATAACCGGAAGACAACCCAATTCAAAGATGTGCCTGGTATGCGGCATGAAAAATTCGCTGGGATTAAAAACATTCTTCTATGAAACCGAGACCAAGGAACTGATCGCCGTATTCAAACCATGCGAGGAACACCAGAGTTATCCAAACCGGTTACACGGCGGCATTGCCACGGCCATCCTCGATGAAACGATCGGCCGGGCAATACTGATGCACCACTCGGAGGAAGTCTGGGGCGTCACGATCGAGATCAAGACCCGCTTCAAAAAACCGATGCCGCTCGATGAGGAAATCAGGGTCGTCGGACGCATCACGAAAGAAACGAACCGGTTCTTTGAAGGGAAGGGTGAATTGATATTGAGTAATGGTGAAGTAGCTGCGACTGCCGAAGGTAAGTACATGAAACTGCAGCTCGATCAGATCGCCGACTTTGACCGCGAAGAGAATGAGTGGCGCGTCATCCATTCAGACGACGATCCGGAAAATATGGAGATATAAGAGAGGTAAACTCCTCGGGCAAGACTCGAACTTGCAACCCTCCGGTTACATTAACCTCCAATTTTCACTGGAGAATGGACTATCTCATTTCCGTTACCGACCTCGCCGGTTAGACGGAATCGGGCGCTTCCCGTCCGTTTCCAACGGACAGTACTTCCTTGCGGAATAGTCTCTGCACCTGCTTCGCACCTATTGCGGTAAGAGCGAAGATTGGCTCAGGGTTACCATACTCCGACCGAGATTGCCGCGTCCTCCTCGACAGGCTCGGAGTCCTCGCAATGACGAAGAAGGAATTTAGGCTTCCCTGAATTCACCCGATTTTTCAATCCGCCTTTCGGCGGAAAGCTGCCTTTTATTACAGCCGGATGCTCTACCATTGAGCTACCGAGGAATTAGTTTAATTATAGCAATATAATGGCTATTGTCAATCAATTGGCACAATGAATGCCGATCTCTTCTCCTACCTTCCCACCAGCATCTTCAGCCGGGATACTTCGACCTCCAATGCAGTCTTCCGGGCTTCGCCCGGTGAGTCGGGTACAACAGGCAGCACACCGAGTATGCCGCCGGCATAGTCGAGCAACGTGATCGCCTCGTCGACGTGCGTCTTCGCTGTGATCTTTTTTTCTGCTTGGGCAATGACGACCTCAAGGTCGCTAACCGAGAAAGGAATGAGCATACGCGGGTATATGCTTAGTTCATATAGGTACAGATGCCCCTCTCTATCGTCGACCGTGCCATCATCATAGACAACATAGAAACCAACGATCCTCGCATCGAGTGGTGTCTTTATCGTTGCATCGATGAATCGTCCTCTTTTCTGTACGACCATCGACCCCCAAACGTCCCCGCTGAAGCTGTACTTGAGCGTCACATGGTCTACCCCCTGCTCAGGAATCATTCTCACGAGCAGGTCAGGAGAATCCTTAAGAAAATAAACATCCAGCCCGCAAAATACGACTAACGCCATTAATAGACTCATCTTAACTCCTTATGCATAACATATGCATCATTACCATCTATATAGTACCTCTTCCTTGTATACAAGATATCGTATCCATTTTTCCTGTACATACTTACTGCCGCGCCATTCGTCGTCCTCACCTCAAGGTAGGCAAACCCGCAACCTCGCGTCCTGGCAACCCCCTCCATTTCGTGAAGCATTCTGGTAGCCAGACCATGCCGCTGGTGGTCTTCGGCGACCGCGATGTTCGTTATGTGCAATTCAACGTCGATACAGGAGCCGAGCACATATCCAACTATCCGGCAATCATTCTCCGCGACAAATGCTACAGTATTACCTGACTCAAGATCTTTCTCGAAGAAGAACCTGGGCCAGGGATTCGGAAAGGATCGCGTCTCGATTTCGACGACAGCGTCCAGATCCTCAAGACGCATTACCCTTATCATAATTTCTTTCGGCATCGGTCTTCTTGATATAGAACGGCTCCAGAAATTCAATATTGTCGAAATCTCTATTCCGAATGCGCGGCAGGGCAGCGGATACTACTCTTGGTGCGTGAAGCAGATATCTTTCGTCTCTCTTGAATACAATACCGTTCGGGCGCGGCTGGATTTCAGCAATGATATCGATGCCAGGACCAACTATGACGGCACCATCACCAATCATTTGAATTAGCTCAGCCGCAGTCGTGAGGAGATAGTCGCTGACACGCTTACCACTATCATAAACCGAAGCATATATCTCACCCCTATAAGCATTCACAACTGCAACAGTGTGCAAATCGGGCAATGACGAGAGCAGGCCAATTACATCGAGACTGTTGACTGCGACGACCGGTATCTCTTTGACGAAGGCGAGGCCTTTTGCCAAAGTCAATCCAACCCGCAGCGACGTGAAATTGCCTGGGCCAATACTAACGGCAATCGCACCTAGTTCACCGTCTGCAACCGAATCAAGAATTTTTCTCGCCTCATTGAATATTTCCACATCACCGTACCTGTCAACCTCACGGCGCCTGCTGTACTCGTACAATACGGTCTCATCATCATTCAGGCAGAGCGAGAAAATGGGTGATGACGTTTCAATACCCAAGATCTTCAATCTCGATCACCCTCTTCTGGTGATTTGCTATGCGGATTTTTACCATAATACCTTTCGTGATCGAACCCAAGCGGTCTGCCCATTCGATCACGGTAATACCTTTTTCGAGAATGTACTCTTCAATCGGTAGATCAGTAGCTGCGGCCGAGTCGAGGCGGTAAAGGTCGACGTGTGCCACCGGATACTTACCGTGGTACGCAGTAGCAATTACGAAACTCGGGCTCGTCACATTCTCCTCCACCCCTAATCCCTGACATAATCCTTTTACAAAAACGGTCTTGCCGCTACCAAGCTCACCGTAGAGATACAGGATGTCGCCGGCTTTCAGTTTCTGCGCAAAGTCCGCTGCTATTCCTTGTGTTTCTGCGGACGATTTGGTCAAAAATCTCTTATTTCTTGAGGCTTGAGACATTTCTATAGTAAATGATCAACGCACCGTACATACAAAGGTCTGCTTCGTACTTCTCGACATCCTCAACATGCCTGGAGACCAATTCACCTCCTCCTCCAGTGGCGATACAGAAGAAATCCCGGCCGTACCGTCTCCTGATCTCTCGGATCAGACCGCTCAACATGAACATTGTTCCATTGAATATGCCGGACTGAAGACACTCCTCGGTGCTTCTGCCTACCAGGTTCTTTGTCTTCTTCACAGCCACCCGTGGCAGCAACGCAGTTTTGTCATGCATCAGTTCGGAAAGGATATGCATTCCAGGGCATATCACACCACCCAGATAATCTCCCCTGCTCAGTGCGACATCGATCGTGATTGCCGTACCTGCATCTACGACGATCACGTCACGCCCGTACCGGGTCAAAGCGCCAACAACCGCTGCAATCCGATCTGCACCCAACGTCTTTGGATGATGGTATCTGAACTCAAGGCCACAGTCGACCTTTGCGGACACTACATTCACCGGCAAACCCAATTTCCTGCCAAAGACTCTCACCACTCTGGTCAGACGAGGCACAACTGAAGCGACCGCCATTCCTTCCACTCGTTTATCAGCAAGGATGGCTTTGACCTTCCTTACAGGGATGTTTTTCTTGGTCGGGAAAGACCACTCCTTCTTCAAGGCGTGGCCTTCGTATGATCCAATATGGATATTTGTATTGCCGATGTCAAAAACAACTACCATTCCAATCGTCTGACATCTCCATAGTAGAACTTCTTGATGATACCTGACTCATCTCTGAGGAGCAGTGCCCAGTCGTCATCTATGTCAGAGACCGTGCCGCGGACCACGCCCTGGGCCGTGAGGACCTCAACCGATTCCCCCAAACCAGAGATGTAATTCAATACTTCTTTGACTTTAAACCCACGTGCCTGCAACTCATCATAGAGTTCGCCGAATCTCTTCAAAAAAACCGCCAGAATTCCATCTATATCATACTCTCTGCCAGATTCGATTCTCAGACTGGTCGCGCCGCCGAGGCGTGGGGTGAATTTATCCATGTTTACGTTGAGCCCCACCCCACATATTACCGAATCCCGATAGCGCTCGCATACCACACCGCACACTTTCTTGTTGTTCAAGAGCACATCATTTGGCCAGTGGATGGCAAGACTAGCAAATCCATATTCTTCCAGTGTTCTGATAATGCTCAGCGAGCCGAGCAAGGGGATCGATGTAACGCGTTCCTCTGGGAATAACAACAGCGAGACGTACAACCCACCTTTTGGAGAATACCAAGTTCTTCCCTGTCTGCCCCTTCCCTTGTTCTGAGACAGCGCGGTTACCGCTAGCGTACGTCTTTCGTCGATGAATTCCTTGGCGCTATCCTGAGTCGAGTCTACTCTGTCGAACCTGACGACTTTCTCGATCATTGATAATCGTAATATATGCGCAGCGCGGCATCTTCGAACGGATCATGCCCCTGTATGATCTGACCTGTACTTTCATTGAACCAGGTCTCTGCATTGATCACTATGACCAGTCGCATTTCATCATCCTCACCTATGACGATCGGGCCAAAAGCTTGGGCGACGAAAGAATAGGCAGGTTCGATCACAAGAATTGAGCTAGTCTGCTGCACATGTATCAATGAATCGACAGTGACGCGTACTCTGGAAATTGTTCTGGGCTCGACATCTACATAGCCGTTGGTAATTGACGTGAAACCGGATGCTTTAAGCTCAACCGGAACGTACTCCGGACCTTCCCATAACGTCGTATAGGTGTCGCCGTCCGGAACCTCGACACTCAAAACCCTCATTGCCAGGTCACCGGCCTCTCCGTCAAAGAGTGCCTCATCATTCATGCCGAATTCAACGGCAGCATTACTGCCGCAACCGACGATGGCAACAATGATCA
>CP070795.1:1167536-1179048 GCA_020343455.1 Caldifarciminota bacterium
TCTCAAAACTCACCGGAACGAATAGGGAGTATATCGAAAAGCATATCCCGCACCTTTCACAACTGATTACGGATAACCTTTCCGAAGTGATACGTGAATCAGAGGTCCTGGTGGTATCTCACGATCACACAGACCTGCGGAAGGTGCTAAAAGCACATAACAAGAAGATTGTCATTGATCTGGTTCGAATGTCTGCATATTGGCTCTGGAAAAATTACGAAGGAATTTGCTGGTAAGATGAAAGTTGCCATCATCGCCTATGGTCATCCAGACAATGTGCTCTGTCTTTCTCACTATTTGGCACACTACATTGACGTTACGTTGATCTTCGTCGCTGGCGGCGACCGTTTTACCAAGAGCATCTTCGACTGGGACATTACAAAATTGAATTACGGTATCACCTCAAGTCAGCACATCGTGAAGGAATATGTTGGCGAGAGAATCATGAAATTTATCCATCCGAGGTTGAAGATAATGATTGTGAGAACGCCCACACTAAAGATCCTGAAGGATTGGAAACGCGAAAACGTAAAGTACATAAGTTCGGTTGCTTCGTATATTCGGAATGGGCAATATGACTTAATTCATTTCAATGGATCATCTGGATTCCAGCTGTATTTTCATTTTCTCTTAAAGAAGGAGCCTAAAGTCTACACAATCCACGATTATTTGCCTCATTCGGGAGAGGGGACACTCAAATCGAGAATAGTAAACAGGCTGCAGAATAAGTTCTATACCAGGCACGATTACGATTTCATCCAGCACTATCATTTCTTAAGAAGGAAGTTCGCCGACTATTACCGCGTTCCTCTCCACAGAGTACACAGCATCTATTGCGGTCCCCTCGAGGTGTACAGATTATTCGATAGAGACCACGCTCGAGAGGAACCTCATACGATCCTTTTCTTCGGTCGCATTTCAGCTTACAAGGGGATCGATTATTTGATTCGGGCTGTGCCCATTATTAAGAAACGCATCCCCGATTTGAAGGTGATTATTGCTGGCAAAGGACATTTGTCGTCCGATAAGATCGGCAGTTCGTCGATCGAAGTGCACAACCATCATATTTCCAATGAGAGCCTCGTCCATTACATAAAGCAGGCGTCTCTGGTCGTAGTTCCGTACACGGATGCGACGCACAGCGCAGTCGTTATGACGGCCTACGCATTCACGAAGCCCGTCGTGGCAACTACCGTCGGCGGTATTCCCGAGGTCGTGGAGGATGATGTCACCGGAAGGTTGGTCAGGGCAAGAGATCATGACGCTCTGGCTCGCGCTGTGGTGGATTTACTGGAGGATCGAGAG
This sequence comes from Caldifarciminota bacterium, assembly GCA_020343455.1. Taxonomy (GTDB): domain Bacteria; phylum Hydrothermota; class Tepidihabitantia; order SM23-42; family SM23-42; genus SM23-42. The sequence goes on from CP070795.1 coordinate 1,168,842, forward strand.
AAGAGAGCGGCGATGAAACGTAACATCGATCGATTATCCAAATGCGGCAAGTTATCGTGGCACCAGATAGCGAAGCAGACCATCGGTGTCTACAATAAGGTCATTGCGTCGCACCCGGTATGAAGATCTTCATTGTTATAAATACCCTCGCGTACGGAGGCGCAGAGATGCAGGCGGTCATGGATGCAAATGCGCTTGCCGACATCGGTCATAGTGTGACTGTCGCATACAATGAAAATGGCAACCTTGTGTCTCTACTATCGGATAAGGTACTTCGTTACAGAATAAGGTACAGGAATGTCATATTGGCGTCACTACAGCTATTCATCCACCTGTTTGAATGCCGGTATGATATTGTTCACAGCCATATGTTCTGGGCCGAAAAGGTCTCAGCTTTGCCGTGCTTTTTTACCGGACAAAAGGTGATCTTTAATGAGCACGGTCTCGGGTTGTGGAGAAGATGGTACCACATCATGGTAGTGCGCTTCATCTCCTCATTGGCGGCGAGTCTGGTAACATCGTGCAATGCAGTAAAGGAGGTGAAGATTAAACGCGAGAAGATTGATTCGAGGAAAGTGTGTACCGTTTATAATTCAGTGAATGACCGGCATCCGCCGAGATCGAACGATGAGGGGATGCGCCGCCTGAGTGTTCGAAATAGCCTTGTCATTGGTTTTGTCGGGCGGTTCAATGAGGTGAAGAGGCTGCATTTACTCATCGATGTTGCGGAGAAGCTTGTGCACAAAGTTAGAGGATTGATGTTCGTGCTGGTCGGCGATGGCGCAGAGAAATCGAGGATGGAATTGGAGATAAAACGGACCGGTTTGGCTGAATACTTTGATCTACCGGGATCGACGTTGAATACCGTGCAGTACTATCGGGCTTTTGACATATTTGCACTTCCTTCACGTATTGAAGGTTTCTCTCTGGCGTTGCTGGAAGCATGCGCATGCGGCACTGCGGCAATTGCATTTGATGTCGGAGGTAACTCTGAGATCATCCAGGACGGCAGGACAGGCTACCTTGTGCGAGAAGGCAATATTGAAGAATTCACGCGGCGGATACGTCAACTCTGTAAGAACAGAATGGTCCTGGCTAAAATGGGAAGAAGGGCTGAATCTTTTGTTAGAGATAACTTTTCAATATCGAGAAGAGTGAATGGATTACTGCGGGTATACAGAGGTGGTTCTCAATGATTTCGTTCACCGCGGCTGAAAAATAATGGCCTTTTCTTTTGCAATTCTCAAGAACGAAAATGATTACGACCACATGGGATGGATTCACGCTTGTGAGGGCAGCAAGATCCCCGTGAGATACAGAGTGATCGATATAACTCGACACGACTGGCTTGAAAAGGCAATTGCCGAAGATTTCGATTGTTTCCTCACGAGACCACCCGGCATAACGACTCATTTCAAACAGCTGTATGATGAGAGGGTATACATATTGCACGCTGTCCTGGGAAGAAATATATATCCCTCATACAATGAAATCCTGATGTATGAGAATAAGAGGATGCTGGCATACTGGCTTAAGGCAAATAACGTACCTCATCCGGAAACATGGATATTCTATAACAAAGGTGAGGCCCTGGGATTTGCAGAAACGTGCAGTCTCCCGATTGTGGCGAAGACTGCGCTTGGCGCATCGGGTTCGGGGGTCATGATCATCAGAAGAAGACAGGACTTGAGGGACTATGTTGGACACGCCTTTTCAGACAAAGGCATCAAAAGACGCTGGGGACCGAATGTAAGAAGGGGCGATCTATGGAAACGGTTCGTGAGAAGGCTGAAGCATGTTCCCGAATCGTATAGATATTTCCATGGTAGGTACACGGCAGCTCACATGAGTGCACAGCGTTGGTTTGCTTTGTTCCAGAAATACATCGATTGCGATTCTGAGTGGCGTGCCGTGTGTATAGGAGACTCTTATTTCGCTCACAGGAAGGTAAGAAAACGGGGTGAAATGTTCAGCGGAACATCGGAAGTCAGTTGGGATAGACCTTCGTTGAATCTGCTGGATTTCGTGAGAGATGTCTGCAGCCGGGGAGGGTTTTTCAGCCAGGCAGTAGATATATTCGAGGACAGGGAAGGCAACTTCTTGGTCAATGAGCTTCAATGTTTCTTTGGGGCCAAAAACCCTCATCAGATGGTCGTTGATGGCAAACCCGGCCGGTATCTTTGCCGCAACGGTCAGTGGATATTCGATGAAGGTGACTACAACACAAATGATTCGTTCGATCTGAGATTGCAGCATGTTATCGAATTGCTTGAACGTAGAACGCATTAGATAGACTCCCGGTAGATTGGCTGTCGTTGTCGATGCGAAACGAAGAGCATCTTCTGATAAGACCATCCGAGGTTTGCAGACTTCATGTTTGCAGTGTGAATCTGCTGCTGTCGTGAGAAAGGATCGTGAGGAACGTAGAGAATGGGACATTTTGATGTTGGTCATCCCTGCGTGGTCCTCGGCATGTACGAGACGGGCCTTGCTGTTGGAAGATCACTTGGACGGAAAGGTATAGAGGTCATTGGTGTTGACTGGAAGCGGGATATAGGCTTCCGTTCTCGATATGTCAAACCATTTCTGTGCCCCCATCCGCTGAAAGACCCGAATGCATTTCTCGCATTCATGATGGAATTGTGCCGAAGTTCCTCTGACAAAGCAGTCCTCTTTCTCACCGCTGATGAATTCGTTATCGCCGTTTCTCGAATGCGCGAGCAATTGGCAGGCCGTTATCTTTTCAACATTCCTTCGGAAGAGCTCCTGGAGTGTATCATGAACAAGGATTGCTTATACCTCAAGGCCCAGGCCGCGGGTATTCCTGTCCCTAAGACGGTTAAGCTGGATGCGCTGGGAGATCTGGAGAAGGCGCGTGATGGTATGAGGTACCCGGTCTTTGTCAAAGGCTGTCTCAGCTACATATGGCGTGAGCGTTTTGGAGGCGTCAAGGGTTTTCTCGCCAGGGATGTAGATGAATTGAGGGACAGGGCTCGCCTTCTCCTGACGAGGAATATTCCGGCAATAGTGCAAGAAGTGATCCCTGGTCCTGACACCAATCATTTCAAATCCTGTTGTTATGTTTCAGCCCGTGGTAAATTACTTCTCGATTTTACACTTCAAAAAATGAGACAGCAACCCGTTAGATTTGGCATAGGGGCGTCGGTCAGGAGCGTCGATTATCCGGAACTGTCCACGATCGGCAGAGAACTTTTCTTTGCCTTGGAATTTCGCGGCGTAGGTTCTGCAGAATTCAAGTTGGACGAGAACGATCACACATTAAAATTGATCGAGTTGAATCCGCGATACTGGCAGCAAAATATACTTGCAGACAGGTGTGGAATGAACTTCCCGGTCGTTGATTATCTTGAGACTACTGGCCAAGAACCAGCTGCAACATTCGATTTTTTACACGATGTGAAGTGGATAAATATGCTTATGGATCTGAATTCTTTCTTGACCTACAGAAAGGAGAGAACCCTGGGGGCTGGCAAGTGGCTTGCAAGCCTCAAGGGTGCTAAGGTATTCTCTGATTTTGCTTTGGATGATATGGTCCCCGCGCTCATGGAGAAAAAATACTGGCGCTTGGTCGCCCGGGTATGGAATTGGTTTTCCAGGATGCTTTTTCGAATGAGACGCCTTCATGAATAGTCACATATCAAAACTGTACGAAACGATCTACCAGCGGTGCCCTCGTTCGATGAAAAATGCGCTCTCCAGGTGTTCATTTGAAATGACCAACAAACCATGGGTGTGTCGGTCGGGCAATTCCCTGGAGATGGCGCGGCATGACAACAGCAAGGGTGTTCTGGTTATATCCGCAGACCTTGAACTGGCGTGGGGCTGGAGGTATTCAAAGGCGCAGGAGAATCCTCTGGAGAAAGCACTCAGAACGCGTGCGAACTTTCCTGTGTTATTCAGGCTCTTCGAGGAGTACAACATTCCCGTGACCTGGGCTACTGTCGGGCATCTTCTCCTCAATTCATGCGGTAGATCATCTCACGATTGGATGCACCGAATACCATTCTTTGAGAACGCAAAGTGGAGCTATAGAAATGGAGATTGGTTTGACGCTGACCCGCGAACTAACTGGCGAAAGGCAGAGGCTTGGTACGCACCCGATCTTATAGAGAAGATAGTGGCTTCAAAAGCCGAACACGAAATAGGTTGCCATACCTTTTCACATATCGACTTCAGTGATAGCATCTGCCCATCAAGTGTCGCCGAGGACGAAGTGATAGCCTGCATTGCCGCCGCAAAACACTGGGATATTGATCTGAGGTCGTTTGTGTTTGCAGCTGGTACATATGGCAATTATGAAGTATTGAAGAAGCATGGTTTCACGAATTATCGCAAACGTTTGCGATGGGAATTGTCACAGCCATCGTTTGACGATCATGGTTTGGTCGTCCTCCCGAGCAGTTGTGCGCTTCAGGGCGGTAATCTTGGCTGGTCTCGAGACTATACGGCGTATCGACTGAAGAAATACATTGACAGAGCTGTTACCAGCCGCACCGTCTGCCATTTTTGGTTTCATCCATCGTTTGACGGTTGGTTCTTGAATAATGTCTTTCCTTGTGTTCTTAAGCACGCTGCCGAATTACGGGATCAAAATAGACTCTGGATTGCGACCATGGGCCAAGTTGCGGCCCACGCACTACGCACGAAAAGCAGGATATAGGTTATGCCAGGAATTGCGGGTATTGTTGGTTTGGACAGGCCGGTCTCTTCACTGAAGAGGGATTTTTCGAGTATGATAACCTCGCTTGAATACAACAAGGATGATCTGGTCAAGACAGTAAATGCAGAGAACTACATGATCGGCGTTGTGAATATCAACGACGGGCAAGCCATATCAGATTGCTACTCCACCGCCGACAATTCAACGACTTGTTTGATCGATGGAGATATTTTCATTGACGGCGGCGCAATGCAGTCTGTCGATAAGGAATATCCCGTACCCGCAGAAAGTCATTGGAAGAAATATGTGCCTTATCTATATCATATGCACGGATTTGATTTTATCAAACACATCAAAGGTTGCTTCAACGTGGTGATTCTGGACCGAAGAGAGGGTTTAATCTATTTGGCAAATAGCCGCTTTGGGATGCGGCCGCTGTATTATTGCAGTTTGAACGGCTATTTCCTCTTCTCATCCGAGTTGAAGTCCATTTTAAGGTGCTCATTGCTTAAACGGAGGTTGAACGAACGGGCCGTCCTTGAGTATTTTCTTTTCCATTATCCGCTCAGCGGTGCGACATACGTTGAGAAGGTACTCCTGCTCGATCCGGCGACCACTATTACCGTAAGAAGATCACAGATTGAACTGAATCCTTACTGGGATCATGATTGTCTTATGCACGACAGACTCCTCTCGGTAAAGGACAGCCTCGAGGGCGCAGAGGATCTATTGCGCAAGGCAGTAAACATTATGCACATGGATTCAAAGAAGGTTGCCCTGCCGGTAACTGGTGGCTTTGACAGCAGGACTATTCTAGCATTGATGAATAGAGACAGGAAGGATCTCCTTCTTTACTCGTTCGGCAATGCTGATTCTCCGGACGTCACAATACCGATGAAAATAGCGCAGAAATTATCTTATAACTACTTCCATATTAATCTCGATGATCGGTACAGCGCTGAATTCTACAATGATTGCGCTAAGAGAACCATTATGTATTCAGATGGGCGGTGTTCGCTTGCCAGGGCTCATTATTTGTATACTTCCAGCATCATTGGCAAGACTGCGAAAACAATCATCAGCGGCAACTGCGGGAGTGAATTGCTTCGGCCTGTTCACTTGACGGGCGAGGTCATAAGCAAGAATATATATTCATTGTTCAGGGGCGATGCCGCGGGGCTATCGAACGATTTGTCCAACAGTGTCAGTTCAAGCAAATATTACAGCCGGGAATTCCTTAAACGGTTGTCTCCCTATATCGATGATTGCATTGCAAAGGTGCAGGAAAGATACGATTCACATTACGGGACGAATAAGAGGTTCTATCTTTTTTTGCTGAAGGAGGTCTTGAGGAAATATTTCGGCGCGGAATTCAGTATAGAGAACCCGTATCTGCATAATAGATTACCGTACCTGGATTACGATTTTGTTGATTTTATTTTCAGAACACCATTCTGCGGCGCGAATTACGATTTCTTTGTACAGAACCCGTTTGCGAGAATCATGGGGCAACTTCTCTACGCGCACATCATAGCGGCAAACAACGTACAGCTGGCAAAGATGAGTACGAGCAGAATGTATGCGCCATCGGATCTCCTTTCTGTCTGCGGGAAGATAAAGGCTGCCTCGGCGTATGTCTATCGGAAGGTTTTCAGTAGATGGAAAGATAATTACTGTCTCCTGAAGGGTGTGAGCAGTTTCTTATCGAAGAATCATGATTGCATCAATGGTAATGAGTACATTGATGCCGAAAATATCCTCAGTGATGGCAGTAACGGTAATTGGCAGAGAGAGAGAGTGGAGTTTTACAAGGCAGTGTCATTTGCATTTTGGTGCGGCACATTGTCACGATAATCAATGAAGATATTGCATGTCGTTAGCTCATTGCCGACCAGGGAACGTCCTTTTGATAAACCATTTGTTCAATCGCAGATAGAATCATTGAAGCGTAACGGGGTCAACATAGACATTGTCAATATAAAAGGAAACGAGAGTGCGTTCAACTATTTCCTTGGTATATTCAAGGTGAGAAGACAAGTATCACACATCAAGTATGACGCAGTTCACGCACATTACAGTTTTTGTGGATGGTGCGCGGTTTTTCAGAGAAGGTCGCCTGTAATATTGTCCCTGATGGGCAGTGATCTGCACGGGTCAGTAAACGAACGGGGAGGGCAGACGCTCGAGGGTCTATTGACCATGCTCACGACCCGCATATTGATAAAGATTGTGAAGGCGGTAATTGTCAAATCTGAGAGGATGAAGAAGGAGATTGGAAACGTGAGGGTACATGTAGTGCCTAATGGCGTTGACTTTCGGACATTCAAACCCGCTTTTCACACAACTCCCAAAAAGAATTCAGCACGTATCGCGCGGAGGGTTCTATTCTTGGGTAATCCGAAAGACCCGGGTAAGAATTTCATGCTTGCGAAAAAGGCTTTTGAGATCGTCAAGGAGGAATCTGACAAAGTAAAACTTCTGGTTCCATTTGGCATTTGCCACGAGGACGTTGCCAGGTACATGAACACATGTGATGTCCTGCTGTTGACATCGATACGCGAGGGTTCTCCGAATGTCATAAAGGAAGCCATGGCCTGTAATCTGCCGATCGTGTCGACCGATGTTGGTGATGTCAGGGAAATCATTGGTGACACCGAGGGGTGTTATATAGCTTCATTTTCGCCACAAGATGTCGCGGCGAAGATAAAGTTGGCTTTGAATTACGGGAAACGAACACGCGGACGCCAGAGGATAGGCCATTTGAACATTGATAACGTTGCGAGGACGATAATCCCGATATACGAGGAACTGTGAGTGTGTATGCCCAAAAGTACGAGAATGATCTGTATGATGTCGTAGTGTTCGGTAATACTCAGGAATGATCATGTATTATCTGTTGACGAATGACGTCGAGATGACTTCTATTCAAAGGAACAGATTGGATTACAAAATGGGAGAGCTCGTCGCAGAATATGCCCTCCCCAGACTGCTGGACATTTACGAAAGACACGGAATTCGTACTACATTCTATTTCACCGGCGTTTTCGTTGAGCACTTCCCCCAGTCAGTAGTAAAGGTAAAAGAATCTGGCCATGAGGTTGGTTGCCATGGCTATTCGCATGAAGTCGAAAGGGGTTTGGATACGCTTTCTTACGAAGAACAGTTGCATGATATAGCAAAGGCAAAGAGGATAATCGAAAAATATGCCGGACAGATCAAGGCATTCAGATCTCCAGCACTGAGGATCGGCGCACACACTGCAAGAGTGCTGGATCATCTGGGTTTCGAGACCGATAGTTCAATTGCATCCCAGCGATTTGACGGTCCATTGTCCTTCGGAAGCGCGAAAAAGATGAGGTGGCTCGTTGCCAACCGTACCCCGTACTTCGTTGACGGAGATGATCTTTATCGAGTGGGTGATAGCAATCTTCTCGAGATACCCATATCCGCGTTCATATTGGCTCATGTAGGCACCTTGATGAGAATTTCCCCTGAGGTAGATGCGTTCTTAAGGGATACCCTTTTCTTGGAGAGTAGGCTAACGAAGAAGCCGTTGGTTTTCATGATACATCCGAATGAGTGTGTCGTTGAGGATGGTAGATTCAAGGCGCACAGGCGTGCCAAGAACATGGTATCCTATTTGTTCGCCGATGTAGTACGCGGTTTCCTTAAGCAACGAAATATCGGGCAAAAGGCTTCACTGCTGTTGGAAAGAGAGATCGTTGATGCAAAGAAAAAGGGTTTTGAATTCCTGACGTGCGATGATTACAGACGTATTTTTGAGAGAGAGCATCGTAATCCGATCCTCTCCGGAAATCAGTTATGGCATTGAAAAAAACACGCTTCTATTATCGCGGTGTTTCATAGGAGTGAGGCACAACTGTAACCAGCTATGATGTTGGATTTTACTTATGCTATGTTGAGGCAGCTATACGAGGAGATTCTGTGCAGCGGGTACGAGATCATACCTTTTTTGCATTTTCTTACCGGCGAAACCCGACCGAAAGCGATCATCTTGAGACATGATGTAGATAACAGAATTGGCAATGCGCTCAAGATCGCGGTACTGGAGCGTGATCTTGGCATCAGGTCCTCGTATTACATCCGTTATCGAAAACACCTGTTCGATAGTACGGTTCTCAAGAAGATTGCGGATTTGGGGCATGAAATAGGTTATCACTATGAGGATTTGACTGCCGCAAGAGGAGATATACGTAAGGCTATCAGCAGGTTTGAGGTCAATCTTGCACGCTTCAGGGCACTTTATCCCGTGAAGACAATCTGCATGCACGGAAGCCCGTTCTCCAAATGGGACAACCGTCTTGTGTGGACGGAGTATGATTACCACGATTTCGGCATAGTGGGGGAACCTTATTTCGATATCGATTATAATAAAGTGCTGTACCTCACTGATACAGGCAGACGTTGGGATGGAGTGAATGTCAATGTAAGAGATAAGGTAAGAACGAGCTATCGTTACTCATTAAGATCCACCTGTGACATAATAGACGAATTTCGTCGGAATTCTCTTCCTGATCGAGTAATGATAAATATCCATCCCCACAGCTGGCATGATGGAGGACTGCTCTGGCTCAGAGAATTAGTATGGCAGGGAGCAAAGAATATGGTGAAGTACGTACTGATCAGGCGAAGTACACCAGCAGACCTGTGATGGGAGTATTCTTTTTGAGGACGTCATGAGAGTCGTACAAAAAATAGACAGAGAGACATGGCATGACTTTATCTACAATCATCCCGAGGGTAATGTCTTTCAATCACCGGAGATGTTTGATATTTATACTAACACGACCAATTTCGAGCCCGTGCTTGTAGCCGTCGTCAGCAGAGATGGCGATATTCTGGGGATTATTCTTGCTTCTATCCAGCGAGAGTACACCGGTCCCATTGGAGAGCTGACGACCCGTTCAATAATTTGGGGCGGCCCCCTCGTAAAAAACAATGATGCTGAGGTAATGACGATGCTTCTTCATGAATATGACGACATCGTTGGCAAGAAGGTGATCCTGTCGCAATTCAGAAACCTATGGGATTACTCGGCATGCAAGTGTGTCTTTAGCAAAGTTGGCTATCGCTACTCGGAGCATCTCAACTTCGTCGTAGATCTCTCAGTAGGGGAGGAGCGTCTGTTCAAGAACCTCAGTTCGAGTAAGAGACGGCAGATCCGGAGAAGCATGGAGAAAGAAGGTGTCGAGATAGTGATGACGACGGACGAAAGTGATATCGAAGAGCTCTACGGGATCCTGTCAGATTACTACTCAACGTCCGTAAAGAAACCACTGCCACCGCTGGATTATTTCCTGGTATTGGTCAGATTACTTGCTGAACGTGGAATGGTACGGGTCTTTCTTGTCAAATATGGCAAGAGGATAATCGGAGGCATCATCTGTCCCATTTCTGAGAATGCGTTCAAAAAAACGATCTACGAGCTGTACATTTGCGGTTCCAGATCACATGACCGGTTATACCCCAGCGTTCTATCTACGTGGGCTCCCATCGAGTGGGGTG
>CP070795.1:1179148-1181903 GCA_020343455.1 Caldifarciminota bacterium
AGCGAAACGTTCAAGTTCGGGGCGGGCGCCGACGTCTACATCATAGATAATGCGCGCACCGGTCGGACGTACGCCTACGGTGTGAGCGCAGGATTACTCGGAAGAATATACAAGAAATGGTCGCTCGGCGTATACGGGCACAACCTCAACCGCCCGCAATTCGGATCATACGAGGATGGCGAAATGCTGCCGGAATTGAGGGCGGGATTGGCATACGAACCGTTCGATGGCATACTGTCCGAGATCGATTTCTCCATGAAGGATGACGACATGAGGATCCACCTTGCCGCCGAGTTTGAATTGTTTAGAATACTACATCTCAGAAGCGGGATAAAGACAAACCCCTTCGTGATCGCGGCCGGTACCGGCATCGTCCACAAGTTCCTCAGTTTCGACTATGCCGCCGAGTTCATTCCCGAACTCCCCGTCAGCCACACAGCGACGATAGGGTTCAGATTCTAGCATGTAATGTTTCTCTTATTCCTGCTGGCAGGCCAGCTCGACCTCAACCGCGTACCGTTGGATTCTATATATACCCTGCCCGTAGATTCTGCTACGGCGCAACGGATATATGAATACCGAGAACTCTACGGTCACTTCACATCGGTCTACGAGCTGCGCCGTGTCGAAGGCATCGACGGATTGACTTTCGAGCGAATAAAACCTCTGGTAAAGATCGCAAAACCTTTTCCCGAACGCGCCGAATGGAGTTCCATACTCTACGAACAGAAAAAACTTGCGAGCGAGGAACCGCCTTCAAAGGCCGCAATAGATGTCTGGGAGGAATTGATCCGCTCTCCCATGTACATCAACGATGCAACCTTCAGTGAACTCGTTAACATAGACCGGATGACCCCGATTGATGCGGCCGCCATAATGCGCCACCGGAAACAGCGTACGATTACATCGTCCCGTGATTTGCGCCGCGTGCGAGATCTTTCCAACTACGCATACACATCGCTGCGCAAGTATGTCCAGTACGAACCGGAGCCATTGATCAGCAAACCATACGGCAGCGCTCGCCTCCGGGTCGATCATACGAACCGCCTGGATGTCGGCGAGGATGACAATCTCGCTACACGGATCTCCTATTTGCAGAATGCACTCACTGGTCTGGATACGATCGCCGCAGACCTCATGAATATCTATAACTGGTTACCGTCTCACATAGCCCAATTGAGGGATAATCTCGAAAATGAGCTGGATACTCTGACCAACCTGCAGGCACGTCCCCATCTCGATGCCCGCGTCAGGATAAACTATCAGCAAAAGCTGCGTGCCGGATTCCACTACAACGAGTACAACCGAGAGGCAAAGGGCTATGCCGGCGTCGTCAACCTGGGCCCGGTCCGTAGTTTCTATGTGGGCAACTATCGGCTCGTCTGGGGTGAGGGGTTGATGATCGACAACAGCGATGAGTACCGGGCAAGGATCTACGAACGCTCTTCCGGATTGTACGGTGACCTGACCGAAAATTACGGCTACCGACTATTCGGTGCAGCAGGAGATTTTTCGATGCAGTGGCAGGGCATGATATTCATGCCGTCATTTTTCTATTCGAATACACTGCGCGACGCTATCATCAACCCGGACGGAACGATCTGGCGTACGTTCAGCAACCCGTACCGTTTTGCAATCCGCCGCGATAACGTTGCCGAACAGTCGTACGGCATCAACCTTAGGTTCTCGCCGCTCGACGATCTGCTGCCGGGCGCGCAGGTCTCGATCGAGGCAATGGCTCTATCTTACGACCGGCTGCTGAACCCTGCGGTCCGGTGGATCGATATCCCGCTCGACAAGTACGATCCGGCATTTTACCCGGAGATCACCATGCTCTCAACGGATGACGCGCGACAGTTCACAGGTGCAACGTTCATGATTCCGGTTTTCAATACCTTTATCTCAGGAGAGATAGTACGGCAAAACGGCCTCGACACCGCCGCCTATGCCTACGTGGTAAAGGGCAGGGTACAATATGACTATCTCTATGTGAATTTCTTGTATCGCCATTACGACGCGGCATACGACAATCCCTATAACCGGGGCTTCTCCGAATACCGCCGTTTTGAAGATACGCCGTTTGAAAGACCTTATGCCCTCGTAGATCCGGAGTATGCCAGCCTCTATGACGACCCTACGCCCAAACCGGAAGAGGGGCTGTATCTGGAAACACGATACCAGCTGACAAGGAACGTCATCCTGACTAGAGCGTATATCGATATTTTCAGGAATGTCAGCCACAACCTTTTGAACCACAGGGCTTACGTCGAATTCGAATACCAGCCGATATGGCCGGTTCGCATAAGATTTTCTCAGAAGATAATAAGAAAACACCTGCCACGACCCGTCGAGGCCACCGTGTCGACAACCCACGAAACGGCATTGCGCACATTCTTCTACCTTCCGAATTTTGACGCGATACGGGTCGAAGCAAGGTTCGGCACGGTAGACCTTACCTCGTCCGAGGCCGAAGATCTGACCCTCGACGGAGGATTTCTTTCTGTTTCGTTCACCCATAATTTCTCTGAGGCGTTCTCGCTGGAAGGCGGCACTGCAGTCTGGAAGACGGACGGCATGAGTCAGTGGATATTCGAGGACGTCGGCATTGATTTTCTCTATGGCGAAGGGATGAAATACTACATTGTAGCATCACAAAAGATCGGAATGATGCTGGTGAGGACGAAATTCAGTCAGAAGTTCACACAGATACCACACACGGGGCTGGTCAACAATCCCGATGTTTACTACCCTGACC
>CP070795.1:1182003-1188427 GCA_020343455.1 Caldifarciminota bacterium
AGTCTCGCCGAGGTCCATGATTGTTTCTCAATTGCCGAGATATGCACAATCGAGGAATTGGGTTTTGTCGATAAGGGCAAAGGCGGTCCGTTCACCGAACAAGGGCATACCGCGCTGACCGGTAAGATCCCTGTGAACACGTCCGGTGGTTTGAAATCCAAGGGGCATCCTGTTGGGGCGACCGGCGTTGCCCAGGTAGTGGAGATCGTTGAACAGTTGCGTGGCTCAGCCGGCAAGCGGCAGATCGAGAATGCAAAGATCGGATTGACTCAAAACATGGGCGGTTCAGGTGCATCATCGGTAGTACATATATTCTCAAATGCCTAAACGCCAAAATGGCTCGGAAGCTCAGAAAAAAAGTATAGCATAAGTGATTAACTCATATCTACAAATGACTGAAGTAGGTTCTAGAAATTCAGGTTTTTTGGTCCGCCTTCGGCGGATTTAGGCATTTATTCCAATAAAGGAGGTCCAGTGCCATCACCAAGATATCGTAGGGAAATGCCTCAAAGGTACCGTCTCGAGGCGGCAAAGTGCACCGGATGCGGTCACGTTTCTTTTCCGCCACGTATCGTATGCAACTGCGGTGTCCGAAAGTTCAAGTCGGAGAAGCTTTCTGATTTTGGGAAGATACTGACGTTTACGACGATCCGTGTTGCACCAAAGGATTTCGAGAGCGAGGTACCGTATAGCGTGGCGATCGTGGAATCAGACAACGGTGTGAGGGTCACGACACAGGTCGTCGACTGTAAACCCGAAGATCTGAAGATAGGAAAGAAGGTCAAGTTCGTCTTCAGGAAATTGTATTCCGAGGGACATACTGGTATAATCTGCTACGGATATAAGGCGGTGCTTGTATGATAGGTGACGTGGGTCCTATTAGGGTAACGATGCCCGTATCGTCTACCGTTGAGCGGTTGCGTTTTATTACGGGAGGCGTTTCCCCTAAACGAAACGGGTATCGTAGCCGACCAACGTAACCCATGACTTTTTGAGGTGTTATGTACAAAATAGAATCGAAGATCAAGACAGGCAGCCAGGAGTTTAAGGCTAACAAATCGGTCATGGCCAAGGCGGTGAAGGTCCTGAGGGAGCGCCTTGACCAAGTCAGGAAGGGCGGACCCGACTACATGCACAAGAAGCATGCAGATAGGGGCAAGTTGTTCGTTCGAGAGAGACTGGCGAGGCTCTTCGACCCGGACACGCCGTTTCTCGAATTGAATCAACTGGCGGCATGGGACATGTATGACAATGAACACCCTTCAGCAGCGATCATTACGGGTATCGGTCTGATTCATGACCGAGAGGTCATGGTCGTAGCTCATGATGCGACCGTGAAAGGCGGGACGTACATCCCCGAGACGATAAAGAAACACATTCGTGCTCAGGAGATCGCCATTGAGAACAGATTGCCATGCATCTACCTCGTCGATTCAGGTGGCATCTTCCTTCCTCTTCAAGTCGGCACCTTCCCTGACAAGTATCACTTCGGAAGGATATTCTTCAATCAGGCGCGGATGTCTGCGGATAACATACCGCAAATTTCGGTCGTGCTCGGTTTCTGTACTGCTGGCGGGGCGTATCAGCCAGCGATGAGTGATGAGGTTATCATTGTTAAAGGTGTCGGTACTATCTACATTGGAGGTCCTCCTCTCGTAAAAGCAGCAACGGGTGAAGTTGTGAGTGAGGAAGATCTGGGAGGTGCTGATGTTCACTGCAGGATATCAGGTGTCGCCGACCACTATGCGTTGAATGATGAACACGCGATAGAAATGACGAGGAACATCGTTGAGAATGTTCCGTTGACGGCTAAGTATCCGCTGGATCGAATCGAACCGGTCGAGCCGGCTTATGATCCCTCCGAACTCTACGGAATCATTCCGGCTGATCTGAGAAAACCCTTTGACGTGCGCGAAGTCATAGCCCGCATTGTTGACGGCAGCGAATTCCACGAATTCAAAGCGCTTTATGGCATGTCGTTAGTCTGTGGATTTGCTCGTATCATGGGGTATCCCGTTGGCATCCTTGCCAATAACGGAGTTCTATTCTCTGAGTCTTCGCAAAAAGGCGCTCATTTTGTATCGATGTGTGCGGTGCGTAGAATACCCATACTATTCCTGCAGAACATTACGGGGTTCATTGTCGGTAAGCGCTATGAACACGGCGGTATTGCCAAGGATGGAGCCAAGTTGATCCATGCGGTAGCCAATGCTCAGGTCCCGAAGTTCACGATAATTATTGGTAATTCTTACGGTGCAGGCAACTACGGAATGTGCGGCCGTGCTTATGACCCGCGCTTGCTCTGGATGTGGCCGACATCGAAGATTTGCGTCATGGGTGGCGAACAGGCCGCAGGTGTTCTCACTGACATCAAAGTGAGGTCATTGATGAAAGAGGGTAAGAAGCCGACGAAGAAGGAGATCGAAGAAATTAGAAAGCCCATTCTCGCGAAATACGACTATGAGTCCAGCGCCTACTATTCGACGGCCCGACTCTGGGACGATGGCGTCATCGATCCTTTGGATACTCGCAAGATATTGGGTCTGGCCATTTCGATGTCCTTGAATGCACCGATCCCAGAACACAAATTCGGAGTATTCCGCATGTAATCCGCCGGAGGCGGATCGGGATTCAGGAAGAGCAGAAGTCAGATATCCTGAATCCTGTATAATATCAGATTACCGAAGTGCAAACCTCA
Organism: Caldifarciminota bacterium; assembly: GCA_020343455.1. GTDB lineage: Bacteria > Hydrothermota > Tepidihabitantia > SM23-42 > SM23-42 > SM23-42. The sequence goes on from CP070795.1 coordinate 1,184,702, forward strand.
GAGCAGTTCTGATATTCCGAATTCTTGATTTGTTTCGGATTTCATCAAAAAGGGGGTAGAGTGGCGAAGATCAGTCTAAAGAAACTGATTAGAGAAATAAAAGATCCGTGGCAGCCGCGTGACATACTACATGTCCATCAAACAGCGCTGAGAATAGCCAAGATCGAAGGGGCGTATGATTGGCACGCGCATCTCAAGGAGGATGAGTTCTTTCTCGTACTCAAGGGTAAGATCTTCATCGACACGGATAAGGGTTCGATCGAATTGAAAGAAGGGGAAGGGTACCTTGTGAAAAGTGGAACGAGGCATCGCTCGCGGGCAAAGAGACCCGCTTGGGTACTGTTGGTGGAGCCTGTGATGACCAAGACGAAAGGCGAGGAAACATAAGAAACTCTGGATCTCGAGTGTCGGGTCAGTTCCGATGATCACAATACAAAAGATCGTTGCTTTGTTTCAGCAATCTCAAGGATGATAGAAATATATGCGTAGAAGCAGGACGTATACTGTGAACGAATTGGATTTGGTTTCCGGGAAAAGGAGAAGCATATGAAAAAAAATGCGATGGCTCTCTTGGTATTAGCTGCTTCGTGGAATGTCTGTTTGGCTCAACCGAAGTCATTGCCAAAACCATCCGGTGATTTTCACGTCGGGTTTGATTACTTGTGTTTTACAGATAGTGCGCGTAAAGAGTTATTCGATAATAACGCTGAGAAATATAGGGAGATAACGGTAAAAGTCTGGTACCCTACTGACGCGGAACCTTCAAATACGGCACCGTATTTTTTCAACTCCGACATTATAGTGAAATACTTTGCCTTTCTGGAAATTTTTGGAGAAATTACCACGAATTCAAGCCGAGCTGTGCCCTTATCGCAGGCGGAAGAAGCTTATCCTGTGTTGATATTCAATCACGGTTGGGGCGAACATTTTGCACAAAATACCATATTAATGGAAGAATTGGCCAGTTCTGGTTATACGGTTTTCAGCATAGCACATCACTATGAATGTAAATTTTCATTCTATCCGGACGGTAATTTCGTCACTTTAGATATGAACAGCAGCAGATTCCTGCAGATGCTGCAGGAGCAACAAAAGCCTGACGCGATGGAACTAATAATCAGAATGTCAGGGTTGAGGAAAATCGATGAGCAAAAGCAAATTTTAATTGATCAAAGCAATGTTTTGCCAACTCTCTTGAAAGAAAGCCCAAAATATTGGGCGGATGATATTTCTTTTTTCATTAGTGAATTGGCGGAGATCAATAAATACAATCGATTGTTTAAGGGCAAATTGGACTTGGAAAGAATTGGAGTTTTTGGGATGTCCATGGGAGGAATTGCGGCGAATGAAATTTGCATATCAGACAATAGAGTAAAAGCCGGGATTAATATTGATGGCGGATTACTGAGCTCGGAAATAGATAGTAAGATTCAGACCCCTTTCATGTTTCTCAACAGCAAAAGGTATTTAGGCTACGGTGAATTATTCACGAGCAGAATCAATAATGACGGGTATTCTTTGAGTGTAAAGAATTCAGACCATTATAACTTTACCGATTATTCAATCTATAAGATCCCAAATTTGGTTTTTCTCTTAGGTACGATTGATGGCAATAGGACTATTGATATAATGAATAGTTTGGTAGTGGCGTTTTTTGACAAATACCTTAGAGAGAAAGAAAATATTGACATAATTAATGAAGCTCGGGGTTATCCGGAAATTGAAGTTGCTACAAATCTATAAATTAGCCAAACGGAACGCGATGTATTGCGCATCGAGCGCGCCATACGCGTAATGGAAAGCGAGGTTTGTGTTGGGTAAGACTTTTGACACCTTACTATGCAAAGTTGCGAGAAACGTGATGTATGTGACCCTCAATCGTCCTGATGTGCATAATGCGTTCAATGAAGTGATGATCAGGGAACTGGCAGAGGCGTTCGATGAAATCGAAATGCAACCGGAAATAAGGGCGGTGGTACTGAGCGGAGAAGGCAAGTCCTTTTGCGCCGGTGCCGATTTGAACTGGATGCGCCGGGTCAAGGATTATTCCTACGATGACAACCTTCGTGAATCGCTGGAACTTGCTGAAATGCTCTACAAGATATATGCTTCGTCAAAACCCACGATCGCAAGGGTGAATGGCGCGGCAATCGGCGGCGGGACGGGTCTCGTTGCGGTTTGTGATATCGCCGTTGCCGCCAGCACTGCCAAATTCAGCTTTAGCGAAGTGAAACTTGGTTTGATCCCTGCATGTATATCTCCTTATGTAGTAAATAAGTGCGGCGAGGGTCGTTGCCGTGAGTTCTTCCTGACCGGAGAGCGGCTAACCGCAGACAGGGCATTGACTGCCGGTTTGATCAATGCTGTCGCCACGTCCGAAGAGTTGGATGCCGCCGTCGATAAGTACTTGGTGCAATTGCTCTCGAGCGGACCCGAAGCCATGAAGACTTGCAAGGAACTTCTTCGTAAGGTGCCTCAGATGTCGCATGATGATGTGAAGAAATACACGGCCGAGGTAATTGCCCGAATACGCATATCGGATGAGGGGCAGGAAGGAATGGCGGCGTTTTTGGAAAAAAGGAAACCCAGGTGGGTGTCAGATTCCGAGTAAGAGAATGTTCAAGAAAATCCTGATTGCCAATCGTGGTGAGATAGCCATACGTGTAGCACGGGCGTGTAGGGAGCTCGGCATAGGGACGATCGGTATCTATTCAACAGCCGACGTCCATTCATCACACCTGAATTATATGGATGAACAATTTTGTATTGGTGAGGCAGCACCTCAGCACAGCTATCTCAATATCATAAACATCATCGACATCGCAAAAAAGGTTGGAGCCGAAGCCATACATCCAGGGTATGGTTTCCTGGCGGAGAATCCACGCTTCGCACAAGCGTGTGAGGAGAGCAATATCGTCTTCATCGGCCCGGATTCGAAAGCTCTCGCTCTCGTCGGTGATAAAGTCGCTTCGCGGAACACGGTCCAGAAGGTCGGTGTACCGGTAATCCCGGGTATGCACATTGTTGAGAAAGATATTGCTGCTTTTAAGAGACTTGCCGTCAGCGTGGGCTATCCGGTCATTGTTAAAGCATCGATGGGAGGCGGCGGCAAAGGGATGCGCATTGTCCGTAGCGAAAAGGAACTACAATCCAGCATCGAAGCTGGACAGAGAGAAGCGAAGAGCGCGTTCGGTGATGAGACCGTCTACCTGGAGAAGTATATCGAGCGTCCACGTCACGTTGAATTCCAGGTATTGCGCGACAAACACAACAACACCGTACATCTGTATGAGCGTGAGTGTTCAATACAGCGGCGCCACCAGAAGATTGTGGAGGAAACGCCCTCGATCGCACTCGATGAGGAACTGCGCCATGAAATGGGAGAGGCGGCCAAGCAGGTTATCGAGGCAGCAGGATACTCGAATGCCGGGACAGTGGAATTCTTGCTCGATAAGGATCGTAATTTCTATTTTCTGGAAGTCAACGCACGGGTACAGGTAGAACACCCGATTACTGAGATGGTGACCGGCGTCGACATCGTTCGGTGGCAGATTCTGATCGCCGCAGGCGAGAAGATTACTTTCAAACAGAAAGATGTGGTGCAGCGCGGACACTCGATCGAGGCAAGGGTATATGCCGAAGATCCGGAGAACAACTTCCTACCGTGTCCCGGGAAGATTCTCTATCTCAGCGAACCCGGCGGTCCTGGCGTGAGGGTCGATTCAG
>CP070795.1:1188527-1213743 GCA_020343455.1 Caldifarciminota bacterium
GTATAGATATCCTCTTTCTGACCGCACCGACCGAAGTCATCACCAGAGACGGCTGCCTAACCGGGGTCAGGTGCATGAAGATGCAGCTCGGGTCGGTCGAGAAAGATGGAAGGCGGCGGCCGATACCGATCAAAGGTTCTGAATTCGTAATCGAACTCGATACACTCATCTCGGCAATCAGTGAACAGCCGGACATCTCTTTTCTCCCAGAAAAACATGACTTCAATATCAGCGGATGGAATACCTTTGAGGTCGACCGAGAATCACTTGCGACGAACGTGCCGGGGGTATTCGCCGGTGGTGACGCGATACGCGGGCCCAGTTCGGTCATAGAAGCAATGGCCGACGGCAAGCGAGTGGCTGCTACAATCAGCAGATATCTAAAGAACGAGCCCTTCGAATACGAATATGAGGTCACCAGACCCTCTGTTTATGTCGAGCCTGTGAAGTTGACGGTCGAAGAGACTCTCGAAAGTACTCGCCAGGAAACGAAGAGGCTAAAACCGGCAGTCCGTCGCAAGAGCAACGATGAGGTCGATCTCGGATTGAGTAAGAGTACCGCAATCAAAGAAGCAAAGCGCTGTTTAAGGTGCGATCTGGAAGTCAAAGATGAAGATGAAAAGGAGCAATAATGGTAAGTTTTATTTTAAACGGACTTGAAGTTCAGACCGAAGAAGGTTCAACGGTCCTCGAAACGTGCAGGTTCTACGGTATTGAGATACCTACACTCTGCTACAACGAAGGCCTCCAGCCGTACGGCGGCTGCCGCCTCTGTTTGGTTGAGATCGGAACCGGAGATAACAGCAAACTAGTCAGCTCATGTACGTATCCGGTCGAAGAAGGGCTGAACGTTCGTACCAATACAAAACGAGTCGTCAATGCACGCAAGATGATGATCGAACTGCTCGTTTCGGTATGCCCACAGTCAAAGACCGTCCAGGATCTGGCATCGAAATACCACGTAACGCAAGTGCGCTTTCCCGCTCGTAATGACGACTGTATCCTGTGCGGTCTTTGTGTAAGGATGTGCAAGGAACAGATGCAATCCGGTGCAATCGGCTTTACCGAACGCGGATTCAAGAAGAAGATCGTTACGCCATTCAACGCCAGGTCAGAGCAGTGTCGTTTGTGCGGTGGCTGTATCTACGTCTGCCCTGCTTGCCAGATGAGATGCCAAGGTCCGGATGCCCCGACCGACCTCTGCAGCGGGTGCCTTTCCCTGGAGCCTTCCTGCATTGAAACCCATGACGACTACCAGTGCTGGATGGGCACGACCGGCGACTGCGGAACCTGCGAAGGAAGACCGGATCAGAGAACGCGAGACGCAAAACGCTCGACGCCCAACGCAAAAAAGTCGCATCGAGAAGATGAATAATCAAAAGGACAAGACCATGTATTCTTTTGAGAAATTAGAAATATGGCAGCTGGCACTGGATCTTGTGGAAAAGATATATCAGGTGTCTACGGAATTACCTAATGACGAAAAATTCGGATTGATAAGCCAACTTAAGAGAGCATCGGTGTCTATAACTCTCAATATTGCAGAAGGAAGAGGGTCTGACAGCGATGCAGAGTTCAGGAGATTTCTGGGAATTGCCCTCAAATCATTGATTGAGGTCATCGCCTGCCTGAAAATCTGTGAGAGGCTGCAATTCCTTGACCAAACGATCGTATCAGATACATGTGAATTTTGTGATAAGACTGAAGCAAAGATTCGAAAATTCAGAAACGCGCTCAGTGCCGTACGAAACACACACAAAGCAAAAAGCGTTAGGCGTAAGGCGTCGAGCGTAAAGCGTTAAGTCGAAAGGAGAAAAAATGCCCTCATTATCAAGAATGAATGCCTCTGCGGCAACATTAACAAAGAATAGAACGGAAGATTCGATCGTACCATTGAGTGGAATGTGCGTTACCTGTGTCGATGGGTGTATCGGCATGTGTGAGATCGGCAAGTCGGCATACCGCGGCCATGAGGTGATCTACCCACAGCCCTTCGGCATCCTCACTGCGGCATCCGAAAAGAACTATCCGGTGGATTATTCTCACTTCAATATCATGGGCACAGCAGTAGGCGCCATTGGAGTCGATGCCGATCCAGACAAAGCGATATTCCCGAACGTCATGATCGAGCAGAAAATCGGTGCCAACAACGATATCAAACTCAAGTTCCCGATGGTCGTCCCGGGACTGGGGTCGACGAACGTCGCCAAGAATAACTGGGAAGGGTTGGCAATCGGTACCGCATTATCAGGAGCCATGCTGACGATCGGTGAGAACGTCGTTGCAATGGACATGAAGAGTGAGATCAGGGGCAGCAAAATACTCAGAGCACCAGATCTCGAACGGCGCGTGAAATTGTATAAAGATTGGCAGCGAAACGGGTACGGGATGATCATCGTTCAAGCCAATGTCGAGGATACCCGACTGGGTGTGCAGGAATTCGCCATCCAGAAATTAGGTGTTGAGACGGTCGAGTTGAAATGGGGACAGGGTGCAAAAGACATCGGCGGTGAAGTAAAAATCAAAGACCTCAAGAAAGCACAGGAACTTCGGAAGCGCGGATATGTCGTACTCCCCGATCCATTGGATCCTGATGTCATCGAAGCCTTTGAGCACAAGACATTCACCGAGTTCGAAAGGCATTCCCGGATAGGAATGGTCGACGAAGAATCCTTTATGAAGCGGGTTGAAGAACTGCGCAACGCAGGTGCCAAGCATGTATTCCTGAAGACCGGCGCTTATCGACCGGCAGATCTGGCACGAGCGGTCAAGTACTCATCAAGAGCAAAGATCGATCTGCTTACGATCGACGGTGCAGGCGGCGGAACGGGCATGAGTCCGTGGCATATGATGAACGAGTGGGGTATGCCTCCGGTTGAGATTCATTCCCTGGCATACTTCTACACCGATAAGCTAGCCAAGAAAGGAGAATATGTTCCCTCGTTGGCATTTGCCGGCGGCATCGCCTTCGAAGACCAGATCTTCAAAGCGCTTGCCTTAGGAGCGCCTTACACGAAGATCGTCGGAATGGCCAGGGGCCCTTTGTGTGCAGCAATGGTCGGAAAGACCATCGGCAAGAAGATCGATGAAGGTGAAATTCCGGTGTTCGTCGAGCGCTTCGGAAACAAGAAAGAGGAAATCTTCGTTACTGCGTCAAAGCTTAAGAAGGAAATGGGCAAGGATTTCGACAGGGTACCACCAGGTGCACTGGGCGTCTACACCTACGTGGAAAGAATGGCACAAGGGCTGAAACAGCTGATGACCGGTAACCGGAAGTTCGCGTTGAAATACATCACACGAGACGACATCGCCTCACTCACCAAAGATGCAGCGAACATATCCGGTATTCCTTATGTTATGGATGTGGACAAAGACGAGGTCGAGAAAATACTGAATAGCTGATGACCGACAACAGATGACGGATGACTGATTCCAGAAATCTGGTATCAGTTATCAATTATCTGCTATCAGGTATTAGTTTTTATTCTACCCTGGTTCTTTCCTGAATAAGAGCTTTGAATATTTTCGACGGGCGGAAGAAGGGCACATAACGGTCGGCAAGCGTATACACGGTGCCGCTCTTGGGTGCTTTCGCTGTTCGGCCCGGCCTCTTTCGGAGCTCAAAAGTCCCGAACCTGCGCAACTCGACTCTCTTCTTCTGAATCAGTATTTCAAAGAGTGTATCCAAGAACGTATCGATAAGCTTCTCGATGTCTGTTTTGGTATACGCCGGTCCAATCTTCTCGGCGATTTTTTCGATTAAAAATTCCCTTCGCATCATTCCTCCTTAGCTGGTTAATTACTTCTTCACGATCCCAATGCAAAAACCCGAGTTGCAGGACCAACCTCACCTTTGCTAACTAACAATTATAACCATACACAGCGAATTGTCAATGCTTTTATCATGAAATTACGAACAAAAACGAATATCTCCGCTCAAACACCTATCTGTTTCTTCCGTCTCTTTTTCTTCCTCCTTTGCTCCCACGACCTTCGATCTTTACGGGAAACCTTGCCAGTCTCGATCAATTTTCGGAATTGCTTCTCAGTCAACAACTTGCGCCTCTCCTTCTGACGTCGTTCGCTGGTCTTCCTTCTTTCCTTCATGCACAACCTCCTCTGTAATTCTACACACTACCGATTGGTTTGTCAATCGGATATGCCGATTTCTCTTGACTTTGGTACAAAAGCGAATATCATTCTAATAAAAAGGAGGCAGGAACGTGGCGGTCAACATATTCTCACTATTGAAAGGCATAAGGACTCAATTCCTGAGCGATATTGCGATCGACCTCGGTACGCGAACGACCCTCATTTATGTCAACGGCCGGGGCATCGTTCTTGATGAACCCACGGTTGTCGCAATAGACACGAAGACCAAGAAATGCCTTGCCATTGGAAACGAAGCTAAGCAGATGCTCGGGAGAACTCCGAATGAGATAAAAGCCATCCGGCCAATGAAAGATGGCGTCATTGCAGATTTTGAAATGGTAGAGCTATTGCTCCGCATTTACATCGAAAGAGTCCAGAAGAAACGACTTTTCACGCGTCCACGTGTTCTGATTTGTGTACCGTCCGGAATCACCGAGGTGGAAAAGAGAGCCGTACGAGATTCCGCAGAAGCTGCCGGCGCACGAGAGGTCTTTCTCGTTCCCGAACCGATCTCCGCCGCGATTGGCATCGGATTGCCGGTACATTCACCCATGGGCAACATGATCGTCGATATCGGAGGAGGCACAACGGAAATCGCCGTCATCGCACTTTCAGGGATCGTCACAAACAGCTCGATCCGCATTGCCGGCGATGAAATGGATGATTCCATTGTCCAATACATCAAGAAGAATTACAATCTGATAATCGGTGAACAAAGCTCAGAGAACATAAAGATAGGAATCGGCAACGCATTTCCGTCGGTTGAGGAAAAAGCACTGGAGGTGAAGGGAAGGGACCTCGTTTCAGGAATACCAAAAACGGTGAAACTGACCAGCCACGAGGTCAGAGAAGCAATCCAGGAACCGCTATCAATGATATCGGAAACGATACGTCTCACCCTCGAAAAAACACCACCGGAACTTGCTGCCGACATCGTCAACAACGGGATCTACATGGCAGGCGGCGGTTCACTCTTACGAGGCATCGACACGCTGGTCCGCGAGGAAACGAACCTCCCGGTCACTATAGCCGATGAGCCGAACAAAGTGGTCGTAATAGGCGCGGGCAAGATTCTTGAAGATTTGAACCGATTTGAGAAAGTAATTTACACAATGAAGAGAGCATAGTTGCGCCGCCAACAAATAATACTGTTCGTATTACTGCTCGTAGTATCCATTGTTCCGCATTTCTTGAGCGAAGGCACGAATCTGGTCGTATCCAGAAACATATCATGGCTCGTCCTCTTCCCTGTAAGGATAACCACCAATCTCTTCGAGTATCTAACAATATCCGCTACCCGCATCGAGAGACTTGAAATACTCGTAACCCAGATCCAACTCGAGAATGCTCTCCTCAAAGACCGTTTGGATTCTGACACGACCACACTAGAGTCCGAAGAACACGTCCTGCTCAAGGCGACCGTGATCGGACGTGACCCTCTGAACATCAATGGATATCTCCATATCGACAAAGGCACGAACCACGGGGTGACCGCCAATCAACCCGCGGTTTCGGTTTACGGCTTTGTCGGCAAAGTCAAACACGCTGGCCCGCTTAGCAGCATCGTCGAGACCGTCGAGAACTACGGGTTCACAGTCAGCGCAATCGATGTCAATACCGGTATTCACGGTATGATAAGGAAAAAAGAGAATCTCATGTTCCTTTACGTACGCCGAAACGATCAAATAAGTGTCGGCGATTCAATAATGACATCGGGGATGAGCGAGATCTTCCCGAAAGGCATCCTCATCGGCACGGTGCATGCCATCTCCGAATCGGATAACATGTTCTTCAAAGATGTGTATGTGACTCCTGCGGCCCCGATAAATCGTCTTGTCTCAACATACATAATACAGAGCAGAATATCTGTTCGCCCCGGTAATTAGTCGTGCTTCGGTACCTCTTGTACGTCGTTGCGCTATACATTACGATACCGTTCAGCAGTTCGGTCGACGTAGCAATGATTATCGCTTTCTTCGTTATCATTGAAGAAGATTCGCGTTTTGCATTGGCCTATGCCTTTCTTGCCGGATTGATCACCGACCTCTACTTTCCAGTTCGCCTTGGGATCAGTTCTCTGATCAACATCGTACTAACTCAATCACTCATCGTGCTCAAGAAATATCTTGTGCTCAATCCGCTGACAACGATTGCTACATTCATTGTCTTCTATTTTGTAAGAACAGCCTTGTTGAACATCTTCATCGCATCGCCAATAAGTCTCGTCCAGATATCGTGCACGATACTTGCGTTCTTTCCCACTTTATTCATTCTCAAGAGAATCGTTCGTGGTCCATGGATGAAAAAGTAGTCAACTTCAAAATCATCAGGAACATCATCCTCGTCCTCGCGGTGGTGCTAGTCGGTTGGAGCATCAGGCTCCAGATCGTCGAGGGGAAGAAATATTCGCGGCTCTCCGAGGAGAATCGCATCAGGAGGATCTTCAATCCGGCACCACGAGGAAGGATACTCGATCGAAATGGCGTCGAGGTTGCCAATACCAGACCTGGCTTCTACGTTTCCGTCGTCAGGGCCGCCATCGATGACGAGACCCTGTCTGCCCTTTCACGGATACTCGGAATGAGCATACAAGACATTGTCGAGAAAAGCAAAATCGAAAAGAACATCTATAATCCGGTTAAGATAGCGCACGATATTTCGTATGAACAGCTTTCATTGATCGAAGAAAGGATCGATCTCTTCAACGGCGTGGAAGTTGGAGTAGAGCCACTCCGTCACTATCCGTACAATGACCTGCTCTTTCACTTGGTCGGCTATGTAGGAGAGATAACCTGTGAAGAAATCGAAGGAGATCCCGGTTATGTACTCGGTGACTATATAGGTAAGATGGGAGTCGAGCGCTACTACGAAAAGATATTGAAAGGAACACATGGAATCGAATACGTTGAAGTCGATGCCAAGGGAAAAGAGGTCGGTAAGATCGCGGAAAAAAGGAGTGTTCCACCGACGCCCGGCGTTGACGTCAATATTACTATTGACATTGCCCTGACCGAGTCAATCAGCGTCTACCTCGAAGATTTTGAAAAAGCAGCGTGTGTATGTCTCAATCCGAAGAATGGTGCAGTATTAGCACTCTACTCAAAACCCAGTTTCGACCCCAACCTATTCATTCACGGATTAAATAGTGAGGAGTGGAACACGCTATTGACCGATCCAAGCGCACCAATGTACAACAGAGTTACGATGAGCTGCTACCCGCCTGGTTCAACGTTCAAAACTTTCATTGCCCTCGCTGCGCTCGATTCACGGATGACCGTGAAGGAAAAGCGATTTGAGCCGTGTCTCGGCCTCTACCGGTTGGGGCGCCGCGATTTCAAATGCTGGAAGAGGCATGGCAGTCTTGATCTCATCAATGCGATCGTCCATTCCTGTGATGTCTATTTCTACCAGTTAGGCAGGGCGATCGGCATCGACACAATAGCAGAAAGAACGAGCCGGTTCGGCTTCGGTAAGAGAACTGGAATCGACTTGCATAACGAAAAGGCAGGCAATCTGCCGGGTCGTTCATGGCTTGAAAAGAGATATGGTATGAACTGGACGCAAGGTCATATATTCAATCTGAGCATCGGCCAGGGCGACCTACTTGTGACCCCGTTACAGCTTGCGTGCGCCTACTCATTGTTCGTAAACGATGGTAAGATCCCCATGCCACACGTAATAAGCAGGAATGACACGACCTATTTCACCACTAACATATCGACCGAGGCAATAGAAACGGTCAAGAATGCATTGATCGGTGTAGTAGAACGCGGCACAGCCACGGCTGTAAGAATTCCCGGTATACCGGCATGTGGTAAGACCGGAACGAGTCAGAACCCGCACGGTGATGACCATGCGCTCTTCGCTGGTTATGCACCGGTCGATGACCCGCAGATCTTAGTCTGTGTCCTGGTTGAAAATGCCGGGCATGGCGGCAGTATTGCCGCACCAATAACCCGAAGGATTATCGAAGCATACTTGAATTCACTCGATCACGCTGATTCACTAACCTCAGCACCGTCGACGTCGAATGTTCAGGAAGATTGACCCCAGCATAGTCTGGACCACAGGTTTGCTCTCGTTGCTCGGAATCATGATGATTTTCTCAACGGCCGGCTATTCAATCATGACCCGGCAGATCATCTGGCTCATCTTCTCATTCGTCGTCGCACTCCTCTTTTCCAGAATATCGCCGCGTATCTGGCTCAACATAAGCCCTGCCATCTATACCGTCGCCGTGCTCTTGACATTGGCAATCCTCTTCAAGGGTGATGTCTATCCACGACGATGGATCCGGATCGGCGACGTCTCCATACAACCCTCTGAATTTACCAAATTCGCCACGGTACTAATGCTCGCTTACTACCTTGCAGGCAAGAAGAGACTCTCCAATTTTTCGGACATGGTCGTACCTACGCTCATAGCAGGCGTACCCGCATTACTGGTGTTCCTCGAACCCGACCTTGGAGCTGCCCAGATATTCTTGCCAATATTGATCGTGATGAGTTATTGGGCAGGCATGCCTGGGTGGAAAATACTCATACTTTTCTCGCCAATTATCTCCGCGATTGCGAGTTTTTCGATCTACGCATGGGTCGCGTACATGGTCATTCTCATGATTTTCTTGTACTTCAGGAGACAACTGACCGACCTTGTCTATGGGTTCGTGAGCAATACGCTGATGGGGCTCATCATGCCTCTGGTATGGAATTCCCTTAAGATCTACCAGCAGAAGAGAATTCTATCATTCTTCTCTCCCTGGATCGATCCACGGGGCATGTCCTGGCAAATCATACAATCGAAGATCGCCATTGGCTCCGGAGGTATATTCGGCAAAGGGTTTCTGTCCGGGACACAGAAGAAATTGGAGTTCCTGCCCGAGCGCCACACCGATTTCATCTTCTCCTGTCTCGGCGAGGAATTTGGGTTATTCGGTATCATCATTGTGCTCACACTCTACGTCTACCTCATGTATCGCCTGTTGACATTGGCAAAGGAAACACGCAACCGGTTCTCCAGTATTTTGGTTTCCGGATTCATGACATGGATCGCGTATCAAACCTTCATCAACATCGGCGTGACCATGGGTCTACTGCCCGTGACCGGCGTCCCGCTGCCCTTCATAAGTTACGGCGGTTCAGCGTTGCTGTCTTGTTTTATGGCGATAGGTATCTGCCTTTCGATATCACGAGTAAAGATGTCATACTGAACCCGCGACCTGGACCCATGTTGAAGCAAATGGCTCTCTCTTGGCGTTCAAATACGGAGAACGCGGGAGAAATTTCTTGACAGAGAATTATAAATCGGATAATATACTCGAAATACTATTTATGACTGATCCTACCAACCATCGAATGATCGACGCCGGCATGATCGAGCGCACGAAGGCTACTTCGTGTCTGACTAAGCTGGAACATGACGGGCAAGCCATGAGGTCTATCGCACCATGAGTGCACACATTGACCTCGATGCCCTTCTCGAACAACTAGTTCTGCAGGAAGGTTCTGATCTTCACCTCCGGTTTGGTGAGCCACCTTTTTACCGTATCGGCGGCGAGTTGGTGAAGACCGACCTTCCCAAATTAGATGACACCGAACTCGAACGGTTGATATCCGCAACCATGAATCCCGACCAAAAGAAAGCATTTTACAAACTGCAGGAATACGATACATCATATGAAATCCCCGGAGTCGCGAGGTTCAGGGTCAACTGTTTCATACAAATGAACCATCTTGCTTTGGTCATGCGGACAATTCCCATTAAGATCAAAACCATCGATGAATTGAACCTCCCTCCGATTTTCAAGAAGATCGCACAATTGCCTCGTGGACTCGTCCTCGTGACGGGTCCGACGGGAAGCGGCAAATCGACGACGCTGGCGGCAATGATAGAACATATCAATCAGAACTTCCGCAAACATATCATCACAATTGAGGACCCGATTGAATTCCAGCATCGCGACCTGAAATCGATAATCGAACAGCGCGAAGTCGGCATTGACACCAACTCGTATAGCGAAGCATTACGTAGAATTATCAGACAAAATCCGGACACGATTCTCGTCGGCGAAATGCGCGATCTCGAGACGGCGGCCGAAACGGTCACTGCGGCAGAAACCGGACACCTTGTCTTCTCAACGCTTCACACCATTGACGCCGTCCAAACCGTTGACCGTATAATCGACGTCTTTCCTCCCGCGCAGCAGCAACAGATTCGTCTCCAACTATCAATGACACTACAGGCGGTCATCACTGAGACGCTGCTTCGCAAAAAGGACAATACCGGTCGTGTACCTGCTTTTGAAATAATGGTCTGCTCACAGGCAATACGTAACGCAATCAGAGAATCCAAGACACATCAAATATTCACTGCAATCCAAACCGGGGCGCGAATGGGAATGATAACGATGGACCAGTACCTCAAAAACCTCTACCTGAAGGGTATCGTCGACCGCGAAGAGGCAATTGCCCATTCAACGCACCCTGAGGAATTCAACAATACTGTCTGATGGCATTGATACAAGAGTTACTGACAAAGCAGATTCAAGGTAGTGCTTCGGACCTCATCCTCAAGGTCGGTTCCCCGGCAGTCCTGCGCATCCATGGTGATCTTGTCAACATTGACTCCAAGGTGATGACCGATGGCGACATAAAGTCATGCATTGCCGGTATACTTACAGAAACGCAACTTGGGACATTCCAGGAGCACAAAGAGATAGACATATCATACGAGAATGCCGAAGGTACGCGCTTCCGTGTCAATGTCTTCCGCCAGCAGGGTGTATCGGGTATGGTGCTCAGAGCAATCCCCAGCCGCGTACCGACAATCGAGGAATTGGGCATTCCGGCCATACTTCGCAGCATCACGATGAGACCCCGCGGCCTGATCATCGTGACCGGGCCTTCTGGCTGTGGTAAATCGACGACGCAGGCAGCGCTGATCAATCACCGCAACGAAAACGACCAGTGTCACATAGTGACTGTAGAAGATCCCATAGAATTCATCCACAAGAACAAGAAGGCCCTCGTTACGCAGAGAGAAGTCGGACGTGATACGCAAAGTTTTGCCAACGCCCTGAAATTCGTCTTACGGCAAGATCCGGATGTCATCCTTGTTGGCGAGATGAGAGATCTGGAAACCATTTCACTCGCCATAACCGCCGCGGAAACCGGACATACTGTCATTACCACACTCCATACCTCGGATTCCGTATCGACGATTGACCGCATGATTGACGTATTTCCACCACACCAGCAATCACAGATCAGAATGCAGCTGTCGCTTAACCTGCTCTGCGTCATATCACAAAACCTACTCAAACGCACGGATGGCAAAGGGAGGGTTGCGGCGTACGAAATACTGCTCGCGACGCCGTCGGTCAGAAACCTCATACGTGAGGCAAAGACTCATCAGATATCGTCTGCTCTCCAGACATCTCAGCAACAAGGTATGATCTCGTTTGATGCATGTCTGGCCAATTTCGTGCGAAAGAGGACCGTAACGAAAGAGGAGGCCTTAAGCAAGGCGTTGAATCCGGAGACCTTCATAAAAGAACTGAACCTGCTCTCAAAATAAAGTGGCTAAGAAGACCTCACTCCGACTCGATAGCCCTGTACAGTATGTAAAGGGAATCGGCCCGAAACGGGCAGCCTACCTTGCCAGGATCGGTGTTGAGACGGTTCGAGATCTGCTCCTCCTCGTTCCCAGAAGATACATCGATTATTCAACGGTCTTCAAAATCCGCGATGTGAGGATCGACGACGAAGCTACGGTCATCGGCAGGATCCAACATGTCTCTGCGCGCCAAACGAGGAATCGCATAAGCCTGGTCACGGCACTGCTGAGCGATTCGACCGGTTCGATCGTGTTGAAGTGGTTCAACCGGCCCGACCTTAAGAAAAAGATCAAAGTCGGTGAATTGATCCTCGTTTCGGGCAAGGTCACGGCCTATGGAACGAGGCAGTTCGTCAATCCTTTGTACGAATTCTTAGATGAGGAACAGACTGAGCAGACAACACATGGATCAATAATCCCTATCTAC
The DNA here is from genome assembly GCA_020343455.1 of Caldifarciminota bacterium. GTDB lineage: Bacteria > Hydrothermota > Tepidihabitantia > SM23-42 > SM23-42 > SM23-42. The sequence goes on from CP070795.1 coordinate 1,200,721, forward strand.
CCGCTGACCGAAGGCCTTACAACTTGGGATATCAGGAGAGCCGTTAGGATCGCATTGGAAAGATGCCTGCCCGAATTCAAAGAGACCCTATCCCAGTCGTTAATAGACAGAAACGGATTGCTTCAGCTTCATCGGGCGCTTCAATGCATTCATTTCCCCGGGGACATCGATGAGGCCCGGACAGCCCGCAACCGGCTCGTCTACGACGAATTCTTCTTTTTCGAGCTCATCCTCGCCAGGCGAAAAGCAGAATTGCAGGAAAAACCCGGCATCTCTTTCGTCAAAACAGGGACATTGACGGGGCCATTCGTCAAGGACTTGCCCTTTGCACTGACGCAGGGGCAGACCGCAGCCATTAAAAGCATCACTGATGATATGAGAAGGGCACGCCCTATGAACCGCCTTCTTCAGGGCGATGTAGGTTCTGGAAAAACAGTGGTCGCCGTCTACGCGATACTCATCGCGCTCGAAAACGATTACCAGGCCGTTCTCATGGCCCCGACCGAAATACTCGCCGAGCAGCACTACATGGTGCTCAGGGAGATGTTGGCCAGCATTGGCATACAGCCATTTCTTTTGACGGGCAGTACGAGACGCAGTGAACGCAATGTTGTCGTCGAAAAGATCGCATCTGGCGAGGCCAAGCTCGTACTCGGCACTCATGCCTTGATCGAAGAAGAAATATCATTCAGCAGGCTCGGCATGGTCGTCGTCGATGAGCAGCACCGCTTCGGGGTCATGCAGCGCGCGGCACTTGTCAACAAGGGCATTAACCCGGATTTTCTCGTTCTTTCTGCAACACCGATACCGAGGACACTTGCCTTAACCCTGTACGGGGATCTCGATATCTCGATAATAAAGGAGAAACCGCCGGCCAGGGGCGAGGTCATCACCAAAATGACCCATGAGCAGGAGAAGAAGACGCTCTTCCGTTTCATCCGCGACATACTGACCCAGGGGCGGCAGGCTTTTGTCATTTGTCCAATAATCGAAAAATCAGAGACCGTAGAATTAAAATCGGTGGCCGAAGTTACCGACGAGATAACGGCTGCGTTCCCGGATTTTTCGGTAGCGGTCATTCATGGCCGCCTCAGTACATCGGAAAGACTGCACATAATGAGTGAATACCGACTCGGCAATATCACGATACTGGTCGCCACGACGGTCGTAGAAGTCGGTGTCGACATCCCCAATGCCACGGTCATGCTCATCATGCATCCGGAGCGTTTTGGTCTTGCTCAGCTCCACCAATTGAGGGGCCGTATCGGAAGAGGTGCCCAAGAATCTTATTGCTTCCTCGTCGTGAGCCGCTACCTTCAGCCGGACACATATGATCGTATTCGGTTCTTTGAGAAGAACAACGATGGATTTGCCCTCGCGCAAAAGGACATGAGGCTGCGCGGGCCCGGCGAAGTGCTCGGCAAACGGCAGCATGGCTTGCCCGACATCAATATCGGTGACATCGAATACGACCGCGACCTTCTGTTTAAAGCGCGGGATGACGCGTTCTCATTGATAGAAGAAGATCCAGGCTTTGATAGTCCGGAAAACTACCATATCAAAGCCCATCTCGATAATTTGACTCATAGAGCCGAGCTCTTGAGCATCGGCTAAAGGAGACACTATGAGAAGAGTAAACTTCATCTTTCTGATCCTTATCTTGAGCGTATCATGCGCCCGTCTGAAACGAAGTGTGGGAAAGAGCAACGATGTGGTCGTCGTACTCTCAAATCTCGACCAGAATCTCGTAATAGAAGCAACACAGCTCTACAATTATGTGCCCCAGAAAGAGGGCTTATTCAACTTCATCTTTGTCGGCGATACGCTGTTGGATGCCCTCCAATATCACCACGCAATATTACTCTGCGGCACGCTGCAGGATGATGCCATACAAACGCTTCTCAACCGAGAGGCGCGCAATCAGACGGAGAAAGATACGATTACGCTCTTCAAGAAGAACGATTTATGGGCCAGCGATCAACTGACCCTCATACTTGCGGTACGGGACGGGCAATACCTGGAAAGAGCTCTGAGAAAATACGGCAAGCTCATCGGTCAAACACTTGAAGAGAATTACTATCAGCGGGTAAAGAGGAATTATTACATCTCCGGCATCAGCAGCAAAATGAAGGGCCGCCTGAAGAGATATGGCATGACGATCGATATCAGTGAAGCCTGGCTTATCGACACCACGTATCAGGCCGATGATTTTATCTATGTCCACACGCACTTCCCCGACCGAAGCATATTCTTCTACAAGGAGGCGAGGACCCACACGATCGACGACACTTTTGCGCTTGCCAAGAGGGATTCCTTGACGAAAAAATACTACAGTGGAGATTACATCCTGGATGAACTCACGGTCATTGAACCCATCGAGTTTCTCGGAATCAAAGGCCTACGGATGAGAGGTGTATGGCAGAACGACTCACTCGTCGCAGGCGGACCTTTCCTTTCATACTTCCTCAGCGATAATGATACACTATATATAATTGATGGAATCGTTTTCAACCCCGGCGAGCGGAAGACCGATTACCTGACCAAAATCGAGGTAATCATGAACTCGTTGAATCTAATTCGTTCTTGACAAAATAGATATAATGTATAAGATAAGTTATACTAAGGACCGAGATGAATGAACTTGATTTTTCCGAAATATCAAGGCTGAGCGAAAAATACAGCAAGGACCCGCAGTCTCGCATTTTCGTCCAGCTGGCGGATGTTTATCGGAAGAACAATATGGTAGACGAAGCGCTGGATGTACTGAACAAAGGACTCGCGTACCATCCAGAATATCCTCTGGCATTTCTTGTGCTGGGCAAGTGCTACTTCGACAAGAGATCCCATGTTCAGGCAAAGGACGCGTTTGAGAAAACGATCTCGTTAGACCCGCAGAACGTGGTCGCCCTCCGTATGCTGGCAAGGACATGTGAAATGCTGAAGGATGAGAAGGGCCAAATAAATGCTTACAAGAACATCATTGCGATCGATCCACTGGATACCAATGCCAAAGAAAAACTGGCGATGCTGGAAGCCCTCCAACGTAAGGAACCACTATACACCGTAGCCATGGCCGAGGAATATGAAAAACAGGGTAATATCGAAGAATCCCTGAAAATCTATGAAAATCTTCTATTTACCGACCCCAGTGATCTGATATTGAAGCAGAAAGTGGCAGAATTGAAAAAAGTAATCGAAGAGAAGAAACGGATACACGAAAGCGAGAAGATCGGAGAAATGAAAATAGAGCCCGTATTCAAACCCGGCGAACTTAAAGACGAGGGTCCAACCGAGCAGCAAGCCACGGCACCTCAGGCTGGATCAGAGCCGGCCCCTGCAGTCGAGGAAGGCATTCAGAGCCTGGAAGATTTCCTCGTCGAGGAGTTGGAACACGCAGCAGACAAGATCGCGACCCAACAAGAAGATCAAGAACGTGCTCCTGAGAAGCCCGCCTTACAAGAGACGCCAAGGGAAGATGAGGGAGTGACCGAACCGGCAACGGCAAAAAGCGATGATGCCATTCCCTTACCATCCCAACCCAGCGAGCCTGCAGAAAAACCAACCGCGGTGCAGGAGCCATCCTTCGGTGATATAAAGCTTGAAGAACCTACGCCGAAGACCGCAGTACCGGAATCCCGTGTCGAGGAGCAAGAACCGCCTCCAAGCGACGAACCAGAACCCATTGCCCAGGAACCAGTGACGCAGACGAGCGAACCGAGTACGCCGCAGACACCTACGGAAGAACGTGTTGCGGAGCCCGAGGCACCGGATGCAAAAGAGGAAAAAGATACGGGAGAGAAAACGAAAAAGCCGGATGAGGAAGATTTCAAATCATTCCAGGAGTGGCTATCAGGATTGTTGAAATGAAGATGAAGAGCATCGAGAAACTCGTAAAGATACTTGAAAACAGCATCGTCACCAAGATTGAAATAACTGATTTTTGGGGACGTAAGATCAAGATTAGCAAGATGGCCGACAATACCCGCGCGCAGGAACACCAGGCAACGCCGTCCACGCAAATGAAGAAAGAGACCTCTGAAAAAGAGGAAACGGAGAGCACGAATCTTGCTGCAATACGGTCACCGATCGTCGGAACATTCTACCGGTCTCCTGCGCCCGACGCACCGCACTATGTAGAAGTGGGAGACATAGTCAAACCGGGCCAGGTTGTCTGCATTGTCGAAGCAATGAAACTGATGAACGAAATTGAATCGGACGCCGCCGGTAGAGTCGTGAAAATACTGGTGAAGAATGAGGATCCAGTTGAGTACAATCAGGAACTCATGCTGATTGAACCGCTGTAGCTAACAAGGGAGCGACATGGAACTTAAAACGATGCTTGAGAAGATGATCAAAGTGAACGCCTCGGATATTCATTTGAAGGCAGGCTCGCCCCCTGTATTCCGTGTCGACGGTAAACTCGCCGAAGAGAAGGGCGAATCACTGACTCCGGAGAGCCTGAAGGCGATGGCCTACCAGATCATGACCCCAACGCAACAACAGATGTTCGAAAGAATGAAGGAGATGGATTTTGCGATCGGCGTCCGCGGCGTCGGGCGCTTCAGGGTCAATGTCTTTTTGCAGAGGGGAAGCATCGCCATTGCAATGCGCGCCATACCAATGTCCGTTAAGAGGATCGACGAATTGAACCTTCCTTCAATTCTGAAGGATCTCTCATTGAAACCCCGCGGCATGATACTGTGTACCGGAACGACGGGAAGCGGCAAATCGACGACACTCGCGGCCATGATCGAGCACGTAAACGAGAACATACCCAGACACATCATTACAATAGAAGATCCGATCGAATATCTGTTCCGGGATAACCTCTCGATTGTGTGCCAGCGCGAAGTCCTGATGGATACCGTGTCATTCTCGGTGGCGCTAAGGCATATCATGCGCCAAGATCCCGATGTTATTCTGATCGGTGAAATAAGAGACCGCGAGACAATGGACGTTGCCCTGAAAGCGGCCGACACAGGCCACCTCGTACTTTCCACGCTGCACACGTTGAACGCCACGGAAACCATAAACCGTATCATTTCATTCTATCCACCCCACCAGCATCAACATGTGCGCGTACTACTCGCCGCAACGCTGGTCGGAGTGATTTCGCTGCGCCTTCTGCCGCGCGCCGACGGAAAAGGACGCATACCGGCTGTCGAAGTTCTCGTGGCGACACCGACGGTCAAGGATTACCTGATGGATCCTGTTAAAACACTTCTCATACAATCCGTCATCGAAGACGGCTTTGGCCAGTATGGCATGCAGACCTTTGATCAGGCGATATTTAAGTTATATAAGGATGGTCTAATTTCATATGACGACGCCATACAAGCGGTCACGAATCCGGACGAATTCAAGCTTCGGCTCGTCGGTATTGAACAGACAGCAGAACGCGGCTGGGGACAATTCGAGAAGAAAGAAAAATCGTAGACCGAAGCCTTTTACCAGTCTACATAATTAGATGAATTTCCAGAAGATTCTCATCGCAAATCGGGGCGAAATCGCCCTGAGAATCATTCGTGCCGCCCACGAACTCAGATTGAAGACCGTCGCAGTCTACTCAGCGGCCGACAGCGAAGCGCTCCATGCACGGCTCGCGGACGAGGCGGTCTGCATCGGACCCGCACCGAGCAAGGAAAGTTACCTCAACATCACAAGAATCATAAGTGCCGCCGAAATCACAGGTGCAAAAGCAATCCACCCGGGGTACGGATTTCTTGCCGAGAATCCCGAATTCGCCGAGATATGTGAGTCGTGCGGAATAACGTTTATTGGCCCCCAGCCCGAGCATATAAGAGCCATGGGCGATAAGATAAAGGCCAAAGAGACAATGGAGAAAGCGGGCCTTCCGGGTATACCAGGCAGCCATGGAAATATCGATCACATAAAAGATGCACGACGGATCACCAAAGAGATCGGATACCCCGTGATACTGAAGGCAGCTGCCGGCGGCGGCGGCAAGGGAATGCGCATCGCTCGCAGTGACGAAGAACTTGATGCAGGTTTCCGCATTGCCCAAGCCGAAGCCAAAGCCGCATTCGGCGATGGCAGGATCTATCTAGAGAAATTCATCGGTAAACCACGACACATCGAGGTTCAAATCCTCGCCGACAATTACGGAAAGGTCATCGCCCTGGGCGAACGTGAGTGTTCGATCCAGCGACGGCACCAGAAACTGATCGAAGAATCGCCGTCCGTCGCGGTCGACGAAACATTGAGGCAAAGACTCACCCATTCGGCGGTGGCGGCCGCCGAGAGCATTGGATATCGGTCTGCAGGCACGATCGAGTTCCTCATGGATCAAGATAAGAATTTCTACTTCATGGAAATGAATACAAGGATACAGGTTGAGCATCCGGTAACTGAAATGGTTACGGGAGTCGATGTGGTCAAGGAACAGATCAACATCGCACTCGGAGAGAGACTCAAGATCATGCAAGAGGATGTCCAACTACGCGGACATGCTATCGAATGCCGGATCAATGCCGAAGACCCGGAACGCAATTTCGTCCCGGTCCCTGGCAAGATCGTCTTCTTCCACATGCCCCAGGGCATAGGAGTACGGTTCGATACCCACATCTTTGCCGGCCATGTCATACCGAGTCACTACGATTCTCTGATCGGAAAACTGATCTGCCACGGGAACTCAAGGGCAGAAGCCATCGCAAGGATGAAACGTGCACTCGAAGAAATCGTGATAGAAGGAATCACGACGACAATACCATTTCATCGAAGGATCATGGAACACCCAAATTATGTAGAGGGCAATATCTCAACGAACTTCATCGAAGAAATGTGATTGGGGTCAAATCTCTACTTTGAACAACCATTCTAACACCGCATTCAGAGTAACTCGATTTTCGGCTGACTTGTTCAAAGTAGAGATTTGACCCCGTTATTGCTCGATGATGCCTTTCATCGGTACAAAGAGTACCGGCGCAATCTCCTCTTTCTTCAGAACGTCGCCGGTTTTTTCATATATCGTCAGAACTTGAAAATCGTCTCCAAGGGGAACGATCAATCTGCCCCCCTCAGCAAGTTGAGCAACCAAAGGGTCGGGCAATTTTGGCGGTGCGCATGTTATGATTATGGCGTCGAAAGGCGCCTTTTCCGGCCAACCTAGAAACCCATCACCGCAGCGTACGTACACGTTGCGAAAGCCCAATCTGTCCAACCTTGCTGCAGCCGAATCTGCGAGCGACTCGATGATTTCGACCGTATATACTTCACTGACAAGCAACGACAGTATTGCCGCTTGATATCCAGAACCAGTCCCGACCTCGAAGACACGGTCTGTCGACTTGAGCTTTAACCGTTCTGTCATCAATGCCACAATATAGGGTTGTGATATCGTCTGCTCTTCGCCTATCGGCAGCGGGTGATCTCCGTACGCCAACCGTTCGAGGGCACTGGGTACAAACCTGTGGCGTTCGACCTTGAGCATTGCCGCAATCACACCCTTATCAGTGATCCCTCTCGCCTTTATCTGACGGTCTACCATAACCTCTCTTGCAACAACATCCCAGGGGCGATTGTCGCGGTTATCCTTCGCAGCACATCCCTCGACGGCAATCACCAATATCGTGAGGGACAACAAGAAGGATAGTCTGCATTTTGTCAGGTGCATGAATGAAGATCCTCTACGGTCGGAACGAATTGAGCTATCAGGCGATCTTATTCAACCTGATCCTCACCAATCCGACGTTGACATCCTTCTGGCATATGACGAAGATGATGCCCTCGGCGCCTTCTTTGAGAAAGAGAACATTGTCCCGCGTGTATACGATTGCCGAAGCGCCTTCCACATCGAGACTTTTCTTTATACGATTGACGACACGTGCCGCGATGGCACCCAGCTTCTCTGTATCGTACTCGTAGGTAGCCTGTCCATCGATGATGAAGCCATCGTCGCTGACGAGCCCGGCACCAAGAACCTTCGGAATCTTGATTAGATCTTTTATCTTCATCCCAGAATCTCCTCAATCTCCTCAATGATCTTACGCGCATAGATGAAAACCAGACCTGGTTTTGTCTCGACCTTGGTGGTGACGGTCAGCAGCGAGTCACCGACCACCATGACGCAGAGTGTTTCGTCCGATTTCTCGATTATGCAGCGTGTCAACCCTCCGCGTTTGAGCATTCTGAATGATTCGTCAACGTCCAGGCATATTGCCGCGACCGATGCACAAATCGATTCAATGTCATCCTCGGCCTTACCATAGTGCTTTATCAGAAGTCCGTCCTTAGTGGAAATGACGACGCTCTTCACGGTTTCCAAGTCCAAGAGCCTCTTCGCAGGCTTATCCAGCGCCTCGAGTGGCACGCTCTCCACTTCAGCCGTCTTCTCCGGGAGTTCCTGAATGACCGCTTCCGGGGTCTCTTCAACCGGCTCGGGTTCCTCCATAACGGGCGCTGCAGCAGACGGAACCGCCGATATTTCATCGATTTGCAGAACCTCTTCTTTACGGGGTTCGGCGGGTAATTCAACTTCCGGAGCGGCAATTTCGGGTTCGACAACCGGTTTAGGAACAAGCTGCTCCAGTGCCCTTATGGCATCGGCATTTTCGGCATTGATCTTGAGCGCTTCCTCGTAATACTTCTTGGCCTTCTCATTATCGCCCAACTTGAAATAACAGTGGCCAAGACACAGATTCGCGCTCTCATCACTCTTGACCTCATCATATATCGGCTCAATGGCCTCAATCGCTTTTTCGCAATCACCTTTCAGACAGTATGCCCGAGCAAGTATGATTTTAGCCAGATGGTAATTGGGGTTCCGCGCAAGTCCGTCTTTCAATATTGATATCGCTTCTTCGATCATTCCTGATGATAGGTAAACGTCGGCCAAGGTTGCAAAGATCAACGCACCTGAATCGACCCTCAACTCATCTGCCATCTTCTCTCCTCAACTTCATATTTCCTTCTCCAATATCTCAGAAAGTTCAATCGTGAGCTTCAGACAATGCTTTATCCTATTGGCCAAATCATCTGGTGGGCTTAAGAGCAACGCTTTCTTCCAACTCTCAGTTGCAGCACCGAAAGCACCTCGCTGCAGACTGAGCAATCCTCGATGATAATACGGCAACGGTTTCGAGGCATCGATCTCTGTCGCTTTGTCGAAATGGCCTTCGGCTTTGTCATACTCTTTCTTTTCCGACCAATATACTCCAGCGAGGACATTATAATCATAATTGTCCGGATGCGTTTCTTCCAGGAATTCCATGAATCTCCTCGCCTCCGCAAGATCATTTTTGTTCATATAGATTCTGAGCAATCTAAGATGCGCAGCAAGATTCTCCGGTTCAAGATCAAGTACTCGAAGATATGATGCCATCGCATCCTCCTCTTCGCCCAGTGAATATTCAATATCCGCAACCTCATTGAGCCAAACCGGATTATCCGGCTGAAGCTCCGCTAGATGCCGGTACCGGCTCAGTGCACTCTCCAATTGCCCCGATTCTCTGAACACGTGAGCAAGAGCGCTGACAACATCTATGTTATCGGGCTGCCGTTGCTCATACTCTTCGAGCGATTTGATCGCCCGGTCCGTTTCTCCGTGATGAAAGAGAATATCGGCTTTCAGAACAAGAGCTCTGGTCAACGACGGATCTATTTCTAGAGCCGCATCCAGCTTGCTGACCGCTTCAGAGGTCTCATTCCTCCCCAGATGTTCCTCGACCAGAGACAGAAGTTCGTCTGGGCTCTTACTGCTCGGTTGTTTAATCTCCTTTTCGGCAACAGTGGCAGTTGACGCCTGTGACTTCGGTGTATAGTAAGGTCCGAAATCAGAAATCGCGAGATCAAGTGAAAGATGGTACCTCACATTGTCATAGTTCGGTTCAATCTCCATTCCCTTCCTTATGTGGGCAAGACTCTCCTCGAACTTGCCAAGACGAGTCGCTATGAAGCCCATATTGTAGTATGCCCCGGCGTGATTTGGGAAAATATCGAGAACGCGTTTGAAGGCATCAAGCGCCTTCTCGTCATCACCCTGCTCCATGTAGGTCAGCCCGCGCCCGAAGTGTGCATCGACCCCATCGCCTTCAAGCAATTCGAGCGCTTTCTTGAAATCCTCGTCCTTCAGATGATGCATTGCAAGATTAAAACGTGCATCATCATTGCCATTATCAACGGCCTTCTGATAATTGACCATTGCCCTGCTACGGTCTCCGAGGCTATATTGGGCAACGGCAAGGTTATTGAGCACCAGAGATTCATTCGCATTCTTCGCAAGCACCTTCTGAAATGATTCAACGGCATCGGCGGCGCGGCCCTGCATCAGGCAGGCAATACCTGATGCGTTCATGCACTTGAGCTCATCGAAACCACCGGCCTGCGCCCTTTCAAGATGCGTCGCAGCTTCATCGAATTTCCGAAGGAAGATATTCACCTCGGCGAGAGCATAATGGACTTCAGGAGCATCCTCATTTGACTTCAGGCATTCAATGAACTCCCTCGCTGCCTCATCGAATAATCCCTTGTTTCGATATGACATACCCATGTTAAAATGAATCCGGTCAGAATTTGCCGGAGCCGTCTCCATGCCAAGTCGTTCCCTGACAGATTTCCACTGCTCGTCTTGATCATCAATCGGAAAATCCGTGGCACCCTGTGCGAGTGAAGGGTTCAACGCGATCGCTTTCTGTATCGCAGCAACACTCTCCTCGGTCCTACCTTTTTCACCAAGTGCAAAACCCAACAAGAAATGGGTCTCGGCAGACGAATCATCGAACTTCAGAGCCTCCTGAAGGTTCTTTATTGCCATATCAACGACGCCCTTGCGCAAGTAGATCTCGCCCACCGCATGGTAGCCTTTGTGCGATTTGTCGATAGCCAAAACACGATTCATCTCTTCAAGTGCATCATCGTATTTGCCCAGGTGTTTAAGCGCCATGCTGAAGCCAAAGTGGGCCTGATAAGAATCCGGACTGGCATCGATGATCTTCTTGTAATACATGATGCCGTGTGAGTATTTCTTCAATTTAACGTAGAGGTCGGCAAGTTCAAGGACCTTTGCCTCGTCATTTGGGTCTTTTTCGATATCCTTTGACAGTTGTTCTACTCTCTCTTCTAATTTCCCGGTTTTCCTTAAGATTATATCAAGATTGTTACGTGCGAGCACGAACCTTGGATCCAAATCGAGAGCTTTCTGAAGTTCCTCGATGGCTTCCTGGTATAGTCCCTTGTTGTAAAAAACTATTGCCAGGTTATTGTGGGCACCGGGATCATCCGGCGGTATCTTCTCCGCAACGTTGATCAGGACCTTCTGTTCGTCCGGTGATATCATAGTATCCCATTGATGCTAATAAATCTTGCTCTTGCTGCGCTGCAGAATTCACCACAGCATGCCCTCGCGAAGTATTTCTCCCATGCCATATACGATATTTTACAGAAATCAAAGAACATGTCAAGAAAATCGTCGAAAGACTCTAAGATCACCCAAAAATATAAAATGCCAGGGCGCAGAATCGAACTGCGGACACCCGGATTTTCAGTCCGGTGCTCTACCAACTGAGCTACCCTGGCTCAATGATTCATTCTATACAAAATAACCGCCGTGTCAAGATAACCACGGCTGCAAGCCACACTATGGGCGTTGATGTGTCAAATTTTCAGGCGGTAACATTATTAGTACGCCTTCTCGTGGCCCTGAGCACCTCGACGAGCATGAAGAAAGTGAGAACCAGCAAGAGAGTGACGATCAAACATAAACCGATCTTGCCACGACGCACAAACCCGAAGAACTGATAAAGGAGAGCAGCAACGGTCGTTGCGAGCATGAAGATCGCCGGGTATATGGCGTATCTGGCCGGCTTGCTCCTGCTCAATAACCAAGCCGTTACGACGAATAGCGCCAGGGCCGCCACGAGTTGATTTGCCGCGCCGAAGACCGGCCAGATCGCCTGCCACGAACCTAATGATAACCACAGGGCAAAGGCGATCACGATTGTCGTATTGAAGTAAGGGTTCTTGAACAACCGGATTCCCAGTGTCTCGCCAAATAACTCTTCGCCGAGATAACGCGTTATCCTCGTTGCCGAATCGAGCGTCGTCATGATGAAGGTCTTGAGCATGGTGATGCCGATCAACATGCCGAACACCCCGAAGAGCGGCTTCACGATTTCGCCGTAACCAGTGCCAAAGGTGGCGATCCAATTACCGCCACGCATCAACTCGGGGTACACGAGTCCGGACGGTCCGTCCTTCCAATAAAGACCGGCCGAAACGGCAAGCACTGCAAGCACAGCCAACAGCCCTTCGGCGAGCATTGCGCCGTATCCTATCCTGCGCGCATCTTTCTCATTGGAGAGTTGCTTTGCGGTGGTGCCGCTTGCGACCAGTGAATGAAAGCCCGATATGGCCCCGCAGGCAATGATAACGAACATCATGGGCCAGAGATCGCCCTGCGCACTTTGCCACTTAACATAGAACGGAGCGTTGATAAGGGGACGGGTGATGAACAGGCCTATATAACCGAAGAAGAGCCCGAATAAAAGAACAAAGCTGGCAATATAGTCCCTCGGCTGAAGCAATATGTTGACCGGCAATACCGAAGCAATGAACGCGTATCCCAGTAAGCAGAAAAGCCAGAAATGAAAAGAGGCATTCATCGGCAGGTTGTATCCGAGAATGATCAATCCGAAAAGTAGTATGATGCCGATCACAGTCGATATGATCAGATTGATGTTGAACCTGTAGGTCAGTATACCGACAACGAAAGCAACAAGGACCAGGCCGAATGTCGGCACGGCGACCTGGGGTGTAGTACTCAGTGTCTTTGCCGCAGATGCGGCAAAGACCGCAATGACCAGAATGAGAGTGAACCATAAGAATATCGAGAAGAAGAGACGCGCATTACGACTGAGCACCTGTTCGGCAACCGCGGCGACCGATCTACCCTTTTCGCGTACCGATATCATCAAACTCGAGAAATCATGTACGCCGCCGATGAATATCGAACCGAGGAAGATCCACAGAACGGCCGGACCCCATCCCCAGACGACGACTGCAATGACC
>CP070795.1:1213843-1218086 GCA_020343455.1 Caldifarciminota bacterium
AGGAAGCCGTCAAAAAACTGGAAGAAGTAGCACGCATGCCAGATTCACCACCGAGAACACAGTACTATCTCGGTCATGCGTACCTCAGGAGCGGCAAGAACGAAGAGGCGCGGGCGGCTTTCGAATCCTTCCTCGAAACATGGCAGGGAGACCGGCAATTGATACTCGAAGTCCGAAAGCTCTTGAATTCGCTATCACCCTGAGGTCATACCTTCCCCGGATCCGACAAGTCTTGGGTTACAGTAGAGAACCACGAAGATCCCCGTCACTATGACAATACCCCCGATGAAAACCGGTGCGGTCGGTACTTCCGATAGGATGAAGTAAGCCAGGATCGTTGCTCCCACGGGCTCCCCGAGTGTTCCGATCGATACGATGGTCGTCTCCAGAGATTTAAGCAACCGGTTGAACATCGAATGGCCCAGGTGCTGGCATACGAGCGCCATGAGAAGACAGTACAGGTAGCTTCGCGGATCATAACCTGTAAATGTGAGACCCATCGCCAGAACGAGGATGGCGAGTGCGAGTGCGGCTACAGAATAGACCGAGAATATGTACGGGACCAGGGAAAGCCGTTTACGAAGTCGCCCCCCCACGAGAAAGTACCCTGCGGCGGCGACGGCGCCAGCCAGTGCCAGCACGTCACCCTTCCATTTCCCTCCTCCCTCCAGGATATCACCTCCTCCGAGAATCACTCCTCCGACGATCGCCAGGAGTAGCCCGATCCAGAATGTCCGTGTGACTCTTTCCTTGAAGACCAGTACCGTGTACAGGGCGACAAAGAGCGGATTGGTCGTCACAAAGACGACGCTGCTCGTAACACCGGTCAATGAGAGTGATGTGATCCACAGGATAAAATGCAGTGAAAGTAGCAGTCCCGCCAGGACAACGAGGGCCAGATCCCGGTGTGAGAACCGAGCGATCTCCTCGCGGTTCCTCCTCGCACCCAGCACAAAGGGCAACAGAAAAATAGAAGCGAAAATCATCCGCAGTGCGGCTATTACGGCCGGCGGTGCATCCACCAACCTGATGAAGATCGCAGCAAACGATATCGATGCAATCCCGATACCGAGCTCGATGTAATATCTAACGTACGATACTGACTTCACGGAACGAATCTTATTGAAGAACTCCCTTGATTCAACTACATTTTTCTAATAATTCGCTTGACGGTGCACGGGCCAGGGATAGTATAGGATCAAACGGATTGCTCAGAGCGTCTTCCTATGTGACCATGCAAACAAAATCGGAGAATACGGAAGGTACGAAGAAACGAGACAGGATTCTCGGAGACGAATGGCTCGACTGGGATAGTGGAGATTCGGAGGAAGAGATACGAGAAGGAAAGCGTACCTTCCTCATGCTCTCAACCGTAACACTGATCGCTATTCTACTACTCATTTTCCTGTTCTGGTATCTTGTGCTCCCTCGCTTCAGGCTCTTCGGCGGTCCCTGGGCTTTGCTCCTCACCGTCGCGATTATCGTCGGCTCGGTGATGATTCTCACATGTTACATCATACTGTTCGTCGGCGTGTATTCGAAGAAAAATTACATGAATGTATGTCTCCAGCGGGTGACCAACTTCTTCATCTTTCTATATCCTTTCTTTATGAATCTCGCAAAGCTCTTCGGTATATCGCGCGACCGGTTGGGGCACTCGTTCATCAAGGTCAGCAATCAGCTCGTATGCCCCGTCCCAGGCCTGGGCACGGTCCTCGTACTCCTACCCCGCTGTTTGAATAAAGATTTAAAGAGGGAGGCGAAAGAGATCTGTGAGAGCTATGATGGTGTTGTGATACACACGGCCTCCGGGGGAACCGAAGCCCGCCGGATAATACGGGAGACGGCACCCAGGGCGATTGTTGCAGCCGCCTGCGAACGGGACCTCGTAAACGGTATCCAGGATGTTGCACCGAGGATACCCGTGATAGGAATCCCGAATACACGGCCGACAGGTCCGTGTAAGAACACCACAATCGATCTCGACGAGTTCCGATCTGCCCTCGAGTTCTTCTGTTCCCGTGCATGAGCCCATCCCGCCTGGCATAATTATTGTATCTCTCCCTATTGACAGACCCATAGATCGTGGCTTCTGGATATCGTTACATTATAGATACTTAATGCAAAGGAGTATCTGATGGTCACTTACAGAGATTCGGCCCGCTCGTTATTGGCAGAGGATCTTGCCGACGGGGTGAAAAGAAGGATAAAGATACTGGTTCTTGCGAGTACAATCGCCGTGGCTCTCGCCTTTGGTTGTTCTTTTTACTTCGCACTGCTTTCGAATCAGACGGCAATCGTTCAGAAGATGCCCGAGCTTGAAGCGGTGGTCGGTAAGCTGAAAAGCATGCTCGTGTTCAATACATTCGGTTTTGCCGCCGTGATCATTGCTTCCTTCATGCTCCTCTCCGCTATCATCTCGGGCAAGCTGTTCCGTCCGGTCAGTGATGTCTACCACGACCTCGCATCGATCGAAAAGGGAACGCTTCCCGCAACCGAATCGGGCGATCCTTCCGAAGGGCCGTTCTCGGCCCTACAGCAGACATGCAGTGCAGTTGTCATGCAATTGCGTCAAAAGGAATCAAACGAGCTCGAGAGGTTGAACCGGTGTATGGATCTGCTCGACGCTCCATCCGCAACTGACGAGCTACGGCAGGTGTTGACGGAGATTATACGGGAGAAAAAACAACTAATCGGCTTGGGGGACGATAACAAAAAGAGCAGTGACGACACACCTGAGGGAAATACGGATCAGCTCTTTATGCAACCCGTCTGAAAAGGGGTATCTAATTAATTGAGCAGTTCTGAGATCTTGGCGAGCAAGCGACCCGTATTGAACGGTTTTTCCATGAAGTGGTCGGCGCTGATCGGCTCCTCGATGGGCTCACGGGCGAGATCTCGTGCCGAGAGGATAATTATTGGCAGTTTCTTGAAGCGATCATCGTTCTTGAGAATGTTGCACACCCTGTACCCATCAAGGATCGGTAACATCAGATCGAGAATGACCAGATCGGGATTCTCATGCATCGTTTTCTCGATCGCCTCCTTTCCATCGAATGCCGTTATCACCGTGTAACCCTCGTGTTCGAGAGTAAATTGCAGTATTCGTGCAAGATGCACCTCGTCGTCCACGATAAGAATCTTCCGGCTCATCCCTATCCTTCCTTCATGAAAACAGATAGGTAGACACCCACGGTTGTACCACTCCCAATTTCTGGTTACAGAATGACCAAGAAAGTAATATGCCAACTTGAAGGGTATCCATACGTTAAAAGCGAATTCCCTCACAGGACACTGTCGCTCGAATATGACGGGCATATCAGGACGAATACCATTCTCGTAGTGCATTTACCCTCTCGACAGAGTTTTGAGGATATGATATAATTTAATAGACAGGACAGATGGTTAAGATGATTTGTTCATTTTAAATGTAAGGTAAACCAAGTAACCGATTGGAGGTCAATAAGATGAAGGTATTTAAGCACCACGTGATTTGCTACCTCATCGCCGCCGTATTCGTCGCCGCCATGAGCCACGCCTGCCTCGGAGCCGCGGCCGGACTGGAGAAGAGTGTTCAACAGATGGCGGATGGTAACTACATGATAAAATTGAGGCTTACGGCAAGAAACGCAAGTATCTATGCGCTGAAATTGGCCGATCCGAAGGCCGCCATTGTGGATGTGTATGCACCGAAGGGCTGGTGCATTATAACCGATGGCGGCGATTTCATCGCCCGGACGATGGGTAGCCCCATACTCGGCGGAAAGACGGTGGAATTTATACTGCACTCGACCACAGACGAAATAAAATACACCTGGTCCGTCTACGGTAAGATCAAACAGCTAGGAGGGGCTGAGACACTGTAACACTGACTGCCTTCGACTCCTTGCTAGGCCCGGGGTAATCAACGCACGTGAGGATGATTGCCCTGGGCTACTTTATATCATCCGCCGCTCTCATTTCCTGTCAACGAGATACTTACCGATATCTATATCCCGGAAAGGCTGATCTACAATGCCGGCAATTTTCTTACGCTTTGCTCTGGGTCCTCTACTAAGCTTGCTCAAATCGAGAATGATCTCATCTTCAACTTCGATACCATTCGCATCCTTCAACACCCGGACTCGCGGCAGACCACCGTGCGATTCATTAATATCGACAACCAGCACGGTTTCACCACTTTCCAGTTTTAAGATGCTGCCGATCGGAATATTTCCGAGCACGTGTAAAAAGCTATCGAAGA
>CP070795.1:1218186-1235348 GCA_020343455.1 Caldifarciminota bacterium
GCCGGAGCATAGCCGGCACGGTGTCTGTACAATAACTTGCCATCGGGATCAAGGACCGTGCCGCTTGTACTTACGCGCGCGCCGAAAACCGATTGCGAGCTATCGACATCAATGTATCGGTAATCTCCCCAGAACACGTAGTACTGGCCGTTTTCGTATATAGCGCAGGGATAGAACTGGTCACCGGCCGCATTGCAGATAGGAAAATCAGCGGCCGGCATGACTAATGACAACGCCAGAACAATATTCATTCAACCTCCTTCAATGCCAGAGGCATTGATCAACTTAAATCCCAAATCTGAAGATACATCCGCTGTGCGGATTGAAGTCATGTCGCTCTGCTCCTGAAGACACATCCGCCTGAGGCGAATTGGAGACACGCTTCGCCGAAGATGCAAGCACCTCGCGTAATGGGTAACGCGCATAGAGCGTGCAGCGTAAGGCGTAAAGCGTCTCGCGTTCGGCATCATCTCACCTTCACTACCTTCTGGACAACCATTTCGTCGAGTTCGATGAAGTAAATACCAGGTGCGGGATTGGTGTTATGCACTTCACGGCCCGCAATATCGAAGACCTTGCATTTTTTATCCGCTGGCAAAGGGAGAGGACCGCGTACGATAGTGGCTCCATAACCAATATTCTGTGCCTTGATAAGCTCGTGCTCCACGACCCCGGTTTCAGCTGCCAGTTTGAGAAGATATATATCGGTTTGCCCGGCACCGAACGACCTTGTCTTGGCGGCGACAATATACCCGCCATCGAGTGTCGATCGGGTCATGAAACCCCAATCCTCATATGCGCCCCCGTACGTACTGGTCCACACGACATCGCCATTCTCATCGGTCCTCATGATCCAAACATCACCGCCGATCCACTCACCGATCCCGCCGATGAACCCGGTCACGATGTAGCCGCCGTCAGCAATCTGAAAGACATGCAAGGCTGCGTCGTATTGGGCACCTCCATAGGTCTTTGTCCAGGTTGTGTCGCCATCGCCATTGGTCTTAATCAAGTAAGCATCCCAGTTACCCGCTCCATATGACGATGTGTAGCCGGCAATGATGTACCCTCCATCAGCGGTAGAACTTACCGACGAAGCATAGTCATCACCGGTTCCCCCGTACGTCTGTGTCCACTGTGACATTCCTGATGAGTTCGTGCGCACGAGCCAAACGTCTGAACCGCCGGCACCGTAAGAATTCGTGAATCCTGCAATTATGAATCCGTTAGTTGTAGTATCGATCGAGTTACCGCCATCATAACTTTCGCCCCCGTACGATCTCACCCACGTGCCATTACCATTTTCTTCAAATGCCAGCACCCCAAGATTGCCCGAAGTGTTCCAGCTATTGACATTGATCGCGCCGGTTGCAACATAACCTCCATCTGGATTTTGACAGACGCCGTTGAGCCAGTCATGCAGCATTCCGCCGTCATCTTCACTCCAAAGCACATTGCCCAACGAGTCGGTTTTCATTATGTAGACGTTCCAGTCGTCCGGATCTATTGTGCCCACGATCACATAACCACCGTCAGGCGCAAGGCACATCGCATGTGCCGCATCAGGATATGATTCCCCGTACGTCCGCGTCCAAACAGTATCGCCAGCCGCATCTGTTCTGACCAAATAGATGTCCCAATCACCGGCGCCGATGCTGTTAGTGATACCGGCTATAATATAACCACTATCAGACATTTGGCAGATACCATGGGGTTCCTCATAGTTCAAGTCTCCAATCGTCGTGGTCCATGAAGTATCGGGTGCTTGACCGCGAACGAGAATGGAAACGAAAAGCATGCCGAGAATAATTCGGCTAGTCTTTGATGTGAGCATTGGTTCCTCCCATTAATTACATTATTTCACGGATAAAGAATTTTGCCTGGGTTCGACCGACCCTGGAAACAGGCAAAATAATACCAAAATTTACCGTGACTGTCCAGTATTTCTAACTATTCCTTGCTTGCAGTATAATAAAGGGAAGGCTCACCTGGGGCTCACAGACTCTCTCTCAACGATAGCAGGGGGACAGGCATAAATCTCCGCGACGCAAGATACATCTACGACTAACTAAAATTGCACATCCGCGGATCAGAATATCAGTGGGCAGGATACCAGAGCATCAGAACACCAGAAAAAGCAAACGACTGCCCATATCGTGTCGCTGATACTCTGTTCTGCTGGTCTGCTCCCTCCGGATACTCTGATCATCCGGTTCGCTTCTTATGTATACATGGGGCATCGCGTTGTTCGTTCAGCGTTAAGCGTGTCGCGTATTGCGTATGGCGTTATTCTGAGATTGCTTCGTCCGCTTCACGCGGACTCGCAATGACGGGGTGCGTTGAGCGTAGAGCGTTAGGCGTTCCTGGTGCTTAGGCTCTGAATTTCTGAACTTCTCAGCTTCTTAATCTCTGGCTTTTCAGCGTCGCACGTGATCTACGATGTACTGAAGATGGTTCGTGCTGGTGCCGCAACAGCCACCAAGGATCTTCACTCCGTGCTTTGAATTAAGCTCCACCATCTGGCTCCCCCAGGTCGCAATGTCATCGACCTGAAGGGTCTTCGAACCATCAAGGGCAGCATGATCCATGGCAGAGGCATTTGCCTTAATGCCGATGAGCCGGGAAAGAACGACTCCAGGCTGTTCGTCAGCCCGTAAGAATGAAGGATGAGCACAGTTGACCATGTAACCGAGTGGCGGTCTGTCACACACCGCGTCGATTGTTCTAAAAGCGTATTCCAGGCTTGTCCCATCAAGGACTTGACTCTTACGATTGATGACAAAACTGATAATGTAAGGTTCTTTCGTTGCAGCCATTGCCTGTGCAATGCCTATCGCTTCACAGAGTGCAGGCAACGTTTCGCCGATCAGAAAATCAACACCCGCCTCGGTAATCTTCTTTATCTGCCACGAATGGAAGTCGCGCGCCTCTTCCATGTCGATGGCTTCGGCGGCAATATAACAGTCATTCTTGCAACCGATAAGGCCACCGATATAGATGTTTTCCTGCCACGAACCCCAGGTGTTGCGGAGCTGCCGCATGAACTCAACCGCGTCTCGATTCACGTTACTATTGATCCCTGCTTCGGAGATCCTCTCTCTGTTTGCTCTCCACGTCGGCGTGAGCGTAACGATCGGCACATTGGACGTTTTGGCAACCGATATGTAACCACAATAAAGATTCGATAATTGCTCTTTGCCAGTCCCGTCATATATCAGTAACGAGTTGACCAATCTGGGGTGTAGGTTGACTTTCTTTGAGCGGCGCAGTGATTCGACGACCGACCCCTCCGCCAATACAAATTTACGTTCGTTCAGTACATGCTCGAAAGACATTATCACTCCTTGTTACTTGCTACTTACCCACCCTCAATTAATAAAATATACATACAACAGGAGGAGAAGTCAATGAATAAATGTACGTAGGGCAGGGAGCATAGGGCAGAGAGCAAAGAGCATGGCGCAGAGAGCATGTGGCGTGGAGCGTAACGCGTTATCGTAAGATTGCTTCGTCGCCTGCCTCAGGCGTCCGCCTAAGGCGGATCGCAATGACAACCGGTTTTGTGCAAATAAAAAAACGGCGGGCAGCGCCCGCCGTTTTTCACCACACATTTCCTTACATACTTGGAATATGCACTCTCACGCCACCCTGTACATAGAAGTAAAGACCGTTATCACTGTCACCTTCTTCCGGGCTCCAGGTGACATGCTTCACGCCTCCCTCTAAGTACCCGCTAGCACCGCCAAAATCCATCATACCACCGACACCACCCTTCAGATGCATTTCCGAACCTGCACCTTCAGCTCCACCATATGTAAAGCCAATCGGGATGTATGGCTTGAGCGGCATTTGCATAGGTATCATAAAACAGATATCTCCGTACACACCGGTACCGAACGCATAGCTGGCACCACCATCATCTTCGCTGATGATGTTGTATTCAACTATGCCCATGCGGGCAGCGAGCACCGGAATGATAGGAACCATCACATCCAAGACGATAGAAGGATACGAAAAGTTCAACGTATCATCTGCCATATACCCAGCGGGTTCGCTTATGGTATATTGCACCCCGAGACCGATTGAGGCAGCATAGAGACCACTAAACAACGAAGCAGCTACTGCTATAGCAAAGAGCTTCTTCATCATACCTCCTTTTTCACTGTGGCTATTATAGTCAACAACTCATGTTTTGTCAAGGGCTTTGATTAACAGCACAGAGAGCCGGAAAATGCCGACCCTCGAGGGGAATGGTCGACCGCGCCATATCCAACAAGGCTTTCATCCTACTGCCTTTCTCTTATCTGCGAAACGATGAAATCAGGTGATACCGGCTCGGTCACGTTGAGTACGTGCAGCGTCCATCTCTGCTTGGTCCTTCGTGCAAGCATTAAAAGACTACCGTCTTGGGAAACCCTTGGATTCCAATCAGGCCACTCGTTGTTGGTCAACCGTATCAGTTGTCGATTCATGACATTGTAGCGGTATACTTCCCATTCACCGTCCATCTCTGATTTGAAAAAGAGATGCTCACGTACAAGAGTAGGATCATTGTCATCAGCAGGACTCGAGAAGAGCACCTCGAGTCCGCCTCCGTCAAGCCTCATCACATAGATATCCTCGCTCTTACCCCTTTTTGATGAGAAAACAATTGACTGGCCATTCGCCGTGAATTTCGGGAAACCATCCCAGTAGTTGTTGTCGGTGAGCCTCGCTATCTTACCATTCTGGATACTGACAACATAGATCTCCCATTTGTTCGGATCGTCCATATTCGAAACGAACGCTAATTTTCCACCATCCGGGGAAAAAGCAGGCGCAAAATCCTGCGCAGAGTTATCAGTTAGTTTCTTGAGGTCAGTAGTCAGACGATCATACAGGTATAGATCTTCATCACCGTCGCGGTCCGACACAAAGGCGATCGCGTTCCCATCGGGCGAGAAAACCGGATCAGTATTCATCCCACCCGATACTACACGCCTTACATCGCTACCATCAAGAGTGCACAGATAAAGATCTGCTCGGTCACGCCTGGACGCGGCAATGGCGATCACATCACCCTTTGGGCTGAAGGCTCCCTTGAACTGATTCATTCTCTGCATCGGAATGATACTCGACGGGTAAGATTCAATGCCAAGCAGGGTTGCCATCAGACCCCTCAACTCTCTGTCTGCGCCCAACTCAGAACCTAACTCGACGATCCTTGAATAGTGCATGAGCGACAGTTCATTTGAATCAAGCGCTGCATATGCAAGACATAGGTTGTAGTGGATCTCAGGATTAAAAGAATCGTTCTTCAAGGCACGGCTAAGTGATTGAAGCGCTTGAGCATATTCACCCTTGGCCATTGCATCCTTTCCGCGCTCGAGATCACCCTTTTCTGCGCAACCAGAGAGCCAGATAACACACAGGCCAAACATAACAATAACAAAACATAACATTCTAACCATTTGTCATCCTTTGTTGATATCTCTTCATATTTGAATAGATCTTCTTGCCGGCGCTAAAGGCGGCAACCAAACCCGACGCATCGGCGCAGCCCTTACCTGCTATGTCTGATGCCGCGCCGCAGAGCGGGGAGAGTCTGACGATGGGCAGTCCGATTGTGAAATTCAAACCATCTCGCTTTGACTTCAAATATACCATCGCTTGATCATGATACATGGCAATAAAACCGTCAAACTTCCGTCCAAAAAGTGTGTCACCCGGGTAGGGTCCGCTGACGCGTATTCCCTTTCTTGCCGCCGCCCTGATCCCGGCTCTGATTTCTTCGTCCTCACCAACACTGAACTCAAAGGCATGGGGATTGACTGCTGAAACACCGATCTCTGGATCGTCGACACCAAAGTACCTTACGAGGCCATCTCTGAAGAACCGTATCCTTTTGGCAATTCTGTCGGCACTGATCCTCTTCAATACCCTCCTCAACGGCATGTGTGCTGTGAACAACATGATCCTCTTATCACGCCAGATACCGGTCATGGCATAGTCGCGCACGCCGAAATTGTTCGCCAAGTACTCAGTGTGTCCAACAAAACCGGGTACTATCATACGGACGGTCGCTTTGACAATGGGTGCCGTTATGATTATATCTGGACCTGACCCGAGAGCAGCTTCGATGGACAACATAGCGGCCCGTGCCGTCCTCTTGGTTGACCGGCCGTACTCGAAATCCACCCTTCCGATAACATCGACGATATATGACTCAATACACCGGTAGTTTGAAAGGAGCCGCAAGTCCCGAGCGGTCCTTTCGAGGATCATTCTGCTGCCGAATATCGAACATTCACCAGGGTCTCTCAGTTTCGAGACTGCTCTCAGAATCATCTCCGGACCTATGCCAGATGGATCGCCCATTGTCACTGCAATTTGCATGGATCTTCTCAATCCTTCACTTCTTCACAATATAGCGTTTGTTCCTTCTTCTTCACATTGCCGAGCGGGATCGAAACGACCCGGTATTTACAGCGTTCGTCCATCATTTCAATCTCAATGAGGTCACCGACCGCTACGTGCTTTGACGGTTTAACATTGTGGCCGTTCAACCAGATGTAGCCCTCGTCACACAACCTCTTCGCGGTCTCACGTTGTTTGATGATCATCGTTTTCCTCAAATATTGATCGATACGCATATACGATTATAGAAATCAGCGCCTCGAAGTCAATATGACTAGTCCTAGATGAAGTACTATCAATGCCTCCAGAACATGGCGAATATTAGGGCTTGACAACTCTCAGGATAATGCATATAATGTTAGATTCAAAAGGAGGTCGTAGCGGTATCTTAGACGTTGGTCAAAGGAGGACCTTAACGACACCTTAGACGTTCGATGTCCCGTAAATATGAATTGATGATAACGCTGGTAGGAGATGCGTTCCTGCTGACCACAGCATTCCTCGTCAGCTGGAAAGCATCGGCCATCGAGGATCCGGTGATAAGTCCCCGTGCACTCCTCGGCGGTTTACTGCTCCTCATTTACTGGCTTGCTCTCTTTCAAAGTGCCAACCTCTATTTGACCCGTTCCAGGATACAATTGATGAACGAACTGCTACGGATGTTTCAACTCATTGTCGTCGGCCTCGTCGTCTTCATCGCCGCCGCACTCGTCATGAATATTGATTTCATCAGAGTACGGGGATTCATTCCGGCATATACAATTGCCATGTCATCTCTTCTCATATGGCGCTTCTTCTGGCGGGGGCTGGTCGGTGAGTACATTCGGCCCAAACGTCAAAAAGTTGTCATATTTCATAACGGAGATATCACACGCGACCCGGGCGAGTTCGACATCGTACAACGAATCAGTTTGAAAGATTACCGCCACGCACCAAGAAAACTCCTGAAAAACAACGATATTGACGGTATCCTCATCGACAGCAACGGAATACATACCGAAGAGGTTCTAAAAGTAATCTCCAGCTTTGCCGAAACGCATTATGAGATCTATGTGTCGCCGAAACTATATCCCGTCATCTACAACTATTCCTTGTTCCAAAGGATTGACACCTCCCCGTTTCTGAAGGTTGTCTTCCACCCGCTGTCACGGTGGGATCGATTTCTCAAGAGAGTGATCGATATCTTCATATCGGTCACTGCCTTACTGATATTGTCGCCGCTCCTCTCTGTGCTAGCCATCTTCATCAAACTCGATACACCAGGCCCCGTCTTCCACATGCAGGATAGAACCGGATTGCGAGGTAAGAGATTCACCCTGGTGAAGTTCCGCTCCATGGTGAGCGATGCCGAGAAACACACCGGGCCGGTATGGGCGGAGAAGAATGATAGAAGGATAACAAGAGTGGGAAGCATAATGCGGCCCTTCCGCCTCGATGAACTTCCGCAAATCATCAACGTACTCAGAGGCGAAATGAGTTTCGTCGGACCAAGACCTGAACGGCCCGCGTTCGTCGAACATTTCAGGAAGGAAATACCCTTCTATGGTCTGAGATTGACGGTTCATCCCGGCATAACCGGCTGGGCGCAAGTTAGACATACATATGATCAATCGTTCGACGACGTAAAGAAGAAACTGCAGTTTGACCTTGAATATATCCATAACATGTCCCTCCAACTCGACTTGAAGATATTCCTGAAAACGGTACTGACCGTCATGAAGCGGCAAGGAGCCCATTAATATCAGGCCGGCAATAGATATCCGATGCCTAATGGTTGGCACAAATTCCCTCTTGACAAGATCAGCAATATGTATAGACTTAAGTATATGAAGTATCTATTATGCTTTTTGCTGATAATTACGACAGCTTCGGCAAACGGCCTTGAGGAATATCTTGCAGATCGGATACTGAGCATCAACGAGGACCTGCTCCAGTCATACATTCAACCTTTGATAAACGCTTTCGGGACGGGTGTTTCGACCGGTTTATTTCACTCCGCATACAGCCATGATTTCCTCGGCTTTGATATCGGTGTACGCTTCATGTCCATACACATTCCTGAAGCCGCCAAGTATTATGACGGCATTGCCTTGATCTGCTCACTGGCGCTCGATTCGCTTGTCTACTACGAAGTCCCCCTTGAGAGCGTGAGTACGGTCTTTGGTCCGAACCAGGAAATCATCATCCCTGTCCAAGGCTACGCAGTGAGCATTCCTTCGACCATACCAACTGGCTTCGAGCTTTCCAGTGCACCACTGATCATGCCCCAAATCAACATCGGACTCGCATTCGGCGCCGAACTGGCGATCCGCTATGTACCGTTTACTTTCGAAGGAACCCGCATGAACTTTATCGGTATAGGAGCCAAGCAGGAATTGAATAGATTTCCGTTATTTAAAGCGATCCCGCTGCCGGTCGGGGTTGCCATAGGCGTCGCTTACCAAAGATTTGACATCGAGAATAGGGACAGGATGGTCATTGGAAAAACGAGTACCTGGAATATACAGGCACTCGTTTCAAAAAGAATCGGCCCGTTAGAACCTATGCTGGCTATCGGCATTGAACGAACCAAGGCATACTTCAATTACGTATTCGAATACGAAATACCTGACACTACAAGTGGAATCCCCTATGAACGCATTACGGTTCAGCAGGAGGTTTCGCTTCATCTTGAAAGCCAAAGCCGCTACCGTGCAATCGCAGGATGCACACTCAGATTAGGATCCTTCTTCATCCACTATGACTACAATTTCACGCCATACTCAACTCATAATGTGTCGATCGGAACAGGCTTTCGGTAATCAGATCCTAGCGTAGCAGAATCAGTCCGAGTTCAGCCAAGATAGATACCAAGGCAAGAATCAGGAAGAAACTCGAGAGATCGCTCCCCCCTAAGTCTTGATTGGGATAGACCTCCTTAATATTCAGAATCCCGGCACGCTCAGCACTCAACGCCTCTAGATTTCCTTCCTCAGACACGACGTTGACGCACACCTTATCGCCGTTGGATGAGTGAAAGCCTGGCAAAGTGAACTCCTCGCCCGCGCGCATGAGTTCGCCGGTGGGTGCCTTCACCAATCCCCCCTGAACAACTTCTTCACCCACATAAAACTCGGTCCGCTGTTGCTCTTGAACCAGACTCATCATCAATCGCAGTACGACGGGCACGAAAGCACGGTTGTAAACGAAGTTCGTGCTCCGTTCGTTCAACGGGGCGGTTATCACGGCCACGTTATCTTGCACCACGATGAATGGATCATCACCCGAAAACCGAGCGATCACTCCGCTCTGGGCTTCAGTCTTCGTGTAACCATAACACTGAACATCTCGCAGTGCACCACTACTCTCAAATATCCTGAAAATAGGATTGTGCTGATCGATCCAATCCACGATCACGTATCCCTTTGGTACCACCGGCTCGTGGACCATGCAATAGTCCGACAGGAAATCGACGAGGTTCGGCCCAAAACCCTCACCCAGTATCATAACGAGGCCGGATCCCGGGTTGCGCAGGTGATCAATCAACCTGATCCTCTCACTCTCCGAAATATCCTGCATACCATCAAACACAACGACATCATACCCCCTCAGATCGACCGCACCCAACTGCTCCGCCGTGCGAACCAGAAACGTTGAGCGGGGATCCGATTCCGAGCCCAGAGCCTGCGCGAGATACGGGCTTTCACCCACGACTAGCACATTCACACTTCGCGGCAATCGCTTGTGGAAATAGTATACATTATCAATAGAAAGACTATCGTCATAGATCATCGCCTTTCCCGTCTGCGCATTCCGTGGCAATCGAAAATCGAATCTGCCTTCTGCACCGGGCTGTAACGTACCTTCCTGTTCATCGTAGTAAGCCCCACTTGCGATGCCGACCTTCCCCGACCACGGCCTCCTCCCGTAGTTGACTAAAGCCACCTCAACTATGTACTCCTCCATCGGGACCGCAACGGGATCCTTCAAAGCGACATTCACGACACCAACATTACCACCCGTAGAAACCCGGATCCAGTATAATGTCCGCTGCTCAATAGCCTCCATGCGATAATCCCTGAAATTCACAGCCTGACCGTCTCCGACATAGACATAGTCGATATCGTACTTCGCATCGGCCTTCGGAGCACCTGAAAGGGCAGCTCCGATGCCGGCTTGTCCGTACGCCAACTGGATTTTATCCAGGGCATGCTTCGCCGATGCAACTGTCGTCCAGAATATCCCGTTACTATTCAACGATGCACACAACGGAACCACACAGAATTCCGAATTGGAGGAGTACATCGATATGACCTGCAACGCAAGGTCTTTCATCTGCTCAAAATTATCTCCATAAGCCATGCTATAGGAATTATCGACTATCAAGAACACGGACGAACGCCGGCCGATACCAAATACTCGGCTCTTCAAGTTAGGACGTGCAAGGCTCAAGAAGAGAAATACAATGAACAGGCAACGTGCAGCAAGAATTAACCACTCGCGCAATCTAAGCCAACCGAAACGACGCGCTTCTGTGATCTTAAGGAATCGTACCGCAGAAAAGGGGATTCTCTTAAGCCGTTTCCGGAACCATAGATGGATCAAAATTGGAAGAGCCACAAGTAGCGTTCCGAATAGAAAGAATGGATTAAGAAAAGTCATACCAAGCGGGCGCGTTTCTGCAAATATGCAAACAGCGCTTTGTCATAAGGCATCGCCGTGTGCAATACCGTATGGTCGATATGGGATTGCAGCAATTCCTGATGATAGTAATTGAGGAACGCACTGAATCGCTGCCGGTACCGGTCACGAATTAATCCGGGTGTAACGACCATTTCCGAATCACTCTCAAGGTCTGAGAAGATCGCCGATTCTTCAAACGGAAACTCTGACTCCTCTTTATCAAGGATTTGGAATACTAATATTTCATGTTTACGGTATCGGAACGAACGTAACGCCTTCAATGTCTCGTCAGGGTCATCGAACATATCTGAAAGCACGATAACAAGACCCCGCCTCTTGATCTTCTGCGCAAGGCTGTATAAGACATCGTGTAGACTCGTTTCGCCAGCCGGCATCGCTTTTTCGATCGTCCGCAACAGCATCATGAAGTTGGTTCGTCGTGCCGAGGGCGGAATGATTTCATCAATTACGCGGTCAAATGTAGCGATACCGACGCTGTCTTTCTGCCTGAAGAGCATATACGCAAGACACGCAGCCAGGTGTTTTGCGTATTCCAACTTGCTCATCTTCTTTCCGTAGCCCATAGAACCACTCTTATCGAGAAGAATATACGCCCTAAGATTAGTCTCCTCCTGAAATTCCTTTACGTAAAAACGGTCACTTCGACCGTACACTTTCCAGTCGATCATCTTCACTTCATCACCGGGCATGTACTGACGGTAGTCGGCGAATTCCTGTGAAAAACCCTTGAACGGGCTTGCATGGAGACCGCTCAAGAAACCCTCAACGACCAGACGGGCTTTGATATCCAACCGTGAGAGCCGGGCTAATACTTCAGGATCGAGATACTTTTTTGAAGTATTCAAAGGTTTTCACTATTCCATCTTTTATCCCCACTCGGGGTTGCCAATGAATCTGCGAGAACACTCTCCTGACATCAAGGACATTTCGGAGAACTTCACCTTGCCTGGGGTCAATGTGACTATGCGTTACGTCTCTGCCCAGCAGATCGGAGAAGATATCTATCAAATCGTTTACGCTGGTCTCGATGCCAGTACCAATGTTGAATGTGTCGCTGGTGCTTTTGAGCGCAAGAAGATTCGCCTGGACAACATCGGCCACGTAAACATAATCTCGCGTTTGCTTCCCGTCTCCGAAGATCTTGCAGGTGTCGTCCCTGAGAATGCAGTCAGCGAATATTGAAATGACACCGGCTTCACTCTTGAATATCTGTCTGGGCCCGTAGACATTGCTGTAACGAAGAATAATGTAGTCCATTCCAAACAAGCGACCGTACATCCTGATGTAAGCCTCAGCAGCGACCTTCGAGACGCCGTAGGGTGATGAGGGATTTAACGGCGCGGATTCACTAATTGGGTAATCCTCAGGTTCACCGTACACGGCACCACCGCTTGATGCGAAAATGAATCTCTTCACGCCGTGCGCGACGGCAGCCTTAAGAAGATTCACTGTACCGAGGATGTTGACTCTTGCATCGAATATTGGATCATCGACCGATGTCCTGACGTTTATCTGAGCAGCATGATGATTAATGAGGTCATACGTTGTTTCAGCGAACAGCGATTCAATATCAGCATTTATATCCATTTCATAAACCTTCGCTGCAGGATTTAGATTGGCAATACTGCCCGTCGAGAGGTCGTCGACAACGTATACTTCATGTCCCTGTTCAACGTAGGCATCGACGATATGTGAGCCGATAAAACCACAACCCCCGGTCACAAGTATCTTCATCTTCACCGATTATAGGCGACGCTGAGAAATAGTCAACAGGACGTGACACATCAGCGTATTAGAGTGTCGTTAGGACTACAAAATTGACGAGATAATTACAGGCGTCAGATCAATGGTGATTCAGCAGGCGTACTCGTTCTCTTAACCTGTCTCTCCAGCCAGAGATCTGATCTTTCCCTCAAGCTCATCGATCTTGCTACGCAGCTTCTCTTTTTCTGCTTTGGCGATCTTTACCCGGACTCTTATAAGAAGATAGACAATGACACCCAAAACCAGTAGTTGCGGAATGATAATCTGGATATATCCCTTCACGACCCCAAATAACAGCGTTATGACCGAAAGGACAAGCACCAATCCCAGACCCTGGCTCATGGTTCCTCCTTTGTATTATTTCTCAGTAATATTCTACAACTTACTACGCACAATCTCCTTGACCCTCATGAGTCGGGTCAAGTCTCCCCTCTCGATTTCCGAGAGTTTGAGATTAATGAACTTTATCGTTTCATCGATAGCCGGTATAAGTATGTATTCCAGAGCATTTACCCGGCGTCTCGTTTTCTCGATCTCATTCGCAAGCAATTCGAGGGTCTTTTCCAGTTCAGCCAACTCCAGCAGGCGAGATATGAGCTGATCGATCTTCATCAGGGCGAGATCCAGATCTCCGGAAGTGGAAAGGAATCCATATCCGATGAGCTGACCCGAGATCTTCTTTGAGAATTTCGGAATCTTAAGGTTGAGTATGCGCTTTGCTGCATACTCGATGTCGATCTCCTTGGTGACCGCCAGCAATGCTTCGTCAGTCGCTTTCGGAGCCTGTTTGCTTGAAGCAAAATAGAAGTATCCAAAAGCACTCCTCAATTCATCCTCGATACGTAGCCGGAGTTCTCTGATACGGTAAACGAATTCAAGGATCCGGCGCATGAGTTCGTCCTGTTTATCTTTAAGAAGTTTGTGCCCGCGCCGCGCAACATTCCCCCTTCTCTTGAGATACAACAATTGCATTCTGGTCGGTGGTATGTCCAGTTTCATCGTACAATTACCCCTAACAGCAAGATCGCGCCTTGCGCCTCACATTCACTTCTGCTCTCCTATTTAGTATCATAATATTTCTTCAGGTATTCATCACGTATCCTCTTCATCTCGTTGCGGGGCACCATTCGCAGCAGCTCCCAGCCGAGATCGAGCGTCTGTTCAATCGTCCGGTCTTCGTACTCTCCCTGGCTTATATAACGTTCCTCATACTCGGTCGCAAATTTCAAGTAGATCTTGTCGAGATCGGATAACGCTGCTTCGCCGAGGATGACTGCAAGTTCAGCAGCCTCTTTGCCACGAGCATAACACGCTATCAGCTGATTAAAAAGATCTGCATGGTCTTCCCGCGTCTTGCCCTTGCCGATACCTTTGTCCTTCAACCTCGATAGAGATTGCTGTACGTCTACCGGCGGTGATATTTTCTTCCGGTAGAGCGGACGCGAAAGAATGATCTGCCCTTCGGTGATATACCCCGTCAAGTCAGGGATGGGATGGGTCTTATCATCCTCTGGCATCGATAGAATAGGTATCAGAGTGATCGAACCTTTCTTCCCCTTGATCCGCCCCGAGCGTTCGTAGATACTGGCCAAATCGGTGTAAAGATAACCTGGATAGCCTCGACGCCCCGGGATCTCTTTGCGCGCCGCAGAAATCTCGCGCAACGCCTCCGCGTAGTTCGTCATATCAGATAGGACGACCAAAATGTGTAACCCTTTGGTAAAAGCCAGGTATTCGGCCACCGTGAAAGCCACTCGCGGAGTCGATATCCGCTCAATCGCTGGATCGTCGGCAAGATTAAGGAAGAGCACGACTCGCTCCAATGCACCGGACTTTGTGAAATCCTGAATGAAGAAATTAGCCTCTTCAAAGGTAATGCCCATGGCACCGAAGACCACCGCGAATTCCTCTTCCTTCCCCAGGACCTTTGCCTGCCTCACGATCTGAGCTGCGACGCGGTTATGGGGCAATCCAGAACCAGAGAACACCGGCAGTTTCTGCCCACGCACCAGCGTGTTTATGCCATCTACCGAAGAAATGCCAGTTTGGATGAACTCATTTGGATAATCCCGCGCCGTGGGGTTGATCGGAGCGCCATTGACATCAAGCATCGCTTCCGGAATTATCGCTGGACCACCGTCCTTGGGGCTGCCCAGACCGTCGAAGACCCTGCCGAGCATGTCTGCCGAGACCCCGATATTCAAGGTCTTACCCAAGAATCTCACTCTGCAGTCCTGTACATCAATCCCGGTCGACCCTTCGAAGATCTGTACCAATGCTTTATCCTTATCGACCTCGAGGACACGACCGCGCTTCTTTTCCCCGATCCGTGTGTAGATCTCAACCAACTCTTCGTACTTCGCACCACCAACCCCTTCAACGAGCAAAAGGGGGCCGGCGACGTTCGATATGCTACTGTATTCTTTTATCATTTCTCGCTCCGTTTCTCCACGTCTCCAGTCTTCGCTGTTTCTTCGGTTCCTCGCTTCCCTGCTTCTCCTGCACCAGCTTCTCGTTTAATCAGTTGGTCGAATTCCTTGCTCAACTCGTCTTTGAGTGCGACAATCGTATCCAATTTGGATTCTTCAAGGTACTTCATTCGCGCAATCTTATTGCGGATATCCATCTTTACGAGATCATCGAACGCGGCACCCCGCTTCAACGCCTCGCGAGCCATATTATAATTGAACATACATACTGAGAGCATCTCATACTGCTTCTTGAGCGAGGCGTAGGTATCGATCTCATGGAAAGCATTCTGATGCAAAAAATCCTCACGGATCGAGCGTGCTCCTTCAAGAATGAGCCGATCCTCTGGCGAGAGTGCATCGACTCCGATGAGTCGCACTATTTCCTGGAGCTCAGCCTCTTGCTCCAGCAGTTTCATGGCCTCTCTTGAAAGCTCTGTAAAATCCTTCGCTGTCATCTTGTTCACGTCATCCGCAACGTCATCTAAGTAGAGCGAGTATGAATTAAGCCATGAGATCGCAGGAAAGTGCCGCTGATACGCAAGTTTGTCCTCGAGCGACCAGAAGACCTTGACGACACGCAGCGTCGCTTGCACGACGGGGTCTGAAAGATCCCCGCCCGGCGGCGACACAGCGCCGACTACGCTCAGCGCGCCCTCCCTCTCGGGACTACCCAAGGTCTTGACCCTGCCAGCCCTTTCGTAGAAAGAGCTGACACGAGCTGCAAGATAGGCAGGATAGCCCTCCTCGCCGGGCATTTCCTCAAGCCTTCCTGAAATCTCCCGCATCGCCTCTGCCCAACGTGAAGTCGAATCAGCCATGACCGCAACTGAATATCCCATATCACGGAAGTATTCGGCAATCGTGATGCCGGTATAGACCGACGCTTCACGTGCGGCAACCGGCATATTTGACGTGTTGGCGATCAGAACAGTCCTCTTCATGAGCGGTTCACCAGACCGTGGATCCTTCAGTTCAGGGAATTCAAGCAGAACGTCTGTCATCTCATTGCCCCGCTCGCCGCAACCGATGTACACTATTATCTCGGCATCTGCCCATTTCGCAAGCTGGTGCTGAATAACGGTCTTGCCAGAGCCAAAAGGACCCGGACAACATGCCGTACCGCCCTTCGCAATAGGAAAAAAAGTATCGATGACCCGTTGACCCGTCGACAGTGTCAGTGACGGCGCCAGCCTCTCGCGATAATCCCTGGGGATTCTAACAGGCCAACGGTGCATCATAGTCAAATTATGCTTTTGTTTGTTGTTCTCAAGAACGCATATCACATCGGTCACGAGGAATTCCCCCTCCTTGATATCTCTTATTTTACCACCTGCGCCGGGCGGCACGAGGATCTTGTGCACAACAAGTGAGGTTTCCTGCACCTGCCCTAGAATATCCCCGGGACCGACCTCAGTTCCCGCCCTAACAAGGGGTTTGAAATGCCACTTCTTATTGCGTTCCAGAGCTGGGACTTCAATGCCCCGCGTAATGTAATCACCGCTCGATTCCTTGATAATATCCAATGGCCGCTGAATACCGTCGAAAATCGATTCAATGAGGCCCGGACCCAACTCGACGAATAGAGGCTCATCAGTCATGAATACCGGTTCACCCGGACCTATTCCCGATGTATCTTCGTAGACCTGTATTGACGCCAGATCTCCGGCAAGCCCAACGATCTCGCCAACGAGTCGCTCTTCGCTGACACGAACAACATCGTACATTTTGCTGCCGGTCATACCCTTCGCCACAACTAGTGGCCCGGACACTTTCGTGATCTCACCTTTCCTCATCTTTCCTCCAAGAATATGTCAGCCCCGACCGCCTTCTTAATCACTCCCCTGATCC
>CP070795.1:1235448-1236810 GCA_020343455.1 Caldifarciminota bacterium
GGTGGTCGCCCCAGGATTGATTGGCATTGCTATACCCTATGGCGCCGTTGACGAGCCTGTCATCGTTATCATCGGCGTACATGATCCATGCAATCCCCAACTGCCTCAAATGCTGCAAACACACCGCACGCTTGCCCTGCTCTTTGACGCGGTTGACGGCCGGTAGCAAAATCGCCAACAATACGGCAATAATAGCGATAACGACCAGAAGTTCGATCAGTGTGAAGGCTCTTCTTTTACTCATGATGATGCTCCCTTTCTGGAATAAACCATCATGTAACCTGACATCCACATGCATAATGCCGTTTGTACTCCATCCATATTATTTCCTAATCCTGACTGCGCTTAGTTGACGATTATACTTCAATCTGGACATTTTGTCAACTTTAGATAAGAAAAACCGCCCAAAAGCATGTATCCTGAATATTCTTTGTAACCAAACGCGTTTATTGAAGTTTATCCTGTGGGATAATGACGCGCAGAGATCTTTGATCGCCAATAGAACGGTTAGGACGGAATATTGGAGTAAATGGAATCCGGTTCCGACAACGACGTGATGTTAGAAGTTCGTTCGGGCGACGTTGATAAGCTCGGTTTGTTGTTCGAGCGATACAAAGTCGCATTATTCGGCTATTTTTACAGGAACACACGCTGTGCTGAGATCAGCGAAGATTTGGTGCAGAACGTGTTTTTGAGGATATTGAAGTATAAAGCCCGATTTTCCGGGGATGGGAAATTCACGACCTGGATGTACCACATTGCACACAATGTCTATAACGATCATTTCAAGAAAAACCACACACCCTCCGATTGTCCGCCTGGGATCGAAATGGAGGACCGCCGGACCGCTGAGAGTGTGATCTTGGGGGGTGAGCGGGCGCAGCTTGTTGAAAAGGCGCTTTACCGCCTGAGCAAGGATCAGAGAGAAATACTCGTATTGAGTCGGTTCGAAGGGCTGAAATATAAAGAAATTTCCGAAATAATGGGCTGCTCCGAGGGGGCCGTCAAAGTTCGCATCTTCAGAGCAATTATGAGACTTAAACAGATTTATTCAGAGCTTGAAGGGTGAGTTATGATGAAAGATAAAACAATAGACAATAACGTGCTGGAATATATCAGCGGCGATCTCACCGCCGACCGTGAAGAGCAGTTGAGATCACTGCTACAAAAGCATGGCTATGAGATCGACGAGCTTAATCATCTCAAAAAGGTTTATCAACGCCTCGATGACGTTCAAATACCCCGAGCCGGGGAGAAAATGACGGTAGGCTTCTACCGGAAGCTGGAAGCGTACAAGCGGGAAAGGGCAGTACAACCGACACTCCCCAAATATTCGATACTCCGCCTCAATGCTTTCAACGA
>CP070795.1:1236910-1246829 GCA_020343455.1 Caldifarciminota bacterium
GCCGAGGCATATTATGGCGTAGCGTAGGAAGTGTTTGAGTACGTAGCGATCGATGATGCTCATTTCAAGATTTTTCGTAGTGGCGAACGGTCGAATTCGGCTGCAAGAAACATATAGATTCCGGCGCCGAGGAGGATGATGTTGGGTAGCCACATGCCCCAGAAAGCGGAAAAGTTTCTACGGTCGGCGAATTCCTCGCCCGCGATTACCATAACATAATATGAAGAAAAAAGGAAGACGCCGACAAGGATGCCGGCGATGCCGCCCCTTTTGAAGAGGTAGCCGAGGGGTGCTCCGATAATCAAGAAGGCGAGGCATGCAAAAGCGAGGGAGAATTTCTTGTAGAGTGCCACCTGATAACGTGACAACTTGCGTTGTGTTCCTTCGATTGTCTTGACCCGTCGTTCGATCTCAAACGTTGCGCGGTCAACGGCAGCGGCATCACCGCGGAGATAATCATCGACTGCGGCGATGCCGATCTCGGAGATCTCCTTACGCAAGCTTGCAATCTTATTCGTGTTCTCTTCGATCATCTTTTTTAAACCGGGGCTGGTCAGCTCGTTTTCGTTTCTATATCTGCGTTCTCTTCTTACGAAATCCGTGTTGAGTTTCATGTTGAGAATCTGTTTGTCAAACTGCGTTTTCTGGTATTTCATGCTATCGACCAGTTGATGCAATTCGCCGTCGTATAGGGTGAATCTGATTATATCATCCTCTTCGAAGCTCTTCAGATCTCCGCGCGGCGCAGTGATCAGTATGCCGTCCCGAGCGTCATAGATGGTGATTTCGCGAATCGTCGAAAGGCGTTCGTCCTTGTCGCCTATGTATATCGTGTAGCCGGGAAATTCGTTCGTAAATATGCCTTCGGTCAATCGTACTGCGGGTCGTTTTCGTGTCACATCTATCATCAGGTTGCGTACCCGGTGATTGGACTCGGGCAGAAAGTAGTTATTGAAGAAAGTCAGAAAGATCATGAAGACGAGTGTGATCGCGAAAGGTACGCGCATAATCGATCGGAATGGCAGGCCACTTGTTTTCAAAGCCAGAATTTCGTTATCCTGGGCTGCGCGGCCAAAACTCATTATGACCGCGACAAGTATTGCCATGGGTGCAGTATAAGACAAGATGAGAGGCAGAGTGTAGATGAGGATTTGGCCGACTATCGCTATTGGCAGTCCTTTTCTGACGAAGAGGTCGATAAGGCGGAAGAGCTCGTTCATCAGCAGGATGAAAGTCAGTGCGATCATGGAGAAGAAGAACGGCGGTACGAATTCCTTGACGAAGTAGCGGTCGATGAGTCTAATCAAAGCGTTTCCTTTTGTCCAGTCTGTCGAGCGCGCGGACGGCGGTTATGACGCTCGCAATTCGGTCTGGTGTGATGTGGGGGTCGAATTCCAATACCTCTTGATCGACGAGTCTCATGTATGGAAGATAGAGGTATGATCTTGTCGGGATCTTCTGCACCTGAAGGAGGTTTCGAGGGTAAACCGGTTCCACCAGGCGGTCGAGCAAAACGATGAGGTTTGCTGTTGTGAGCGTATCGTGTTCATACAGCTGCCCATCCGGAGAAAGAGGCAAGTAACCTCTTGATATGCAGAATACCATAGGATCGGTTTGCAGGGTCTTCCCAGCAGCACCGCACAGTAGTTCGGCGAGCAATCGGCGTGTCAATGTAACGCTCATGTCGACTTCTTTGGTCATGGCAGGTTGGAGGCGCGTGAGCATGTTGAAGAGCGCCTCGTATTTTCCGTCCTCGCGGTACAGGTAAACAAGGTTCAGATATATGTTCTTATCCCTTATGTTCCGTAATGCCATTTTTTCGAGGACCATGGTTTGGTCCTCTTGTCTATTCAGGTGTTTGTAACAATTGAAGAGGTAGTAGAGTGTCGAATCGCTGTCCGGAAATTCTCGATGGTGAGCAACGAAATATTCAACGGCTTCAGAATACTGCCTGTTCCCGAACAGCTGCAGGCCGCGTTCGAAATCGCTCCTGCGGTCGAGAAGAGAGGCACATCCGGCGAATACGACTACTATTGCCCAGAGACAATGGCGACACGACATTCTCTTAACAGGGTCAAATTATTCTGCGAACCTTGGATGCGCCGTGCTTCGCGCGATGAAATCATGATATCCGTTTTTCCTTCACCCACAACCGCGCTGCCTCTGATCCTCAGGGGGTTGTTGCCGGTTCTTGATGATGCCGCAGAATCTGAATCTGCATAGAGCACAACGCCTCGCTCGACAACCTTGTCCAGATCGGTGAAATTCACTGAAAATACAGTGTTTTCTTCTTCGTCGAAGATGATCGGGAATAGGCATGGGTTAAGGTCCATTCCGCGGCAGTCTATGATAATACCTGTGTAGCGTGATTCCTCGATTGCCTTCGGCTGCAGCTGAAGTCCGGCGGGCGGTTCTTTGCCGGCGGGCCAATCCTGGTTGCAGGTCGGGCAAAGCATCGGCACTACGAGCTGGACCGGCTCCGTTGCAGGCAAGAGCAAAGACAGGATAGACGGAGTCAGGGATAAGTAGAATCCATACTCGACCGTGCCGTCGGTAAGGTAATATTGATCCATTCTATACCGCGAGATGTAATCGACAAGCATGTTCTGGCGTTCGGGTGACGTGCGCATGAATTCACCTACTTTCATTTTCGCATCATATTGGACGCTATATAGTCCTTTTCTGAGGGCGTCAATCGCCATCGCCTGGTCGGGCGCCGACTCGACGAGCACGAGATGTTCCCAGTCCATCTCAGCGAAGCATGGATGGATCAGAGTAGCCAGAGCAGCGAAAAAAACAAGCCAATTGCGCACGTTGCCTCCTATTTGCCATCAAAAACCAAAGCGGGCGACGGGATTCGAACCCGCGACCCTCGGCTTGGGAAGCCGATGCTCCACCACTGAGCTACACCCGCAGAATCCGAAAATTATATGCTAAATGATATGGTTGTCAAGCGCGCCCCATGTGCGTCTTTGCCTGGGTTACGAATGTCTCAAGGCGCATCGCGTCGACCGCGTGGTCAAGACCATCGACGGACAGATTGAAGAGCGGAAAGTCAGGGGAATCCTCCTTTATCTTCTTATATATCGTGGTGACTGTATTGCCGGGCATACAGGTGAACGGCATGACATTGACAACGCCGTCGAACCCTTCTTTTATGAAATCGATGGTCTTGCCGACCGTTACGACGGCTTCACCTTCCATCGTTGAATGCAGGTAAGGAGCGGCAATGGCGAGCAGTCTGTCGATCGCTGCGTCAGGATCCACACCGAGTTTTGCGAAAACCTTCTTCTGGCGGTATTTCATGTAGGTGTCGAAAAGCTTCGTGAACATTGCCCGGCGGTATTGCTTGAACCATCGGCAGTTCCTTACCCTTGTGAAATTGAGATACAGAAACCATTCACCGATCGACGGCAGCGCGACTTCGCACCCCAGATCTTCCAGTTTCCTGATCAAGAAGTTGTTGGTGAATTCTTGAGAACGTACGTAAATTTCACCCACTATTCCAATGCGCGGTTTGTCAACGGGGTCGATTTCGATCGCGTGGAATTTTTTGTTCGCTTCATGCAAAAAATATGAAAGCCTCGTGCCGCTCTCGACAAGTCTGCACAGTTCATCGAGGCATTGGTTGTATACGGAATCCGTCTGCCCCTTAACCCGTTCGTACGGTCTTATCATTCGCGCTTTTGCTTCCAGTGCATCGACCGCACAGATACCGTTCCAGGCAGTGGTCAGAAATTTTATGCCCATGTGCCCGAGGTCGTCGAACAGGCTTGGACCTTGGTTGGGCGCATAGATCGGTATGTCGTGGTGGCCGAGATCATCGAGTATGATGCGGTGCAATCTGTAATACTGGCCGAAACGGCATGGCCCAGAACCCTGCGCCATGAAGAATCCACTCTGTTCGGCCTTGAATCCGGGCGAGTTGACCTTCTTCACCATGTCGCCGGCGGTGATGATTGCTGGTATGCACTCGCGTCCCGAAGTATACTTTCGTCCGATATTGATGGACTCTTCATCGGGCGGAGGCAGGACCTCTGTGTCGACGCCGGCGAATTTCATTGCACCGGCCAGGATCCGCGCACCGTCACACATATATGGTATGAATATCTTTCTTCTTTCTTTGACCTCGCTGCGGGGGTTGATCGTTCTCGGCTTCCGTGCTGTGCCGTTTCCGTTGATGCTGTCGAGAAAGGCTTCACTGCGGGTGATGAAACCAGCGTCCCCAGAGTGTTCATCGATCTCGATGAGGAGAAAAGGTCGATCTACCAGTTTCTCCTTGAAGAAACGGATGAGAAAAGAGTCCGGTCCACAGGCGAAATTGGAGAGGTAAACAGGAAATAGGCGTTGGTCTCTACTGATCAACTCGGCGGCTGATATGATGCGTTGCCCGTAATGCCAGTACATATTCCCGAAATCATCTTCGATTGTCTTATAGTCCAGGTCCAGGAAGTCGATGGGTATCGCAGGTATACCCAGGTCGCGAAATTTCTTTGGCAGGTTCAGATTCATCCCCAGATCATAGCCGTTATAGGGCCTTGAGCAGACGACAAAGGCGATACCTTTGACGTCTTTCATTATGTTTGATCCGAGTTCTCTGATCCGGCGCTGAACGTCGTGCCAGTGTTCGAATGCCCGGTCAATTGCCGCCTTGATCTGTTTCTTTGATTTTCCGAATTCGCGACCGAACTGGATGAGGGATTCTTCCACACCAGTCCGGCCCCGGTCAAAATGAAGAAAGGGTGCGTGGACCTCTATTTCTTTGCCGAAGACGGCGTTCGCGAAGTAGGGTGTTGACTGAACATAGGGACAGACATAGCTGCGTGGGAATATCTCGTTCTGCAGCGGCATCGTAATGACGCTGGGCAGAAAGAACCGTTTTATGTCCCTGTCGATCAGGCTTTGTATTTGACCGAGGGCGACCTTGACCGGCAGGCATGTATCGGCGGCACTCAGTTCTGCTCCGCGCTCGATGGTCTTGCGCGTTGTCGGTTCGGAGAGGATCGGCCTGAACCCCAATTGCTTGAGAAATTCATAGAAAAAAGGAAACAGCTCGTACATGATCAGACTGCGCGGGATACCTATGTCCAAACCTTCTGTGTCGTCGGTCCTGAAAAATATATCATTACGCAGCTTGAATAAGTCGGGGAGGTCGTTACCAGGCTTTCTCGCTTTTTCCTCATACTTGCCGCACCTGCCGCCATGGCGTATCGGATCATCGCCGTCGATGCTTATTTCATTAACTTCACATTCGTTGCTGCAGTCGCGGCACGTAAATGCCGTCGTCGAGTAAGATCTGGACAGAAGATCAAAACCCCTAAAGCTGGTCTTTTCGATGTTGCTGTCACGGACGATAAGCGCCATGCCGATTGCACCGGTCACATCAAAATCTGTAGGTACGCTCACTTCTTTACCCAACACTTTGTTGAACGCAGAGACGACTGCACGGTTTGCCGCCACGCCTCCCTGAAAATAGATCCTGTCACCGATTTTTTTGTTGCCGACTACACGGTTCAGATAATTGTATACGATTGAATATCCTAACCCTGCGAGAAGATTTTCTCGCTCACTGGTGTCTTTTTGGTGGTGAATGACTTCGGAATTGATGAAGACGGTGCATCGTTCGCCCAAGTTCAGTGGTGAAGCGGCTTTCAGCGCCAGGTCGCCGAACTCATCGAGTTTGACACCAAGTATCTGTGCTTGTTCTTCAAGGAAGGATCCTGTGCCTGCGGCGCATACTTTATTCATCTCAAAATCGACGATCGTACCGTGCTGGAGACTTATGAACTTCGAATCCTGGCCGCCGATTTCGAAGATCGTATCGACTTGCGGATCGATCGCTAAGGTCGCGTGTGCCTGAGCGGTTATTTCGTTCTTGATGATGTCTGCGCCGACGAACTCGCCGATGAGATATCGGCCCGAGCCGGTCGTTCCGGCGCCGGCGATGTCTACTCCTTCACCGAGTTCAGACTTCAGTTCGTTGAGTCCTTGGAGCACGACCTCGATGGGACGCCCTCTGGTCCAGAGGTATTTGCGTCCGAGTATCCTGCCGCTGCCATCGATTACCACCAGGTTGGTAGATATTGACCCTATATCAATACCCAAATACCCGGTGGTCTTTGTAGCGGCGGAGGCGGTCGTGACCGAAGGGATCCTCATTTCTCTGCCGTCGAGCGGCGGGAGCCTCTTCACGATCTTTGGTCTGGCAAGCCATTGCGCCAGTTGTTCGTGGCCGTGATAGATCGATTCCTCGTCCATATCTCTGGCTGCGAGCACAGCGCCGATTGCCCCCATGCAGTTGTGGTACTTCGGGATGATCATTTGTGCGGGTGAAATCTGGAGGATATCATGAAACGCCTTGACCATCCCCTTGTTGGCGGCGACGCCGCCGACAAAGGCAACAGGTATCTCGATACCCTTACCTTTGGCAATGACGCTCTTGAAATTGCGCACGAGCGCCAAGCAAACGCCGGCAACGAGGTCGTCCGGTTGGGCGCCGATCTGCTGAAGATGAATCATGTCACTCTTGGCAAAGACCGAGCAACGTCCGGCAATACGTGCGGGGTTCCTTGCACGCAATGCAATGTCACCCATCTCTTCGATGTCGTAGCACAATCTCCGTGCCTGTTGATCCAGGAATATGCCGGTGCCGGCGGCACAGATGGTATTTGAGGCAAAATCCCTTATGCCCCGATCGATATCTATCAATTTCGAATCCTCGCCGCCGATCTCAATGATCGATCTTGCCTCGGGATGAAAATGCATGACACCGGCCGCAGTGGCCTGGACCTCATTCACCCTTACTGCGCCGAGGACATCGGTCAGCGGTGCGACCAACCCGCCCGTCAGAAACAGCCGGTCGATCTGACCGATTCTCTTCAGGATATCGAGGAGGATGTTATAGGGTTGTCCGTTGTGTTTGATGTAGCGTGTCTGGATGAGTTCGGTTCCATCAAACTCGGCAAGTTTTATGCTTACCGAGCCGATGTCGATACCGTATTCGTGCATCAGTTATGGTGCGTAATAAAGACCGAGTGAAATATGATAGTCAATGTTCTCTTCGGTTGCTTCAGTTGCCTCATTATCGGCTTGGGCATTGATGTTCGCGGTGAACTCCGGCGATATCCTTAATTTTAGCAGTTTGATCTCGGCACCGAGCCCCAATATGAAAAAAGCGTTAGTATTCGCGCCTTCGATCGGCGTTTCGATTGTGACCCCGTTCGTTTCCTCCTTTTCTATGCCGTTATACTGGACGTTGATTCCGAGTCCGACGCCGACATAGGGAGAAACGAGCGGCAGCATGCCGGCCTTAATAGAAAGGAAGATCGGGAAATAGAGGTTATTGTATGAGTAGCTGTGCGTATATTCGACGAGAAATTCCTCTGACCGGCTATAGATCGTCGTTCTGAATTGGGCGCCCATGTCCAAGGATATGAGGTTTAGGATGTCAGTTCCCATACCGATCCCAAAGTGCACGCCCGTGCCTTTGAATTCATCCAGGCCGTCATCGAGGCTGTAAGTCCCGGGGTTAATGCCGAATTTAACTCCTACCCTTGTACTGATGGGGGCGGACAGACATTGAGCAGCGCACCATGCGGTCAATAATACCAAAACGAAAATCAGTTTTTTCATTATACCTCCAGGAATTCAATTATACACGCATTGTGGTCAAAGTCAACGTGGTGCCATCAGCCGGTTTCGTCCGGGTCCCACCTCCAGAGACAAGGT
Source organism: Caldifarciminota bacterium (assembly GCA_020343455.1). GTDB lineage: Bacteria > Hydrothermota > Tepidihabitantia > SM23-42 > SM23-42 > SM23-42. The sequence goes on from CP070795.1 coordinate 1,244,639, forward strand.
TGCGGTTTGGGGTAAATGGTTACGAAGCCCGCAGCCCAAGGGGCAAGCACCAAGCGCCAAATCCCAAATTCTAAATGAATTCCAATCTCAAGTGACCAAGATCCCAATATCCAAAAAATACAAGTCGGCCGTAAGCATGGCACGAATACGATACATAATCTGCAGATCAGATCATCAGGGGATCAGCAGGAGGTGGATCAGAATAACAGAATATCAGGTACAGATATCGGGTAGTTGCCTCTCCGTTTCTGGTGTGCTGCTTCGCTGATAATCTGCCCACTGATATTCAGATGTCCTGATACGCTCATCATGGATCGTGTCTGCAACCAATTGCTTTCGCCCTTTCTTCCGGGTGTCGTTATCCTTAAACGGCAGACGATCTTTTGATCAGTGTGCCAGTATCCTAAGGTCGGGTACTGTTTGAAACCAGGATTCCGCCTGGATCGTTCCGTTCATCGTATCGGCGCCGTAGAACTTAACCAGGCTGTAGTTGTGCTCTGCGCCGAGATACACACCTATATAGGTTGTATCGGCCTCGATCCCCGACATGCATTTGAAGTAGGTAGTAGGCGCGAAGTTGGGCAAAATTGCATCGGGGTCAAGGAGTGGATCACTGAAGTAATTCACACGCCACGCAGCTTGCGGAATGGAGGAACCACCCGGGTCATCACTCGCCGTGTCCGGGCTGGCGACATACCATGGACCGGGCCAGGGTCCGGCCGTGGAATCATCAATGAAGTTAGTGATATAGAAGTCGATGAGAACGGCATTGGGAACGCTCGTGAGGGAATAGGTGCTGCCCGAGAAGTCGCTGGTCAGGGCCCAGCCGTATCCAGACTCCGTGCCTGCGTTTAGTTCGGTAACAAGGAGGGCTCCGGTGTGAACCGGTATCGTAGTCAGGGTGTCTGAGCTGTGTTCGGTGCTGCCGAACCGGGCCGCGACATAATAGTCGCCGGTCAATCCGTCAGGGTCGTGCGCATACTCCAAAGTCTCTGCGCTAACTCCTATACCGGTTGTGAAATCACTCTCTCCGAAAGCGCGAAAATAGACCACGTATGTACTCGGCATGCCGCTGGCCGGTTCTTCCCAGGTGAGCAGGACGTTCTGGCCGTAGTCAGTCCCAGTGAGGGACAGGTTCTGAGGTGCGCTACCGTCGCCTTCACCCTCGCACCCGGACAGAGCAGCGAACGCCAAAATGGTTACGCCGATTGTTAATAGTCTGAATGTTTGCTTCACAATGCCTCCTTGATTTCTCACCGCGGGAATTATACATGCAAATCGGCATGAAGTCAACGGAGTGTGGGTTCTAATGATCGCAGCGCAGAAAGAAGCCAGTGTATTCATGAGATTGCTTCGTCCGCCTAAGGCGGACTCGCAATGACAGAGTGAGGGGCTGGGGTTGCTTCTGCAAAAAAAAGGGCGGGAATAACCCGCCCTTTTTAACACGAATTCCTCCTACTGCGTCACAACCCAGCGCAGACCAGGGACTGGCTGATATGCCACGTTCAATACGGCAGTGAAGGGCGCTGTCGCGCCACTTACACTGACTACCTTGATCTTGCCAAAGTGGTCCGTGACAGCGTTCCAACCATCGGCATCCGGATCGATCCAGAAGGAGAGGACCGCGTTGTTATTCACCGTTCTTTGCGTAATGTAGTTACCGAGGGCCGCGGCAATCTCAAGAGCGTCGTAATCAGTACCGCTTGCGGCAGTTGCATTTTCCTCGTCGTTGTACGGTGGTACATGATCGCCCGGAGACACGATTGTCAGGTTCGCGAAGTTGGCATCATCAAAATAGAAATCGATGTCCGGATGATTGGTCGGCTCACTCAATGCGAGTGTTACGCAGCTACCATCTGCCGCAAAGCCGATTCCGCTCGGATGAGCAGGATCAGGATCGCTATTACCGTAGACCGTAAGATTTGCCGTTTCGACCGGCGTGCAGTCAACCTCATCTGCGGCGCTCTCGTCTTCTCCCAGGTAAGCAGAAACCCCGTAGACCTGGGCAGGTACAGTTGCATCGTAAGTAAGCGCAGTGGTTGAGTCAATCATTACGCCATCCGCATAAATGTAGTAACCGTCGACATCGGGTACTGCATCCCAATCCAGGACAAGAGTTGCGCCGTTGTCAGTTACCTCATATATCACGTTAGGTGTCTCGAGCGCTTCTTCACCCTCGCAGCCAACGAGG
>CP070795.1:1246929-1259885 GCA_020343455.1 Caldifarciminota bacterium
ATACCCGTATTCGGCCTGGAACGTCCCCTATGTCCATAACGCGTTCGAGAACGTAGCCGCGACCATGTCCGGAGTCGAAGCTGCATACCGCGCCCTGAAGAAAAAAGGAATGATCAAGAAAGACCTCCGGTTCATTGCCTTTGGCGGCGACGGCGGAACCTACGACATCGGACTGCAATCGCTCTCAGGAATGATCGAAAGACGCCACCGCGTACTCTACGTCTGCTACAACAATGAAGCATACATGAACACCGGCATCCAGCGCTCATCGGCAACACCGCGCGGCGCGCACACAACAACTTCGCCGGCCGGCACCGAGATCCCGGGCAAGATACAACTCAGAAAGAATCTGACCGAGATCGTGATCGCTCACGAACCCGCTTACGCTGCCCAGACTACGATCGGCTATTGGAATGATCTCGTAACGAAGGTGCGCAAGGCTTTGGATGCCGACGGACCTTCCTTCATTAATATCTATTCGCCATGCCGGCTCGGCTGGGCATATGTGCCGGAAAAGACCATCAAGGTGTCAAAACTGGCGATAGAAACCTGCATCTGGCCCCTATATGAGTACGAAAACGGAAAGTACCGGATAACAGTGAAGCCAAAAGAGAAGAAACCGATCACCGAATTCCTCAATCTCCAGGGCAGGTTCGGACACCTATTCAAATGGCACGACGATGTCCCGATCAAGGAATATCAAGCAGAGGTCGACATGATCTGGGAGCGTCTGCTGAAGAGGAGTGCGGAGTAGCGGGAATACCCTAGTCCAATACTACACATATGATCCTTGAACACGGCACGCTGAAAACGATACTCTTCGACCTCGACGGCACTCTCTATAACAGCGCCGAGGTTAGGGACAAATTCGCCGAAGCCGCATATCATGCGCTGGCAAAACTGAAGAATATTCCGGTAGACGATGCGAAAAATCTCATCGAGGAAACGCGCGAGAAACTGCGTGCAGAACACGGGTTTCCCGTTCCCTACACGTTGACCCTCGTGCGTTTCGGCATGCCGGTCGAAACCTGGCACAAGGAGAATATCGCCTTCTTTGATCCCCGCGATTACCTGTCGGCGAATGGCGACCTCAAGGAAATGCTGAACGGGTTGAAGAAACGGTTCCGGCTCGCGATCCTTACCAATAACAACGAAGTGCAGGCAAAGCGGATACTGGAGGCGCTCAAAGTGCAGGATGTGTTCGATCGTGTCTTCACCTACAACAGTTTTCGGACGATGAAACCCAATCCCGAATTCTTCAAAGAAGCGGCCAAGGCGATGGGGGTGAAGCCCAAGGAGTGCCTTGTCGTGGGCGACCGGTATAGTGTCGATCTCATCCCGGCACAAGATCTGGGTATGAAGATCTACGAGGTAAAAGGTCCCGAAGACATCAAGAAATTGATCACCGCTCTCTTGTCCGTTGCCTGAGAGCGGCCGCGCCGTTTTGTTATTCCCGGAGATCTGAGGAGTCCATACTACTCAATCGCTGGCGCGCTCTGAGTGCGTAAATGGTGTTTGGCCGGAGGACGATCAGGTTCTCCAGTATCTCTCGGGCTTCTTTCTTTCTGTCCAGTCTCATATATATATCGGCCTCGAGCAGAACGGCATCATACACGCCGTGGACCGGATGCTCTTTTCTCATCTCCGTGAGCGCACCCAGAGCTTGAGGCACGTCATCCATTACAGTGTAAACAAGCGCCAGGTAGTAGTAAGCGTAGGGAGCCACCACCGTCTTCAACAGTCTTCTGGCCGAATCGACGGCAGCCGGATACTGTTCAGTTTCGAGCAGGCGCATGACATTGACCAGCCGCTTCAATTGTACCGTATCATCGCGTGCTGCTTCGATCAAGTAGAGACGGTCTGCTGCGTCATTAGCGATACCCGATCTGGGATAGGTGCTGACGACACGGATAAACAGGTCGTGCGCCCTCACAATATCGCCGGCAAACATATATGCGTTGCCCGTTTCAAAAGCGATGAGCGCCTTCTCCGTTTCTTTCACAAAATGACGCTCGTACTTTTTCAGTAACTCCATGCTCTTATGGTATTCACCTTCCGCCAGGTAACATTTGTTGAGCTGGACGAGCGTCTCGATCTGCGGATCCTGCGCCATTGTATTTTCCAAACTGTCGACGCTGATCTGAAGGCTGGACAAAACAACGAAAAGAATCATTTCTCTCCCAACAGCGCCTTGAAATATTCCCTTATATAGATCTCGTACTCTCGGGGAAACGACTTCCGCAATTCCTGCTGAAGCAGTTCGCGCAGTTCGTCCTTGCCCAACCTTTCGCTCAACGGAGCGGGAGGCGGTCGGTCCAGTACGGCCTGGCCCGGTTTGCTCTCTCTCTTCTCGGCGTAATCCTCTTTACGGATCGAACGCTGACTGTCCAGTAACCTCGAGATGACTCTTTTCTGGCGCTCGATCAATTCACGATCCACCTTGTATTGAAAAAGAGCCTCCTCGATATCCATCATCTCATCGATCATGGCGTCGAGCATGTGCTGGTACTTGCCAGCTGCAGCCTCTCCCTTCAACGACTGGAGTGCCTCCCTCAATGCTCGCTGCCGCCCGGCAAGACGCTCCAGCTGCGCCTTCTGCGCCTGGGAAAGACCAGGCATGGGTATCGGAAGGATGTTCATCAAGGACTGACTCAATGTCATCTGACCCTGTGTAATATCGGATAGCTGCTGCATAAATGAATTCATGCCCGTCGATGAACCGTCTTCCACCATCATCTTTAGAGCGAAGAGTATGTCGCGCGCAACGAGGTTCAATTCCTTCATCGCCTCGGTCGCCTTCACCCTGTTCACCCTGTCCTGCTTATGCGCTGTCTGCGCTTCCTTCATGCGCAGCGTGGCTCGAGCCAGACCCTTGCTGATGTGCGGGCCCACAAAGAAACTCTTTGATTGCTGTTGAAAAAGGCTCTCCGCAATTGTTTCGGTCGCACGGATGATGTCCTGCTGCAGACCCTGATCGATTCCCGCTCCTGTGTTCAGACGGTCTATTATGTCTTCCTGCGCCTTGGAGGCCTCGATCGTTTGCTTGAGACTTTCGATGAGATCTTTGCGTAAGTTCACAAAGCGACCCTGGGTCAATTTTTCGTACAACTGCTGCAGACCCATTGCCAGGTTCTTCAGTCCGGACTTCTTCTCGGCCATGTTTGCGCTGCTCATCTGCCGTAGTTGCATCGCCATCTGCTCAAGGGCCTCTCTTATCTCCTGCTCCAGACCTTCTGATGATGCAAGCTCGGAGATCTTGTTCAAGAGTTCTTCCATTGCCTGATCTATCTCATGCTGCTTCTCCGCAGCATCTTCTTCGTCTCTGCCGAACAACTCCTCGACCATTTCCTGCTGCTCAGCCAATTGCTGAGCCTTCTCGGCGTACTCCCGCAACTTCTCTTCCTGCTCATACCGCCTCAGGATCTCCAAAGAGCGTTCAAGGGCTCTGGCCAGTTCTTCCTGCCGCTGCTGCAACTGTTCGAGGGCCCTCGGAAGATCATCCGGACGTTGTTCCATCGCCAGCCGTAATTCTTCCAGTGCCTTCCTCAATTCGTGGGGTGCGATTTCCTCGAGTATCCGCGCGATCTCGTTGAGACGCTCGATGGATTTCGGGTCGAGAAGCACACCTTCTTTCAGTTTTTCGATCGTCTGTTCCAGCTCGGCCTGCCACTCGTTCACCTTGTCCAGAATCGCTTCTTCCCTTCTGATCGCTTCGCGCAACTGTTCCTGGTCGGCCCAGGAAAATTCCCGTTCCTTCATCATCTTCTCCTGGATCCGCGCCGTCTCCTTCATTTGGTTTCCGTGTTCGGACTGCATCCGTGCGATGTCGGTCTGTAGCATGGTTTCCTTTTCACTTACCTCATCATACATCTGCTCCATCGTCGGGAAGTACACGCGGTAACTGCTGCTTCTGGTCATCTGTCCGCTGTTGTCACGGATCACCGCGTAGTATGTAACTTCATCACCCGGCAACATGCCCAACTCAGAAAGATCCCAATTGAAAACAACCGTATCTTCGAAAACACCTGATCCAACTGCGATGGACGTCACGAATTCCTTATCAAAAGTGTAGTAGAAGAAACCTCCGGACAAACCGTAATCATCGCTGCAGCGGACGCCGATCTCGAGCTTCATATCGCGCGGCAGATTCACGTCTGTGCCCGGGTAGAATATGTCGACGACCGGTGCCAGGTCCGGTATCGAATAGATCCTGATCTGCTCTTGCAACGAGCTGCGCCCGGATAGGCTCAGCAATGCAGTACCGCTCTCTTTTACCGTGAATCGACCGCGGAAATTCCTGCCTTCATGATCCAGATCGAGTGTGTCGCCATATTCAAACCGCGCTGACCTCAACTCCTCCGAAACCCTCCCCTCCATGTACACAACGGTCTGGGATGGCGCGACCAACTGTCGGCCGGTCACGGTATCATCGGACATGCCTGTACGGGCTGGATATCGTAGCCGGAACGTGAGGTTTTCGATACGCAACGGCTCAAGTGGAAACAGTTCATACGTTTCGGTCTCGTACTCGAGGAACGAAAAGCGATACGCAACGGTTTCCGAGATTGTGACATTCGTTCTCGCGATGCCCTCATTCACGCGGAGCTTTTGTCTGTCTGTCTTCTGTGCAGTACTTAGTTTGAGCTCTATGTACTTCGGAACATAGACACCCCATAACTGCAGCGAGATATCGGCCTGTGTGTCCTTGGGGTATTCTGCGCTTCCAGGAGACACACGGTATTCGATCCGGTGGTTTAGCGAGTACCAGAAGCGCTGCGGGAAAGAGGCCGGAAAGATCAAAGCGAACCCGAGCGCAACGAGGAGGTACTTTGCTGCAGCTGCGGCACCGCCGTAGCTCACGTACTCCTCCACTTTCATGCCCCTGATCTTTATTGCGGTTTCATCGATGAAAGCCTGGATAAGTTCTCGCGAATAATTCTCCTTGCTCCCTTCGGGAATTTGAGCGAGCTGCAGGCTGCTAACGATCTCGTCCTTTAAGCCGGCCTTTTTCTGAAGTTGACGGGCACGATCGAGGACCTTCCCGGGGCGAAAGAATAAGAGAGGTATCACGCCGATCAGACCATAAAGAGGCGATTTTAAAAGAAACAAGGCAACCGTGAGTGACACGACAACCGCCGCACATACAAAGATCAGAAGAGCCAAAAAGTCAACGATGCTCTGTTTTCTCGCGTACCTTCTTGCAGCGCGTAAAATGATGTCGAAATTACGCATACTAATTGGTGAGATAGTGCATTATGATATTGATGCCCATTTGAATGGCTTGTTCCCTCGTTTCCGGCGGATCGTTGTGCACATCCGGGTCCTCCCAGCCGTCGCCGAGATCGCATTCGTACGTGTAAAAGACGACCAGCCTATCATTGTAAAAAATCCCCAAACCCTGGGCCGCATTTCCGTCGTGCTCATGGATCTTTGGCAATCCCTTATCGAATTCGTAAAAAGACCCGTATATCGGATGGTCGAAAGGCAATTCGACGAGCGGCGATTCAGGAAAGATTCTTGCGATCTCGCGGCGGAAAGTAGAATCCATCCCGTAGTTATCATCCGCGTGGAGGAATCCGCCTGCTGCAAAAAATCCGCGCAGCACCTTCACTTCATCGTCGGTAAAATGCACGTTGCCGTGGCCGGTCATGTAAAGGTATGGGTGTTCAAATAATCTGGGGTCGGTGATCTCAACGACCTCTTCGCGTGGCGCAGCCCTGATGCTTGTCCGCTCGTTGACCGCAGCGAGTAGGTTCGTAAGCGATGACGGGTTCGCGTACCAGTCGCCACCGCCGCCGTATTTCAACCTGCCGATCGTAAAATCATGCTGACCAATGATCAAGAGCAGAAAAACCAGCGTATTCATCTGAATTATTATAGGCTGACATAATGGCCTGTCAAGGCGACCTGGAAGACCTTGGCCCACATGATTACAATGATAAAAGAAAGATTACAGCGATGTTACTATCTTCGCAGTTCGACGCGTCGGCTGGTCTCGCCGATACCTTGGCTAACTCTTTAGCACCTCACTGATAGCAGTAGGCGGTGTCGCTAAATATCTCGTTGTATGTACCGTCCCCGTCAGTCCAGTAACAGTTGAACCAGAAATGCCCGATCCAGACATAACCCGGCGGTGTCTGCAGTATGATCCGAAGTTCTTCGAATACGTCATCATACCTGAATGTCCACGTATCATATGCGTACAATGTATCATCGACGCCGATCTCATCAGCCCACCATGCCTGCAGCGTTGCTTGTATCGGTGTAGAGCCTCCCTCCAGACGGCCAACAACATAACATCTGATTTCTGTGACATCCCTACCACCCTCAGGTTGCTCGCCGAAGACAAGATTCAACCTCGTATACTGTTCGCCACCACAGTTCATCCCAACGATACAGATCACCAACAGGTACAGCCATAGCTTCTTCATCCTTCCTCCCCGTGTATACTGAATATGTGATAGTGTATAAATCCGCTTCCCCCTGTCAATACACGTGGGGACAGGTATAAACTTTTGACTTTTCTGTTTTGACATCGAATGAAATTACGAGGTGAAGTTCCAACGCACTGGCAAAATGTTAAAAGTTTATGCCTGTCCCCTTCTGCTTTTGCTTGACAACACGCGCCCCCGCGTGTTATACTATGCTGGAAAGGAGGAACCATGTATGGATTTGCCCACATAGAGATACCAACGACAGATTCCCAAAAATCAAAGGATTTTTACGGAAAGCTGTTCGGTTGGAAAATGGCGGAGGATATGCCGGACTATGTCATGTTTACAACTGGCGACGACCAAAGCGGCGGTTTGACCAAGGACAGCAAACCGTCTGACAACGGCGTCATCCTCTATATTGAGGTGGAAGATATTGCAAAAAAACTGGGTGAAATCGAATCAGCCGGCGGTAGAAAAGTAAAGGAGAAAACCGCAATTTCGCCCGAATTCGGTTTCTACGGTCTATTCACAGACCCCTCAGGCAATATCATGGGGCTGTGGAGCAAGACATAGGTGTTCATGAGAGGTATCAGGTATAATTCTGCTCGGTAAAGGAGGAAAGTATGGATCGTCAAAGCATTGTGCTTATTGTCTTAGTTGCGTTTTTCTGTGTCATGCATATTCTGCATGCTGACGCAATGCCGAACGATGTGACAACTGGCTCCCCCGCCATTGAATTTCACGATAAAGTGGCAACGCCGATAGCCGGATCGCTGAGGCAGCACAGCGTCTTATGGGATACTACCCACGGCACATACCTCAACTATGTCCCCTCTATCCGCTATTCATCCCTTCTCGCAAATCTTGCCGACAGCGGCTACACCGTTGATTATTGCGGTACCGGCGTACACACCGTGGATCTCATGCAGTATGACGTAGTGCTCATCAACCTCGCCAATAGTTGGAACGGCGCTTATACTCCAGAAGAGGTGGATTCGCTCGTCAGCTTCTATGATCAAGACAACCAGAGGGTGCTGCTGACCGGCGACATGAATTTCTGCGAGAATACGTATCTTCCCTACTCAGACAACGTGCCGTTCATCGACAATGTATTCGACTGGCTCTCCGAAACGGGCGGTATTCTGATCATGGGTGACAATCTGGGTTGTCCAAATGCCAACATCAATCCCATCGCCAATGCGTTCCACATGACAGCGGGAATCAGCAATCTCGCGCCAAACGACCTATATTTCTCTAATTTTGCGGCGCATCCAGTTTTCGATGGCATAGACACGATCTACTATCGTGCAGCCGGAGACGTGGCCGCTACCACACCGGCAGAACCGATCGCCTGGACTGCCATGAATCAACCTACTATTGCAGTACTCGATGAGGCAGTGGGTATTACAGAAACACCGGCTGGAACGGCACCCCATTCTCGCCTTGCGATCAGTCCGAATCCGTTCTTGCGCAGTACAGAAATAAGAGGGATAGATTCATCGACCGAGATACGAATCTTCGACGTAACTGGCAGACTTACTGCAAGACAAACGAGCAACATAGTCGGCACGGATCTGGAAGAAGGTGTTTATTTCGTCTACGTTGACGGTTTTCAACCAGAGAAGATCGTCAAGATCAAGTAACCGGAGCAATTGGAAGGCTGAGGATTATCGATCACCACTAGCCAGCAAATAGTAACAAAGGTAACGAGAGGAAAACATAGAAATGCGGAAAAGCATCCATTCTATCGCCTACTGCGGACTTTATTGCGGCGACTGTTTCATATATAAAGGTAGGATCGCAGACCTCTCACGTGACCTGCGCAAGGAGCTACGCCGGTCGAAATTCGACCGCTTCGCAGGTGTGATCGGCAAATTCTTCAAGCAATACCGGAACTACGATAAGACCTATGAACTCCTTGGCATGATGGTAAAGCTAAGGTGCAAGCGTACGTGCCGCAACGGCGGCGGAGCGCCCGTCTGTAAGATCAGGAATTGCTGTGCAAGGAAAGGGATTATGGGGTGCTGGGAATGTGAGACTTTCGAGCAGTGTCAGAAGCTCGATTTCTTGAAGGCAGTGCACGATGACGCACACATCAAGAACCTCAGAATTATTAAAAGGAAAGGGGTCAAACAGTTCATCCGGGGCAAGAAATTTTGGTAAATGTCTCCGTAATTTCGAACCCCCGAATGTTTAAGACCGGACCACGCCGGCACAGTTGACAGTGAGGATAAATCAGTTATAATAAGAAAGGGCAGAATCGGCAACAATATTGCTTTTGTAGCATTGTTCTTAGAGATAAGATCATTTTTGGAGAGTGACGCGGAACTAAGGAAAGGAGAAGTGATGCCAGCTAAATTGCGTCTTAAGATAGAGAATTGCAAGGTGTCGACGGAAGACGGCATTAAGCTTCTTGAAAAAAGCGGTTTTCCACGAGAACAGGCGGAAGAAATCATGCAGAATCTTCCCAAAACGGTTACATTCAAGTCGGCGTCGAAAAGATTCGGCACTTATAAGCTGCTGCAGATCGGGTTTAATGTAAAACTGACGTAAATACCGTACCGGTGGCGCGATTTACCTTTATCTAACAAGCAAGACCGGTACGCTGTTCACCTCATCGTTTGCAGTGAGTCGCACAAAATATACACCGGCGGGCAACTGCCTGTCATGGTCATCTCGACCGTTCCACGAAACGACTGATTCACGATTCACGATGCCCGATCCATGATAAAATGATTTTACCAAACGGCCGCTAGCATCGAAGATATTGATCTCCATGCGCTCTGCTCCGTGCCCTATGCCAAAGCTGACCGTCGCCAGTTTCGTAAACGGATTTGGCGAAACTTCAACGTACGATCTGATTTCCTCGACCGCAGGAGTCATCTCGCTGACACCGGTCCCGCCGACCGGAATCGAATTGAGATAGGGGATCTTATTGTCGGCGGTCACCGTGATATGCATACTGCCCTGCACAAGCGTATCAAATCTTAAGATAATCTGACCATTGTTCTCGGTATAGCCGTATTCATACACGGTGGTATCGATCAGCACACACACCAGTGCGGAATCAACCGGCGCATCATTGCAGAGCACATCGACGCGCAGCGATTCAGCATCCACCGTCAAGGCGGAATCGTGATACACATCCAGCCGTTTGGGAATCGCGGTCCAGATTCTCATTGACGGATCACCGATTGTCGTGAATCCTCTATATTCACTCGACGATGAATACATATTGTAGACATTCAATCGTCCACCTTCGCACGCCTCGCCGAATGTTTGCTTCTTCTCGCCGAACAGGGCATTGAAAAAACCTTTGCACACCGCGCTCCTCAGAGGGGAAATATTGCTGCCGCTCGTCGTCGTCGCGAAGTAGCCTGCGGCGCCCCTCGGTAAGGTGGCCGTGCCCGTATAAGCCCATTTCTCCGACGTCGTCGGTGAAGAGCTTCCACTGAGCGTGCCACAGGTTATGGAAAGCACGATCGGCAGTTTGCTCCCGTTCTGGGTCACGTTCGGATCAAGAGAGAAAGGATAATACCAGACATTCGTAGCGCTCCCCCGGTAGAGAACGAAAGCCCTTCCAGAATTCACCCGGTTGATGACAGTGCTCGCACTGTTGCCGAGCAGGTCAGAAAGCGTGTCAATTGTGTTGTAATCATGTGCCAACATCCAACTTTTTGCGTGCCGGATGTCACTCCAGTAGATCGAATCATCACTGTAAGGCGGTGGAGGATAAGTACTGTAATCTTCATTGACGATCAGACATGCATTTATGAACCAGAGTGAATCCTCAAGATCCGGTGTCTTCTCATAGGAGAGGATCTTATTCACCATGGTTTGTGCTTCCGTAATATTGTGTACATTCAAACGGCCGGACAATATTTCGTTGTAGATATCCGCATCCATGTTGGTGTAATAATTGTCCGAATAGCAGCTGCCTGCCGAGAAATAGAAGAAAGGTATGTAATTGGGGGCACCCACCAGCAGGAGATATTCGGGCTGGATCGGCCAGGTATTATACGCATTGTCGACGTAGGCCTTGATAGCAGCAGATGAGGATCCGATCTGCGATAACTTAACGACCTTTGTCCTCAATCCCGTTCTGTTCTTCCACTGCGCAAGGGGCTGGATCACGCCGAATAAATCATCAGGCGTAACGATCAAATATCGGGCGCCGATCTCCTGTGCAAAACTGGAGCCAAATAAGACAAACAGAAGAAGTATGCATTGTCTCATTCAATCACCTCATTCAATAGTTATTGTGAAATCATACACATATTCGCTGCAATGTCAAGTGTTTTATTAGACTTAAGTGTTAACAAATAATGGTTTGCCAACCTATAGCCACGTTGACACAGAGAATCCCTCCCCGGAAGACTTCTTACGCCTGTGAATGAAAAAAGAGGGGAGTCACGCACCAGCGTGGCTCCCCGTATCTTTCCATGTTAAAGCATCACCTTACCAACAGCAATTTCCCAATTGTTGTTTCATTCCCACACCGGAATCCTGCAAAATATACTCCACCCGGCAACCTGTTACCGCTGGCGTCTGTGCCGTCCCACTCAATGACCCATTCTTGATTCTCGGTGCTTGATCCACGATAAAGGCAATTGACCAACCGCCCGCTTGCATCGTAGATATTGAGCTCCATGTTCTCTGCGTTATGCTCTATGCCAAAGCTGATTGCCGTCAGCTTCGAAAACGGATTTGGCGCCGCCTGTATTCTGATCGATTCTGTTATCAGATCATTCGTCTCTTCGACACCCGTGGTCGGATCGAGGCTTATCACCGTAAAGTCATATCTCGTTTCGATAAAGTAGCTGGAACCTGCCGCGTAAACACTACCATCCAGACCAAAGTCGATTGCATACGCTCTGTCCCATAGAGGATACGACGCCTCAGCCGTATAGTAGTAGATCCAATTGTCAGTACCGCTTCCATCAAGACTTACAACCGTGAAATCCTGTGCGCTCCCTGTATTGTTGACCATACCGCAAGCATAAATGTTGCCGTCTGAACCATAGGCGAGCGCCACGGCGAAGTCATCATTCCCTGACGATCCGTCGAGCTGGTACGTCCAGTTTGTATCGCCCGCAGTGCTCAGGCTTACTACGAAGAAATCATCCGACCCACCCGACGCCGAACATCTGCCCGCTGCGTATATGTTGTTATCCAAACCATAGACAACCGCACTCGTACCATAGGGAAAATCCGTCGTACCGCCCTTGCATCTAAATACCCAGTTCTCTTCGCCATCATCGGACAAACTTATGACAGTGAAATACCGGCACGAGTCGATCCACGTCGAATACCCGGCAGCATAGATATTACCATCAAGACCATACGTGACCGAATTCGCTTCGTCGGCATTCAAAGCTCCGTCATAGCGATACGTCCAGTTCGTATCTCCCGTGGTTGTCAGACTCAGCACTACAAAATCACGGCGGGTACCAATATGAAAACTATGACCGGCAGCATAGATGTTACTATCCGCACCAAATACGATTGAATTAGCCGCACCGCCCAGGTATTCAATGCCGCCATACCGATATGTCCAGTTGGCAATACCGCTGCCATTGAGGCTGACAACGAAGAAATCACCCCCGGTAAGATTAGCCATCGAATTTCCTCCGACATAGATGTTTCCATCCAATCCATATGTAATTGTACGCGCAACATCATAATCTTCGATGGTGTTCGGTCCATCATGCAGGTAAGTCCAGTTGGTGTCGCCTGAGGTCGTCACGCTCAACACTGTGAAATCGGAATATGTAAGGGGGGCCGAACTCATACCGGCCGCATAAATGTTGCCATCCTGTCCATATACCACGGAAAGAGCAATATCCTCAAGATTGGCAGGATTATACTTGTAGACCCAGTTTGTATCACCTCCATCCGTGAGACTGACCAAAAGGAAATCACTACTCGTACCGAAGTTGGCGCTTCTTCCAGCTACGTAGATGTTCCCTTCCGACCCGCACGCCAGCGCATAGGCAATATCCGTATTATCAAGGTCGCCGTTGTAAGTATATACCCACTTTTCGATCTGTGCTGAGAGAACCACCGGGATCACCACAGCCAGTACCAATATGAGCATCGTTCTACTTCTCACGCTTCCTCCTTTTACAGTCCAAAATCTCTATTGAATATATTCATTAGCGTCACATATCACTCACAACGCCTGTCACAAATGCCTGCGCCGGGCCGACGCTCTCAATTCACATTATGGGATTTAGTGTTGATCAGCGCCGACTATCTTTAATCAAAATTCCAATGTCCGGTGAGCGCAAGTGGTCGTTCTCTGGAAATAATCAGGTGCATGAAGAGATCACAAACAACGCCACGAAATGTACGGGTCACAATCGAGAAGATAGTATCCACACTGCCGGACGACCCTACTTCGTGGTCGGCGCTGCCACCCCGGCAGGCTCGGGCAGCAGAGTTACCTCGATCCTGCGGTTCTGACTCCTGCCTGCCTCGCTAGCATTGCTCACCACCGGCTGGTATTCCGACATACCGATG
>CP070795.1:1259985-1266027 GCA_020343455.1 Caldifarciminota bacterium
TCATCGATGATTCAGCACAGCTTTCGATATATGAACTCAAGGCTAAGTCAAGGCGCTTGAAAGCAGACTACAACGTCGAATTGCTGATCATCGACTATCTTCAGCTTCTCGAAGGATCACGCTCTGCCCGCGCCGTTTCCCGCCAACAAGAGATTTCGGAAATATCGAGGTCAGTAAAAGCCCTGGCGAAAGAATTGGACTGCCCTCTGGTCGTCGTCTCGCAGTTATCAAGGATGCCCGAACATCGCGAACACAAGCGTCCGATCTTGGCTGACTTGCGCGAAAGCGGGGCGATCGAACAGGATGCGGATGTCGTCGTCTTCATTTACCGTGATGAGGTTTACGACCCACAGACTGAAAAGAAAGGCATCGCGGAGATCAATGTTGCCAAGCAGCGCAACGGTCCTACTGGCTTGATCGAATTGGGTTTCTTCAACGAATACACGCAATTCGCCAATATGACGCTGCGGGAAGAAGAGCTCGTTGAGGAACAGGGTGAACCTTTTTAGTGCGATCGGAGATTTTTCGTCGTTTTTTTTTCGTAGTGTCTTCATTCGATGGCAACTTAAAGAGACGAGATATCGGATAATCCATCAGGTCTATGAAGTGGGTATCGGTTCGCTGCCGATAATTCTTATCATCGCAGCTTTTGTCGGTCTGGTGTCCATAGTCCAAACCTCATACCAGGTAGCTGGTACAGTGCCGCGATACATCATCGGCATGACGGTCGGACGCATGGTGATGATCGAACTCGGTCCGATCCTCACCGCGCTGATGGTGAGTGGAAGATGTGCTTCATCGATGGCAGCTGAAATAGGTACGATGAGGGTTACGGAGCAGATCGATGCGCTCGATATAATGGCGATCAATCCGTACCGGTTCCTGAGTTTGCCCCGGATCATCGGTACCTTCATCGCTTTGCCCGTACTGACGGTGATCGCCGAGGTCGATGCACTGCTCGTCAGCGGCGCGTACGCTCACTATTTCCTGCGCGTGCCATTCGACGTGTTCAATTATGGACTGACGCATTTCTTCTATGCAAAAGATTTCTTCGGCGGCTTGGTGAAATCACTGTTCTTTGCAGTCGTCATTGCGACATCCGGCTGTTATTTCGGGTTCAATGTGCGGGGCGGCGCGCGTGAGGTGGGCAGGGCCGCGACCTATGCAGTTGTCACTGCTTCGATCCTCATACTGACGCTTGATTTCCTCGTTGCCCTGGTGATATTTGGATGATTGAAATAAAGAATCTGTCTAAATCGTTTGATTCACTCGTTGTCCTTGACGACGTCAATTTCTGTATCGACGAAGGAAATCTTGTTGTCGTCCTCGGCCCTTCAGGGACAGGGAAGAGCGTTCTTTTGAAGTCGATGCTGGGTCTGCTACCGGTTGACAACGGCGAGGTCCTTTTTGATGGTAAATCGATACAAACAGCAACAGAGAGTGAAGTTTACGAAATTAGGAAGCAGGTCGGCTTTGTCTTTCAAGGTACCGCTCTTTTCGATTCGATGAATGTTGCCGAAAACATATCTTTACCCTTGCGCGAGCATACCGCAATGTCTTCTAAGGAAATAAGGGAGCGCGTCTGCCATTTACTCGAAGTGGTGGGCATGGCAGGCAAGGTTGGTCAATATCCGGAATCCCTCTCCGGCGGAATGAAGCGCCTCGTCGCCATGGCCCGGGCGCTTGCGCTCAAACCCAAGTACCTATTCTATGACGAGCCGACGACCGGGCTGGATCCAATCATGACCGACAAGGTCGTCGATCTAATGAAGGATCTCAAGAGCAGATATGCGAACAGCGGTATCGTCGTGACCCATGATCTCCAGACGGCGAGAGCAGTGGGTGATCAGATATACATGCTCAAGAGAGGACGCATCAATAAGTTGACTAAGATTGAAAAGGAACTATATGACTAAAGGTGTCAGACAATCTCTCGTTGGTGTCTTTGTGATCCTGGGTGTGGTCATTTTCATCATGCTCTACACCTGGTTGTCGGGAAAGATATTCTTCAGTAATACGTATGATATCAGGGTGTACTTCGATGATGTCGAAGGTTTGAAAATAGGTGATCCTGTTCTCGTATTTGGGATAGAAAAGGGAAAGGTAAAATCACTGAGGATCGACGTTGATCACGTCGATGTTATCCTGGCAATGGACCGTGAGGTTATACTCCCTGATGATTCAGAGATCACGATTCGCGCTGTCAGCTATATCGGAGCTGATAAATATGTGAAAGTGACTCCAGGCAGTGGTGACGATATTCCTGAGGTTTATCGCGGTACTGGAGGTTCACTCGAACTCGAATCGCTGGCTGCGCAGATCGATAGCCTGATGCAGAGATTCGGGGCGCTCAAGATGCCTGACCTGGATGGAGCTGTGCGCAGGCTCTCTGCTGATCTGAGCAGGAGCATAGACCGTTTGCTGAAGATGTTCGAAGGCCCTGTGGATAAACTCGATGTGCTGGTTGCGAGAATCGATTCACTATCTTCCTTGATCAAGAGTGACGGTACTGTCGGTCAGTTACTGACATCCGATGAACTGTACCAGGAGTTGAGAGAAACCAATCTTGCGCTGAAGGCTTTGATACAGGACATCAACGAGAATCCTAGTAAATACATAAACATAAAAGTATTCTGATCGTTCGACCATAGAATACGCGGGGGCATGAAAACAAGATTTGTCTGCCAAACATGCGGGGCATTTGCGCCGAAGTGGATAGGGCGCTGCCCGGAATGCGGTACTTACAATTCTATGGTAGAGGAGCGGATCGAGAAGAAAAAGGAACGTAGAAAGGTCAATGGCGCAATCCCCGTATCCCTTAATGACATTCCCTTTGCTGCGAGAGATCGTCACAGCATCGGCATTGCAGAACTCGACCGCGTCCTTGGTGGTGGATTCGTGAAGGGGTCTCTCATACTGCTGGGAGGGGATCCGGGAATTGGCAAGTCGACGTTGATGTTGCAGATATCGTCCCTGATCGCCCGTAACAATGGTCGCATTTTGTATGCGAGCGGTGAGGAATCGCCTTATCAAATCAGGATACGCGCTGAGCGTCTTGGCAGCGTCAATAGCGGTATCGATGTCCTTTCGGAGACCGATCTCGACAGTATCCTCGCGGCGGCAGGTGACCTGAAACCCACGCTGATGGTCATTGATTCGATACAGACAGTATACAAATCGAGCCTTACCTCTGCGCCGGGATCAGTGGCACAGGTGAGGGAGTGCGGTGGTGATCTCATGCGTTTCGCGAAGGAAAGGGATATTACGACTGTCTTGATCGGACACGTGACAAAGTTCGGGGTCATCGCCGGCCCCAAGACGCTGGAGCATATTGTCGATACCGTACTTTATTTCGAAGGAGAGAAGACGCAGCAATACCGAATTCTCAGGGCGATCAAGAATCGTTTTGGTTCGACGAACGAGATCGGCGTTTTTGAAATGACCGAAAACGGCCTGGAAGGAGTTGAGAATCCGTCCAGCCTCTTCATCTCCGATTCGACGGCGTCGGGTTCGGCAGTAACGTCGGTCATGGAGGGCACGCGGCCTTTGCTCGTTGAAGTCCAGGCACTGACCTGTCCTGCATCTTTCAACTATCCTCAGCGCGTGGCAACGGGTATCGATTATAAACGACTCGCCATGCTGCTCGCGGTACTGGAGAGGCGCGCAGGAATCGGTGTGCATGGAATGGATTGTTTTGTAAATGTTGTCGGAGGTATAAGAGTCATGGAGCCATCATGCGATTTGGGATTGATCCTGGCTATTGCGTCATCGGTTAAGAATAAAGCAATAGAAAGGGGTACCGTCGTTTTAGGAGAAGTAGGACTCGGCGGGGAGGTGAGGCCCGTTTTCGGCGTCGAATCCAGATTGAGAGAAGCCGAAAAACTCGGTTTCACAACGGCGATCATTCCGCAAAAAAGCAAGCGCGGGCCCGGCAAGCTATCGCTGGAGATAGTGGCCGTGAATGAAGTCAGAGAGGCTGTAAAGATCGCGCTGGGGCTCTAATTTAAAAAAGATTAGGAGGAAAAATGGTGTTTTTTAAACGCGAGGATAGATATGTCTTGGATTCTTCGAGTATTCTTGACGGCCGGATCATACAGTTATTCAACAAGAAATTTTTCGAGGGCAAAGTCCTCGTTCCGCAACGTGTTCAGGCAATAGTCCAGAAGGTTATCGGTGCTAACAGTGACAAAGTACTTTCATCGCTTGGTGGCAGTTTCCCGGTAGAGTTCGTTGCTGATAAGAGCAAGGGTTTGATCGAAGAAGTATGCGTGTTGAACGTCGCCCAGAAGAAAAAGGCGAAAGTGTTTACGGCATCCGACGAACTCTGTCGGCACGCCAAATCGTACCCTACGGTGAAGGTGATCGATGTGAGAGATCTCTACCGTGCGTGCACACCGATATTCACACCGCACCGTTTGATAACTGTGAGGATCTTGAAAAAAGGATTGCGGGCGAATGAAGGAATAGGTTACATCGAAGGCGTCAAGATCGTTGTCGAGAATGCAGCAAAGTATGTGAATCATGTCGTCAATGCAAGGGTGCTCACGATGATCTCTTCGGATAAAGGGAGCCTGGTTTTTTGCAGTCTGGAAGACGGTTCGACCGGCATGACATCGTCCGGTCACGCGCGATCAACGTCCAGGAGATCTCGTTGATGGATTATCTCGATATAGTTCTAGAACGACTGAGCTGTGCGATCGGCATTGGTTATGCCGGAGATGTGTCCAAAGTCATCGAAGGGATTCTCAATGAAGAGAGGGTACCAGCAGGTATCGAGAAAGACGGTAGCATCACAGCCCATCTGGAAGGCAACGGTACTGGAGCGGTCATGCTGGCATGTCATGCCGATGAAATAGGCTTCATGGTTAGCCGAATCGATGATGCCGGTCGGATATATTTCAGTGAGATCGGTGGGGCCGATGTTCGCATACTTCCAGGCCAGGAGGTGACCGTTCTTGGCAGGAAGAGGCATACAGGTTATGTGGCGGTCAAACCTCCGCACCTTGTCGGTAAGGAAGAACGGGAAGTGGTGCCCCGGTCTGAAGATCTTTTCATCGATATCGGATTGATTCCTTCAATGGTGAAGAGGAATGTACGCTTGGGCGACTACATCTGTTTCGCCGGGAAATACGGAAAGATGGCGGGTGACCTGCGAGCGGGAAAGTCACTCGACAACCGTGCGAGTGTCGCCTGCGGGCTGTCAGTGATGAGAGAATTAGTGAAGGCAGTGCCCGGACCAGATGTTTATTTTGTCGCGACCAGCCAGGAAGAATATACAGGGCTCGGCGCAAGGATACATGCCTTTCGTTTACCGATCGATTATGCAATCGTCGTTGATGTCACTCACGGTGAGCATCCGGATCTCAAGGAACACGAATATTTTCCGCTCAACAAAGGGCCAGCCATTGTCCGGGGGGCTACCGTGCCCGCGAGACTATTTGAACTGCTCTGCGATACTGCCAAGAGTCTCGAAATTGCATACCAAATACAGCCAGTTCCGAGCGCCACTGCAACCGATGCCGATGACATTGCCTTTGCTCGGGAAGGAATTCCCACGTGCATTGTGAATATTCCGGTACGATACATGCACACGCCAGTGGAGATCGTGTCGCTGAAGGATATTGAACGTGCTGCACAGCTCATTGTCCATACAATAAAGAGGCTCCCCTTAGTGATGTGATATAGGGAAAAGGGAAGAGCCACCATTTAGAAGGCTTGGCCGGGTTTGACCCGGTTGGGCCTTTTTTTTATGCCTAATACCTCCTCTTTCTTGACTTCCGTTCATTCTTCGTTAGAATAGAAAATGCCGCGGATTCATGTACTTTCCGCTCAGGTGCGTGGTAAGATTGCAGCCGGCGAAGTCATCACTCGGCCCGCTTCAGTGATCAAAGAACTACTTGAGAATTCACTTGATGCCCGGTCAAGTAGGGTCGAAATAGAAATAGCGAATGGCGGTAAAGATAAATGCCTGGTCAATGATGACGGAGAGGGTATGGCTAGGGAAGACGCCCAGCTCGCCCTCCACCGATACGCTACGAGCAA
>CP070795.1:1266127-1290976 GCA_020343455.1 Caldifarciminota bacterium
TCGGGGCGAACGAATTGCAAAATACAACCGATTACTGCAAATCGAGGAAGAACTCGCGGCAAACGCTCGCTATGCGGGGCGGAAAGCATTCGTAAGGTAGAAGGAGGAAACGTGGTGCTGGATGATATAGAAGATACCAAGAAAGGACCTTTCTGTAAACCATACGGCCAATTGTTCTATGATAACCTTGAGAAAATACCCTCTTTCCAGGTGATCGAGAAGTACCTGATGTGTCTTGCCGAGGCTAAACAGAAAATTCAGCAAGCGATCACCATACTCGAAGGGATCCTTCAAAAAGGTGCAGAGAAGCTCAAAGAGATAGAAGAACCCGAAGAAATGCAGAACATGTTCGGCAGGGTAACGAGTTCCCGTACCGAAATAGAGAAGGAGATCGAGCATCTGTCGCAGAACCGCAGAGAGATCGATAAGTTGATCTCGATGTATTCGGAAAAGGGGATTTTTGCCATGCCTGTCCGTGAATTCATGACCATCTTCGACGCCGACTACGCGGTAAAGGTCGAGAAGAAAAGGGCAGAAACGGATGAACTGTACTACACAGACATAAAAGGAAAAGACCTGGAGGATTGTCCCGGCTTTGAGCATCTCAATAAGATCATGACCGGACACCTCATTAAGAAGATACTGGGTGCCAGAGAAGACCAGGCAAAGTAACGCACTCGGCGGCTAGTCCTGAGGTTTTATGATCACCTTGATCGACCGGTCGGCCCGCGCAACGAGATCAAATCCTTTTTGAATGTCCTGAAGGCCGAAGGAATGAGTGACCATCCCCGGTGCGTTGAAAACCTTCTTTCTCAGTAATGCAATGGCTTCCGTGATATCTTCGTTCACGGCGGCATAAGAAAAAACGATTTTTGCACTTCTGAAATAGACATCGTAAAGTGGAAGCGGCACCATCACATCAGGTGCAGTCGGCGCAAACATCAATATAGTGCCTCCGCAATCTACAGTCTGAAATGCCTGTTTAAAGGCGGGCATGGCGCCTGTGCAGACGATGACTACGTCGGCCAGACGGCCGCCATTGGCATCTTTCAATACGTCCGTGACATTATCATCCGCGTTGATCACAACATCGGCGCCGAATTCGCTGGCCGCCTTCATCCGGTAATCGCTGATGTCCGTAGCGAACACCTTGTTCACTCCCATTATCTTTGCCAGATGAATGTGCATTAATCCGGCAATACCTGAGCCGAGCACAAGAACGGAATGCTCCGGTTCGATGCCGGCCACCCTCTGCCCCCGGACAACACAACCGAGGGGTTCGATGAATGTCCCTTCATCGAATGTCACTCCATCAGGCAGAATGAATGTCCCGCTGCGAACATTTATTTCGGGGACACGCACGAACTCGGCGAACCCGCCCGGATCGTAATTGGTCGAGCGCAATGTTGCGCACGCTGTATGGTAACCGCGCCGGCAATAGCGGCATTCATTGCACGGAACGTGATGTGAAACAAAAACACGATCGCCAACGCGGAAACCTTTGGCTTCTGCTCCGGCTTCTACGATCTCGCCTGCAACTTCATGTCCCAGAACCCTCGGTGCCGTTTCTATCCGGTACCACTCCATTACATCACTCCCGCAAATGCCGCTCGCGATGATTTTAACCAATATCTCATTCGGGCCGATTCTGGGTATCGGTCTCTCTTCGATCCTGATATCCTTGTTATTGTAATAAACAGCTACTCTCATTTTGAGAAAATCACGTCAATCTTTCAAGGCAACGAATCCCGTTTCGATGAATCAAACCGAGTCGCACTTCTTTGCAGAAACTACCATTGCAGTTCCAACAAGCAATTTTCGTAACCGTCAGCCCGTCGCACTGTCTTTGTAAAAACCGTATGCTTTGTCCACTGCAGCGTTGTCGTGAACGATCGCCCGTACTGCCTTTATCATCCCGACAGGGTTGTCGCTCTGGAAAATATTCCTACCCATATCTACTCCGACCGCGCCATGTTTAACCGCATCGTGTGCGAGCTTGAGAGCATCCTTCTCCGGCGTCTTCTTGCCTCCTGCAATGACGACCGGTATCGGGCACGTTTCCACCACTTTCTGGAAGTCGTCGCAGTAATATGTCTTCACAAGATGCGCCCCCATTTCTGCAGCAATGCGGCAGCACAGTGAAAGGTACTGCGCATCCCGTGTCATTTCTCTGCCGACTGCGGTCACCGCCAAAACAGGTATTCCATAATCTTCACCCTCGCTCACCAGTTTTGCCAGATTGGTGAGCGTCTCCTTCTCGTGTGCCGACCCAACGAAAATTGAGATCGCAACAGCACAGGCGTTGAGTTTCAGGGCCTCCTTCATCGATGTTGTGATATCCTCGTTAGAGAGGTCATCACGCAGTATGCTCGTACCGCCCGACACGCGCAGGACTATGGGAATGCCGACGTCTGCCGGAACGGATGTTCGAAGAGCACCACGCGTCAACATGAGGGAATCTGCATAAGGGATCAATGGGCGTACGGTCCTGGCGAGCACTTGAAGTCCGCTCGTTGGGCCCAAGAAATAACCGTGATCGACTGCAAGCATCACAGTTCGACCTGTATCTGGCTGAATAATCCTCGACAGTCTATTCTTCAATCCCCAGTCCATAAGAAATCCTCCATTATTGTAGTACCGAACTATATTTCAAATCGACATAAGCAGATGCAAACGTATGCATCCACCTCCTCCAAGGATGATAACCAGATACATCGTCGTGTCAATAATCACAACAATAACCTCTCTCGCTGATGTTTGATTTCGTATTGACTATTCCGGCGACCGACGTATACTATATAGTGCAGCTGATACTACTCGTACTGCCCGTCTTCGCTGACGTTAACATCAGTGGATATATCGAAACGCGTCCCTATATTATATGGAATGATTCAACTCATTTCACGGGCTACAACCGTGGCTGGCTCGAACTCAAGTCTTCAGACACTGATCATGGCGTGCAGCTTGCCCTCGATTTGATCGTGCCCTTCGATACCGCAACGCTCAATTATGTTAGCGACAACATCAACATCTCCCGGCTCGCAATATGGCTAGGAGATGAACGGGCTCGCATCGTTGCGGGGAAACAACGTCTCTACTGGGGCGTCGGACGTGTTTTCCGTCCTCTAGATATTTTCAACCGAACGAACTATTTCGAACCCGGCTATGAACGTGCTGGATCAAACGCTTTGCTCTCCTATGTGTCACTCGGTCATCTTAGTAATATAAGATGCCTGGTCAAACCTGATGGCGACATAAGCAGTGCACTGGTCGGCGTTCGTGCTGGAACTAATATTGCAAACAATGACATAGGCGTGACCTTCATGCACTGTGCATCCGATAACCGAACGATCGCCGGTGGAGAAATAACGGGCGAACTGGTGGCAGGGTACTGGGGTGAGATGAGTTATACGCGAAATGATACGGTCGACTATACGAGGACATCTGTTGGCCTAGACTATACATTCCCACTATCGATTTACGCAATGATTGAATATTACTTCGATGGCAGTGGCGCCGACGACCCAGCATACTATGATTATTCGACGATAATCGCCGGACAGCGACAAACACTCGCCCGGCATTACCTGTACGCGAGCATCGGTCTTGCCAGTAACCCTTTCTTGAGGCCATCAGTCAGTTCAATTGTCAATCTGATCGACGGAGGGACGATCATTATTCCTCAGTTCAGTTATTCGATAATGGAAAACGCCGAAGTCACAGTCGGACTTAATTACGCATTTGGCTCAACCAGAAGTGAATTTAGAAATATAACCCCTTACCGTGGTACTGTATACGTATGGGGAAAGGTCTACTTCTAATTCACCATAGGTGAATTTGGATGCAAACGGATGAAGACGGATGCAGATAGAATCAACTATCAGTGTGCATCCTTTCATTATCCGTATGAATCTATTTCTCTTCTTAGAAAGGGGGCGTTTTGATAGAGACCAGAGATCTATATAAAGATTACAGAATCGGAAAAGTCCTATTCCCCGCGTTACGGGGCATCGATATGAGGATTGAGGACGGGGAATTCACTGCCATCGCCGGTCCGTCCGGATCTGGAAAGACAACGCTGCTGAACATAATCGGATGCCTCGATGTGCCTACAAAAGGCAAGATACTCATCGACGGTACGAACATCAATGAGCTAAGCTCAAAAGGAAAAGCGGAATTGAGGAAGACTCAAATCGGCTTTGTATTTCAAACCTTCAACCTGATACCGGTTCTGACAGCCTACGAAAACGTCGAGATCCCGTTGATACTTCTCAACTTAGAACTGCAAAAGAAAAAAGAACGGATTGTCGCGATCCTCGAGGAGGTAGGGCTGGGAGATTTCATCGGCCGCAGGCCCAATGAAATGAGTGGAGGACAGCAGCAGCGTGTTGCCATTGCCCGAGCCCTTGTCAAAGAACCGACGATGGTCCTTGCCGACGAGCCTACGGCTAATCTCGACTCAACGACGGCAAAAGAAATATTGGCGCTCATGCAAGAACTTAACGAAAAACACGAAACGACATTCATCTTTTCGACGCACGATCAGTTGGTCATGGACTATTCGCGCAGGACGATCAATCTGAGAGATGGAAGAATCGTTGAAGACAAGCGAAAACCTAAGGGCCCGCGATGAAACTGTTGAATATAGCCTGGCGTAATGTATTCCGCCACACGAGGAGAACGATCATCACGGCGGCGGCCATTTCTGTCGGTCTTTCATCAATGATCTTCATGAACACAATGATGAACGGAGCCGATAAGATGGCATCACGGAACATAATTGACTTCGAGACGAGCCACCTGGAAGTCTTTGCCAGAGACTATTATCGAGAAGAAGGGGTTTTCCCCCTCGATACGATCATCGAAAACCCAAAGTATGTCAATGACAGGATAGAGGCTATTCCAGGTATCAAGGGTGTCACCCCGCGCGTCAAATTTCAAGCAAGCATAAGCAACGGCATCGATGAATTGCCCGTTCTTGGCATGGGCATCGACATTGAGAACGACCGCAGAATCTTCGAAACAGGCAATTCCGTCGTGGCAGGCCGATTCCTTAA
The DNA here is from genome assembly GCA_020343455.1 of Caldifarciminota bacterium. Lineage (GTDB taxonomy): Bacteria > Hydrothermota > Tepidihabitantia > SM23-42 > SM23-42 > SM23-42. Next base: position 1,271,185 of record CP070795.1, read on the forward strand.
GAATTCGGGTGATGTGCTCATTGGCACGGATTTGGCGAACGACATGAGCCTGGAGGTCGGATCGTATATAACGATCATTACAAAGGACCGAAACGGTACATACAATGCGCTCGATCTGGAAGTTGCGGGCCTGCTCAACACTGGCCACCCCCTGTTCGACAGAAACATGGCAATAATCCCGATCGCTGAAGCCCAGGAATTATTGGCACTAGAAGGAGGTGTGACCGAGATTTGCATAAGAGCAATCGATGAGGAAACTCTGGGTCCATTGAAGGAGAAGGTATCCGACGAGATCGGCGCCCAGTATGAAGTATTCACCTGGAAAGAATTGAATGCCGCGATATTTGAAATTTCGGGGTTCAAACGCGCCGGGCAGTTCATGATAGGCCTCGTCGTCGTGATCATCGCTGCCGTCGGCATTATAAACACAATGCTTATGGCCGTCATGGAACGTATCCCGGAGATCGGGACCCTCAAGGCAATGGGTTTCAGCAATTCACGTATTGTCAGAATGTTCATCTATGAAGGCGGTATCATTGGAGCATTAGGGAGCGCCCTCGGATGTCTTATTGGCATGCTCATATCCATATATCTCGTTCAAGTCGGGCTCGATTTCAGTGGCCTGTTTGAAAATGTGGATATCGTATACCCAATGAAATTCATCATAAAAGGAGAAATTGACTACGTAAACATGCTCTACGTCTTCCTGTTTGGAATTATCGTTTCTGTTATGGTCACACTGTGGCCGGTGCGTAAAGCAACGAAGCTTGAGCCCGTTGACGCCTTGAGGCATGTCTGATGAAGCTATTCAATCTCGCGTACCGTAATTTTTTTCGTAATACTAGACGTAGCATAATTTCGGGTATAAGTGTTGCCCTCGCAATTACCGCCATTATCTTTGCCCGAAGCTACATAGCAGGCATACTCGAGAACATGAGTGGAAACGTCATCAAACTCATCTCAGGACACATCACCATCACAACGAAGGAATACGAGCGGCGTGAACGCCTCATTCCTTTATCAGAGTCAATAGCATTGTCCGATGAATTCTACAGATCACTACCACAGGGTGACATCGAACTCGTGTCGCCGAGGATAAAATTCGGCGTTCTCTTAGGTGAGGAGGAACTCAGCATACCTGCACTTGGATATGCACTAGATCCCGAAAAGGAGCAGAACATTGCAGGATTACAGAAAAGGCTCGTCGACGGGGACTATATCAGATCAGGCGAGCGCGCGGCAATTCTTGGCGAAGGATTGGCCGAAAGACTCAACATGACCGTTGGTGACACGCTCACAGTCATTACGAGAACGGCTTATGATTCCCCGACCGGCTTGAATTTCGTAATAAAGGGCCTTTTCCATACCGGGATCGGAGGCATGGACCGCAGCATATTCTACATACCACTCGATATCGGCCAAGCCATGCTCGACCTCGAAGGCAGGGCAACCGAAATCGTCATCCTGCTCAAAGATCCGGGCAAGGCCGTACAGGTTGCACGTGCAATAGACTTTAACGACGATTATTCCGTAGTTCCTTTTCAATTCCATACTGTCCTCCGCTACGTCAACATGGCCGAAGCAATATATTCTGTCTTCTACCTGGTGGTACTACTCGTTGCATGTTCAGCGATCGCCAATACCATGCTCATGATCGTCTTTGAGAGGACCAAAGAGATCGGAATGATGAAGGCCCTCGGCTTGAACAATCTATCGATCGTCGGCCTCCTGGTCATTGAAGCGGGTTTTATCGGAACCGTTGGCAGCCTTCTGGGAAGCATCATAGGCACCGTGCTAAGTTATTGGCTGAAATATAAGGGAATTGATATATCCATGGTTTCATCGACAACATCGGCCGATATGCCGTTCGGACCGATCATCTACCTCGCACCAACGCCATTCATCGTCGCTACCGCATTCATAATGGGATTGCTGGTAACAATCATCATCGCCCTGCTTCCGATAAGCAGGGCAATTAGAATAAATCCCGCAAAGGCATTGAAAACAATATGATAACAACAAAGAAACGTTTACTCTTGATCCTCCTTGGAGCCATTTGTGCATCTGCACAGACCGGTTCTGAAATACTCGAGAGGGTGGACATAAATACCGTGGTCACGTCGTCCCATTATGACGCGACCATGAAGATAAGCCTGGGTGGTACGATCCGTGAAAAAAGATTCACCGGTTATGCAGTAGGTAAATCGCATGCGTATATGGAATTTACCTATCCTGCCAGGGATAAAGGTACACGTTTTCTCAAAATAGAAGACGAAATGTGGATTTACATGCCGTCGATTGAGAAAGCAACAAAGATCGCCGGGCACATGCTTCGACAGAGTATGATGGGTAGCGATTTCTCGTATGACGACATCCTGGAAAACGAAAAGCTGACCAGTCTATACGACATCGAACTGATTGGCACCGATACGCTCGACGGCAGGCCGTGCTTTGTATTGCAACTGCAGGCAAAGGTCCCCGAGGTCAATTACTATTCAAGAAAGCTATGGGTCGATAAAGAAATGTGCGTATCCGTGAAGGTAGAATTATTCGCAAAAAGCGGTAAACTTCTTAAAGAAGTCTCGATCAGTGAATTCAAGCGTATAGACGGTTATACATTTCCAACACTCATAAGAATGGTGAATAAACTACGCAAGGACACATACACAGAACTGTCACTCGAAGAAGTAGAACTCGACATCGAAACGCCGCACAGAATCTTCACCAGGGCGTATCTGGAGAGAAAGTAACCAACAGATCGTCCAACGTATTGCGGTAACGAAGCCCGTTTCGTACAGTGGGCACGTCCTGCGTCATTGAACAGTCACTGCTTGACGTCAGACGACATGGACCAAGTCACCGGCATACCTTTAACGATCCTCCGTTATTGACAAAAATCTCTATTGTAGTAAACTGAACCTATGCAGAAGCACAGGAGTGCGACGTTCTGGGATATCGAGAGGCATCGGACATCGAGAGTGTACATTCTCTTCGGCTTCCTTGTCATTCTTTACTTCATATCCGTATTTGTAATTACATCGGTGGCAAAGGTCTTCATCTATCTACGGCAGTCGCTTTACGCACCGAGAATGGAATTCCATCTGTTCGGAGCGGACACGCTCTATGTAATGGTCATTGCCCTCATTGCAGCAATGGTTCACTGGTATTATTCGAACCGGAATGTCGTTGCGAAAGTACTCAGCCTCCTGAATGCTCAACCGCCGGATAAGCATGACAAATACCACTACACATTCAACAACGTTGTCGATGAAATCACGACTGCCGCTGGCGGCGCTGCGGTCGAGCGTTACATAATGCCCACCGGCTCCATGAATGCTTTTGCCCTTGCCGACATTGGAGGCAGGAAAGTCGTAGGGCTTACCGAAGGGCTGCTCTCGCGCGCGACTCGTGATGAAATGCAGGCCGTCGTTGCCCACGAAATAGCACATATCCTATCAAACGACTGCCTCGAGACTACGATCGCCTGCTCGCTTTTCGGGATGTACAGTGAGGCCCTGACTCGACTGAACAAAGCAGTGAGTATCCGCCGCACCGGCGGTTCTGATCTGTTCGAAAGAGAATCACATAGAGACGAATTCGCCGCCGGATTCCTCGCGATACCCATCTTCATACTGCTATTCTTCATAGACATATGTAGTCAATTACTGAACATGTTCATCTCTCGAGAGAAAGAGTACCGTGCAGATGCTGCAGCGGTCAGGCTCACCCGCAATCCGCAAAGTCTTGCGAGTATCCTATATCGGATCGGCACGCACTGGCGCGGTGCAGGTTCGGCCGGCGATCGTCTGAGACCGATCTTCATACTCAACCCTCAGTACAGTAAATTCGATGAAGATGAAGGTCTGGCGGCGACGCTTTTCTCGACTCACCCTCCTCTCTCAAAGAGACTTCAGATCATTCTCGAAATGGCCCATGCAGATTTCGACATGATCGCTCAGAAGATCGACCGGGACCGTACCATGAAGATAGCGCCCGTAAAGAAAAAACCCGCCGCACTCCTCATGGCCGAACACGACAAAGCATGGAAAGGCCCGTATACGGTCTTACAGCTGCAGGCGCTTGACTGGATCGAGCCGCATACCCGTCTCAAAATACAGGGTCAATCCGGAGCTGTTCGCGCGAGTGACATCCCAAGCCTCGATCAGTTCTTTAAGAAGAGGACTGAACCGATGTGGAGGATACGCCGTATATGCCCGATATGTCGTGAATGGCTCGTACCCCAAGAATACGAAGGACTCTACGTATGGCAGTGCGCCTTCTGCACCGGGATACTCACCGAACAGGGCAAGCTGCCGCGCATCATTGTACGGGAGGAAAAAGGCTTCGACGAAAGGGTACTGCGCCTTGCATCATTGATCAGAAACGAATCCAAGAAGAAGAAACCGCGTTTCAACATAATGCTGAACACATACCACCCGCGGTCCTGCCCCAAATGCGGAAAAGCAATGGTGCACAAGTTTTATAGTTATGCATACCACATAGAGATCGATGAATGCCAGGAATGTAAATCGATCTGGTTCGATGCCAACGAATTGGAAATATTGCAGTGTCTGATCGAAATGGAAAGCGGTTAGTCGCTCAACCCGGCGCGCACAGCAAAAAAGACATCACCCACATAGATCCTTAGAGGATCAAAGGCGTGTGCACTGAGAATCCGTGAAACATCGGCATCAGTGAAGTATCTTTTAAATATCCTGTACTCCCTGCCGTCTCTCAATCTTCTCGACTGAATGCCTTCCTTCTCCCGGCTTTGGCTGCGTATATCGCTCCACGCGCCGTCGATCCAAAGAACCTGAGCTTTGCTTTTGAGCAATCCTTTCAGCTTCTCGAAGAAGGCAATCTCTTGTTCTTCATTCAGATGGCTGATGAGAAAAGCCACAACGGCAGAATCAAATGCTTCCGGATTTAGATTCAATTGAAAAAAATCGCCTCTGACATAATTGACTTTAATGGGGTGGCCTAGGTGGGCGACTCTTTCACTACACCTTTCCAGCATCTTCCCGGATTGATCGATCAGTGTAATCTCTTCGCAATTATTGGCATAGTATGGCAACCAGAAGCCTGTGCCGCAACCGATATCTATCAGGTGGCCATGTCCGTGCCCGCCACATATCGAGGTGATCGCAGCGACGTCTTTGGCATATATCTCGGGTTGGGATATGCCCGGGTACTTACCGGTATAGATATCATCATATTCAGGAGCCCGGTCTTCATAGTAACGGAATAGATCATGCCATTCTATTTTGTTCATATTAATCTTCGCTAATCAGACAGTGCCTCTATCCTTCCATTCCTGACAACCGGAATCACGTCGTAGACATTCAGTCTAGCGGCAAAGTCAACATCCTCGCGCATATTGTGTTGCACGAGATACATGCCGCTGAAGCCGCCGAGCATGAGATCCTTGATTTCTCGCTTTGCCGGCCGATATGCTAACTCGCAGAACCTAGCCTCGGCATTCTTCTGGAGAGCCATATTGCTGATGATGGCACCGCATGCGAGATAATCCTCAATCGCAAAAACATTGTTCGCTGCCCTCTTGTCGTACACTACCCTTTCACCACTATCTATGGCCCGTTGTTCACCGGCAGCGATCAAGGTCACATTTCGATCAATTGTGCGCGCAAGCGCGGACACATGCAAACCAACCGCTCGTGCATTGAGCATGCACCCTATGTAGACGATGTCCTCGCCCTTCACCGATGCCGCGCATGTCGCACCATTGGGGGAGAACAGCACCACCTTGCGTACCTCATCATTCCCCGCATGCAGATAACTGTGGGGCGATATCGTGTACTTCGCTTTACCCGGTTTGCCGGCCTGATAAGCACCGACCGCTCGTGCCAGATCCTTTCCTGCTTCTTGATCTGCCACCGGATATATTGCAAACCCGTTGGCAACTGCCGTGACCACTGCCGAACTGAACCTCAGTGTATCGACGATCACAACAATATCACGGTTTTTCAAAGCGTAGCCTACCCCCTCAATATTCCAATCCAATTTCACGATGGGTACGGCCGGTTTGTTACGCAATCGTTTCATCGTTGAAGGAAAATCTGTCACCTCTCGCGCACGGTGTTGAAGCGCAATATTCCGATCTGGTCTATGCCCGCCTCAACGGTATCTCCATCATGCAGCGGTCCGACACCGGAGGGTGTGCCGGTGGCAACGACATCCATCGGTTCTAATGTCATGATATGAGATACATAGGAAACTAGTTCTTCGACATTGAAAACCATCTGATCGGTGTTCCCTTGCTGTTTCATATCACCGTTCACTGCCAACCAGATGTCCAGATTTGACGGATCGAGAGCTTCGGGCGTCGCGATCCGCGGGCCGATCGGAGCAAACGTATCATATCCTTTTGCGATGGTCCAGGGCATCCCTCTATTTTTCGCGGTGGATTGGATATCACGCGCCGTGACATCGACAAGTACCGTGTAGCCGAGTATAGCGCTTTTGACGGCTTCAGGTGCAAACCCTTTGATCCTGGCGCCGACGATCACGGCAAGTTCCACCTCATGTTCCACCTGAGAAGATACTGCAGGCAGTACGACCGCACCGCCATGTGCCAGGAGCGATGAAGGCGGTTTCAAAAAGAAGGTAGGCTCGGCCGGGACGTCGGATTTCATTTCCTCCGCGTGCGCCCTATAGTTCCTGGCGACCGCTATTATCTTAGTCGGCTGCAAATCCAATTTCTGATCACGATATTCGATAATCATGTTTCACCGTGGCTACATCATAAACCACTCCACGAATCTAAACCTATGGATCCCACACGATATTCAGAATATCGTATGAGCCGACTCCATGAGCGTCCTAATCATGTAAGCTTCAGGTTTTTCAGATCATTTTCGAGGTTCGTCGGCGTCATCTGAATGAGCCATCCTGTGATGTATGGATCCTGATACAGTTTCGAATAATCATCCTGAATACGGCGATTGATCGCAATGATCTTGCCGGTCACGGGAGTCCACAATTTATGAATCCGGTCGCTGGACTCGACAATACGGACAAGCGCCTCGCCCTGATAGCGCGTTTCGTTCAACTTGGGGTATTCTATAGTCGAGATCTTCTTTATCGTAACCAAAAGCATGTGGTGGATCCCGACCAAGACACTGCCATCATCCTCTACCTTGACCCATGAGTTGTCTGGTATTGAATGGAGACCCTGGGGTACGGGTAAATCTTCGAGGATCCGCGATTGTTCGACTTTCTGCTCGACGACCCGCTTCCTGGTAAGTGCCCGTGAAACGATGCTCCGGAGATCGCCCGGGGTGAACGGTTTTGGCAGGTAGTCAAAAGCTCCGATCTTAACCGCCTCCACGGCAGTCCTGATCGATGGATAGCCCGTGATCATGATCATCATGGTATCGGGGCGGTTCTCTTTCACTTTCTTGAGCAGCTCCAATCCGCTAATTCCGGGCATCATGAGATCGGCAATTACCGCATCATAGTGCTTCTTCTCCTGATATTCCAGTGCCTCTTCGCCGCTGAGCGCGGTATCGATGGAATACTCATCACTGGCAAGAGCACTGGCGATACTCTTGCAGACTGGCAGTTCGTCATCGACCACCAGAATCTTGAACTTTTCACCCACTTTTCTCCTCCTTCCCTTCCTTTGGTTGCTCTAAAATTGGCAGCGATATCGTGATCGACGTACCCTTTCCGACCTCGCTCCTCACATCGATCCTGCCGTTGTGTTGTTGGATAATACCGTAGCTAATAGCAAGGCCTAAACCCGTACCCTTCGCCCCTTTTGTCGAAAAGAAAGGATCGAAGATCTTCTTCAAATTCTCGTCAGGAATGCCCTTGCCTGTATCCTCGAACTCGATTTCAACTGAATCCCTCTCTTCTGAAAAACGGGTACGGATCGCCAATGAACCTCCATGCGACATAGCTTCCATCGCATTCATGACGATATTCGTGAAAACCTGCTTTACTTTGTTCACATCGACCATTATATCGGGTAGTCCATCTGCGAACTCTCTGATGAACCTGACTTTGTGCACCAGAGCCTGAGTTTCCATGATCAGTAGCGTGCTTTCAATAATCTTGTTAATACCGACGGGCGTCTTCTCTGGCGGTGTCTGCCGGGCAAATTCGAGTAACCCGCTAACGATGGTACTGCACCGCGTGGTTTCATCGATGATCAGCTGAAGATTTTCGCTATTCCTCTCATCGCTTGACCTCTCAAGCAGTAAGTGGCTGTTCAACAGGATCGAAGTGAGCGGGTTGTTGATCTCATGGGCAACGCCGGCCGCAAGCTTTCCCAGAGAGGCCAGTTTTTCGGACTGAATAAGAAAATCCTGTGTTGCTCGCAGCTCGTCGGTTTTTTCTCTGACCTTTTCCTCGAGGGTATTCGTCAGGGTCTGGTACCCCTCGGTTGCTTCTTGCAGGGCCGTCGTCATCTTGTTGAATGAATCGCCCAAGAAACCGATCTCATCCCTTGAACTGATATCGACCCTGTGGGTCATGTCACCATGTGCGACCCTCTCCGTTGCCATGGCCAATGCTTTGACCGGTCTTACGATATTCGAAGTCGTATAATAGGCAATCACCGAAAGCAATACTACACTCAGCAAAGCAATACCCCAGAAGGCAAGAACGACGCGGCTCCTCAGATCGACGTAGGGTGCTTCGAGCATTCCCACGTACAGCATGCCGATTATATTTCCGTTGATGTTTCTAATGGGCTCATAGGCGGTCATGTACCAAGCGTTGACCACAAACGCCCTTCCTATCCAGGGATTGCCCTTTAGTATCACCTGGTCATAGACCTCCTCTGACACGCGCGTTCCGATGGCTCTTTCGCCGTGAACATTCAAGACATTTGTGGAGATCCTTGCATCATCGAGGAATATGGTCGCTGTACCGATTTCCCTGTCCTTGTACATCTCTCCGAGGTAAACAGTGTTCTTCACCTTATCAACGATATCGTAATTACGGTTCAACATGTTGCCGCCGTAGAGTACGCCGATCAAATTACCTGAGTAGTCGAATACCGGTGCAGCGGCCTTGATGAACATGCCCGACATCTCCTCCGTTTTCTCAAGTGGTCGCGACTTAGGCGTAGGGATGAGGGCAATCCGGGCACGAGCCAGGTACTGAGGTCCGATCTTTGCAAGCTCGGATTCGGAGACAATGACCGTTGCGACGACTGGTTCGCCGTGCCGAAGAACCCAGCCGATAACATCATCTTTGGGCCGGTCTCCCGATATCTCTGGATTATGCGCCCTTACGAGGATCCTGCCATTGCTGTCGGTGAGCGTGAGAATATCCAGACCTTCTTCCTCCCTTATCTTACGCAACTCACCGCGTAGTCTACCTATGTCGCTTACACGCAACGCATCCTTGATGAAGAACCTTTCTGCGGTCAGACGTATTTTCGTTCTGATAACTTCATTCTCGCTGCGGTATACTTCTCGCGCTGAATTGAGGTCCAAACGGACCTTATCCTGGGCTTGACGGATGATCGTAGAACCTATCAGATTGATCCCGACGATCGTCAACACGAATACACCGATAATAATAACAAGAGAAAAACTCACAATGAGCTTCAGGCGTAGCGGAAAGCGCGGCTTATCCATTATATGAACTGGATTAACTCGACAACTCCATCATGATCAATGTCGCAGATGCTTTTCTATCTTTCGGATCAAGGTTTTCGTATCCACGGGCTTATCGATATGATCATCTGCCAGGTGGTCGATTGCCATGTCGACGGCATATTCGGGCTTTGACAACTGCTGCCCGACGGCGGTGAGCATAATGACCGGAATGGGCCTTGTCTGGGCGATCTTCCGCAGTTCGTAACATACCGAATATCCATCCTTGCCCGGCATGATGACATCGAGCAATATCAGATCCGGGCTCTCATACTTAGCCTTGGCAATACCTTCCTGTCCGTCTTTTGCCGTTATCACTTCGAAGCGGTTGGCGACCAGTATCTGCTGTGTCGCGTCAAGAAAATCGAGGTCATCGTCTATCAAAAGGATCTTGGCTTTCGTCTTCACTCCTTTTGCCTCAGGCGGACCTCCTGCCAGTAAATCTGCCGCCTTCTTTAGCAGTCTACCGGTGTCAACTGGCTTGGCAAAAAAACCATCGGCCTTGTGTTCTTCTGCCATATTCGCAAGATAAGTCTCCTCTGACGTCCCCAGGGCCGTCACTATGATTATTGGAATGGATGAATAGGCCGGATCTTCTTTCAATTCGCGACATACCGAAAATCCATTTAGGTCCGGAAGCATCGCCTCTAGAATGATAAGATCGGGACGGATCGTTCGAATTCGCTCAAGGCCCTCGCGGCCAGCTCTGAGTGCCGTTACTTCATATCCAGCATGCTCAAGACTTTTCTGATAAGTCTCTGCCGCTTCAACGTCACTGTCGATTATCAAGATTTTCGTCTTGTCCATCTGTCCTACTCCTTTGCTTGTTCCATTATTTTCGGCAATAATACACTGAATGTACTACCCTGGTTTAACTTGCTCTCAATTTCGAGCCTGCCGTTGTGAACTTCGATAATTCTCTTCACTATTGCCAACCCTATCCCGCTTCCCGCGATCGTGCCTTCACTTTTTATCCGGTAAAACTCTTCTCCGACGCGCGGGATATCTTCCTCAGAGATACCAATACCCGTGTCACTGATCTCGACCACCCAGTATTCATCCCTTTCGCGCAACCTGACCGATAATTCGCCTTGTTCACGATTGTATTTCACACCATTACTTACAAGATTGGTGAATACTTCTTTCACCAAACCCTTGTCACCTCTCATTACACCAGATCCGGATGGCAAGTCGACATTTACTCTGATCTTCCTCGCCTCAATCAGATCACGTGCCTCTTCAAGAACACTTTCGATAACCTCGGGAAGGGACACTGCGGTGAAGTCTTTCCTCAAGGCTATATCCTCGATCCTGGCGAGTTTTAGCCAGCGCTCGATGAGCCTGAGCAACTCATCGAGTCGCGTCTTCATACGGACTGTCACCCTTTCTTGTTCCGCCGACAGTTGCCCGGCAAAGCCATCGCGGAGAACTTCCAGATACTGGACTACGGCAACGAGCGGAGTCATCATCTCGTGGGAAACCATGGAAATGTAGTTCTGCCTCAATTTCTCCTTCTCGTCGCTGATACGCTCGGCTTCCAGCAATGCTGCCCTCCAATCAAGTGCCCGTTTGACGATCATTCGTAATTGCTCTGGAGCGAATGGCTTCGGCAAATAATCGTATGCACCGACCCTCATGCATTCGACTGCAGAATCAACCGTTGCATAGCCCGTGATCACAATAGGCACGATGCGGTGATCTTTTTCTTTCACACGCTCGAGGATATCAATGCCCGACAAACCCGGCATCTTCAGATCAACAAGCACAATACCTGGCGCGAATTCATCAAGTCTATCGAGCCCGGATTCACCATCCAGCTCCGTTTCAACCTCATATTCCTCAGCTTCAAGGATTTGTGCACAGGCATCGCAGATCGCTTTTTCATCATCAATTACCAAAATCCTGGGCTTGTCCATATGCAGTCAGGCTATTATATGCCAAAAGGGGTAAAAGTCAAGAAATGCCATGCAATCGGGACTGTAGTGCAGGCGGACGGTTACGTTTTCAACACTATGCCGTGTCACGCCCCAGTCTCTTGAGAACACGTAGCGCGATGAGCGTAATCCATTTGCTCGGCCGACCTATCCTCTCTATGTTCACATGCATCCTTCCCGTGGGTGCGCTCTCAAGACTCCAATTACCGTCTCTGGTGCGCTTTCCTTCGACAAGACGGATTGCTTCGTTCATTCTCTTGTCGGTAACGATACCCAGCTTGGTCAGAACATCCATTCCCCGGAGAATGTCATACCCGCTGAATCGCGGAAAGGTGAATCGCAACCACGACCGGTTAATGACCCGGTGACCGTGATGATCTGCCCTGAAGAGACCATGCATCAGCATGAACTCCGTACCCTTATCTACAGTCTTTTGCATGACACGTGTTCTCATACTACGCGGCACCTCGCTCAGCGCTTCGAGTGGACTGATTGTGCCGTAAAAACAACCATGATTGTCATCCTCATGTGCAGACCAGTACGGACACAGCCAACCCCCATCGCGATATTGTACATCGCACAGCCAAGAAAGTGCCTTCTTCAAGCGCCGGTCATTTCCGTAGCCGAAACGTATCAAGGCAGCCGCGATGTTGCCGGTAAGGCAGGACAATTGACTCTCGTGCAGTTTCCTGGCGATCCACGCTTTTCTTTCGGGTACGTTCTTGCCGTGCCGCTTGCGCCAATGGTATTCACGCATCGCCGTAGCCGGGGTATCCGAACTGAACCCTCCTTCAGGATGCTGAAAATCGAAGATATGATCGCATGCCCTCTGTATTCTCGCATCCCCGTTATCCAAGCCAAGTTGGCCCAGTATCATTACCTGCCAATATGACGCTTTGTACTTGGGTAAGTACGGACTATCGACCCCTTCCCAATTGCCGCCTCGTTTCTGTTTCTCGAAAATTCTTGAAATGATCTTTGATTCTCTGATAGAACGGCGGCATCTCTGCACCACTGTGTTGTGCGCTCGTTTACCTTCTATATCCCGTAATGCGTAGTAGCGGACCGATGGATCGTCGCTGCTCAACAACCAGTTCCTTACTCCTTCACTGATCATCATTGTACCCGGCAATCGTTGTTCAGAATCCGGTGGTGCAATATCGAATTGCACCCTTTACGTGTATTTTGGTGGTATTCAGAAAGGGAATACCGTACTCATCATGCTCGAGAATGAGAGGCAATTCAGTGCATCCGAGTATCAAACCCTGTATTCGATCCTCATCAACCATCCGCTTCACAATCCGGAGCAGATTCCGGCGCGTCTCTTCGACTATTCTATTTAAAATTATCTCAGAGAAAAGTTTATCTACCACATAATCCTGTTCATCTCGTTTCGGCACTACTATCTCAATGTTGTGACGCTTGAAGACCTTATGGTAATAGTCACTGCTCATCGTTATTCCCGTACCAAGGAGTCCCACCTTCGGCAGACCCATTGATCGGACCACCGCTGCGGTCTCCTCCACAATACTCAGCAAAGGCAACGGCGACAACTTCTTCACCTCATTATAAAAGATATGCGGCGTATTGGCAGAGATAATGGCGAAATCGGCCCCTGCACGTTCCAGCGCTCGAACAGCTCCAACCAGCCAGGCGATGACCGCATCCTTCTGTTCGATCGGCGGAAAATCCTTCAAATTCAAGCTATAGATGATTATCTCAGGAGCCTCCCCTGCCTCCATTCCGCGTATTTCATTGACCATCGTACGATAATAATCGACGGTCGACTCTGGGCCTAGACCCCCAACAATGCCGATCTTCTTCATATATCCGGATACCTCCTCTTTGTAAAATAGGAAATATCGTTATGGCGTTTGTATCCAAGCCTTTCGAAGAATGTCACAGACTCCTTGTTCCACTCTTCAATGAGGCAGGCAATGATATCTATACCCGCATCGGTCAGACGTTTCTCTACCTCCCTGACCAGCTGTGTCGCGAGGCCACTTCTACGATATTCGGGTAACACCGCAACCCGGTTTATCCATCCTTTTCTGCCATCATGCGTACCGAACGCAGAGCCGATCAGAGTACCTTCCTTTTCCGCCACGAGAAAGATCGCATTGGCATGATGGATCTCACTCGAAATATTCTTCTTTGTATCACGTCCCCTTGGCTTATGAGGCAGTCCGGCGCCATTCCAGAGTTCTATTAACGCATCGTACTCGACAATGCGGAATTCACGTATCACGAAACCGCTGCGTCGTTTAGGAATTTTTTTTGCTTTCGTCATAGGGTTCAAGATGTACGGTTACTTCGGCACCGGGCACACAACGCTTGATCGCGTCCTCGACTTCTGATGCTTTCTCGTGTGCATCGTCAAGATTGATTCTACCTTTCAACCGCACATGGATCGTGATCTCAGTTTGATGACCATAGTCATGGACATGAATGTGATGAACGTCATCTATGCCGTCCAACTGCCCTGCCGTCTCCTTGATCTTATTCACGAATGTCGATGATGGCGCTTCGCCAATGAGAGCGCTCCCGGATTCCTTGATTATCACTATACCGGTGTAGGCGATTATGCAGGAGACAATCATCCCCAGAATTCCGTCGAGGTTGTACAGACCAAATCTGAATGCCACGAAGCCGAGGACGACCAAAGCTGTTGCTATGGAATCGGTACGGTGGTGCCACGCATCCGCTTTAAGGGCAATGGATCCGATCCTCCTCCCCAAACTCAGAGACAGCCCGTACATAAATTCTTTGATGAGAATTGAGATAATGAGCATGACGATCACAAATACATCAGCCTCTATCGGAATTGGATTTCTGAACCTGATGAACCCGCTCTTGAAAAACTCAGCGCCAACCACGATCAACAGACAGGCAATGACTATCGAGAGAATTCGCTCCACTCTTCCATGCCCGAAAGGATGCTCCGCATCAGCTGGTTTGGCCGAAATTCTGAATCCGAAGATGATGATCGCTGACGTCACAACGTCGGAAAGTGAGTGAAAGGATTCAGCTATCAACGAAACACTGTTCAAGGCCACTCCGAAAACGAACTTGAAGGCGAATAATGCGAAATTCACGACGACACTGAAAAATCCCTCGAAATATCCGTAATTTCTGAACCGGTCACCTTCATCGAGGTGGAACAGCCTAATGAATCTATCGATCATCACTTCCATGAGCCTGGCGCTCTCCTTCGTTATTGCCAACGTCTAGATTCTGGTATCTTTCAACCGCAACCGATCATCAGCCCCCTGTCAGCCCGTGCACGCTATCTTCTATGTGTTGTCAGTTATCGGTTCTCTGTGTCGGCGATTATTTGCCTTCTATCTCCTCAAATAACTCGACCGCCTCGGGCTTGTCATCGAGGACGTGATCAGCCTCATAGGTTGGTGTTTCTATGGCGATAGCCCGTTCGAGGTACCAGCGTGCCTTTTCATAATTCTTCTTCTTGATATATACCTTTGCCATATCGACGTACAAAAGGGTGTAGTTTGAATCAAGCGCAATGGCTCTATCGAGGGATTCAATTGACTTGTTGAGGTTACCACCCAGGAGACCGGGCAATTCGTAGTACAACATTGCCTGCGCATCAAGCGCGCCAATATATTCCGGGTCCAGTTCCAGAACCCTCTCGATCTCCCTCCGTACCTCGGGCACAAGAGCAAGAGAATTCAACACACCTTTTGTCTGGCCGACCCTGCCAATATTGACCATGTACCAGAAGTGCGCGTCAGGTGAATCATCGTCGAGTTCAATGGCTTCACGTCCGTAGTCACGCCCCTTGTAATATAGTCCAAGCTTCTCGCTCTTTTCCTCGGCTCTATCTCCGAGCAGGTAGCATACTTTGGAGAACTCATACAAAGCACGGACGTTCGTCGCGTCATCATTGACGATACCCTCGAGAATAGAATAGCTCTCATCAAGATTCGCTCCCTCCATATGTCTCGTCTCATAGAGGTTTATGGCGTGGTCAATCAGCGAATCAGCATTTTGACCAAACCCGACAACAACCAACAGCACTAGAACCATAATGCTTCTTTTAACCATCGCTCCTCCCTTTCTTGTTGCACTTTATCCAACATCCTACCATCCTGAGTGCACTGTCGTTCGCTGCACGGACACCAATGCACCATAGACCGCTGATAGGTTCGGGGCACCGAAACCGAACTGTTCATCAACATTGCCCTCCTTCACCGTTTTGCGTAAAACGATCTCTTAGTCAACATAGTAATCATGGTAAAACAATTGATCGCCTTCTGTTTCACACGGTCATAATTATATAGGATTCGAGGCTGTTCCGCCAGCTTTATTTTCAAACTGCGGACATTATCGGTGATGTACACGGCCTCCTTTTTGATCAGCAATTCGCCTTCACCCCTACCCCCGAAACCGAATTTGTAGCCGGCCTGCCTTGCTTTCGCAACGACGTGCTGGTTAACCCGGTTGAAAGGATACGAAATACAATCAACCGGACCGAGTTGCTCTTCTAAAATACGTTTCGATTCCTTAAGTTCAAAATCCATTTCACTTATGGTCAATCTGGTCAAATTTCGATGACTCATAGTATGTGAGCCAAATTCTATGCCCCACTCTTTCATTTCGTGAATCTCAGGCCAAGCGAGATGACGACTCCTGGCACCGAGCACAGCCAGGTCCCAGGAATCTTCCATTCCGATATAGCCGACGGCCAGAAAGACAACGGCCCGCACCCCGTATTTTTTGAGAATAGGGAATGCGTGATCGTATACACTCCTATCGCCGTCGTCAAAGGTAATGACAAACCCATCCCTCTTTTCGCCAGGCATAACCACTTCGAAGTTGTCGCATAGGAAGAGCAAGAAATCTTCGAACTGCTCGGGATAATTCCATGTGCCGCAGAACTGAACCTTAGGCGTGATTCTGTGAAATTGAATTGCTTTTACCACGTGCAAGTATCAACCAGCCCAACATCGCCAAAGCGGCAATGCCGATACCAGAGAAAATGAATAAATAGTCTTTACCGATGATTGCCGTCAAAATGCCGATAACAACTGCACCAAGTGCAGATAATCCGTTGAGTATCCAGTCACGAAGCGAGAAAATTCTGCCACGTACGAATTCATCGGCGTAGTGATGGATCAGCGTCTCCTGGCCGATGAATACGGGCGAGATAGCGATACCACAGACAAAGCACACGATGGCAAACAACCAGAAATTGGCCAAGAAAGGAAACATAGCCAATGAGGCTCCGACCAATATGAAACAGACAAGCATGGAAATCTTCAGGTCAAAATGATGACCGAAGACACCCATCAGATATGCGCCGACCAGCAGACCAATGGCTCCAATGGCCGCCAGATAACTGACACCGCTCGTCCCCCACGCCATCTCCTGCTGAACCGTCGGGACGGCGAGGATGAATATAATACTGCCAGCAAGGACCATCAAGACGATCGTTGCCATCGCGAATCCAAGGTTCTTCTCATGGAAGATCATCTTAACGGCATGTACCAACTCATGCCACATCCTCGATAGACCACCTCTCAAAAGCAGAAAGAAACCGACTGGCTTCAAGTGTTCCGCTTTCGGCGGTATGTCCGGCAGTTTCACCCTCATGACGTACAGAAGGATGGCAGAGACGGCGAATGTTACCGCATCAAGAATGAAGGCCGCTGTCCAGCCGGCTATACCGAACATGCGGTGCCAGATCTTCCAGTCGACGATGATCCCTCCTGCCAGCATGCCAAGGAAAGTCGCCCCCCGCGAAACGAAGTTCACGACCGCATTTGCGGTCAAGATTCTCTTCTTCGATACAAGATTAGGAATTATGGCACTGCGCGCCGCGTTGAAGAATAGCGCCAGCAGGAACATGAAGAAGACGATGACGAATACGGGATAAATATTCCGGGTCATCAGAAAGAGGACGGGTATAAGAAGGGCGCAGAGTGTCCGCAGCGCATCACAGATGACCATGACGGTCTTCTTATGCCAGCGGTCGACAAGGATACCTGCGATCGGACCGAATATAATGACAGGCAGAGTAATGACGATCATCATCTGCGAAAGCAATAACGGCGCCCTTTCCTTGGGAAATAGACCGATGACGGCGATCAACGCGATGTAATCAAGCTTATCGCCGAACTGACTGACCGTTTGTGCGAAAGTGAAAATCGAGAAATCCCTGACTTTCAGGATGTTCCAGAAATTCGCCTTTTTAATTGAACGCCCCCAACTACGTTCGATGCAACAGACAGGAAGGACTTGGAGAAGATGCCGGTGGCCTGCTTCTGATCCCTGATCTACCTGAGTGCTTCATATAACTGCTCAACCTGATCCGCCACCTTGGCCCAGGAATAGGTAAGAGCTTTTTGGCGGCCAGCCTTGCCCATCCGCGCGGCAAGTTTCGGGTCTTTGAGGATCGTAATGATCGCCTTTGCCAGCGCTTTCTCATCCTTAGATGAGAAAAACAAACCTTCCTTTCCGTGTTCGAGTACATGGATGAACCCATCAATGTGCGAAGCGACAACTGGCTTCCCGCACGCCATTGCTTCGAGAAGCACGATACCGAAACTCTCATGGCCGATCGAAGGAGCACAGAACACATCACAACTCCTGTAGTAAGAAGCCCTCAGGGAAACGGGTCTCCCCGGGATCTTTCCAACAAAAACGACATTGTCTGATAAGGTCTCGTCAACCATATCCCTGTAATACTTAGCAAACGGCCCGGAACCGGCTACAACGAGTTCAACGTTCGGTATCTCTTTCTTAATGTGATACAACGCTTTCAACAAATGAGGTAATCCTTTCTTCGGCTCGAGGCGATTCATGTAGAGGATCTTCTTCCGGCCGTTCGTGAACCGGTCCACATACTCGCCCCTGGGATTGAAACCTTCCGTATCGATGCCATTGGGTATTATCTTGTATTCTCCTCTAAAATACTTGCTCATGGCGCGTTCGGCGGTCTGTGACACTGCAATGAGTCCATGCAGTTTTCTGAAATAAGGCATTAACCAGAGCCGAAAAAGCATATAACCGATCGATTTTTTGTGCCCTGCATGAAACGTAGCAACATTCTTGGCTTTCGAGTGACGGATCGCTAAGATCGGCAGCATTGGCGCAAGGGATCCATGAACGTGTATTATATCTGGCTGATAATTCATCACAAGCCGTTGCACCTTGTTAGAAGGCCGCCACCCAAGTGTGATTCGTGCAAAGGATTTGTTGGCCCTGATCGGTATCCCGCGACCGACCCTGGCGACATCTTCATCATCACCTTTATGATCACGCCCGAATCGAGCAGTGAGTACCTTGACTGTGTGGCCGCGTTTCCGCAATTCGTCAGCGAGATGTGAGATATGGTCGGGTATTCCCCCGATCAGAGGATAGTAGGTTTCTGTAACCATTAGGATCTTCATCTTCTAAAATTCAAAGACCTCTTCGAATGCAGACAAAAATCGTGATTTCACAAACTCACCGCCCCGTATGTCCAAAACCGCCACTGTGCCGCTTTGTTCTCTCCAGATCTTCAACAACTTCGAACGAGACACGTTCAATCTTATTGAATACCAACTGTGCAATGCGATCTCCGTTACCAACGACGAACGGCTTGTGGCCAAAATTGAACAATATCACCTTGATCTCACCGCGGTAATCCGCATCGATTGTGCCGGGGGTATTCAACACACCGATACCATATTCCGCCGCGAGTCCACTTCTCGGTCGTACCTGGCCTTCATAGCCTTCAGGAATTTCCACGCTGATGCCGGTTGGAATGGTACAATATTCCCGCGGTTGTATCACCATACTCTGGGCCAGACACGCATGGAGATCGCAACCCGCCGCCTGTTCACTCTGATACCGCGGAATGCATTCTCCCTTTATCTTCACACGTATGCCGGTCAAGCGTGTACCCCCTCTAGCCATTCCGGATGAAAACATATCCACTGGTCTGGATACAATCTTATGAATTCCTCGAATTTCCTCACGATACACGCATTGAATTCCTCGGCACTTTCGGTGAAGAAGCGTACAGGTTCTATCACCCCCAGGTACCGCTTCTTTCTGGACGGGTCCAGAACCATATATCCAAAGACCACGGGTAATCTCTTCTTTATGATTATCTCTCCAAGTCCTTTCGGTATTTTCCGCCGTCCGGAAAAAAACTGCACCGGCACACCATTACCCACGACATCGCGGTCACCGAGTATTGCGAGAACCCGATTCTTCTTCATC
>CP070795.1:1291076-1299162 GCA_020343455.1 Caldifarciminota bacterium
ATGACGCGGCTCATCACCATCCATAAAGGATTGGTGTTTACGATCGTGCTGCGTATGACCAATGATTATGACTTGAGTCAGGATCTAACACAGGATGCCTTTATCAAGGTCTTCATGAACATCAAAAGAGTGAAGGGCGCTGCACATTTCAAGCCGTGGATATGCACTATTACACGTAACGTCGTGCGTGACCACTTCCGGAAAGCGAAGAGAACGCAGGCGATTTCATTTGAGAACGTCAAGGATTTCCATGTCGAAGGAAAATCGAATATCGATTCGACAAGGCGGCGAATCGTCATCCAGGGCGCGCTTGCAAAACTGGCCGAAAGAGACCGCATGATTCTAACGCTGACTTACTATGAGGGATTGAGCCTGGGTGAGGTGGCGCAGGCATTGAAGATGTCGGAGAATGCTGTAAAAGTCGGCGTTCACCGCGCCCGCAAGAGGTTGAGAAAATATCTGGAGGGGTATGAGCATGAACTCATGTCCATACATTGAGAAGATAATCGATTACAGGCTGCATCGGTTGACCGACGAAGAGAGGAGTTCGTTCGAAACACACCTGGATTCCTGTCCATCTTGCCGGCATGAATTGGCAATTGAGATGGCGGTCGAGGATGAATTGGCAGCTGAATTTCAACCCGGCCTCATCGAGCAAGCAGTGATGAGGCGTCTGGAAATACAGAGAGAGAAAGATATACGGTCATTCTGGCTGTACTCCTACCGGATCGCAGTTCTGGGCATAACTGCCGCGATTGCGATCTTTGTTCTGTTGCCCTACCTTTTGAAATTTCCGCGCAGTTATCAGCTGGATATGGGCAAATACGCCGTTGCGTTCAGGGATTTCTTCGCAGGATTGGCAGCGATCGATCCGATCTTCTTGTTCATGGGTTTCGGCTATTTCCTGCTCATCACGAGTTCGATATACGCGCTGGCACAGCTGCGGCGTTGATTCGTGCCCTGACCCGTCCGTACACTC
This sequence comes from Caldifarciminota bacterium, assembly GCA_020343455.1. Classification (GTDB taxonomy): domain Bacteria; phylum Hydrothermota; class Tepidihabitantia; order SM23-42; family SM23-42; genus SM23-42. The sequence continues at coordinate 1,292,056 of CP070795.1, forward strand.
ATACTTTCGTTCCCTTTAGTTGACATCAGATGGTTGTTGCTTATAATACCTTTGCAGAAGTTCCACTCGTTCATTGAATAATGTCATCGCGGACCGAAGGAGGAAAAATGAAGGTTAAAGGAATAATCATTATCGTCCTCATCATTCTCGCCGTGATTTTGATCGCTCAGAACACTGAGGTTGTTCCCGTTCAAATCCTCTTCTGGCAGATATTGATGTCGCGAATCGTCCTGATCGCCCTCATGCTCGTCTTGGGATTCGGCATAGGATTCATTCTTGCCAAGGTGACCGGGAAGAGGCGATCGTCGCCTAAGGAGAATTGAGGAAGAGGATGAGACTGCACAGCGCTTACCTTTGGGTGATGCACTTGCTGCGTCTTGAAGGAATAGATTGAACATAGATTTAAAAGGCCAAGTCGTTCTTGTTACTGGCGCGGCCGGCGCTATTGGCGAGGCGATCGTGCGCCAACTGGGCGAGCATGGGGCGACCGTAGCTATCCACTACAACAGCAATGAGGAACGTGCGCAGATACTCTCCCGTGAAGTGGGCAATGAATCAAAGATATTCGCTGCCGACTTATCAGTACCGCTGAACGGCGTTGCGCTCGTGCGCGATGTCATCCGTGCATGTGGGTCTTTGGGCACACTCGTAAACAATGCCGGTGTCTATCTGTGCTCGTCGAATGAGAAGAATGTCGACGAGTGGTTGACCGACTGGAACCGGACGATCGCCGTCAACCTTACGGCAACCGGCGTGCTTTGCCGTGAAGCGGTGAACTACTTCAAGAATGCGGGCGGAGGCAGAATCGTAAATATCGCCTCGAGAGCGGCGTTTCGAGGTGATTACGAGGACTATTTTGCCTATGCGGCGTCGAAAGGCGGCATGGTCGCATTGAGCAAGACGATTGCCCGGGCATATGGAAAGCACAACATCAAATCCTTTGTCGTGGCGCCGGGTTTTGTCAGAACGCCGATAATCGATGAATACATTAAGGAACATGGGGCCGAGAAGATAATGAATGAGTTGGCGTTGAATGAGCTGACCAGGCCAGAAGATGTTGCCCCGACCGTAGTTTTTCTTGCCAGTGGATTGATGGATCATGCAACGGGTTGCAGTATCGATATAAATGCTGCAAGTTATGTGAGGTAGCATCGACATGAATGAACAAGAAAGAGCAGTCAGGGAATTCTGGCGGATCTTTGATGAGGCCCGCTATGACGATGTGAGACCATTGCTGCATCCTGCTTGCCCTGTGTACTGGCCCAATACCCGCGAATTGTTCAGAGGAAGTAAGAAGCTGATAGATGCGAACAAATATTATCCGGGAAGATGGTTTATCGAGGTTGTGGACGTGATCTCGAAAGACGACACGGTTGTATCGGTCGTGCGTGTCTATTCCAAGGAAAAGAAGGAAAGTTTCTATGCCACTTCGTTCTTCAAGTTCAAAGACGGGTTGATCGCGGAGATGACCGAGTATTGGGGGGAGATCACCGAACCGCCGGCGTGGCGCCTCGCTGAGGGGCTGTCGGAGCGGTATTGAATTCGGCCATGCGATACGGCGTTATATGAAAGGGGTGTCCATGTGTTATTTGCGCGGCTGCGTTTTAATCGTAGTGATTGGCATGTTATTGTCTTCCGGCACGACAAAAGCCGAAGATGATCTGTCTCTACCTCAGTTCTACTCGGCACGGCCGAAATCGCCTCGATACCAGGCAGAGCGCAGGCCGACGCCGCCGCTGCTGGCTGCGTTTGCAGCACCGGATGGAGCGATGCGCGGTCTTGCGTATGACGGTCAGTATCTGTGGGCCGCAAACAGTGGTGACGGCAACAGCATCGGCGGTTCCAAGGTCTACAAGCTCGATCCTGACAGCGGTACGGTCCTCGCTTCGTTCAACGCGCCGAGTGATTATGCGTGTGGTCTGACATGGGATGGTCAATACTTGTGGTATTCAGCGTATATCACCGGTCTGATCTTTCAACTCGATACCTTCGCTTTGACCGTGCTTAATACCTTCACCGCGCCGACAACACATCCTTTTGACTTAGCGTGGGATGGCATGCGTCTCTATGCGGTCAGAGGCAATCAGGATTACATATCGGTAATCGACACCAGCAACGGTCAGCAAGTGGATTCGATTGAAGCTACATATTCATCGCCAAATGTCCGCCCTTTTGGACTGACGTTCCTACCGAGAAGCGCACCAAAGCTACTTGCGTCTGATGGCAACTATGGCTCCAATCTCGTTCATGTGTGGAATTTCTACACAAGCGCATGGGTGGACCAGTGGGCTTCAGAACCTGCAGTGTATCCATCCGGGCTTGCGTACGATTCGGTGACCGAACGGATGTGGGTATCTTGTTACGAGCGGGATTCCATATACGTGTATGGCGCGAGCCAGGTGGGTGTACTCTCGGACGAACTCGTGACCATGGCCGCAGCCGGGATTCATGTGCACCCGAATCCGTTCAGCCATAAGACCAAGATCGGATACATGATCCATGATCCAGGATGCGTGCCCGGAGAAACAACGCTGAATGTATATGATGCTACAGGCCGGCTGGTGAAGTCTCTTTATCTTGAATCTGCTATTGTGAATCATGAATCAGCTGTTTGGTGGGATGGTACGGATGATGATGGCCATATATTACCTGGGGGTGTGTATTTTGTCGTTGCGCCGGTGAAAAGTTGTATGGTAAAGTTGGTGAAGCTGAGTAAGTGATTTAGCACATAGCTATCTCGGGAAAGGAGATACGGCAGGAAGTATAATCTTCCTGATCACTGCGATAATATCTTTTGTGTTATTCCTCGGCAAGCTCCGTGGAGCAAAGTAGCCATTAGATAGTACGATATTTGACTGGAGACGTACCCACTCAATGTCGGCGGGCGTTGTTGCATGTAGATGTCCTGCCGCTGCATCACTGAACCACAGACATCCCGACAGTGTCTAAAATAGAGATAGGAGGATCGTAATATGAAGTGGTTTTCATTGGCCGGCATTCTCGCGGTCTTAACCGTTAGCATGTGCAGGAGCGAAGGTGCGGCTGAAGATAGGGGGATGGGTATGACTAAAAACAGCGGCAGCTATGAGAAGGCAACATTCGCAGGCGGGTGTTTCTGGTGTATGGAGCCACCCTTTGAGAATTTGGATGGTGTGATAGACGTAGTTCCGGGATATACAGGCGGTCAGACACTGGATCCGACCTATGAGCAGGTCTCGAGTGGCACGACCGGTCATCTTGAGGCGGTCCAGGTAACCTATGACCCCACTAAGATTGACTTTACTGGATTGCTTGAGGTTTTCTGGATGCAGATAGATCCAACGGACGGCGGCGGCCAGTTCGTCGATCGTGGTTCTCAATATGGCACGGCAATATTCTATCATAACGAGGAACAGAGGAGGACCGCAGAAGAATCAAAGTCGCGGCTCCAGAAGTCAGGCAGGTTCAGCAAGCCGATCGTTACTCAAATAAGGCCGTTCACCCAATTCTACGAGGCAGAGGATTATCACAAGGATTTCTACAAGAAGAGCCCTGTTCGGTACAAGACATATAAGCTCTTCTCGGGACGAGAAGATTTTCAGAAGAAGAACTGGAGTGATACGACAGAGGCGGGAACTGAAGGTCGGTACGACAAGCCTTCGGAGAAGGAGATCCGCGCGAGGTTGACGCCAGAACAATACAATGTTACACAGCAGTGCGGGACTGAACCTCCTTTTCAGAATGAATACTGGAATAATAAAAGAGAAGGGATCTACGTCGATGTAGTCACTGGCGAACCGCTCTTCAGTTCGAAAGATAAGTTCGATTCGGGGAGTGGCTGGCCGAGTTTCATCCGTCCGATAGATGAGATGAACATCGTTGAAAATGTGGATTCCAGCCACGGAATGGTGCGCACCGAGGTCCGCAGCAGAATCGGTGATTCCCATCTCGGGCATGTGTTCAGCGATGGCCCCGAACCAACCGGTCTGCGGTATTGCATTAATTCTGCCTCTTTACGCTTCATACCAAAGGAGGATCTTGATAAAGAAGGGTATGGAGCATACAAGATGCTCTTTGAGGAATAATTCGTACCCTGGAAGACGCAAGAGGGGGCGGTTTCGCCGTCCCCTCTAACTACCCATGGACGATTTGGGTTAGGCAGTACTCAATCACCCCGTTGACATAAATCATTCCCTGGGTTATACTACAAATGCAAATGCCACATTCAGGCAGCGCGATGTTATTCGAGATTCGTGCATCGGTGCTATGATTCTATCAAAGGAAGTGAAATATGGCCGAAAAAAGCGTTAGTCGGGAAAGTATTATTACAGCAGTGATTACAGCTCTCAAACCGCTGGAATATATTCATGCGGTATGGGAAGGCGGTGCGGCGAGCTGGGGCAGGGTCGATGACTGGTCAGATATCGATCTCTATGTGGTATGCAGTGATGACTCCGTTGAGGATACATTCGCTGTTCTGGAAAGAGCAATGAGCGAGATGGATGAGATCGACCTGAGGTTTCGGGTGCCGGAACCGGCGTGGCATGGGCATTCTCAAGTATTCTGGCGCCTGAAAACGGCCAGTCCGTTTCTCTTTCTGGATGTCGCGGTGATGAAGAAGTCAAGTAAGGATAAATTTCTGCAGTACCGCATACACGGCAAACCTTTCATCCATTTCGACAAAATCGGCATCGTGGAGGATGACCCGGTCGATCCCGGTGCTTATGCCGATCAACTGACGAAACGTTTGGAGGTTTTGAAGACGCAATTTGCGATGTTCCAGGTTTTGGTGCTGAAAGAGCTCAATCGCGGCAATAGCATGGAAGCTTTGAGTTATTATCTCAGCTATGTTCTGCGGCCGCTGGTCGAAGTGCTGAGGATCAAATATAGTCCGTGGCATCACCGGTTCTTCACGACTTATATCTATTATGAGATGCCTCAGGAGATAACGGGCCGGCTCCAGCGGTTGTATTTCGTTAACGATGTAGATGCATTGAAGAAATGCCGCGAGGAAGCAGAGGCTTGGTTCTGGGATGTGGTGGCAGGTATCGATCTGGACGAGGTACGAAGGAATCTCGATAAGACCGATTGATGCCGGAGTGATCCGGTGGAATAATGGGTCCTTGACAACTGTGGGCAGACGGTTAGTATATTCAGTATATTCTGATATTTTTGATAATTATGCTCAACCTGGTGGAGGTGAATAATGGCAAAACAATGTGATAAGGGGAAGACGGGAGCAAGCGAATCAGGATCACGGTGTTGTGAAATAACGGCGGTTGTTACGATTGATGAGCGTGGCCAAATGGTGCTGCCAAAAGAAATGCGTGAGGCGGCGCGGATCAATGCGGGCGACAAGCTGGCGGTGATTGCCTTGTTCAAGGATGACAATGTTTGCTGCCTCTCCCTTATGAAGGTTGAAGAACTCTCCGATGCGGTAAGGGCGAAGCTACACCCGGTTATAAAAGGTATGACGTAGACCTTGCCGTTACTGCCCCGAGGGAGAGTCTTCGGGGCGTACTGCGAAAATTTCATCGTAATGAAAGGTGGATGCTGTGTTCAAGAATATAAAAGTAACCGTGGTGAAAGCCGAAGGTCCGTGTAGCCGGATGAAAGAGGGAATGGAGTTCCATGTCAGAAATGCAAGGCTGGAAATACCTGAAAGTCAGAGCATCTGCATTTTCGCGCTCGGAAGCTTATTGCCCGTGATCTCCGGCGCCATCATAAAGAACGTTGAGGGTGAGGGTGTATTGAACATACTCCAGGAATGGCAATGCCCCGACCCCCTGTCCGAGGTTATATTCAGGATCGAGGAAGAGAAATCAACAGCAACGAGCCAGGCCGCATCCAGAAAGTAGGCTTTCTTGTAGCCGGCGCTACTTGTCCTTGCATTCATCGCTGTGTGAGCATCGTCTTCCCGGTTCATCAAATAGTCTGCCCTTCACATACAGGTCTATTGCATTATCGATCTGGGTTTCGCTGGTTACATAGACATTGATGCCCGCATTCTTCAGATCGGCATAGATCCTTCTTCCCATCCCTTGTGATATTACAGCGTTGCAATCCCTGAGTGCTTCAAGAATCGAATGGTGGTGGCCGGATCCATGTCCGGTACCGTTCATTGCTCTGACGTGGCCGGTGAAAGTATTGGGCAGATAGGCCATTCTCATCGGCTTCTCATCCTCGATATTGAATACTACAAAACCACGCGTTCTGCCAAAATGAGGTGCGATTGTCACCTCATCATCTGATGCAACTGCAACTTTTTCAATCATATTAGTCGGCCCCCATTTTGTTTTGGAGTTCCTGAATTCGGCGTTCAAGGTTTTCCTTTTCTTTGCGTAATGCGTCCAGTTCTGCTCTGCTGTCTCTCTTTAATCCAAAGTCTGATGTCCACCGCGGTATGTGGCGGGCGTGGACAAAATGGCCAAAGCGATCCTGATAATATGCATTTGGCCCGCGCCCGCAATGACATGGTCCAACATAAACATACCCCCGGGGGATCATACGTTGGGCGTGCTCTCTCCACCCACGTCCGTGCATTTTCACTCACCTCCTTTCACTCTCATCCATGGTTCTTTAGCGGTGTGCAGAGGTTTCCTGAAGATGTACCTTGCGGATCTGGTACATGTTCACCGGCAGTTCCGGCAATGTGGCGTGTGAATACGGAATATCGCCCACGATCTATCTTCGGGCTGCTCTTCATCGGCGACATCCACGGTAGCGTTTCCTGCCGCGTCGCTCGCTGCGACCCATGGTATCTCCCGGTCGGCGGTAGGCTCCGATCATCTTGATGTTGCCTCCTTCGATCTTGATGGCGCTTCCCGTAATCAGGGCATGAGCGATCTTGCCGTGCGCGGAATCGATTATGCGGCCGAATGTCTGGCGGGATACGTTCATGATCTTTGCTGCCTCTTCTTGGTATCGACCTTCATGGTCGGCCAGTCTTACTGCTTCGAGTTCGTCCATCGTCAATGTGACTTCCTCAAGGTGCGATAAGGGTATTCCACGTGGTTTGAAGTAATATACCGAAGGGGCAAATCTGACACTACGGCAACATTGCGGGCGCGCCATATATTCGTCTCCTTTAGATTATCTATAGTATTATAAGCATATGCCCATAATTGT
>CP070795.1:1299262-1322529 GCA_020343455.1 Caldifarciminota bacterium
ACTGGAACTGCTTGGTTTTGCTTCGGATGGGGTTTGCCGTACCTCTGATGTCACCATCAGAGTGGTGAGCTCTTACCTCGCCATTTCACCCTTACCCGGCACCAAGAGCGTCGGGCGGTATGTTTTCTGTGGCACTTTCCTCCCGCACACAAAGTGCGGTCCTTCCAGTTAGGAAGCATCCTGCCCTGTGAAGCCCGGACTTTCCTCTCTCATGGAGCGGCTATCCGATTACCCCACAGGTGATTATAGCTGCACCTTATATTTGTGTCAATATATCTGCTGACCTCCGTGCATTTGCTGATTTTTATCCGCGGGATCGTCCGACATTGTACAAGGATCTCTATTGCTGATCGATGTTCGCGCTGCCGTTACTGTTCGAGACTGTTCAGTCCAAACTGGACGGCTTATCGATCATCGATGGGGTTGTGACAATAAGACAATTGCATGAAGTATGTGCGAGGGGACATGGGATAGTCGAGGTCAGTTACTGTATTGCCGAACTGGAGCGCATAGTCGGTGTCGAACAAGTTCTTTACACCGACCGACAATGAGAATTTGCTGGAGAACTTTCTCCTGACAGCGGTGTTGATTACCCAGTAATCGTCGAGCGCTTTCGTATCCATCGATACAAATGGATAAGCGTCATAGTTCGCGTAATAGTTGAATCGCCGAGAGGCATACTGCCCGGAGATGTTGAGGCCAAAACCATATGGTAGTTTGAAATCGAGCACAGAAGATATGGTAAAATCCGGCGTGAAGGCGGCTGGTCGTTCTATTTCTTCATAGATTATCAGGGAAGTATCTGCCATCGCGTCATAATAGTCATAAACGATCTCATCGTTCGTCTGCCGGGAATTCAGATAAGTGAGTTCGAGAGTGTGGGTGAGAAAACCGGCTATTTGGTGTTCCAATTCCAGGTCCAATCCCTTTATCTTCAAATAATTGACATTCTGCGGTTGCCACAAGTTATCGTCCCCGGGCAGCCATGCGATCCGATCCTTGACGTTGCGCAGGAAAAACGAGACTGCTGCAAAGAGATTTGGCAGCATCGAACTCTCGACACGTATCTCATACGCCCAGCCGTGCTCTGGTTTGAGGCCGGGATTGCCGGATCGAGGCCAGTAGAGGTCATTGAAGGTTGGTGCACGAAACGTTTTTCCGGCCGATAATTTAAGCCAGATCATTTCAGTTGGCATGCAAGAAATGCCGATCGCGGGTGAAAGGAAATCGCCGAAGGCTGAATTCCGGTCGTAACGGACACTTGATGTGGCAGACAAGATATCGTTCAGGTTCACCTGCAATTCAGTCCATATTCCGAGGTTGGTTGAACTTGCATGCCAGGTGGTATCGCCGCTCATCGTTGATAATGTTTGAGTGAGAAGGGTGTCATAGGTTGCGTCCAACCCGAGCGTCAATGCTAGTTTCTCCCAACGCGAGGTAAGCAGTGTGTTGAAGCCGAACATGTGAGTCAGGTAATCGTATTCTTCGCTTATTGTATCACCTGAGGACCATCCTGCATAAGTAGTACTGAATAGGGTACGTTTCCGGTCGGCAAGAATCCTGTTGTGCCACCGGATATTGTCGGTGACTTGCAGATCCGCGCTCAGATTCGCCAGCAGCGAACGATCGATTTCCCGGTCAAAGACCGACGTTGCAGTACTGTCACCGAATTGCGGTACGGGATGTATACTGTCTACGAGCGGCACGGGCCCGGGTATTCCATAATCCTTCTCGCCGTAGTAGATGAACGAAGAGTATTCTGCGCGGCCTGATCTTTGCACAATTGAGCCACTGACGTGATATCGCGTCAGATCGCTGTTGCTTCGTCCACCGTCAGAATTGCCGTAATCGGCACTGATGTCAAATTGTGTTTCCTTTACGGGGAGTCCGAGTTTGAGAGAGAGATCATTTGTGTGCAGCGGATCGTCGAGCGCGGGCGTGGAAGGGGCGAATTTCATTGCGATCGTTGGCCTGCTCAATTCGCGGCGTGTAATTATGTTCACGACGCCGCCGAGCGCATTCGCACCGTAGAGGCTTGAAACCGGTCCTTTGACCACCTCGATTCGCTCGATCGTGTTTACATCGATCATACTCAGGTCGGCCATGCCGTTGGTCACCGCGTTCAGGTTCTGTCCGTTGAGGAGAACGAGGGTGCCATTGCTCGGTACCCCGCGTAATGATATGCTCGTCACCCCGCCCGGCGTGCCGTAGTCTTTGAAATCGATGCCCGCAGCAGCGTTGAGAATTTCACTGAGGCTGAGGGGGTTCAGCTTTTCGATATCATCACGCTCGATGATGATGACCGCAACAGCGGCGTCCTTTAAAAGAGCAGGGTATCGGTAGGCAGTGACTACGACCTCATCCATCTCATAGGAGATTTGGTTGAGTAACAGCGCCGTTAAAAGAAGCAGCATGTTTCCTCCTTTCGTCCGAAGGTTTTATGTGGCTGTGGATAGGTCTCCTGGCTTATCCTGTTCTGATCAGCCTTCCCGTCCGCTGGCAATAAACATGCGGTGACAGTGGCTTACTTTGATCGGAAATATATGGAATCACAGTGGCGGCGACCGCGGCCGATTCTCACGGCGCTTCCCTTGAATCCACCAGCCGGTCAGTATACCTTATGCACTAAAGGCTGTCAAGGAAGTGGTTGGCTGCGAGATTGAAGGTTGTGCTAAATCAACGCGGCGATGAAGGCGGCCAATATGACGATGGGTAAGGCGGGCAATAGGTTGGCGACCTTAATGATCTTGATGTCCAGCAGCTTCAAGCCGATAGCGAAGATCATGACGCCGCCGACACCTGTAAAGTCGTTGAGGTATGCCGGATTCGTCAGGAAACTGAATTGTTGGGCGAGTAGTGTCAGCCCACCCTGGATGACGAGCACGGTTGCCGCCGAAAAGATGACGCCCGTACCCATGGCCGAGGCGAGAATGACCGACGATACGCCGTCCATCAGTGATTTGATAAAAAGCAGATCGGGTTTATTCTGGAGGCCGGCCTGTATTGACCCGAGTATGGTCATTGGTCCGACGCAGAATAGCAGGCTGGCAAAGACGAAACCCTGGGCAAAGGACGTCTCGCCTCCTCTCTTCACGAGGCGCTTCAATCTCTCGCCGATGGACTCAAGAAATTCGTCGATGTGCAATATTTCGCCGCATACTCCACCTAGTATGACACTCAAGATGACGACTAGAGGCCGTTCCATCTGGATGCCCATTCTTACGCCGAGAACGCAGGAGAACAGACCAAGACCGACCATGATCATTTTGCCGATGTTTTCGGGTATACCTTTTCGCAGGATCAATCCCAGGATGCTGCCGGCAATGACGAGGATGATGTTGACTACCGTTCCGATCATGATGTAATTATACGCACCGCCTTTGGAAATGCAATGTATACGCTTTTCACGAATTCGCCAATTGGCGAATTTATCGTTGTTGAGCAGTGGATGGGATTTGTATTATGTGTATAGACACGATGAGAAGCGAAAAGCGAAGGGTCCCCGAAATCCACTACCGGAGTTCGCGGATATGTAGAGTGCTGGGTAATCCAACGGCATATCAGATAGTCAAACTTCTGATACAAAACTGTCATACTCCATCTGCCATTGCTGTGAAGTTGAAGCTTTCAATCACCACGGTCAGCACCATCCTGAGGCACCTCAGGCAGATCGATCTTGTGCGCTACGAGAATCTGCGCGAGGGTAAGGTATATTTCGTAAAGGACAATAAGATTGTCTCAGTCCTCGACCAGATCGAGGCGCTGGTCAAGCGTCTCAGGAGCCGTGAATACTGAGAGATGTAATGCGAATGGCTATTTCGCTCCGGCTTTGAAGACGACCGTCGTGAATAGTTCGATGAAGAAGCCGTAGATGATGCCCATTATGATCGTACCCACGAAGATATACATTTCTTTGCCTGGGACATAGAAACCCTGGAGAGCCATCGGAATGCTGAAGATGAAGCCCATTATGATACCGTGCAGCCACCATTTGAATTTAAAGACGCTGATGCCGATGGCGAAGCCGATGAGGGTACGGCCCAGAATGGTCGATAAGGTAAAGAACCAGGGGGTCGGTCCTTCGGACGATGCCAGGATCCAGCATACCACACCGGAGATAACGCCGAATATTGTTGCGATGAGCAGCCTCTTTACATTTAACATACGACCTCCTTTGTATCAAGGATAGCGGATTAGATATCGATGTCAAGGCAATTGCATAATGCGTTGACATGGGGATATTTATGCATAAACTCATTGTTAATGAGAATTTGGTAGACTTAGGTCGGGAAAGACTGAAACTTATTCCCTGGGTCAAGCGTATAAATATTGAGGAAAGGAGATGAGATGAGCATCATGGATATATACTTTGCACCAAGTAAGATATTCTCCACCCTGAGAGAAAAACCGCGATGGATCACGCCGCTTATTATCGTTATCCTGGTCGTTGCCTTGACAGCTGGTCTGACCATGACGTTTGCCCGCGAGGCGATATTGAGCCAGCAGGAGGAGGTGCTTAGAAACAGAGGTTTGACCGAAGAGCAGTTGCAGCAGGCGATGGAATTCACCTCTGGTCCGCTCGCTGCAGTTTCGAGCGCGGTCAGCGCCGTGATCTTTACGGTTATCTTGTTGCTAATTTTCGCGCTGGTGGTGAATCTGTTCATTCCTCTTTTCGGGGGCGAGAGCGGTTTCAAGAAGGTCTTTTCAGTGATATGCCATGCCATGCTTGTGGTTGTACCTGCCGCTGTGTTGAAAGTCATAATTGTGGCGCTCAGCAAGTCACCTTATGTGACGACATCTCTGGCCCTTCTGGCGCCGAACCTCGACAAGGGGTCATTCGCATATCAACTGTTGGCAGGCTTTGATGTTTTCACGATCTGGGAAATGATACTGGTCGCACTGGGCATCAGCATAACGAACAACCTGGTCAAGAAAAACGCTTACATCCTGGTCTTCTTGGTCTGGCTCGTATCGATCTTCGTCGGTATTGGTCTGGGAAGCATCTTTGGCCGCGGGATGTAGGCGGTAATGTTGTCAAAAAATTAGTATATGGTATTCTTATTCTTGTGCATCCAGATAGATTCGGTGTCGATCGACCAGGCGATCGAGATTGCCCTTGAGAATAGCCCAATCTACGGAGAATCCAGGGTGTCATTAGATCAATCACGTATCCAGTTCTATCAGGTGCTCACCGAACTGTTGCCGACCGTTTATGCCACTGGTACTTACACAAAGACCGAGTATGGAGGGTTGACAACCAGCGGCTATGATGGTTCTCTCCAGCTGACCATGCCTCTGTTCGATCTCGACATCATCAGCTCGATCTTTGTTGCGCGGCGGCAGTTAAAGGGCAGTTCGATCCAGCACCAGGCGGATGTGTCCAACCTCATTTTGCGAATCAAAACTGCTTACTATGACTTGATAAATGCGCTCGAACTGACAAAGGCGTCCGAGGTCACGATCGAAAGGGCTCGTGAGAATCTGAAGCTGGTCGAGGCTAAGTATGAGCTGGGTGCTGCATCCCGGCTCGAATTATTACAGGGAGAAGTCTTCTATTTAAACGCTGAGCAGGACAGGTCAAGAGCCAGGACTCTTGAGATATCGGCACAGGAGGAGTTGAAGTCGCTCATGGGTATTTCAGAAGGTATTTATCCGACTGATCAGCTTATGGAACCCCGATTGGACGAAGTCCCGGATCTCGATTCACTAATGCTGCAACTACTTGATGTCAATTATGAAATACGAATTGCGTCGGAGTACAGAAGCCTTGCAAAGGCGAACTATATTGCTTCGTACCTTGCATTCCTTCCTCGTGTCTCTCTTTTTTACGGATACAACGTGAGCAGCGATTCTCTTATCTTTGATTTCGAGTATTACAGGGACAATGCAGTCAAGAGTTACGGCATAAGCGTGAATTTCCCTGTTTTCGAGATAAAACAGCTGGTGTTCAAGTGGCTCAATGCTAAGAAAGACCTACAGAGGAGTAATCTTGCTCAGCGCCGGGCGGAGTTGGAGGCTGAAAAGATTTTACGCACAACATACTACTCACTCCAAGAATCGCTGGATAAGCTTCAGCTTGCAAATAAGAGCTTGGATGCCGCCAAAGAGGCGGCTGTCATATCGAGGGAGCAGTATGCATTGGGGGCGACTTCCTTTCTGGATTTCCTGACTGCCGAGCAGTCTGTTTATGATGCACTCGTATCATTCACTTCGGCGCTCAGTGATTACTACAAACAGCAGGCCTCTTTCTCCTATGTCTTGGGTACCTCAGTATTCAGTAAGGAGTAGTGATGAAGAAAAAGAGATTGTTGATAATTGTCGGCGCGATTGTCGTTATCATATTGATCGTAGTATTGAACCTAAGCCAGGGTGATTCGGGCGAAAAAGTTGAGGTCGACCTGGTCAAGGTGGGGTATGTGACGTCGGTGGTTACATCTTCCGGTGAACTGAAGGCTGGGTCGCAGGTTGACATTTCCGCAGAGACGATCGCCCGCGTGCGCAGGATCAACTACCGCGAGGGTGATTATGTTAAAAAGGGTGACCTGCTCATCGAGCTCGATGATGTACAGGCCGATGCGACGCGGAAACTGGCCCTGGCCAAATTCGAGCAATCAGAACAGGATTTGTTGCGAGCCCAAAAGCTCTTAGAGAAAGAGCTAATATCGCAGGAAAGTTTTGAACGTATCGACCTCAGCTACAAGACAGCGAAAGCATCGTATGAGCAGGCACTTGATGCTTATCGAAAAACCAAGGTTTACGCGCCCATTTCCGGCAAAGTCATGAAGGTGAACGTTGAGGAGGGTGAGACCGCGGTCATGGGTGCATTGAATTATGGTGGTACGGTCATGATGACCATTGCCGATATGTCTCAGATGATCGCCGTCGTCAAGATCGACGAAACGGATGTGCCCGACGTCAAAGTAGGACTGGAAGCCGAGGTCATTGCCGACGCGATGCCCGACTCGGCTTACGCTGGCACGGTCACCAAAGTAGGTCTGATGCCCATTACGAGCGCACTGGGAACCGAGGGTGTTACCGACTTTGAGGTCGAAATTAAAATGGATGAATTTTCACAACTGCTCAGACCGGGGATGAATGTCAAAGCCGAAATCACGACGAGTGAGAAATCGGGTGTCTTGACGATTCCCATTCAAGCCTCGGGTAAGAGAGAGCTCGATGATGAGTCGGTGGAGACGGTGTTCGTGGTGATGGGCGGCAAGGCAAAATTGACGAAGATAGTGGCCGGGATCTCCAGTGATACGAAAACCGAGATCATCAGCGGCATAGCAGAGGATGATACGATAATCATTGGTCCTTATCGGATATTGAGCAAATTGAAGGATGGCCAAAAGGTGAGTTTTGACGAAGTAGAAGAGGATACGAGCGCGGCTGTTCAGAATGAGGGTCTTGAATAGTGATGAAAGCCGGACAGGGACGATCATGACAAGAGGACGAGAGACAATCTGCCGGGCACTGGACATCCACAAGACCTACTGGCGGGGTAAGGTTGCGGTCCAGGCTTTGCGCGGTGTGACCCTGGAGATAAGGACGAATGACTATATATCAATAATGGGTGCTTCGGGATCTGGCAAATCGACGCTCATTCATATTCTGAGCTGCCTCGATACTCCGACAAAAGGTGAGTACTTTCTCGAGGATAAGCTCGTATCAAGCTATACCGACATGGAACTGGCAAATGCGAGGAACATGTTCTTTGGTTTTGTCTTTCAGAGTTTCAGTCTGCTGCCCAGGCTGACGGCCATCGACAACGTCGCTTTGCCGCTCGTGTATGCCGGTGTGAAGAAGCGCGACAGAAATCAGCGGTCCGCGGAGATACTTGAGAAGATTGGCCTGGGCGATCGTATTAATCACCGCCCGAACGAAATGTCGGGTGGCGAATGCCAGCGTGTTGCGATAGCCAGGGCGCTCGTCAATACGCCTAAGGTCATCTTCGCCGATGAACCGACGGGCAATCTCGATTCGAAGACCGGCAGCGAGATAATGGATATTTTCGACAGGATCGTTGAGGAAGGCAACACCGTAGTCATGGTGACGCATGATTCGAATGTTGCCTCGCACGCAAAGAGAATCGTAAGATTGAAGGACGGGTTGATCGATGGTGAATGATATTCTGAACAAGATTTCGCTCTCCGTGCAAACATTCAGGACTCACCGGCTGAGGTCCTTCCTAACGGCTCTTGGCATTATCATCGGTGTGAGTACGGTCATAGCGATCCTTTCCCTCATCGAAGGGTTGAACCGATCAGTGGCCGAACAGATTCAGTCGATCGGCTCGGACCTGGTGTTTCTCTCAAAATCACCGATCGTCATGGCCGGCCCGCAGAACATTGAGGAGATTGCCAATCGTCCCGATTTGACGCCCGATGATGCATTGGCGATCAGTGAATTACCTTCGGTTGAGATAGCGATCCCGGACATTTCGCAGCGGCTCAACAAGTTGAAGTACCGCGACAAAGAGATCGCCAACGTTCGTATAAGGGGCACGACCGAAAAGTTCTCATCGGTCAACAACCGGTTCATCGAGAGTGGGCGTGATTTTACCAAGGATGATGTCACGCACCGCCGGAGCCTGTGCGCGATTGGCTCATACGTTGCCAAGAATCTCTTTCCTGACGAATCACCGGTCGGCAAGGAGCTGAACGTGCGCGGACATCGGATCAAGATAATTGGAGTGTACCGAGAAAAAGGTGCATTCTTGGGGCAGAGCATGGATAACATGTTGGTGATCCCCTATACCTTCTATGAGAAGGTCTACCCAAGCCGAGGCGAATCGGTATTTGAACGGGCATTCTTTGGCTACTCGATTGATATAAAACCAAAGAAAGGTCAGGTTGAGAGAGTGACTGATGAAGTGAGAGAACTGATGCGGCGCAGGCACAGGCTTCCTTTCGATAAGAAGGATGATTTCGAACTGGGCACGCAACAGATGTTGATGGAGATCTATCAGAACATCACCAGGGTCGGCTTCATTGCGATTGTCGCGATAGCGGCAATCTCCCTTGTCGTGGGCGGCATCGGCATCATGAATATCATGCTGGTTTCTGTGGCCGAGCGCACGAGAGAGATAGGTATACGAAAAGCCGTGGGTGCTTCGAACCAGAATATTCTTTCCCAATTTCTAGTAGAATCGGTCTTTCTTGCCCTTATTGGCGGTGTCATTGGGATCATGCTGGGTTTGTTGCTCGCCTGGTTGATCTCCGTTGTCTCACCGCTCAAGGCATCGGTATCTTTCTGGATGGTACTGCTCGGCTTTGGATTTTCGGCTGCCGTTGGAATATTCTTCGGCATCTATCCGGCGCGTCGTGCGGCTGGCCTCAATCCTATAGAGGCACTGCGATACGAATAAGCCACCCTTGGTGGCAAGTTCCAAATCCTAAGCACCAAATACCAATTCCGCAAGTACTCAAATCTATGATTTGACCGCATTTGCGAGAATCCACTTAAGGGGATAGATCCGAAGACCAAAATCACAATGACCAAAACCGTGTTTGGAATTTACAATTTAGTGCATGGTGCTTGCCCAGAGGGCTTCGGGCTTCGTTACCCTAACCGCACGACGTGACCATTCCATGTTCAGTTGACTTCTTTTGGGTCACCGATTATAATCAAGTGTACATGAAGGAAATCTTCCGCGATGACCTGACCAATTGCTACAACCGCAGATACATGTACCACTGGATCGAAGATGAAATCAGGCGGGCAAGGCGTTTTGACACGAAATTCGCTTTGATGCTGATCGATATTGACGATTTCCGGGCGATAAATAACACCTATGGTCATCCCGAAGGCGACCGGATTCTGGTGAAGTTCGCGGAATTCTTGCGGAATAACATCCGGGAAGTTGACACCATAGTGCGTTACGGCGGTGACAAATTCATTGTACTCATGCCGAATAGCACGTCCGACGGCGCGACAGAACTTGGCCGCCGCATCATCGGTGCGCTTAGCCGTACCGAATTGCGAACACACAGAGTTCAATGTAGTATAGGATTCTCTGTCTTCCCGGATGATGGGATGAAACCCGACGGCTTGGTGAGCCATGCGGACAGCCTTATGCACCAAGCCAAGGTTGCAGGTAAGAACCGGGTTTGCGCAAGAAGTGAATCGGTCAAGAAATTGCGAATCCCCTCGCCGACCTCGGTCGGACGTGATGATGAAGCCAATTGGTGTTTGAGTCAGTTGAAGGCGCATGATACGATCTTCGTAGCGGGAGATGTCGGGGTTGGCAAAACACGTCTTGTGATGGATATCAATGAACGGCTCTATGCCCAGATCTTCTTGCGGGGTAATGCATATGAGGCACTATCTACTGTAGCGTATCACCCTTTCAAGAATATGTTTGCCGAGTTGATGTGTAAGGATCCGTCTCTTGTCGAGCAGATATTCAAAAGGTTGCCTCTGATCCACCAATCCGAGTTGATGAAAGTGTTGCCTCCATCGGCGTTGTTGCGCGCAGAACATTCCGAGGAGCTCGACAAGTTCCGCCTTTTCCATGCGATCAGTGATTTTCTATCGCTACTGGCCGAGAGTGTATATCCGGCGACAACCATTGTCTTCATCGACGATTTACATTGGTCCGACCGTCCGAGTATCGAGCTGCTGGATTTCACGATGCGCAGTTTGAAGCATAACCTGAAGATCTTTGGCACCTACCGGATCGGAGATAAGAAGAATCAGCCGTTTTGGGCTTATTGGCGCGCGTGGACTAAGGAGCGGTTGTGTGCGCAGATTACGCTTTCTCCACTGAATGAAACGCAAACAGACATGCTCCTTCAGGTGATTATGGGCACGGTGCCACCAGCGATGGCAAAAAAGGTATTCCGTGAGAGCGGCGGCAATCCATTCTTCATCGAGGAAATCCTGCTCGAGTATGAGCGTAGGGGAAAACTTCAATGGGATGGGAGAGAGTGGCGTGTCCTCAGGACGGATACGGGTTCATTGCCTTCCACAATCGAGGCGAGGATAAAGGGTATGTTGAAACGGTTGGACCCGGAGATGCGGTCTTTTCTAGAGATCGCGGCCGTCTATGGTCAGGAATTCGCTCCAGAGGTACTGGCTACTACCAGTAAGCGCAATGTAGGCCAGATCCTGGAGGTACTCGATGAACTCTGCAGAGCCGGTTATCTGAAGAGCAGGCGCACGGGTACCTACTTCTTTGCTGAGGACATCGTGCGTCACGTCGTATACAGGAATATCATGCGCGCGGAGGTGCCGCCTTACCACGGGGCCGTCGGTGAGGCGATAGAATCTGTCTTTCACGACGACATCTCAAGCCATTACGAAGAATTGGCCAATCACTTCGCGCTTGCCAAGGATGCGTCGAGAGCGTTGGTGTATTCGAAGAAAGCCGCCCAAAGAGCCAGGGACCACTACGCCCACGGGTTGGCAGTAAAGTTCTATGAGCGTGCGATGAAGTACGAAGATGATACCGAACAGACTTTCGAGATCGAGTTTGCTCTTGCCGAGATCAATACCACAATTGGTAACTACAAGAAAGCACTGGCACAATTGAACGCCTGCCTTCAGATTAACCCGTACGCTTACCGCGTCTATGAACGACTCGGCAACGTTTGCGAAAAAGTCGGTCAATATAAGAAAAGTCTCGAACATTACAAAAAGGGTATCGGAATGACTTCCGGTACTAGTGCAGTCTATATTTTTCAGGTCGCAATAGCATGGCTCTACACGAGAATGGGACAATATACACGTGCGAGGGAAGAGTGTACCGAAATGTTGCGGAAGAAGAGAAAGATGAGCAGGCAAACCTTGGGTGATACATACGTCATTCTTGGTGTCGTTCTTCTAAGGTTGGGCAAATTCAATAGGGCAGAGCAGTACTTCAGAAAGGGTCTACGGATAAGGAAATCGATCGGCGACAAGAAGAATATTGCTGCATGCTATGTGGATCTGGGGTTGAATTACCAGGGAAGATTCAATATCAAGATGAGTGAGCGATTGTTTAGACGTGCGCTCGGTATCTACGAGGAAGTAGGATATGAGGAAGGTATTCTCATCACGCTCAATAATCTTGGGGTGATGTACGCTAACTATGATTTACCGAAGGCTGAGGCATATTGCCTTGAGGCGCTCACCAAGGCAAAATTGATTGGAGCGAAGAGGACCATCGTTCTGCTGTATAACAACCTTGGGATGATCAGCCATAATCGCTTATCGAAAGACCAGGCCGTAGAATACTTCTTACGTTCACTGAGGCTTGCCAAAGACATTGATTTTTACGAAGGGATCATCTTTGCCAGCATAAGTCTGAGCGAGTTCTTCCGCGAAAGAAAAAAGCTGAGGAAAGGAAAATCCTACCTGCAAGACGCTTTGCATGTGGCTGCTGATATAAACGTCAAATTTCTGGGCATTGATTGTTTGATGGAAGAGATCGAATATTGTCTTGAGGCAAAGAATTATGCAAAGGCCCGCCGGCTCGTGCAGAAAATGACCCGGCAGTTGAAGGCAGAGCATAATGTTCTGTACAAGATCTACAGCGTAATGTATGATGGGCGTATCCTCTTGGCGAGGGGCGAATATGCACGTGCGAATGCTCGATTCGGGCAAGCCTACCGCTACGTCAGGAACCTACCGGCAAACAAGATATCCGGTGAGATTTTCTATCTCAAAGGTAAAACATGTAAGAATGGCGGGCGATCCAAAGAAGCGCTGACCATGTTCCTTGAGGCAGCCAGAATCTTCAAGGCTATCGGTAACTTGCGTTATCTGGACAAGGTCGAACAGGAGATCGCCGGCACAGGTTCATAAAAAAAAGGGGGCCGTAGCCCCCTTTTTTCTACTCAAAATATTACCAGCTCAATACCTTAAACTCGATACGACGGTTCATGTCTCGGCCAGATCTCGTTCTATTGTCCGCAATCGGTTGTGTTTCACCGTAGCCTACGGCAATAAGACGGCTGGGATCGATATTGTGATATCGCATGAAATATTCACGAACCGAAGTAGCCCTCTGATTCGATAGTTTCATATTGTAGGAATCTGAACCGATGCTGTCGGTGTGCCCGCTGATCTCTACCCTCATCGTCGGCTTTGACTTCAGCACCCGGGCCGCGTCATCGAGGACGGGGTAAGAGACAGGTTTTATGACGGCAGAATTGAAATCGAAGGTTATTCCTTTGAGAACGATTCTCTCACCGACCTTGGGGATCGGTTTCAGGACGAAATTCTGAATCTTCGTTTCGTCCTTTGTGAGGACTACGGGGGCACTCTCGGCGATATAGTCTGCAGCTTCGGCTATTACCGAGTACGTGCCGGGCGGCACCGCTACCTTGTAGATACCCGTCGTTGCATTCGTCGTTACCTTCGGAATGTTCGTACTAACGAAGGCGATCTGCGCGAGCAGAGGTTTGCCAGTCTCATATTCAGAGACCTTCCCGGTCAGTATGCCGCCGCTGTGCATTGCTATGTCCACGACCTTTGTCTCATTATCGCCCAGATTGAGTACTTTCTCTTCAGGTTGATAGTTCGTGGCTTCGACACGCATCCTGAATGTTCCTGGAGCTAGGTCAACACTGTAGAAACCCGCCGTGTCGGAAACGACTTTCGGCAATTCGGTCTGCGGGAAGGTAATCGTGGCAACAACGGGCGTGTTTGTTTCACCGTCGTATATCCGACCCGCGATCTTTGCGATGGGCTTCCTATTCAGCTGGAAATCGAGGAGTATCTTGTCACCATCCTTGAGGACGAGACCTTGCTCACGCCATCGGTATTCGGGAGCATCGGCGCGGATCCGGTAGCTTCCCGGCGCAAGCGATAGTTCATATGTGCCGTCTGCCGACGTCTGCACAGCAGCCTGCTCGGTTTCGGGGAAGCTTATCGTCGCGGCCAGCGGTGATCCTGTCTTTGCATCGGTGACCTTGCCAAAGATGCGTGCGATTGGCACCTTCGGCTTCACGGCAAGATCGTATCCGCCGGAAAAATTGAAGAAAGCCTTCCAATACCACGTGCCGACAAGGCCCAGCTCGCAGCCAACGTCGAAAGCGACGCTCTTGGAACCAAATCGCAAACCCGGTGTGATCCACAGAGATTCAGAGTCGAAGCTTGTGTTCGTGTATCCGTAGGCCTCAAACAGGAGTCTCAGACCCTCTGAGGGAATGAGCTCGATTCCGATACCATGAGGGATGTAGTTAGGCCGCTGTAACGGCGCGAAATCACTGGCGGTAACATAACCGGGGTTGATATCATCGCCGGTGATGAGATAACCAATGTTGAGATGTGTGGCAAAAGGACCGACCCGGAAATCGAAGAGTCCGCTGAAACCGAAATCAGGGTCGTGTGGTATGTACGGAGGCATGCGATATAGAGTATCCTCGTAGAGATATTGATCTTTGCTCAGGGCATTGCCGAAGAAGTCACGCGAAAGATGCGGTCCGAAATCGACGTGGCCGTCGATTCCGAAGGCGTAGATCGTAGGTGTAACTTCATCCACCTTGATGGGGTATCCTACTTTCAAGCCGATCTCATAGGTGCTGATGCCGATAACCGGGTCCGGGTCGCCCCGCGATACGGGAAAATCATTCGCTTCGTAATATTTCACAAAGGGCGCGGCATGAAACCGTGTTTCGACGTAGTCATTGATTGCGTACGATATGCCGACCACGGTTTGGAGGAAATGACGGCGGTCGTTCACCGAATCACCGGCTATCTCGACCCGGTTCTTCTCAAATCTTTCCAGTGCAGCCAAATGAAATGACAGCATACCCATTTCATGGGGCTGGGCATATTGCAGCTTGAACATTCCACGGTTGCCGTGGATCGATATTTCCTGTGCCGAGGCGATCATTGCCATGAGGGCAAATACAATTAATGTCTTTTTCATAACCTCTCCTTGTTTATATGGTGGCCCCAACGGGACTCGAACCCGTGTCTCCACCTTGAAAGAGTGATGTCCTAACCACTAGACGATGGGGCCTTATGGGCAAGGATGTAGAGATCCCTGAACGATCTATTATCGACGATTGCTTGATTTATCAGGAAATAATTCTCGATATTCCTGTTTGTCGCGATAATACTATTGCACAAATCTTCAACCATTGCCCTGAGAAACTTCGCGGCGACCTTTGGATTTTCAGTCATGATATCGGTTAAATCCTTTTTCCTCAAGACGAGCAGTCGTGCATTGGTCTTGGCTTTTGCCGTGACCGAGCGCGGTTTATTGGTGAGCAATGAAATTTCGCCGAAATAGCTGGATTCTTGGAGCTCGGTCATTAGCAGAACAACATCACCGCGCATTAGATAGATTTCGACGCGTCCGGTTTCAATGATGAACATCTCATCGCCCGTCGTACCTTCCTTTACGATTTCGGTACCTTCAGATAACTCCCTGGGTTGCCATCTGGGGAGCATCCAGCTGATTTCCTGGGGCGTCATGTACTTGAAAAGCCAGACTTTCTCGAGATCTTTCACACCATGATTTTATGCATTATTTCTTAAATGTCAAGGTTTCTAGCTTTGCCTCTTGATTTTTCGCTACACATAAGTATAATCAGGCAGCATGAAATACAGTTCGGTCTATGAGAAACTGAATAGTTCAAGACCAAGCGTGCTGGCTCTCCTTGACCCGGACCGCATATCCGCCGATGAGGTGTCTGATGTTACGAAGTTCGTCTGTGATAACGGCGTCAAGGCCATTCTCGTCGGCTCTTCCATTCTCGTAACTTCCACTTTCGACAAATTCGTCCAGAGCGTCAAAAAAAGTGCCGTATGTCCCGTGATCCTCTTCCCAGGAGGCTGCCATCAAGTCTGTGCGCATGCTGACGCAATATTCTTTCTTTCGCTGCTGAGCGGGAGAAATCCGGAATATCTCATCGGCGAACAGGTAAAGGCTGTTTTTTCCATCAAGGAATGCGGTATAGAGGTGATCCCGGTTGCTTACATACTTGTCGAGTCGGGAGGCTACACAGCGGTCGAGTACGTATCGAACACTAAACCGATCCCGCGCGTGAAATCCGAGATCACAGTTGCACATGCTCTGGCAGGTGAGTATTTCGGCATGAAATACGTTTATCTCGAGGCCGGCAGCGGTGCTTCCAGTCCGGTTCCGGCTGAAACGGTCAAGCAGGTCAGAGAGAATATCAGCATCCCCCTGGTCGTAGGCGGCGGTTTGAGGGGATACGATGAAGTGAGGAAGACGATAGATGCAGGTGCAGATTTTGTGGTGTTGGGCAGTATCATTGAGCGATCCAGAAAGGAATTCGAAGAGATAATGAGGAGATTGCGATGAGATTATTGATTGTTGGCGGAGGAGGGCGTGAGCATGTCCTTGCTTGGAAACTGAGCAAGGCAAAGAGGGTCCGGAAGATTTACGTAGCGCCGGGGAACCCCGGGATCGCTTCTGTTGCGACTTGTGTCAATATACTGGCTTCTGATATACCTGGGCTCTTGCACTTTGCCGAAGAGAAGAAGATTGATTTCACAATCATCGGTCCCGAATTACCACTGGCCATGGGAATTGTCGATGAGTTCGAGAGCAGCGGGCTTAAGGTGTTCGGGCCGAACAAGAATGCGAGCCGCATTGAAGGGGACAAGTCGTTTGCGAGGGAGTTCATGGCGAAGTTCGGTATCCCGGCACCCAAGTTTGCCGTCTATGAAACCGCATCCGAAGCTCTGAAGTACATGAAGACCACGAACAAATTTCCGGTCATTGTAAAAGCATCGGGATTGGCCTCAGGCAAGGGGGTTTTCGCCGCCAATAACAAACGCGAATACGAAAAAGTGATCGATCTCCTGCTGGTACAGCACAGACTTGGCGAGGCCGGCAATCGTGTCGTTGTCGAGGAATTCCTTACCGGGCAGGAGGCATCTGTCTTCGTACTGACCGACGGGCTTTCGATCAGCTATCTGCCATCGGCGCAGGATCATAAGAAGTTGTACGACCGCAACAGGGGACCAAATACAGGCGGCATGGGGGCGTATGCCCCTTATCCGGTCAACAAACGTATAAGCGACATAATTGAAAACGTAATCATTCAACCGACAGTTCTGTCGATGCGTGACCAGGGACTCGATTACAAAGGTGTACTGTACGCAGGATTGATCCTGACATCTACTGGCCCCAAGGTGCTGGAATTCAATTGCCGCTTCGGTGACCCCGAGGCTCAGGTGATCTTGCCATTGGTCGAAAGCGATCTGCTCAGTTCGATGATCGCCGTTGCAGAGCGAAAACTGTCAGATGAACCTGTTAAGGCCAAGAATCTATGGTCGCTGTGCGTCGTCCTGGCATCTGCCGGTTATCCGAATGACTACCGCATCGGAGAAGAGATCGAGTTCAAGCAGAAGCTCGATTCGCGCACCATGATTTTTCATGCCGGAACAAAAATGGATGATTCGAAATTGGTTACATCGTCGGGACGGGTTTTAAATGTTGTTACCGTTCATGAGAATCTGAAGATAGCCAAGCAGCGCGCCTATGAAGATGTAAAGAAAATATACTTTAAGGGTATGTATTACCGGAAAGACATCGGCAACACGGGAATGAAAAAGATGAAAAGGAGAAGACGGAAATGAAAGTGTGGATATTCATGGGTAGCAAGTCGGACATTGAAACGATGTCTCCAGCCGAAGAACTTCTGAAGAAAGAGTCCGTGCCGCACGAGGTGTTTGTACATTCTGCTCACCGCGAACCTGATAAGATAAGAGAATTGATCGCAAAGGCGGGAGCAGAAGAGGTTGTCGCGATCATTGCTGGCGCCGGGCTGGCTGCACATCTCCCCGGATTCATTGCGTCGATGACCGATATCCCCGTGCTCGGAGTACCCATTCCGGCATCTACGCTGGGCGGCCTCGATTCTCTGCTTTCCATTTCACAGATGCCCTCGGGTGTGCCGGTGGCGACGTTCGGTATCGGTAAGTCAGGAGCCAAGAACGCGGCACTATTCGCAACACGTTTGTACAATCAGTTAAAAATAAAGAAATAGTCTAACCTGTCTTCTAAGCCTTTATGCTGATCAAACTCAATGAGGCGCTTAAGTCGATTGACCGCATTGCGCAAGTTCTACACAGCAAGGGGATAATTGCCATCCCGACAGATACGATATACGGGCTTGCGGTCGACGGTACCGATGTAATGGCCGTTGAGAAGCTCGTCAATGTCAAGCGACGGGAGGATAAGCCATTTACGTTCTTCATGAAGAAGAGTGTGATTGAGAAATTCGCGGTCGTTACCAAGAAGAAGATAATTGATTTCTTCGTACCTGGACCTCTGACCATCATCCTGAGGCGGCGATCTTCTGTAGATCTGCCGCTGGTTGCGGAGAAGATCGGTATTCGTATCCCGCACCATGATTTCGTGCTCAAACTGCTCGACGGGTATGGTGATCCGCTTGCGGTGACGAGCGCTAACATTTCGGGGAAGCCACATCTGGCTTCGCCGTACGATATTGTCGAACATTTGACGGGAGTAGACCTGGTTGTTGATGGAGGTGTTCTCTATTCAGAACCATCAACGGTCCTCGACCTGACGATGACACCGCCGGTCCTTATGCGTAAAGGCGTCGTTCCGATCCTGGCGATCGAGAAGGTGTACGGCCGCAAGGTGAGATTAGGGACTTTGTTGAAGTTCAATGTCTTATTCGTATGCAGTGGTAATACGTGTCGCAGCCCGATGGCTGAAGGTATCTTCCGGACTCTGGTCAACAGGAGATACTGTGAGGTGCAGTCGGCCGGTACGATAGCAATGGGCGGCTTAATGGCCGCGCATTATGCCAAACAGGTCGTCAGTGAATATGGCGGGTCGATCGATCACCACAGGACGAAACCGCTCGATCGTGAATTGATCGATTGGGCGGATTTGATCCTGGCCATGGAATATAAACATTATGAGACCATAATGGAGATGGACCGGGAGGCGGCAGTGAAAACGTTCTTGCTTATGGAGTACCGTCGTAAGACCAAATACACAGAGGTTCCTGATCCTGTGGGGCGTGACCTCGCTGCATACCAGAGGGCGGCCATCAAGATGATGCCGACGCTCAAGAATGTGGCGCGAGACATCGAAGAGAGATTTAGAAGAACGCACCGGTGATGAGGATGCGAGTAATATTGTCAGGCCACAACATCGACCTCGATGGTCTACGGGAGATGAAGGATGGAAAGGTTTTCTTGACCCCGGAATCGATATCCGCTGCCTACGCGCGCATAAGCCGTAGTCCCAAATCGATCGAGTTACTCAGAGAGAATGCCCGACACGAGGCAGCCAAAGCCAGGGAGTCGAACCGCCGGATCATATTTGAAATGGGGCATCATTCAGTTGCCGAACACGCGGTCTTCAATTTCGATATCATCGGCATTTCACGGCGGGCGGTTGAGGAATTCGAAAGGTTTCGTCTCTGTTCGTACACTGAGAAGTCACAACGCTACGTCACCTTGAAGGGCGATTACACCGTCCCCAGGGAACTGAAAGACAAGAGACTCTGCGCCGAGTTCCGGACGGCTGTTCGACTGCAGAATGATGCTTATCGCCTCTTTTTACGGAAGATCACAGAATATAATGAAGTCCGTTTCCCGCAGTTAACGAGGGGACGAAAAGACCGGCGCTTTCTGGAGAACCTGGCAAAAGAGGATGCACGGTATATTCTTTCTCTGGCGACGCAGACTCAGGTGGGCGCAACCATCAACGCGCGCAACCTGGAATTGATGATACGCCGTTTCGCTTCGCAGGACCTGATCGAGATCAAGGAGTTGGGGAGCAAACTCTACCGGCTGGTAAAAAGAGTCGCACCGTCGATAATCCTTTTCTGTGAAGCAAATGCCTATGATCGGGAAACATACCGGGAAGTACGGAATCATGCCCGTAATGTGTTGACCGCGCACCCGGGGGAAAATTATCATGACGTACAGCTAATTGATCACACGCGGGGTGGAGATGAGCGGATACTCGCCGCACTCTTATCCGGCAGCACGGGCAGAAATTACCGTTTGTGCTGGAGTATGGTCAGAAAGATGTCGCGAAGGAAGAAGCTAGGTATTTTCAAAGAAGCGTGTAGCAAGTTGGAGTTGTATGACTCGATGCTCAGAGAATTTGAATTTGCGGATCTGTGCTATTCGGTCATCGTATCAGCAGGATGCTTTGGGCAGCTGAAGCGACACCGCATGGCATCGATGGTGTGGAGCGATTACGATCCGAACCTGGGTGTTACGGTTCCGGAGGCGGTCAAGGTCGTTGGTGAAGAGGGGAGATTTCTCGAGATAATAGACAGGACGAACAGAATCTATGGGAAGATAGAGAGAAGATTCCCCGGTATCGGAAGTTATATTCTCACCAATGCACACCGCCGGCAGGTAATCATCAAGGTCAATGTGAGAGAACTCTACCACATGTCACGGTTGCGTGAAGACCCGACCGCACAGTGGGATATTCGCGGCATAACTCATAAGATGTCAGCCCTGGCACGGAAGGCAATGCCGATAACGACTGCGCTCCTTGGCGGCAAATCAGACTATCCTGAGGTATACAGAAAATTGTACGGACGATACCCCAAGGTGAAGCATGTTCCGCTTCCGTAGGTCTCTTCCGAGATGAGGGTCTTCCGTTGACTTACGGTTGTCAGTGGCTATAATGCAAGCAGATGCTCTGTTCCCCGTGACTGCGCTCTAGTATCGGTTATCAGTCATCGGACTTGGCCGGGATGGCGGAATTGGCAGACGCACTAGGTTCAGGACCTAGCGCCCGCAAGGGTATAGGGGTTCAAATCCCCTTCCCGGCATCATTCATGTGAGTACTCTCGTCACCATCGGCAATTATCTGTTTCGCATCCGGGCGGCCATCGCCACCGTGGCGTTTGTTCTGATGGTTCTTATGGCGAAGCCAGTACACTCGCTGGCGGCACACATGCTCGTTCTGTGCGGATTGGCAATCAGGATATGGGCGGCGGGGTATGTAGGCATGCACGCACGCAAGCGCGAATTCGTTGGGGATATCGTAATAAGAAGCGGCCCTTATCGGCTGTTCAGACACCCCCTATATGTCGGTAATTTCTTCCTGGTGCTGGGCGTGATTGTTATGTATAACCCTCCCGCGTGGTTGAGCGCCATATACCTCATTCTATTCGTAATAATGTACGCGACGATCGTTCTCGGTGAGCTGGAGCACCTGAGAGGAAAACCCACGGGCGCTGTATGCTACAAAATAAAGAATCTTAACGGTGAAATATCGACCTGGCTCGTTTTGGCTGCAGTCTATTGCCTGTATTTTCTGCTGCTTATGTGAAGCAACAATCGGTGAACTACATCAATATCCTTCGATGATCGACTCGTCGATCTTCTGGAAATCATCTCCGTAGTCGAATCGATCTCTGAAGACATGCGCGTCACATGATTCTTTTGGTTCTGTACCCTCGGCATAGACCTGGTCGACAACGTTAGGGCAGTTAGGTCTAGCCAGGAGTCCGGTCTGTGCGCAGACGCGGGCATGGGAGAGGCCGGTAGTCGGCATATCGAATTCCTCATTCTGCAAGGTATCGATACGTGCCATGAAATCGCCCCAGATCGGAGCCGAGACGAAGCCGCCCGTGGCGCCTCTGAATATTCTATCGTTATTGTCATAACCGACCCAGATTCCGCACGCATATCGCGGAGTATAACCGATGAACCAAGCGTCGCTGTAGTTATTCGTCGTGCCTGTCTTGCCTGCGGCTGGACCTTTATAGTATTCACGAACGCGGTAACCGGTCCCGCCATTGACGACCGACTGCATTATATCGGTCATTATGAAACTCGTTTGAGCTGATATCCTTCCTTCAAGGAGCGGATTGTTTATTTCGATGAGTGTTCCGTCTTTATCCGTGATCTTCCTGATCAATATCGGGGTGGTACCATCGCCAAGGTCGGCAATGGCGCCAGCCGCGCTGACCATCTCCAGGAGATTGACCTCGCAGGCACCGAGGGCAAGCGATACGACCGGGAGCAGTGGTGATTCGACGCCGAGATTGTGTGCGTATCTTACGACCAGTTCCGGTCCGATGCTTCTGATGAGTCTGATGGCAACGAGGTTTCGTGAATGTTTCAGGGCGTTCTTCACCGTTATCGGTCCCATGAATTTGCGGTCATAGTTGGAAGGCCGGTAGATGCTGTCCATGCCCGGTACTTCGAGAACGATCGGAAGGTCGAGCACGATGTCGGTTGGTGTGAAACCGTTGTCGACTGCCGCCGTGAAGACGAATATCTTGAACGCGCTTCCCGCCTGGCGGTGAGCCTGGGTGGCACGGTTAAACGGGCTCTGGGAGAAATTTCTTCCGCCGATCATGGCTTTGACCTCCCCGGCATGATAATCAATCAGGACGAGGGCGCCTTGAAGATAAGGTATGGCAACGACAGTATCGGCGATCCCGATCGAATCATAATCAGACTTTGGGTGAGGCAGTTTCTGGTCCTTCTCCAATTTGCTGAGATGCTTTTCCAGTACTTCTTCAGCGGCCTTTTGCATGCGCGTGTTCATCGTCGTATAGATATTTGCACCGCTCCGGTAGAGGAATTCGGGGCCGTACTTCAACTCCAGGTAACGTCGTATTTCTTCAAGGAAGTATTCTCCCACGCGTCTTTCCTTTTTCTGTTCGATGACACCGAGCGGTTCGTTCACGGCACGTGTATAGTCTTCCAGGGAGATGACCTTGTTATCGATCATCGCCTTGAGGACCAAGTTCCGGCGTTGTATTGCGCGTTCAGGCCGCTTATATGGAGAATAACCTTCTCCTTTGGGCAGGGCAACGAGTAGGGCGCATTCACTGAGCGTCAACTCCGATACATCCTTATCATAGTAGTACGCGGCCGCCGTTGCCACGCCATAGTGGCCCTGTCCGAAATTGATCTGGTTGAGGTACATTTCCAGTATTTCATCCTTGGTAAAGGCGCGTTCGATCCTGACTGCCAGTGCCATCTCCTTGAGTTTCCGCATGATTGTCTGTTCCATAGTCAGGAACATGTTGCGGGCAAGTTGCATCGTGATCGTGCTGCCACCCTGGACGATCCTTAGGTTAATAATATTGATCAACATCGATTTGAAGAAGCGCAACATGTCGACGCCCCAATGGCGGTAGAAACGCCTGTCCTCGATGCTGATGAATCCGTCCTTCAACCATTGAGGTACACGATCGAGGTTCGTCAATTCTCTGCGCTCGATGAAGAACTGGCTGATAATTTCGCCCTGATCATCATATACTTTCGTAGATATGGGTGGAGCGAAGAACGTTATTGAATCCGCCGGCGGCAAGTCGCTGATGACCGCGAAATACGCT
>CP070795.1:1322629-1329731 GCA_020343455.1 Caldifarciminota bacterium
ATCCAGTAATTACGCCATATCTCGGTCTCTTCATTCTTGAAATTGCGGCCGAAATGTGACGGATAGAGCATTGGATAGAGGACATCGATATGCTCACCGAGCCGCTGGATATCCTGTCCTTCAGCAGAAAGGGGTTGCCACAAAGAAAACCCGAAAACGCATGCGCCGATTTCAGCATCGATTTCTTCTCGTGCTTTTTCTATGAAGCGCGTGATCACGTCGACGTGTGACCCTTTGACTCCCGTGAGCCTGATACGGGCTACGTCGCCGTCGGTTGGGAACCGGACATAATCATAAGCCACCGCTTTGATGCCGCGGTCGACGATTTCTTTCGTGATGGCAAGCAGATAACCCTGAACATCTTCGATATACGGATTTGTCCAGGCAATTCCTTTCGCATCGGTCCATATCTTGCCGCTGTCGTCTCTGATGCCGAATTTCTTGTGGCGGGAAAGGTAGTTATCTCGAAAGCATACGATCCGAGCGATGAGTTTAAGGTTGTGCTTCGATGCATTCTGGATGAGATCGTCGATGTCGAAATGTTTCTTGACCGCATCGATGTCGTGCGCCAGTTCCACGGTCGATTCGTAGGTTAGAAAACCATAATCGCTCTTGAAGTCGACGATTACAGTGTTGATGAGGCCTGAATCCGCCTTGGTGAAGATTTCTTCCCAGTAGGCCTGGCGGTTGGCCTGGTATGGATTCACGTAGACGCCGCGAATGATGCTGTCATGCCCAGGGAAACATTGTGCCAAGAGGGCAAGCATTGCACAGAGGTCCATTCTTTCTGCAAAACTCCTTTCCGGTCCGTACCAGGAGGGCATGGTACTCGTTGTAGATCTTTCTGCTCGCAGGCAAGTTCTTCTGGATGGTCTGCTGCAGAACATCGTATGGCAGATCGTATTCGATGATGGCGTGCCGTGAGAGTATACGCCGCGTGTATGCGTCGATAACGAAGACACGCCTTCGAAGGGCGTAGAGTAGTATTGAATCGGCGGTCTCGGGTCCGATTCCCCAAATTGAGAGAAGCTCCTTCCTTATTGTCCGCGTGTCTTTCTTGGCAAACGATTCGGTTCTTGCTCCGTATTCGTCAATGTAGTATTTAAGAAAGGCGCGGAGACATTGTGCTTTCGAGCGGTAGAAACCAGCTGTCCTGATTAGAGCTGGGATCCTGCGGTACTGCGCGTGGAGTTTCACGGGATCCATTAACCCTGCCTGTTTGATTTTCCGGATTGCCTTGTCCACGTTTAGCCAATTTGTGTTCTGTGTGAGTATCGCACCGACCACTATTTCGAACGGCGTCTCACCAGGCCACCAATGCTGTGGCCCGAATGCTTTGTATAAAGCCTTGTATAATCTAAGGAATGTTGGTTTCGATGAGATTGTAGTCGGACGTCTCATCTTGGAATCTTATCATACCTATGCCGGGTGCATAGTATTCTGTGATCTCGGCCGTGTCGATATTCACTAATCCGTTCTCGAAGCGCGTTTCGATAGTCGTAATGCGAATTTCGTAGACATCACCGTATCCTGGGTCATAGCTGAAATCGATGATATCGCCGATAACCTCATAACTAGCCGAGACCGACTGACCGGCCACAAGGATTGAATCAGCCAGTACGTGGTGATAGGAATTTCCTTTGACAAGGGGTAGCTCGATTCTGACAATGAAATCCTCGAGGATGGTGTAGTCAATACCGGCAAAGTTGTACAATCTCACTACGTATTGTGATATCGACGCATCGCGTTTAGCAATGTACTCCACCCTACCGTTGAAGGTGACGGGAAAACACTCGACCCCGCTTATCGTATCGAGCGGTTCAACTTCGACGAGGATAGTGTCGTTCTGGCTGCTGTATTGCCACCAGTATCCTTCGCTAAAGGGGAAATAATCCTCGGCTGCTCTTTGAACGATGTGATTGTCGCCGCAGCTGACAATGAGCAATAGGAGAAACGCTAATTCATATCTCATATCCGACCCCCAATTTAATGCCAATGAATCCGGCATGTACCTTCAGATCGGTTAGTCCTTCATAGTAAAATTTGGGGTAGATGTGCAGCCTTTCATGGTGGATGTTGATCTGCGCGCCAATTGTGTACGCTGCGGCGAATCCGGATTCGCTGGTTCCGTTCAAGCTCCGGCTGAGATAATCTCCACCTAACGCAAGGACAGGGCTGATCGACCAGTTTTTTTTGTATAACCCAAAGCGGAATCCCATAACGGTCACCGAATAGCCCGGGTTATCACCGGTAGTGTAGGCGGTTTGCAGGGATAGTGAAACATCGGCGATGCCTGTGTTCCGGTCGGCGAAGATCGCAAACCCGGCACCACTGCGTATACTTTCGAATCCTACCGCTGGAAAAACATATCCACCTTCAATACCTATGGACAACGCAATAAGAATGTAGAGTAACATGATTTATCATACCTGAATAGCATCTTTGTGTCAAGTCTGTCTTTTTTGAATAGGTCGTGTTGTTGATCTGTCGTCCAATTGACGCCCAGCGATAATTCGCTATAATTTCACGTGAAAGCAATGGTTCTACAGAGACAGGCCTCACTGGAAGAGGATCCGCTGGAACTCCTGGAATTGCCCGTTCCTGAGCCCCGTCCCGACGAGGTAAGGATAAGGGTGACCGTCTGCGGGATTTGCCGCACTGACCTGCATGTGGTGGAGGGTGAGCTCCCTGCGCACAAACTTCCCATTATCCCGGGTCATCAGATCGTCGGTATGGTCGAAAAATTGGGTAGTAAGGTGGTCAATTGGAGTGGCGGCGAACGGGTCGGTGTGCCTTGGCTATATAGGACGTGCGGCGAGTGCCGGTTCTGTCGCAGCGGCCGTGAGAATCTGTGCGACAACCCTTGGTTCACTGGATATGATGCAGACGGCGGGTTCGCCGAATATATGGTGGCACCAGCGGATTTTGTGTATAGACTGCCGGCTAATTACACGGACGTTGAAGCGGCACCGTTGCTGTGTGCTGGGGTCATCGGCTACCAGGCGTTGCAGGCTACTGGTCTTCAATCGCAGGGGAAACTCGGTCTGTTCGGGTTTGGCTCTTCGGCACATATCGTCATCCAGGTAGCACGACACAGAGGACTTGAGGTGTACGTCGTATCGAGAACTGAAAAAGAACTGGCGTTGGCTCGTGAACTGGGCGCCCATTGGACCGGACGCATTGATGAAGATATGGGTGCGTTCCTGGATGCAGGAATCGTCTTTGCGCCCAGCGGAGAATTACTCGTGGAGGCGCTGAAAAAACTGGATAAAGGCGGTCGGATCGTATCGGCCGGAATCTATACGACACCCTTGCCTGGTTTTGACTATTCGCTCATATATCCGGAAAAATGCCTGACATCGATCGCCCACACGACACGCGAGAACGTGAAAAGGTTTTTGGAAATTGCCGCTGAGTTGAAGATCAAGACACAGTCAAATGTATATGATCTGGATGATGCGAATATCGCTCTGTTGAACATAAAGCGATCAAAGGTGTCGGGTTCGAGCGTATTGAGAGTGGGTTGATTTTGACAAAAAAAAGCGGGACCTGAGGTCCCGCTTTTTTTAAGACAATCAATTACTTCGCAACGACAATGCTTGCAGAGGTTACGACGTCATCACAGGTAAGTCTCACGAAATAGACTCCGCTGGACACTACAGAACCTCTGCTGTCCTTGCGGTCCCATGTAATGCTGTGGGAGCCTGCATTCTGTCGGCCCTCGGCGAGTGTGTTCACGTATTGCCCTGCATTGTTGTATATTTTCAGGGTAACGTTAGCAGTGGTCGGAATATTGAAGCTTATCGTCGTGAAGCGAACGAACGGATCGGGACTGACGTTCAGCTGTATCGCCCGTGCTGGATCATTTGCCGGCATTTCACTGACTCCGGTCAGGCCGAACGCTTCAAACATCCCGCTTACCATCGAGGTGATCTCTGTCCAATATGTGAATGACGCATCCCTCAAGTCGATCGCCCAGAAAGAACTCTGCCAATCGCCGATTCCAGGATAGAAAATAGCGACATCCACCATGCTGTCAACATCCTCCAGCACGCTATGACATCCCCACGCTGCATCTGGAAATAACTCATCGGTATAGAGAGGATTTGCATCGTAATCGGAGATCACAGTCATGGTGAAGCAGTTGATTTCGTCCAGTCCGTGTACGTGTGCCGAATCGACGCCGTAGTTGTAGTCCTGATTTGCATCCGTAAGGTGAAAGTGGGTGTCCATCCAGGGCATAGGCACGCCGCTCCATAATGCGTCCTGTCCGATCAACCAGACTTTCCCGCCGCCGAAGAGTAGATCACTGATGTTCTGCATGTCATCATTGGTGAGCGCTGCCGGGTCGGGTGAACTCCACCAGTAATCATAGCAGTTCCAGACTATGAGTTCGTACTGTTCCATCGTCGCCAGGTCCGGTCCGTTTGAGTCAGGAGCAAGGGTTGTGAACCAGCCGAAATTACCAGTACCGAAGAATTCGGTAAGTAGGCTGTCCCACAGCGGATCGGGTTGGATAAGTGGTCCGAATGTGCCGGCTTTGTCTTCTACGAACAGCACATCATTCTGCCGCAGTGCCGGCTTATAGCGGACCATCTCGCCAATGTCTCTTGTTACCGGTTGACTCTGTTCCGTGTTGGCTTTCGAATACGGATTTGTGAAAGCCGCAGATAAAGAAACGACGCACAGTAGTATTACACACGTGTTTAGCAGATTTTTCATCGTACCTCCTTATAATGGTGTCTCTATTAATTATACCTTGCAGAGGCGGTTTGTCAATGCCTAATTGATAGCACCCGTTGTCCTGGCAGCAGTGATTGGTTGCGGGCTGGCGAAATGCGGGCTTATTCTTTGATCCCGGTTCGGGCGTATGACTCCATGATCTGCTTCTGGACGAAAAAGTACAGGATGATGAGGGGTGCGGTGGTGAACGTTGCCGCGGCACACAGTAACGGATAGTTCGTCGATTCGGCCTGTGCAAAATAGGCAAGACCCGTCTGAATAGTGCGCATGGAATCAGAGTGGGTCACGATCAAGGGCCACAAAAAGGCGTTCCAATTCGATACGATCTGGAAAATCCCGATGGTGACGAGAATGGCTTTTGAGAGCGGGACGACGATACGGGTGAGGATTTGCAGATGATTTAACCCATCGATCCTGGCAGCGTCGAAAAGCTCTTGCGGCAGTGTTTTGAAGTGCTGACGGAGCAAAAAGATCGAAAAGACATTGACGCTCCAGGGAATTATGAGGGCCAGGAAAGTGTCGATCCAGCCGAGGCGGCTCAATATCACGTACGAAGGAGCAAGGTAGACAGGGATCGGGACCATCATCATCGCCAGAAAGAGGGTGAATAGGAGATCTCGGCCCCAGAATTTGAGCCGGGCAAAGGCGTAAGCCGCAAGTGCTGAGGTGATGAAGACGAGCACGGTCGTGCCCAGGGTCATGACTATTGTGTTGAGGAAGTATCTTGAAAAGTCGACCTGTTTGAATGCCTCAAGGTAATTAACAAACATCAGTGCGTGGGGGAATATTGCGGGCGGGAAACGCAGTGCCTCCATCTGGGTTTTGAGTGAGGTGGTCATCATCCAGAAGAAAGGTAGCAGCATCCAGAAGGCCCCGAGAACGAGGAACACATGAATGGGCAGTTTTCTATTCATAGTGCACCCGCCGTTCGATGAATCTTTTTTGGAATTGAGTCAGAATGAATATGATGATAAAAATGACGAAGGCGATGGCATTTGCATAGCCCAGGTTCCACAATCTGAATGCTTGTTCGTACAAATAGAAGACGACGAGATTCGTCGTGCCCAGGGGCCCGCCCGGCGGTTGTGTCATGACATAGATTGGTGTGAAAGTGTTGAACGCGAAGATCGATTGCGTGATCATCAGGTAGAATATGGTCGGTGATATGAGGGGAAGGGTTACATGACGGAATGTTTTCCAGGGACCCGCGCCATCGATTCTTGCCGCCTCATAGTATTGTCCGGGTACATTCTGCAGGCCGGCCAGGGCAATGATCACACAGTAGCCGGTGTTGTGCCAGACGGCCATTATGATGAGAGCGCAGAGTGCGATCGACGGACCGGCGAAGAAACCCGAGGCAGTAATTCCGAAAGGCGCCAGTAGTATCTCGATGATCCCTCGAGAATCGTTTAGCCACTTCAGTCCCTCAATACCGAAGATGCCGAATAGCGCATTGAGGACACCTCGATCAGGATTGAAGATCCACTTCCACACTACGGAAATTGCGACGATCGACGTGACTACGGGAAGGTAGTATATTGTGCGGTAGAATCCCCGTCCCGGTATCTTCTGATTCAGCATCTGGGCGAAGAGGATCGAGAGAATTATTGTCAGGGGTACGGCGAATGCGACGTACCAGAAAGTGTTACCCAGGGCTTGGTAAAACTTCGTGTCGATGAGTAACCGTCCAAAATTCTTAAGCCCTACGGTGTAGAGCGGGCCTGCCATTCCCCATTTGAAGAAGCTCATCCTGATAGCCTGGAGTATGGGGTAGAAGCGAAAGAGGATGATTATCGCCAGCGCAGGCAGGATGAAGAGGTAACCGCTCAGATCCTGGCGTCGGCGCATGCGCTATTCTAATCAAGCGCCAGTCGGTGTCAATCACTAAGAAACCTTAGGTTTCTTCGATTGCGACGATGAAGGCGCAAAGCGTAATGCTTGGTGCGAAATGATTGACTTTTGTGGTTTCCTGACTATAATATGTTTTAATGAAAAAGGTAATGGAAGAATCAGATATCAGGAGGGCTCTGGTTCGCATTGTACACGAAATCATTGAGCACAACAAAGGCATAAAGAAGCTGGCACTCATTGGAATTAAAAGGCGCGGCGACGTCATTGCCCGGAGGATTGCCGAAAAAATAAAAGCAAGCGAAGGGCTGACCGTGCCGATCGGCGCACTCGACATAACTCTTTACCGCGACGATCTGCAGCTTGTCTCTGAGGCGCCGATCGTTGAAGGCACCGACATAAATTTCGATGTAAACAAGAAAATAGTCATCCTGGTGGATGATGTGCTCTATACCGGGCGTACCATACGGGCTGCCATCGATGAGATTTTGGATTTCGGCCGGCCGAAGGC
>CP070795.1:1329831-1338655 GCA_020343455.1 Caldifarciminota bacterium
GATCTTGTAAGTGAAATCGGTGGATTTGAATATCAGCCCCTTTTCTTCCTGTTCGTGTATTTCGAGATACCCGAGGCGGGCACATTCCATGATGGCCGCCGCGAATGCATTCGATATCTGTGAGAGGTTTATATTACCCTGTGTCAGTATAGCCGGCACAACCGCGGGGGGTAGATCCCGGGGCGGTTCACGTTCATAGGAAGAGTTGTATGCTACGCGGGGCTCCCTGCCGTAGCGCAGGTAAGCCCAGATGTATGCGACGATTAGAGCCGCCAGGATCACGGCGGCGCCCGTTATTATGGCGATGTTGCGAATCGCCGCACGCCTCGCCGCACTGGCCGTCCGCCGCTCATCCGCCAGGAGGTTTTCGTATGTTTGACTCTGATTGATCGCGGCTTGCTGAAAGAGCTCTGGATCGAGAAGTACCCGCAGCTCGACAAAACTGTCTTTCGGAATTTTATTCTGAAGTACGGTCGCCGTGCTGAAATCGGACGCGAAATCGATCTCTCCGGGCCTCGCCCTACTGTGCACGAAGATCTTGAACAGCTCAGGGCTGGACACAGGAGGAATGACCGTTATAGCGATCTGATCGATCCGTGCATGGGTATCCTCGATCGCTTTCCAGTAAAACTGCGCGGCGTCAGCGTAACGCTGCACGGCACTCCCAATGCGGTAGCGGATCAGAAATCGTTTGGTGGTATTCTCAGCCTGATAATACCACTTGATCTCTTCTGCATGCCTGTACGATTGTGTCTCGAACGGTAGCTTTCTATTCGTATCTACGTCCCATACCCCGTGGTATTCGACGCTATATCTGCCGTACTGGCCCGTCGTATACCGGCGCAGGTTAGCCCAGGAGAAGCTGCCGTTGAACTTAAAGGTGCGGATCTCCTCCACCTCGGCGCTCCCGTCAGAATTGAATCGATACGTCTGCTCGATCGACGGGTGCGAGTAGCTTTTTCCACGAGCCGTCCTGAATCCTGTTATAAGGAAAACGGAAGCGAGCGAAATGCTTACGAGGACTGCAATAATGCGCATGTTCAGTTTACCGGCGATGAATGAATGCTTGCCGGGATTTCTATGTAGCCTTTTCTGCGTTTTTCTTCGCATCTTTATCCTCCATACGTTACGCGCTTTATATGAAGTGCCGTGGCTTTATTTGTCGAGATTTCTATCCACAAAGAGTCATTACATTATATACAGCTCTAACACAATATTCATTCGAGCAAAAATGAAAAACCGGTTTCATTATTCATGGGCTATTAACTTACTCGATGAGCCGATCGAGGTGTTCAAACATAGGATCACTCTTCTTGAGAACGGAGCGGGCGATGCTCAAGAACTCATCCGGTTTGAGCTCGTTTCGACGAAGGAATCTCTGTACACGCTGCTTCAGTTCACCTTTGAACATCTTCGACTGTTCCAGGGAGATAATAAAGCCGAAGAGAACAATTCCCATTAGAGCGGCGCCGATGCTGAGTCCCCATCGCAGGATCAGGCCGCCGTCGAAATGACCGACCAAAAAATGCACCGATACCGGTACAAAGACGATCCCCGCGATGAAGCATGCCAGTATCTTGCCCGAAACGATGCTTTCGAGACTCTTGTTCATCGACTCGATGAGCGCAATGCACGATTCCCTGATGTTCTCTTCAATTACAGCATTCTTTAGCTGCACACCACAGTATTGACACGAAACCATTCGCCCCTCGAGAGGCGCGCCGCAATGCGGGCATTTCGTTAATCGGCGTTCCTTTGTATCTTCTTTTACCGCTTGAGACATCTCACTCGCTCTCCGTTAAGTTCAAAATAGAACACTTGTTTCGTTATCCGCGCATGTGCCGCAAATGCCCGCTTGCATAAGTCATTCCGGAGTCCGTGCCGATACGGCAATTTTCTGCTGCATGCATTCATCCGCCTTCTGGAATGGCTAAGTGCTTTCGTACGAATTGGATGGATTGAGCGAGAGCGGGCCGCAAATACTCACGGACTCGGGCGTAACGTGCAGGCTGCCATGGTAAATTGTAGAGCAATTGGTGGCAGGTCACTCGCGTAGTGAAATCGCTGGATGGCAGATTGGCTGAGTCGTCGATGTTATTCTATACTACGGTAAGCGAATTACTTTCGGGCCGCATAACTGAAATGGTCAAAGTACTTCCGCCACAGGATTTCGGACGATGAAAACTGGTTTTCACCATAAAAGTAATCGACAACGGCCTCACGGAGGCGGGCCAGTTCCTTGAGCCGTGAAAACGATTCCGCACAATTGAGGCTGAGGTCTAGCAATTCGAGCGCTCTTGATACGGCCTTTATACAATATTCAGAATTGCCCTTTTTCCGCCAGCCCAGTGCCCGGCTAACCTCACTGCCAATGTTAGCCATCTGCTCGGCCAGGGACAACTCCTTCCATCGGCCCGAGGCAAGCTCTCTATGTTGATAATTCATCTCTTCACCCATTTATCTATGATTTGGACAATCTCCTTGCGGATCGCTGCATCTTCCACTCCCCTGCTCAGGTTCCCCTGCGATGGACGCATATTGATCAGGGAATCGTATTCAATGAATTCATCCTCTGCTAAGGCTGGATAGAAATTGATACCCCAAAGATCATTCTGCCGTGAACCGTTTGCAATGAGGAGTGCTTCCAAATCGGAATGCAATTCAGCGTCGATCGCGATAAGCCTCTTCCGTACATCAATGACGGCCTTGACCAAGTCACCGAAGGTGTCCTCAGCTATCCTTAGTAATTCATTTGCCGTTATTGGCTCATCTAGAATTTTCACGATATCTCCAAATTGTAAAGTGCGAGCATAATCGAGGTAGAGCGTCTATGTAAAGTATATAGTTCCAGGACGCACTGTTTGTAGCAGCACAATTTTCTTAGTCAATATGAAGTTGTTCATGAGCGGTAGTGACCTTATCGCTTGTGTGAAACAATGAGAGATAAATGGTTTGGTCGGACAATAGTGCTGCTTTGTCATCTCGCATCTGCCATGAGTAGGTGGATCATAAATCATCCAATGCCGTCCGCATAGCCTCATCCCAAAGGTGTCTGAACAACCTTTCAGTTACTCCGCTGTCTCCACCATTCACGAGCAGGACGAGCGTCGCATCGACGTCAGGAAAATGACGAACCTCGCTCAAGATACCGAAGTCGCTGCCGTTGTGTCCGAGGCCGGGTCCGTACGGCGTCTCGATGAAGCTTAGGCCAAGTCCGTAGCATGAGCACTTCGTCCGATCCTGCATCTCAGCCAATGAAGCCTGGCTGATCAAGCTACCATCGAGGAGCGCCTCGATGAAGGCGGCATAGTCGGCTGAACTGGCGATCAGGCCGGTGTTCCCGATGAACATTCCTGTGTAATGAACCGTCATGTCCGAAATGTTCATCAGCCGCCCGTCACCAGCAAGATCCTGATAGCTGTTTACAAGCCCAGGCGGTTTTGGATAGCCTGGCTCGTTCTTGTAGTAGGTAGCCCCAAGGTCGAGTGGCTGGAGAATACGTTCGCTGATCACATTTGCATG
This sequence comes from Caldifarciminota bacterium, assembly GCA_020343455.1. Classification (GTDB taxonomy): domain Bacteria; phylum Hydrothermota; class Tepidihabitantia; order SM23-42; family SM23-42; genus SM23-42. The sequence continues at coordinate 1,333,354 of CP070795.1, forward strand.
ACTCGCTCCAGTCGCATGATCCATCATCAAGGCCAGGAGCAAGTAGTTCGTGTTGGAGTAGAAGTAGCTTGCCCCGGGCGTGCAGTACGCCGATAGCCCATCGACATAGGAAATCAATCGCTCGGGCGGATACCAACCCATCGGATCGTTGAGCGTATCTAGCTGATAGCCAAGATCGTCGCCGAAATCGGGAATCCCCGAAGTGTGGCCGAGCAGCTGTCGCACAGTGGCCACGGCACCATTGGGGATGCGCCCGTATATCGTCGCTGGCAGGTATTTGCTTATCCTGGCGTCCAGATCGATCAAACCATCTTCCGCGAGAAGCAGAACGGCGGTCGCTGTGTACATCTTGGTCACACTCGCGGCGAAATGCCGGTGTGTGGGCAACATGCGTACAGCAGTTTCGATCTTAGCGTACCCGGCTGAACCGTTCCACTGCCCCTCCGATGTTCGGACCATGAGCACTACGCCGGGGAGACCCTCACGGACGTGCCGTTTCAAGAGCTCCTGAAACATCAGGCTATCCGGATGTGTGTTGAGAGCAGGATCCCAGGTCTCCGGGGGTGGCTCAATAGGTGCGGTGATATCCAATGTGCAGGAAACCGCCACCGTAGTTGCCAGGACGGCCATGAGCCAGCTAGCTTGGTTGTGGATTGTTCTGCGCATCGGTTACTCCCCGGCGTTCGGCTTTGCGTTACCCCAGTTGATGCGGACACCAAAGAGGAGGAATAAGTGCGTCATGGCGGGAACCTCGTCGGCAAACGGTGCTTGCAACGCCCATTGTGCGGAAAAGAACGGCGACAGTGTGAGTGAGCGGGCGGAGATCCCATGATACCCGAGTACAATCGACAGCGGCACCAAGACTGCTGGTTTCCCCCAATTCGTCGCTTGAACGTACTCGCCGTCTCTAAGTTCCAGGGTTTTCCGCCGCCAGAAATAATGCAGATATCCGACTCCTAGTCGAAGATCGGTATGGAAACCATGCAGAAACATGTAACTGATCCCCAGCTCGGTATCAATAAACACGCCGGTCATCCACCAGTAGTGCCGGAAATATCCGAGGTTCGCCGTTAGGTATAACCGAAAGCGATTTCCAGGTTTCAGCGTGTGCTCGGTGCCGACAATGAGAACCGGGTTCAGGCGTTTCGTAACCGGTCCCAGGTGCCACGGAACGGTCAGCGAGTGCACTCCTCCCGATACGACAAACGGAAACCGCTCCTGTGCTGCGAGCGATGTGGCATCCCCCCAGCAGAATAGGAGTAGAAGGATGAGGAGCTTGTAAGATTTCATATGCGGCTCCCAGGAACGTGGGGAAAGGCTTTCACCAACCTTTATCTAATTATATATCACCTTACATTACTATACCGTTCTGGATCGCTTCATGTTGCACACTATCCTTTGGTGCATTGAACATGATTTAAATGTATTAAGGTAGAATTGTTCGTGGTGTTACTAATACTGCACATACTAGATGGTGAGCGAAGTAGGGCTTCAAACCTCCGACTCCCTATTTGTAAGACAAGGCGTTCCGAGAAATTCTTGAATTATGCAGGAGGAGCCGGATACTGTCTCGCCCGGCTTTCGGATTACATAACAATCCGTTTTAATCTGAAGAAACGCCTACCTCAGCAGCACCATCTTCTTCGTCTGCACGAGGTCACCGGCTTTGATCTGGTAGAAGTAGATACCGCTTGCGACCACTTTTCCCCTGTCGTTTCTCGCGCTCCATCTGACTTCCTTGCGCCCCGCATCAAGATGCTTATCTACGAGTGTGGCGACGTGTTCTCCACTTACCGTATAGACAGATAATTTCACATCAGCCGCCTGCGGCAGATCGAACCTGATCGTCGTCGTCGGATTGAAAGGATTCGGCACATTTTGGTAGAGACGGAGATTCTGAATATCGGGAATTGTAGCTTCATCATCGTCACCTTCGATTCCCGTGACAACAAACGATTCGATTGATGCATACCATAGGAATCCATCGATCGTGCTCCGGTAAGAGATATGCCAGTCCCAGTCCGGGGTGATGGCGAGATCGATGAATACATCATCAGCCGGACCAGATGCAATGGAGTCCTCCACCGCTTTGATGACCGAATAGCCATACTCGTCCGTTACCGATATCAAAATGCTGCCGAGTGTTGCACTGCCGTAGTGATAAAAAGCGCTTGCGACGCGCCCGTCGGGAGCGAGGCCCGATGACACGAATCTTCCCGATTCGAATTTTTCGTAAACCGTTCCGATCTCCCACTGCAGTGGCTCGAGGACGGGGTCTGCATAGATGAGACTTCCGTGCTCGCTGTCATATTCGCTGAATACATACCCGCTCCCGGAATAATAGGCGTGGTCGCAGTGCATCCCGCGATCCGGGCCGGGATCGACCGTCTGCGGCGCTGCCCAGACACCGAGGTCGTCCCTGAGTATCAAAAGAAGCGATTCCTGCGTCTCGTTGCGGCACGATAAAGATACCTCACCGCTCGAGCGCCTGCTCGCTGCGCAATACCTGCCGATATCATCGCCCGAGGATGTCACGGGGCCGATCTCCCATACAAGTGATTCTTCCGGACCCGCATACCAGAGAGCCCCAGTATCGGAGCGGTAATAAGACAGCTTCCTTTCACCGGTCCCCGTGACCGCGATGGCGCAGTGTCCTGCGACAGAACCGGTAGTATCGACACGCTCCGGGGCTTGCCACGACGTTCCAATACTCGATACAACCATGAGCTCTCCGGTATCCTGCCGCAGATAGACGGCATGCATATTCCCAGCGGCGTCGAAAACGAGCTCGCAATACTTACCGACATCGCCAATGTTGTCGACGATCCCGATATCCCAGATACCGCCGTAAGCATCGACGGCAACCAGTATAGATATAATCAGCAATCCAACAATTTCTATTGGTGATTTGTTCCTGTATATCTCCGTGTTCATTATCCACATCCCCTCGATATGAGCGGCCAGCTGATCATGGCGTTACCAGACGTGCGTATTTGAGATCGGCGTTTGTTGCATCGTAGTAGACGATATACGGTACGTCACTATCGTCGATCACGATAGAACTGTACTGTCCGAGATTACCGTCGACATCGACATACTCGGTAACCCATGTGGAGGTAACATTCGCATTCGTTGCGTACATGAGTGAACTACTTCCTGCCTCGCGAAAACTGATATGCAGGTCTCCCTGCAAATCGGCCGCGATCGATGGCATAGTGCCGCTGCAACTTTGATCGTGTATTGTTTCGACCGACCATATCCCGGTGTCAGGATCACGTGTGCAGAGCTTTAGATGATAGGGTGAATACCTGTGGACATAGACGATATAGGCGGTGAAATTGAGTGCGTGCTCGACGATGGCGAGGTCGAGCGAGCCGTATTCCGCTGCCGCCTGTTCCTCGGGTACTATCCAGGTTTCCGTCTGTGGATCATAGACGGCGTAATTGACACTTTGCGGACTGTATGAATCCCAAGCGAGGTGAAGATAGTCATCAGAGTCGGCTATGATCTCGATTGCATATAAGAAATTGGAATAAGTATCGATTAACAGCTTGTCCCACCCCCCGCCGTTACCGCCTGTCGAAACCCACGATGCGAGATAGAGATCGTTGGTACTAGCGTCTTTATAGAGGATATACGGCGTGCCGTCGCTCGTAACCGTCACCTGTGATTGGTAACCGGCGGTGCCGGCATCGTCGACGATGTGGAAATTCCAGTCCTGGGCCTGAAGAGCAACCGGCTGAACAAATAATAAACCTATGCAAACCAGAATAACTGATCTCATTTCGAGCACCTCCTGTGTCCAGTGTGTATCGAGAATTCCCCTATCAGAACAAAAGGTCAACGTTGTGTGACCGTGGATATTTTACTCTTCTTAGGCTTATTTTTCAATAGCTAGAATACAAAATTCGACATTCAGAAGTCCATTTAAGGGACATATTCCGATGCTGATGTTCTCTGCTTGTTTTGCATGCCGGGTCATGGCTCGAACTTCGCCACAAAGATGTCCGTCGAACCCGCGCTGGTGAGCGCACCGCCGCCGAAATCCACCGTCCCCTCTAAAGCCCCGGTGACGAAGATAACCCCCATGGAGCCCGCGGCGACACCAGCGATACCTTGCCCGGACGCATCGCCGAAGGATTCGCTCCAAAGATGGGTGCCGGTCGATGTGAATTTTGTGATATATATGTCGAATGATCCGGCGCTGGTCAGCTCATCGCCCCCGCAATTCACGGTCCCAGCGAAATTCCCCCCCAGAATAACGTTTCCCGATGCATCAGCGGTGACACAATTTGCTACTTGTTCGTCTGCATCGCCGAATCGTTTGCTCCACAGGTGGGTGCCGGTAGAGCTGAATTTCACCACATAGCCATCGGTTTGACCGGCGCTGGTGAGGGTGCCACCGCCGAAGTTCACGGTGCTTTCGAAATGTCCAGCCATGATCACGTTTCCCGATGCATCACAGGCGATGTCGACAGCCCACTCCGCATCGGAATCACCGAAGCGCTTGCTCCACATGTGGTCACCTGCGGCATCGAACTGCGCGACAAAGATATCGATCGAGCCGACGTTGGTGAGAGCACCCCCGCCGAAATCGACCGATCCCTCGAGGTACCCAGCGATTGTCACGTTTCCGGAGGCATCGACGGTTATAGCGTTGGCATATTGAGCTGATGTATCTCCGAACCGTTTACTCCAGAGGTGCATGCCGTCGGGTGTGAGCTTCGCCACGAAGATATCTTCATTTCCCCCGCTGCTAAACGGCCCGCCGCCGAAATCAACCGTTCCGGCGAACCTTCCGGCAATCAGTATATTGCCGGAGGCGTCGGTCGCCGCAAAGCAGCCCAACTGTGGACCCGTATCCCCAAAGCGCTTGCTCCATTGGTGGGTGCCGTCGGGGCTGAATTTCGCCACGAAGATGTCGGTGGACCCTACACTCGTCAACTCGCCGCCGCCGAAGTCCATGGAACCATAAAAGCGGCCCGTGACGATCACGTTTCCCGACGCGTCGACGGCGACGTAAGCAACCTCCTGCAATTCCCCATCGCCAAAGCTCTTGCTCCACAGATGTGCACCGCCGGAGCCGAATTTCGCCACGAATATGTCGGTTCTTCCCCCGTAAAGCAGGGCTCCACCGCCGAAATCCACGGTGTCCCAAAAAGTACCGGTAATGACCGTGTTTCCTGAAGGATCGACCGCGACATCACTTCCGGCCTGTTCATTTGCATCGCCGAATCGCGCGCTCCAAGAATGTGTCAGTTCTTCCGATGGAGGCTCCTTGTCCCCGGGTCCCGTGCTGTCG
>CP070795.1:1338755-1400899 GCA_020343455.1 Caldifarciminota bacterium
GAAAGATAACGATCTCGGAGTCTCGGATGCATTGCTCAATTCATACTTGGAGAATGACATTTGTGCTGCTCTGCAAACGTACGAGCAATTGAAGCGGATGCATGAGAAGTATATTAATATAGATGAATCGTTGTTGAATGAGATGGGCTACCGGCTCCTGAACGCGGGTAGAATCACGGAGGCGATTGCACTGCTTTCCGTCGTTACTGCAGTATACCCCGATTCGTGGAATGCCTTTGACAGTCTCGGCGAAGCATACATGAAGGCGGGAGATGCCGAGGCGGCGACAATGTGTTACCGAAGATCGTTGGAGTTGAATCCTGCGAACCGGAATGCAGCCGATGTGCTGATAGAACTGGATAGCAAATGATCGAGGGAGTGTATAATCGTATTGATAATCGATGATTTCGGTATATAATATCCCTGACCGTGTGCAGTTCATGATAAGGAGGTAATTGATGGCAGATCTGACCACGAGGTATATGGGTCTTGAATTACGAAACCCTCTGATTGTAGCGAGTTGCAGTCTCGTGAACTCCGTTGAAGGGGTCCAGCGGTGTGCTGACGCGGGCGCGGGTGCGGTCGTACTCAAGTCACTGTTCGAGGAACAGATCGAGTCCGATACGCGCGAGATCCAGAAACACGTGTGGCTTTCGGGTCACACCGAGGCATACGACTACGTGAGAAGGATTGGGATCGAGGCCGGTGAGCAGGATTACCTCAGCCTCCTTGAACGGACGAAAAAAGCCGTGTCGATTCCGGTTATCGCCAGCATAAACTGTGTCACAGCTGACTGGTGGGCAGACTACGCGCGAAAACTGGAGGCTGCCGGAGCAGACGGTGTTGAACTCAACATAGGGATTCTGCCGAGTGACCCGCGTCACAGTAGCAACGAGATCGAAAAAATCTATTATGACATTGTGGAGGGTGTCCGCAAGAATGTCACAGTGCCCATCGCCGTGAAAATCGGCCCCTACTTTACGTCACTGGCGAGCGTGGCTGAGGCGCTGTGTGCAAGAGGCGCTTCGGCGCTTGTTCTTTTCAACCGCTTTTATCAGCTTGATATCAACATCGATAAGCTCAATCTTGTTCCTGGTTACCGGTTCAGTACACCCGAAGAGATCAATGTCTCATTGCGCTGGATTTCTCTGCTTGCCGGCCGTGTGAAATGCGATCTTGCTGCAACCACCGGTGTTCATGATGCGCCGGGTTTCATAAAACAACTGCTCGCCGGTGCTGCAGCGGTTCAGATCTGTTCTACTTTGTACAAACACGGAATAGGACATATTGCGCAGATCCTCAGCAACGTGGAACAGTGGATGAAGAAGCATCAGTTCGAATCCGTTACGCAGTTCCAGGGTAAACTGAGCCAGAAGGAGAGTGGGCAGCCTGAGTCATATGAACGTCTTCAGTACGTAAAGGCGCTTGTCGGTATTGAATAGGATGGATGAGTAAATGGCGCTGGTTAAGTGTCGGGAATGTCATAAGGATGTAAGTACCGAAGCTCAACAGTGTCCGCATTGCGGAGTTCCGTTTCCAGCCAGGACGAAATGGCAAGGCCGCGGATTCGAGTGGAAGTCTAAGCAGACGGTCTACGGTTATCCGCTGATCCATGTCGCGTTCGGCCGCGGCGCACAGAATAAGGTCCGGGTAGCAAAGGGAGTGATTGCAATAGGACAATTCGCCATCGGACTGGTGACCTTTGCCCAGTTCGGCATTGGTATTCTTTTCGGTTTTGGGCAGTTCATACTGGGTTTGACCGGTATTGCGCAGTTTGCGGTGACGGGTTTGCTCGGCCTCGGACAGTTCGCGACCGGCTACATCGCAGTCGGGCAGTTTGCATTGGGCTATTATGTTCTTGCCCAGATCGGTTTCGCACGGTATATTTGGAGCCAGGCGGTCAAAGACCCTGAAGCGATTGAGTTTTTCCGTCAGTTGCTATCGACCGTGAAAGATCTTCTCCGCATTTGATCCAATCCCCACGATCAACAACAAAACGTGAAGAGTCTATACTATAGGCTGAGTGCTTTGCGGATGAGGCAAATGGGTATTGAACCGAAATTGAGCAGGCTGTCGTGGAATTCCTTCAATTTGAATTTATCACCCTGCTTTTTCTGGTAGTCGCTCTTCAGCTCAAGGATCTGCTTCTTTCCTATCAAGTAACTCATGGGCTGTGATGGCGTATAGGTATATCGTATCACTTCTTTCTGAGCATGCACCCGTTCAAGTTTCGCATCGTTGACGAGTAGATCAACCGCCTCTTCATAACTCATCTTTTTCGTATGCAGCCCGACATCTATTATGACACGGCAGGCACGCCATAATTGGTCCTTCAGCTGGAGTAACCTCGACCGCGGGTCTGAATAGAATCCTGCTTCATACATCATTTCTTCGCAATATAGTGCCCAGCCCTCAATGAAGACGGTTGTTTCGAGGAGGCGCCTGAGTCTATTCTGTAGTCTATTGGCTATGACGAGCTGGAGGTGATGGCCGGGATAACCTTCGTGCAATGCTGTCACGGGTATTCCAAATGTCGGATGTCCCCTGAGTATCTCTTCTTTTTCTCGATCAGAAAGGTTATCTTCGATGAGTGTGACGTAGAAGTGCCCTTTTTGCTGTTCTTCGAATTGTGCAGGGCTCATATATGCAGCATAAGGGATGACGGGACGGCTGAATGAAGGCGTTGGTATGACATCCAGATGTTCGCCAGGAGGGACCGTAACCAGGTCTTTCTGCAGAATGAAGTTCCTGGCACATTCCATTTCTCTTTTGTAAGTCTGCAAAAGGTCGGAAGCCTCCGGGTGCTCTTCTTTGATGGCCTCTACGACCTCGAACCATGTTCTGCCTTTGTCGATGAGGTGTGCGGCCTGTCTGATGGCATCCTCGGTCCTCTTCTTCATCGTATGGCCTATCTCGAGGATTTCCCGGGCGTCGTAAGGCAACATGTGGTCGTTCTTAAGTTTAAAATTGAAGAGTTCAGATCCGATGGCAAATTCCCCGGTCGATCGTGGGAGCAGATCTTTTTCCAGATATTGGCGATAGTCTTGCAGCGCTCTCAATGCCTTACCGCTGGCGGCTTCGAGCTCGTGCTTCAACGCGGGGACACTGGTGCCAAGTCGTGGAATGAGATCTTCAATGAAGGAAATACAACCGTCCGTCATTTGAATGCCCAGTGTAGCGAACAGCCGGGGACAGTCTGCCAGATTTCTCTGACCGGCCTCCAGAACGCGCGGTACTTTTTGTAATCTTGAAAGAATTGCCGACGCACGTTCACTGAGCGGAGCGAATTCTCTGACGAACAGAAGGAACATCGAGTGCGCACAGAGTTGGGGATAGTAGGCCGCGTGTCTTCTCCAGAATATTATTTGCTCATAGTCTACGATTATAGATGCGATTTCATTTCTCAACAGCTGTCGATCGATCTGCTCTTCATCGTTCAACTCTTCTTGCGGGATGCGGTCGAGTTCATCCAGATAACGTTTTCTTTGGTCGGTGATATCCTGAATAAAATCAGGTTGGACGTTGTCCAGTTCATGATCGTATTGGTGAATGCCGACGTACGTAGCAGTGAGCGGCGACGCTTTCCAATTGAATTTCAAGTATTCTTCTACGACATCTGCAAATCTTGACATGAGACCTCCTGTTACGTGCGAATCAACGTGGCGGCGGTTGAAATCGCGTACCGTTAGAATACACCTGAACGGTCTTTTGTCAAGGTCGCATGTCAGCGGCGATTGAAGGATGTTGACAATGTCCGCCTGGCGCGTAGAATTCAGGAGTTAGGAGAAACCTTGAAGATGTTGGCTGAACGTATCGTATCCGGAGCATTACTGGTTTCTATTCTATTGCTACACTGTGGGGAAGAGACGCTCGAAGTTGCAATCATCTATCCCGACCATGGGTCCGTGGTGGACGGGATCATACGGGTCGAGACCGAAACGAGCGACAAGGTGAGATGTGTCATCTTCTACGCGGATGGTGTATGTATTGATTCTTGCCGGGCGGCGCCATTCCTGTGCTGTTGGAACACATTTGTCCACTCGGACAATTCCGTGCACCATCTCTATGCGATAGCCGAGGATTTCTATGGCAATGGGATCTGTTCCGATTCTGTTCAGGTTGTCGTGGATAACGGTGATATCGTTTTCGCGGATGATTTTGAGCCATACCCGCCCCATACCTACCCGGACGCTGCTTGGTTTGAGATATGGTTGGGAGCAGGAAGCGACCATACGTATGTCGATGAGGGTATTGCCAATAAGGGTTTGCAGAGCATTCGGTTACGAGGGCTGGCATCGTGGGTGAGGACCGACGGGGTGGAATTGAATGTTGATGGCCTTGAGGAACTATCGTATGAGCTCAGTGTCATGATCCCGTCGGCAGATCCAACCGGCGCGATGTTTGGTTTCTTCTGCATGGTTGGTGCGCAGGTGGGGACGATATATAACGGCGTCTGGTTGAGGAGCGATGATAATTCCGTTTATGCGCGCGGGATTCTCGAGAGTTACACGGGATGCACGTGGCGCAATGACACATGGCATAGGGTGAGGGTCGCACTGGATTATGATCAGCTCAGAATGAATGTCTGGTTTGACGACGAACAGATCGTCTTTGACCTGCCTGCAGCTCCCCGCGAATGGACCGACACATTTGCGTTGGCCACCGAATACGGCACGGCCGGCGTCGTCTATTACGATGATGTGAGCGTGTCCGAATAATGAACATTGGCGTATGCCGCACGAGCCATGATGTTCATTGTCTCTTGACCCACAAAATACCACCGATATAATATATCTTCGTTACGTGGCCGTCTGTGCAATCGTGACGCTGTCTTCGTTTCGACAGTCTGCATAGAGCGATAGAATACAAGCGGCATCTCAGAAAGGGGGTACCAAGAATGAGCGGTGTGGTTGGTATCATTGCAGATAAGGACTGCAAGGAAGATCTGTTCTACGCTACAGATTATCATTCACACTTGGGGACGTGTTTTGGTGGTATTGCGATCTCGGACGACAGGTCGCTTGCCAAGAAGATCCATAGCATTGCTCGGGCACAGTTCAAGTCGCGTTTCGACGAAGATATAGCTTTCATCGGCATGCACGGCAATTCGGGTGTGGGTGTGATCAGCGACCGTGATACGCAACCTTTGATAATGAGGCTGAAATTCGGTGAATACGCCCTCTGCGGGACGGGGTACATTGACAATCAGAACGAGTTAGCCAGAAAGTTGATTCAAGACGGTGTGGTATTTTCGGAGATGCCTGATGGCAAGGTCAATCAGATCGAACTGGCTGCAAAGCTTATCAATAGAGGTAAGACTCTCGTCGACGGTATCGAGTATTTACACGGTCAGATTGATGGTTCGTTATCGCTCTTGCTCTTAGGCAAAGACGGTCTTTATGCGGCAAGGGACAGGTATGGGCGAACACCGTTGGTCTTGGCTGAGAAGGATGGTTCAAAAATCGTTGCAACGGAGACGTGTTCATATAAGAATCTGGGTTTCAAAACAAGCAGGTACCTTGGTCCCGGAGAAATCGTGTTGGTTGAATCGCATAAGATTCGACAGTTGAGAAAACCTGATGATAGCCTCAAGCTGTGCGCATTCCTCTTCGTATATGCCGGATTCCCGGCATCTGAGTATGAGGGCGAAAATGTCGAAGTTTTCCGTGAGAAGTCAGGTAGGATCATCGCTCAAAATGATCATGTGAGTGTCGATCTGGTAGCCGGCATTGCCGACTCTGGGACGGCTTACGCGCACGGTTACTCCCATGAGTCGGGCGTACCCGTAAAGATCCCTCTTTTGAAGTATACGCCCGGCTGGGCGCGCAGCTATGTACCACCGACGCAAGAGCGACGTGACCTCATCGCTTTGATGAAACAGATAGCGGCCGACGCTTTGATCAAAGACCAGAGAATGGTCATAACCGAGGATTCTATAGTACGGGGTACCCAGCTGAGGAATTTCTTACTGGTGAAACTATGGGATGCTGGCGCTAGGGAGGTCCATGTCCGTCCGGCGTGCCCGGCATTGATGTTTCCCTGCAAGTATCTTTACTCAACACGGCAACTTGATGAACTTTTCGCGCGGCGTATACTAAAGGAGTTCCACGGTAAGCACACGGAGAGCATCGACCCCTATCTCGATGTAGAGACAAAGGAATACAAGAAGATGATCAGGGCCATGGAAAAAGATCTAAACGTAACATCCTTGAGGTTCCAACGACTCGAGGATATGGTTGCCGCGACGAATCTGCCAGCCGGAAGTCTGTGTAAATATTGTTGGACCGGCAAGACCGGCTGAGTATTTGATCTTCTTCCACGTCTTGACAAAGTGCCCTGATCGAGTATCATTGTCTTACATTCGCATGGGGATCAGGTGGAGTAATCCTCTCCGGTCTTTTTTTCTTTGGTTTCAGATTTCACGATAATCACCCTATTATTCAGGAGGTTTTTGATATGGGTAAGTCATTGAAAGGAAGTAAAACAGAGAAGAACCTGTTAGCGGCTTTTGCGGGCGAATCACAGGCCAGGAATAGATATACATACTTTGCTTCTAAGGCACGCAAAGAAGGCTATGAACAGATATCGGCAATATTCCTTGAGACGGCAGACAACGAAAAAGAACATGCCAAAGTCTTCTTCAAATATCTTGAGGGTGGCGAGGTTGAGATCACTGCCGGTTATCCGGCCGGAGTGATTGGGGACACCAAATCCAATCTCGAAGCCGCCGCAGATGGCGAGAAGATAGAATGGTCGACGTTGTATGCCAATTTCGGCAAGGTTGCTCAGGAAGAGGGTTTTCTTGAGGTCGCGCAGTCGTTTGAGCAGATCGCAAAGGTCGAGAAGTTCCACGAGTCGCGTTACCGGAAGTTGATCGACAACATTGCGAATAATGAGGTCTTCAAGAAGAAGAACACAGTGAAATGGCATTGCCGGAATTGCGGCTATGTGCATGAGGGAGCAGAACCTCCCAAGGAATGCCCGGCGTGTAAGCACCCCATTTCTCATTACGAGGTTTTGGCCGAAAACTTCTGATGGGCATAGCAGCGTTGGTTGCCTGTATTAGTCAGATGAGGGAGGTTGGTGTGAAATTGAATATGAGTATGTGGGACCGCTTAATCAGGATACTGATCACTGTGGTGATCGTAATATTGCTCATTGCCGATGTGTTGAAAGGAATGCTCGGAGTCGTCCTTGGTATCATCGCGATCGTCTTTCTTGCGACGAGTGTGATCGGATTTTGCCCTCTTTACGTCATCTTCGGCTTCTCGACTAAGAAAAAGATACCGTAGCCTTACCGTCGTTCACATCCTGTCGACCGTGCCGGGGCTCAGCTACCGTTGAATAGGACAGGTCGCGCTAGTTTGCACACCCTATCGTGGAAATTATCATTCTCTCAGCAGCATGACCTGCCGGTTCTCATTGCCTTTATCTGTGATGATGGTGCAAATGTAAACCCCTGAACTGAGTGCGTTACCCATGTCATCCCTGCCGTCCCAGATGACTGATGCCTCTTGCGCTACCTCCGGTAGGTTGTCGGTCAGATCCCTTACCCTCCGTCCGACAATGTCATATACAATCAATCTGACAGTACGGTGGCCGCTGGGGACTTCGTATCTGATATTAGTACGTTGCCCGAAGGGATTGGGGTAGCTCTCGAGAAGGATTCGATCGTTGGGTGGCGGTAGGGTCTTGTCTTCTTCAATTTGCAACGGGACGTCAGGAAGTACCGTGCTTCCCGGACCGCCGTAAGCACCCATGTCGTTTCTCAATAAGCCAAGCGATGGCCACAGCGCGTACCCTGGGTTGAGGGTGTCTTCAGGGTCATCATATGCGGCACTTGTGTCACCCGCATCGATGCAGGGAGAGTTCGTTGACAGGTACAGATTCTGTGCCTCAAATAAGGGATCGGCGTCGATGTTTCCTTCGCCCGCATGACCGCCTTGTATGTCCGAGTAGGTAATTAAGACCACGCCACCCGTTTGGAGTATCTGGGCAATTTCATTATCCCAGATGATATTGTTGCGAAGTGTAGCATTGGCGGCCCAAAATCGTATTCCTCCGCCAGTTGCGTACTGTCCGGGTGAATTGTACACGATGGTGTTGTTATTCAGAATCTTCGGATGGGTTCCATTTTCAAGAATCCACAGTCCACCACCACCGCCGTATGCATCGCCGGCAGAGTTGTGGGCGATTATGTTATTGCGAACATTAGCTCCCGTGTAATTCAAGACGATGCCTCCGCCGTAAAGTGCCGAATTGAAGACGATGATATTGTTGGCAATATCCGGGTCACCGTCACCGCAGCGTATGGCACCTCCTCCCGTACTTATCACTCCTGTTTGGTCTGTTATGTGATTATCTCTTATGATGTTATGCCTTATTCTCGGCGAAAGATACTGAATGAGTATGCCGCCGCCTTCACGATACAGTCCTGCCCCGTGTTCATCGAGCCATTTCGTTCCTGTCCCGCCCATGATGGTGAAACCAATGAGCGCGGCCGAAGTATCGGCGGTCGTATACGCGCTGTCGCTGACGATGAGAACGCAGCTTCCCGTATCAGGATCCAAAGGATTGCTGCCATCGATGATCGTCTGCTCGATGATCATTGGGTCGGGATCTAGTATGTAGTGGCTCGCGACGACGAGGCCCTTCTCGCGAAAATGTATGTTCTCTTGGTACGTACCGGCTGCAACGAGAATGGTATCATTGCTGGCTGCTGCATTGATACCTGCTTGTATAGTGGGTTGTTCTCCTGGAACGTTTATGATTGTTCCGAACAGAGGTACAACGACTAGCAATGCAATTACCGTGATCTTCCTAACGTAGGTAAACATCATTCCTCCTTGGTTGGTTTGGTCGTTACGTCCTTCCACGCAGGATTTTTCGCGAGCACTACGAGTGCTGCGTTGCGTGCGGATTTTTTGTTCAAAACCTGAGTTTTTTCAAGGAAAGTGGTCATCGTTTTGAGCACTGCGTCAAAAGATCTCAGGTTTCCTTGTTCATCGGTGCAGTACCTGCAATATCTGTTGGTGGTATCCTGATTGGCGAAGTCGGTTGCTCGATGCAGGATCATTGCACAGCTTTCACACAATACCTTTGCAGTTTCCTCTGCAGTTATGGGCGCAGCGTTATTTTGTGGTTTACCCATGAGGTTGATAAATTGTTCTGTGAAATCTTTCGAGATGTTGTTGTCTTCGAACATATAGTCGCCAAAAAAGGAAAGATACGTCATTACTCCTTGCCAGGCAGTAGTGCGCATCAAGCCTTTGTCTGCCCATCGATTGAACGACTCGACGAGATAGTAGTTTGCGACCGCCAGCAGGGCGATTACCTGTTGCTTCACATCCTCGCTGAAGCTGGAGAATCCGGATAACAATGCTCTGATTGTCCGCCAATTTAAACGGACCACATGAAAGTGTTCGATGAGAAACTTCTCGAGACTTTCTGATTGAACATATGCGGCGTGCAGTCTATCGGTAACGGTGAGGACAAGACGGCGGACGACCGACAGGATCAACTCGTCACGATTCTTGAAGTGAAAAAAGACCGTGCCGTGCGCAACGGATGCTTTCTCTGCAATATTCAGAGTGGAGGACCTGAAATCAGTCTCCAAGAGAACTCGTTCGGCCACGTCCAGAAGTCTGCTTCTGGTCACCTGCTTAACGTGTTTGCGCATCGGGTTCTTGTGCATAGTCTAGCTCTCCTTTCTGAGTTTTCACTCACTGAGTGTACACTCAATTATAATGAAAATCTTGTGTTTGTCAAGGGTAGACTTGACGTACATGCAGTTTAGGGTCTTGAAGGAGATATTATGTAAACATATTGAAACATTTTTGTGTTCAATGCGTATTACTTCTTATACAGCTGCCAAATCTTTGAGTGCGCTTTAGATTTTCTACAAATGTGTACCGATGACAGAAGGGAGGTCATATGATCAGTGCATTCGGCATTATGCTGGTTATTGGTCATCTAAGTTGTCCATCTGTGGGCGGGATGTATGGAAGTATGATGGTCGGCTTCTTCGAAAAGACCGAAGAATTCCAGGAGACCTACAGAGTCTCGCCAGATACGAGATTGACGATCGAGAATATCAACGGAGATATCAAGATCATTCAGTGGAGCGAGGATCATGTTGAGGTATATGCGCAGAAGAAGACGAATCACGGTCAGGAGGAGCTGGACAAAGTAAGGATCGATGTTACGACCGATGGAATACTGCGCGTACGAACCGAGTATCTCGAGGAAAAGGTACGGGCGTCAGTTCATTACGTACTGAGTGTTCCTAGTGATGTCGTTGTCGACCTCGTGAAGACGTCAAATGGCTGTATTGACCTGGAGGAGATCCAGGGTGATACCGAGATAGTGACTTCTAACGGTGATGTCAATTTGCAGCATGTCACAGGAAGTGTCCTAATACAGACGGCTAATGGCGAAATACAGATTAAAGGCAAGACCATGGTCCGTGAGGCCAGCACCTCAAACGGGGACATCCGCATTGATATACACGGCGTACCCGAAGGTGGATCCACAATCGCAACCAGCAATGGTTCGATTGATCTCTATGTCAGCGACGGATTGAATGCTGATCTTCGTGGGGCGACGTCGCAGGGAAAGATATCAACAAAAGGCCTCGCTCTGCAGTCTCGATTCAATGCTACTGCTCAATCAGCGACATTCGTCACCGGTGAGGTCGGTGCGGGCGGCAACTTGATTGATCTAAGCACATCGAACGGCGATGTAAGGTTGTACAGACTGGACAAATAATTGGAAGGGTAATTTCCATTTGAATGGGGAAGGATCTATCGGTGAAGATCTACCCATTCGTGCTTACGGATAAGGGAAGTTCTTAGCGTCTTCTCAGAATGAATCCTGTGTCGTTGATGTAGACAAACATGGTATCTGGAGTAGCATATTGAAATGCGGCGATACCATAGGCAGTGTCGACCCCGGGGATCTTTTCGGCATGTTTGAGGAGAAACCTCCACAGGCGCTCTTCCGGGTGGATTTGATAGATCGAGATCAGGGCGTCTTCGCCTATTTCACGACGGCCAGAGAAACGTGTGATGCGGTAGTAGGAACCAGCCCCTAACCAGCGAAGGAGGGCGCCCCACCTCAGGAAATATCCCTCGATCATCCACTGATCCCCTACAATATTGAAAAAATGCATTCGGTTCTCTCGTTCAATATAGAAGGTCATTCTCGTGCTGTCATTCGCCGGTTCGGTGCAGACCCAGCCTATTCTCTCTTCGTGCGTATATCTGGCAAAAGTTTGCATAAACAAAGAAAGATATACCAGAGATGACGCAAACACGATAATAAGCAATGAAAGCAGGAGTCTGGACAAGAATACCTTGATCTTCTGCCTTCCCTTGATCGTCCGGAACAGAGAGTGGATTAGGAGGACGAGAGCAGACGTCAGGAATACCAGGCCGGCTAAACCGGTCAACAAGACGAATCTGTCCATAGTGGATTATAGCTTTAACATAGAGGGAGTCAATGGGTGGTGCCCTCTGTACTTTGATCCTGCGGGGCACGAGACTTAAACCTCATTAGAGCCTCTTGACTGGATCATTCCGGCTCAATATAATAGATTAAGTTGCTTGAGGTGTAAAAATGGCCTGTACTGTATTTAGGAGGATCGATGGAAAATGATGCAGCGCGCATTGTGCTGCACTTCGAGGATGACAGGTTACTCAAAGGCTACACGAACGACTTTACCCCTCTAAGGGAGAAATTTCACCTGGTGTCTGATAATGAATGGGACAAGGGCAGGATCTATGAAGTCCATTGCTCAGATCTCAAGGCGATCTTCTTCGTTAAGACGCTTGAGGGTAACAGAGACTATATCGAGAAGAAGGATTTCAGCGATGTTGACACTCAGGGACTCCGGGGCCTGAAGGTGAAGGTGGTGTTTCCAGATGGTGAAGTTATCCGTGGAACGAGTTTCGGTTACAGCCGAAGACGCAAAGGCTTCTTTGTCGTTCCGGTCGACCCCGAAAGCAATAATGAACGTATCTACGTAGTCACTGATAAAGTCCGTGCCGTTCGCGTTGGCGCCGAGGCTGAGCGATAATAAAGGTCAATTGCCGAAGCCGCGTCCGGAGTAACGAAGTCGTAACCTTGCATATGTAGTCTGCGCGCGTACTTGACACGCACCAGCATGCCGCGTAACATCAATAGATGAAGATCATCCGGATCATTGGTATATTCGTTCTGGCAGGCGTTCTTACTTTCGCCATGGCGGCGGATTTCGATGTCATGGCTGACGAGATTCTGGAGGAGATCTGGGACTTCCACCCGATTGCGGCGACTCATCTCGGGCGTCATGAGCATGATGCACGTATGCCGGACTATTCTGCGAAAGCACTGCAGGCAAGGTGTGAGCGTCTTGAGCAGTGGTATGACGCCTGGTGCACGATCGACACAATAGGAATGCCACCAGAGCGGCGCGTCGATTACATCCTGCTCAAGGCATCTCTCTATGATGAGATATACGACATTCGAGAGGGCCGGGTATACGAAAAAAACCCGCTTGTCTATGTCCAGGCATGCGTTTACGGTGTCTATACCATATTGACCCGCCACGCTTCCGATCCTGACCAAAAGGCGGCAGCGGTCATTGCTCGGTTGAACCAGTTGCCATACTTTCTGAAGTGCGCAATGGAGAACCTCAAACGGCCGGCGGTTATACTGTGCGAGGTCGGTGTCGATCAGCTGAACGAAGGCGAAAGATTCATCGAGGATGTATTCGGGCACTTCAGTGATTCACTCAGTCCGGAGCGTGTGCTTGAATTTCAACGGGCGAAAACAATAGCAGTTGCCGCAATGATGCAATTTGGATATTGGCTCCAGAAGAACGGGGATCCGGATGCTGTATATGCTTTGGGCAGGGAAGGTTACGACCTCAAATTGCATAATGTTCATCTTCTGGACATTGATGCCGACAGCTTGCTTAGGGTCGGCGAATATTATCTACGGGCTACAGGGGCAATGATCGACAGTCTGACTGCATTGCTCAAACCGCCGCTCCGGCAAATGGTTGTCCTGCCTCCGGATTTTGGTCCGGCCCAGGTGGTTGAATACCGCGAGGAAGAATTGAGAGATGTGCGCGACTTTGTAGCAGCATCCGGCGTGTTGACCATACCGGCGTGGGTAGGTGATATCAAGATCGTCGAGACGCCGAGTTTTCTTGTAGGGCTGGTTCCGGGTGTGGCGATTATGCCGCCCGGTGCGTTTGATAAGTTACGGACGAGTTATTTCTACACACCGCGGCTTCCCGTCGTCTTTGACAGAAATGACGCCGAGTATTATTATAACTACATACACAACCGATGGTTCCGGGAATCGGCAGTGCACGAGGCATATCCTGGTCATCACCTTCAGAAGTCGATTGCTAACAATCACCCCTCGGCCGTACGTAAGAGCTTCGGCGACTACTTTCTCGTCGAGGGGTGGGCATTGTACTGCGAGGAATTGATGGTGCTGATTGGTTATTATGAGGATACGGTCGCTGCAATGATTAACGCCCTTGAAGGCGTGAGGTACAGGGCAGCGCGGGTCGTCGTCGATGTCAAACTGCAGACCCGTAGCTTCACATATGAGGACGCGCTGCGTTTCATGGTTGATAATTTTGGGGGTAGTGAGGGGTATTATTCACGCGAGGTGAAGAGATACATCAGCAATCCAATACAGCCGTCCAGTTATCTGATCGGGAAATTGCAGTTACAGTCACTGCTTGAAGAATATAGATCGATGAAGGGTAGCGAATTCAGGCTGCGTGACTTTCACGATGAATTACTGAGTCACGGGTCGATCCCGATCAAACTCATCCGAAGGCTCATGATAGGAGGATGAGTTTTGTGGTTGCAGACCCACCCCGTCAATGATAGTAGTTGAATTCTGATCTGAATAGCCTTTCAACCTTTTGATCAAAGATCGTGCCCAGTTGAAGGCGGCAATCCCGCCGATGGTATTTCCGGTCACGATGCCCCACCATATGCCCGGCAGATCCATGGCCAGAACATATGAGTAGATTTACGCAAGCGACACCGAGCCTTGTTGCCAGGGCAATTATCATGAAGAAGAATGGGAAGAAGAAGCCGACGGCCGAGAGCGCGTCGGGTCCCAGACCAGACACCCAGATCGCATCAACAAAACTGTATGTTGTCTGAACAGACATCGCGATGATCATTGGGATAGAAAGCTTCACAATTGCTTTCTTGGGATTACCAAGAAGCGTTCGGACGCCATTAGTTTGTTTCGGCTGGGTTTCTCTGATTATTCAGTCACGTTCGGATTTCAGTAAGACCGATACACAGTATAGCCAGACAATGCTACGTGTCAACGGAGTGCCCGGTCATGTACTTGAAGGTGCAAAACAGTAGTTGACACATCAAGCAATATGGCTATGCTATTAGAGAAGGAGGTTTGTATGATGGATGGGGTGGCCGCCGAGAGAAACCGTATCGTCGTTCGATTCAAGGATGGGAGATTACTCAAAGGCTTCACGCATGACTTTACACCGGTCAAGGATTCCTTTCACCTAACCTCTGAATCGGAGGGTGATCAGGGTAAGATCTACGAAGTTTTCTGCCCGAATCTGAAGGCAATCTTTTTTGTCAAGACCTTGAACGGCGACGTAAACTACAAAGAGAAAAAGAGGTTTGATGAAGTAGATACATCCGGTCTGAGGGGTATCAAGATAAAAGTTGAGTTCAATGACGGCGAGGTGTTGCGCGGGATCAGTCTTGGCTACAGCAGGACGCGTAAGGGTTTCTTCGTCATACCCGTTGATCCGGACAGCAATAATGAACGCGTGTATGTCATTTCCAATGCCGTGCGTGACGTCAAGTTAGGTAGCGCGGCAGAGAAGTAGTACGTGTCGAAGATGTACTAATTCCCTGTGTGTGAACCAGGCGTCTGCCGTATATGCACGATGGTTCACCTTGACCACAGTCTGACCCGGGACGTATCCGGAAGACCAATCTGGCATCAAAATGTATGTTTGTACAGGGCGGGAAATTCAATCGCACCCTGTCGCGCCGAATGTTGACTATATTGACCAAATGAGCTATTGACAGTTCAAATCAATAAACTATAATCTCTGGCTTATTAATGGAATTGTAGAGTATACAGCCTGCACTGAAGGGTAAGAAACTGAAGTTGAGCGGAGCGCGCCCCACGCGTATAATATGGGATGGAGGTGCCTGGAGCACACAGATTCTTGCTGTATTAAGAAGGTTTTGTACAAAGCCCTTGATGATTAGATCACATCAAAGGAGGAGTGGAGGAAGTGGAAATACGAAAGCCGCAGCGACAGTGTTGTGGCTTCTGTGACTGCAAAACGATGAACACCACGAGAAATCATTTCATAGAAAGACAACGAGGAGGAACGATGAGTAAATCATTGAATGTGCTCCTGCTGATGATCATTTTTGTATCATCAGTATGGGCAGAGAAGCAAGGTGATACGGATATTCAGTGGTATGCTGGAGGGTCTTTCGGAACACGGGCTAACTGGACGAACGTTAAGTTGTATGACGGCTCCTCCACCTTGCGGGACATCGTCATCGGCACAAAGATAAAAGGCGCAACTGATGACACGATACGGCTTTTCAGTGTCTCGTCTGCATCACCGAGAAACGTTATGCTCATGACCGACACCTCGACATCGTCGACTACACCGATAGAAAACAGATGGATCGCTGATACACTTTACCAGCCCGGGACAGGGTTCTATTCGGCGGCAATCGGCGACGTTGACCGTGATGGGGATGATGACCTTGTCTTCGGCCGGACGAGTTCTCCGTACAACATGTTATGGAAGTACTGGACCGGTACGGGCTGGAATACAACCGACACCCTCATTACTACAAACGGGAGCTACGGTTACATCTATGATATAAAAATCGGCGATGCGAACAACGACGGTTATGCCGATGACATCATTTACACAAACAGATATGCGGTGATGAGAGCGTACTGGAATGGCAGCAGTTGGGATACGCTTCGGTTGTGGGACGGAAACGGCTCCACCTGTTATGGTGTTGCTATCGGCGATTTCGACGCCAGTCATACCGGCAACGAGATCGTGGCTGTCACCTACGGGCCGACAGGGTCAGCAGAGGTCATGGAAATAATGTGGAATTCTGTAACGAGCTCCTGGGATCTGTATCAGATACTCATGGCTCCTGTCGATTTCAATATGTATGCCGTGGAAATTGGTGATTTCGATGCCAGCCATCCGGGAAATGAAATAGCCATTGGTTGTGGCGGTACACTCACGGACGACTATGGTTCTATAATCGAAGTGTATGGCTCTGGCACGAGTTGGTCTTACCGTGCATGTTACACACCACCGGCCTATCATTATGTACGTGACATGGGCATCGGCGATTTTCTGGATGAGAATGCGGGTGACGAAATCGTGTTCGTGGTTAGCACATCACCATATGAGGTGCGCGCGGTCTACGGTTCTGGTGCGACCTGGTATGATCAGGCACTCTTCTCACCAGGCGGCACAAGTTATGGTGTAGACGTGGGTGATGTGGATCAGTATCGTACAGCGAATGATGAGATCGCTATCACCGGCTACTATGATATCTACGAAGCCGAGCAGATCTGGTATACGAATGATCTTGGCGTGAACTGGGCGAGGCTGCGCAATCCGACGTCGATCATTAACCTGCAGGACACGATCACGGTCAACATCGTCAATTCCGGTACGGCCGCGCAGTCGGGGTTCAGCGTCGGATATTCATTCCAGACCAACCCGGCAAGTGGCAGCGTCGTGTACAGTGGAACGCTCTCTCCAGGCACGACCGATTCAGTGAAGATACCAATAACCTTCAATACCCTCGGTTGGGATACGCTGTATGTTTACACGATGCTCGGAGGCGACGAAAACCCGGCTAATGATACAACGCTGTTCCATATCGAGGTATATGACGACAGCACCGTAGCGGCATCCGGTTTTAACGTGCTCAATTTCCCTCCACGGGGCTGGACGGCGACGATACTTGCCGGCACCTATAACTGGGCGCGGTATACCTCGCCGACCCTTCCTTCGGCACCCGTGCTTGAGGGTTACGCCGTTGCCGGATACAACAGCTACAGCGCATCGGCCGGTTACATGGCGCGCCTGCGGACCCATCAGTTCAACGTCGGGCCTTCAGCTAAGAAACTCATGCTGCGTTTCTATATGTACGGCGATGATGGTTATGCGACTCAAAATGATTCTATATACGTTGAGTATTCTTTCGATGACGTCAATTACACGACCGTTGCCGGCTTTGATCGTGTAGATACCATAGATGCCTGGCGCGTGTTCGATGTCGAGATCGGCGACTTTGCCGCGAACATGGATATGTACGTTGGTTTCCTCGCGGTGAGCAAATCCGGTTACCGTATGTACATCGATTCAGTCAGACTCTTTACGACAACGCCTACGGCGGCAAATACCGATGCGGGTGTCGTGGCGATCGAGCCGTGGGCGGCACCACTCTTCGTCGGCGACAGTCTCGAAGTGACGGTCACGGTTAGGAACTACGGTCTCAATACACTTACGACGACGCCGGTGTTCTTTACGGACGGCGGTGCGGACACGACGACCGAAACGTGGACGGGTTCGTTGGTTATCGGGCAAACTGACGACTTCGTCTTCTCTGAGAAATTCGTGCCTGCAGCCTCTGGTGATGTTACACTCTGGGCAGGCACGGCATTGCCAGGTGACCAGGTGTCTGAGAACGATACGACTAGCATTACCTTCACGGTCTGTCCGTTTTCTAATGTACCGCCCTACGTGAAAGACTTTGAAGAGGATTGGTCGAATTCGACGAACCCGCCGTTCTGCGGCTGGACGATAATTGACGGTGGAACCGAGACGCCCAATATAGTGAACAACAACGACTGGCACAAATACTACTATTCAACTACGAGCAGCAATGTGGCCCGTATTTACTGGTCGCCGGTTGAAACGAGTGATGACTGGCTAATCTCGCCGCGACTCGACTGTTCGAATAGTGGCGGTAGTTACACATTAACATACTGGCACTATTATAATGATTACACTACGTCCAACCTCGATTCGGGTAGGGTACTGTTGAGCACGGACGGCGGGACGAATTGGCAGACGGTCGCCATATACTCTAACGCCGACTCGTCTGGACTCGAGACTTTCGATATCACTGCACTCGTCGCCGGCCAGTCTGATGTCAAGGTCGGTTTCCATTACGTGGCTACAGATGAGATGTATTGGTACGTCGATGATTTCAGACTGGACTTCTTGGCGGATACGACCGGTCCGGCGATCACGGTCATAGAGCAACCTGAAAACACATACCTTGCAGGCCCGTATGTCGTGAGCGCGGAGATCACCGACGCTTCTGGTGTTCTGGCAGATTCGCTGTACTACATCGTCGATGATTCGGTTACGGCTATAGGACATACGACTGCTATAGGTGATACGTTCGGTTATGAAATACCCACGCAGGCGCCCGGGACAGTGATCGAGTACTATGTGGGTGCGTGGGACAATTTGAATAACGGCTCGACGAGTGATCGCTACAGTTTCTGGATGTTATCGCCGATGGCGCCGAGCGACCTTGAAGTACTTGGATTGGCGGATTCGACGGTGCAGCTTGATTGGCTACCGCCGGGTGAGGAAATATCGTACCATGGTGCGCTTACCTATTACTGGTATTCAATGACCGGTGATATGGTCGCCACCCAATTCACGCCGCAGCATACACCGTGTAGATTAGAGGCGGCTTCGATCACGTTCTACACTTGGTACGATTCCCTCGTGTTCTATGTCTGGGCCGATGATGGGTCAGGTAATCCCGGCACGGTTCTCTACGTGGACACGCTTGCCAACTCTCAGGTCTACCCGAATGCTGAGATATTCGATCTCACCGGAGCGGATATCGTTGTCGACGGTGATTTCCACGTCGGGTACGAGTGGTTGAATGATACCACGCCGTGCCTGCTTTGTGATGCTGGTGCGAATACCTCAAGGAGCAAAGCCAATGTGGGTGCCGGATGGCTGCCGACTGGTTATGATTTCTTCACGACCGCGGTCGTCAGTTATATCCCACCCATTACCGAGGGTCTTGTTGCGGCGAGCCGTATGTCCAGCAGTGTTGTCATGCCGATCAGCAGCGACCGGAACGGGCGTGGCGGTGAGCGCGTAGCGAACAATCGGTTAGTGAAGGTCAAATTGGAGCCGGTCGACGCTGTTGGTCCGGGATTGTTAGAACGGATACTGGGAATAAGCAATTTCGAGGTCGAGCGGAGCGAGTCCGAGGGTGGTCCGTATACTTCTTTGGGCACGACGTCGCAGTCGGGGTATATTGACACCACGATTGCCGATGAGACCCGTTATTACTACGTAGTCAAGGCGAACTACACGGCACCGGAGTCGGCATCGGTCTATTCGAACGAGGTGACGATCGGGATTGATTTCAGTCCGCCGGCCTATGCGAATACGACCTATGATTCGCTCGTTGGTGGACCGTGGGTCGTGTCGACCGACATCACCGACTGGACGGGCTTGGCGTATGATTCGCTTGCATACCGTGCAGACGGTGGTGCGTTTGCCTATGTTACACATGACAGCATATCCGGCAATACGTACTACTATACGATACCATCTTACCCGAGTTACACGGTCATCGATTTCTATCTCTTCAGTGAGGATTCATCCTGGATGCAGAATGCGGGTCGGGATCCGTTGACTGGCTATTACTCCTGGACGGTTACCGGGATTGCGGATTACGAACCGGAGATGATACCGGATCGCGTATTCTTCAATCAGAATCGGCCCAACCCGTTCAGCCAGTTCACGCAGATCGAATACGGCGTGCCGCGCAGCATGCACGTGAACATATCGGTCTACAACACGGCGGGGCAGCGCGTGAAGACGCTGACCGACGAGATCAAAGCGGCGGGCTACTATATTGTAGCATGGCCCGGCACCGATGATCTCGGGCGTCGTCTGGCTGATGGCATCTACTTCATGCGGTTTACGAGCGAGGACCTGAAAGACACGAAGAAGATCATCCACGTACGCTAATTATCGAGCAGGAATCGTAAGACGTGGGGCGGCCTTTGGCTGCCCCACGTTCTTGGCGGAATCGATCCACTCGTTTGAGTCTCTGTGAGCGCGCAATGGGCAGAACGTTCGGTGACGTTTCCCGGCATGGCTCGATGTTTCTTTACGCCTTTTTATTGACAAGTATAGCAATATCCGTATAATTCAGTTTGTACGGTGAGAATGAAACGGCGGCGAAAGAGGGCAAAGAAGAGATATGGAATAATAGCCATGATCATTATTCTTTCCGTGCCCCTTTTCTATCTGGGTAGGAGAGTATATAAGTTCGCTGGTGTTTTGCTTGAGGAGAAAGAATTGGAGAAGAAGAAGATCGTGCTGCAGGCGGAAAACGATGTGATGATGTTGAGGGTCGAGGAATACAGAAAAGGTGTCCTGACCGAGACCAAAGCCCGAGAGGATCTCGGTATGATAAGAGAAGGCGAGAAAGTGTTTCTGGTACCCAAGAAATGATCTACCAGTTGGCAATCACTCCTTTCCGATTTGAGCCCTGCCGGAGCGACGCCAGTTTTGCTCCGGGCGAGCAGGTCATTCTCAAGAGTAAAGAAGGTATCGATATCGGTAAGGTGATCGCCGCCCAGAAAGATGATACGGGCGATTATTACGGAGAAATCATTCGCAGCGTCACTCCGGAGGATCTCATCAAACGCGGCGAGCTACAGGAATATGAGGATTTCTGTCTGGTGGAATTTAAAAAGGCAGTTGAGGAGTTCAATGTTGCGATGAAGCCTGTTTATTGCCACTGCCAGTTCGATGAGGAACGGGTGATGTTCTATTTTACGGCTGAAAAGAGACTCGAATTCCGCAGGTTGCATCGCAGTATATCGCAAAGATTGAATAAGCGGGTAGTGATCAAGCAGATAGGTGTCCGTGATTATTCTAAACTTTTTGGTGGGATCGGTCCGTGTGGCAGGAATCTCTGCTGCTCCGCATTTCTCAATGAGTTAAAGTCGATCTCCCTGCGAATGGCGAGAGAGCAGAAACTGTACGTATCCCCGAGTAAAATATCCGGTGTGTGCGGCAAGTTGCTATGCTGCCTGAATTTTGAGGAGAATTACTACACCGATTTTCAGGAGAGAAACTTCAGCAAAGCGATGCAGGTTGATGAAGAAGAATAGACCTGCATCGGCAAAGATACATCCTGCAGAATATCATGAAGTTGGACGAGCTCATTGATCTGGTAAAGACGCTCCGCGAAAAATGCCCCTGGGATAGAGCTCAGACAATTGATACATTGAAGAATAAAGTAATCGAGGAGTCGTATGAACTGGTCGATGCGATATCCGAGAATAGAACTGAGGCAATCGTTGAGGAGATCGGCGATGTACTTTTTCTTTCTCTTTTTCTTGCGAGGATCCTGGAGGAAGAAGGCAGGACGAAGCTCGATGTCCTTATCAATTCTGCGTTAGAAAAATATCGTAAGAAGCACCCCCATGTATTCGAAAGTAAGGACCTCAAAGATGCACATGAGGTGCTGGAATTCTGGCACAAGAGCAAGGGGGATATCTTTGCGGGTATACCGGAGATCTTGCCGGCGTTGCTCGCCGCAAAAGTGATCCAGGAGAGGGCGGCGAGAGTCGGCTTTGACTGGGATACGCGGTCCGGACCACTGGAAAAAGTGCGTGAAGAGGTTGGTGAGCTCGAAAAGAGTGAAGAAGCGGCGCGTGGCGAGGAGCTGGGTGATCTTCTCTTTGCATGTGTTAATCTTGCTCGGCATATGGGTGTGGATCCTGAGGAAGCGCTGAGGAGTGCCAACAGGAAGTTCGTCAGACGCTTCAGAAAAGTCCTGGAGGTGTTAAAGAAACAGGGAAAGGATTTGGATAAGGCAGGGCTTGTCGAGATGGACGCAATTTGGGATGGCCTCAAGAAGGAAGAATAACGTACGCGTGGATGCCGAGCGTGAGATCGATGACATCAGGGCGGGGCTTAAAGAACTCGGCATCGATGCGGCCGGTCAGACAATCGAAAAGTTCAGGATTTATCTCGACGCTCTTTACGCCTACCGAGGTCGGATGCATCTTTTGTCCCACCGGGACTATGAGCGCATCAGCACGCGCCATTTCTTGACCTCTTTGGTTGCCCATCCTTATGTGAAGGATAGCCGCAGAATATGCGATGTTGGCGCCGGTGCAGGCTTTCCCTCTCTTCCGCTGAAAATTCTCTTTCCAGAGGTCCATTTCGTCCTCTTCGAATCGAACCGCAAGAAAGCGGAATTCCTCGATCACTTGGTAGACGTGCTTAACCTCCACAGGATAGAAGTGATCAACGCAAGGGCGGAAGGGTACTCGGGGCAAGGTTTTGACCTGGCTCTACTAAGGGCCGTGGGCAAGGTAGATAGAATGCTCAGGGTTGTGCATAGGCTTCTCATCCGGGGAGGGAGGGCTATTTTCTTCAAAACTCAGGATGTCGATGCAGAACTCCGGCGTGCCTCGACAGCGATGAGCAAAATGGGATACGATGTTGAAGTGAGAAAGATCGAAACGCCTGTCGAGAAGATTCCGATGGCATTAGTTATTCTGCACAAGCTGTAATATTGTTGAGTTTCTCACTTTTCCGACTGAGAGTCATACGGATGCAGTTCCTAAATCATAGAAAAGACGGTGTCCGTGGTGTTCATTCATTTGTGTGATCATCAAACGGAGCGTGGAGATGAAGCACTGGAGTATCGAGCTTGACAAGAGCGATATAATAAATATAATACACAGATTAAATGAGGAGGTATTATGGCGTATAAAATAAATGAAGAATGTACGGCATGCGGGCTCTGTGAGCCGGAGTGTCCAGTTCAGGCAATTGCAGCTGGAGATCCTATCTATACGATCGATCCGGTGAAGTGTGTGGAGTGCGAGGGCCATTTCGATGAACCTCAGTGTGCTTCAGTATGCCCGGTGGATGCATGCGTCCCCGATCCTGATCATCCAAAGAAGTAGGTTTCTAAAGAGAACAAATGAAATGCGGTCGGAAAACCGACCGCATTTTTTTATTGATGATGTGCGCAGTAATCAGTTCGAACTCAATGTAAACTGTGCATCCAAGTAGGCGCCTTCGGAGTCGGTGGCGCGAACGAATACCTCAAAAGCAGAGATGTCCCCGGCATTGCCGTATATTACACCGTTGTCCGCATCGATCATGATGCCCTCGGGAGCCTGTAAGAGTGAAAATGACATGTGGTCTCCGTCCGGATCGAATATCGGGAGGACATAATGGACGTTCTGCGGCGAGCATTTCACAGAATCGGTCTTGGTCGTGAAAACAGGAGGTGCGTTGGCGATGGTGATTTCGAATGGAAATGGTTCAGAACGGTGTTCACCATCGTCGGCAAACGCGGCGCCGGTTATGACGTCATTCTTCTTCAAACTGAGCGGTGTCAGCGGCAATACGTTCGACGTGTTGGGGAGTACGTCATCCTCGACCAGCCAGTGAACGACGAGGTCAATATCATCACCATCGGCGTCTTCGAAAAGCGCATTCAACGTGACCTGGGGGGTGGTGACATCTATGATCTCGGGTATTACCGAAACCGAGACGATCCTCGGGGGTAGACCGCCGACCGTTATTTCACTTGATCTCATCATCTCGCCATATGCTTTGCCATCGTACGGTGTCACTTCGGCAAATATTCTGTCCCCCTTCTTGATTTCCGGGTAGGTAAGGGACATGCCTTCGCCGATCTCTTCATCGTTGACATACCATTTGACCTCGTAGGTTATCGGGTCGCCATCCTTGTCCGAAGCGAGGATACGGGCAGTGATTTCCGATTGAACGGTTGGATTGAGCGGCAGTAGTGTAATGTTCTCAAGTACGGGCGGACGATTGACGGCGGCGCTGTCTTCTTCCTTTTTCCCACCGCACGTGACGACAGCGAGGGCGACGATAATCCCGAATGCGAATATCGACTTACTCAAGTATCACCTCCGTTCCATGAGTATAGGCACATTTTGGCATGTGTCAATGTGCGCTTGCGACCGACGCCTTCGGATTGGCGACCTCATTATCGTTTCTCGATCAGTTTACCGTCTACCACTTCGTATAGTTTTTCGATCCGTACGTACGTTCTAACCCCGGTACGACTGAGTCGGTCGCGGACGAGTGTGGCCGTGAACGGAAAGGAGATATTCTGCACGTCGAATTCCAAATCCCTGTGAACCAGGGAGGCGCGTGCATTGGGGACGTAGATCCTCAAGCCATCGACGAGGACTAGTGAATCACCTTCGATCCCGTGGACCATGCCCAGATAGGTCTCTTCGGCAAAGAGACATAAGCATAAAGTGAGCGAAAGCAGTATGATCATTTTCATGTTAACCTCCTTATCTTCCCTTCCACATTATCACGCCGCTCCGGGGCAGACCAGGGATCCCGGTTTCTGGCGATACGATCACGCCTCCCACCTGAACAAAGACCTTTGTCTGGTCGGCAGTGACATAGAGCGATGGCTCTGACGGCATTCCCGCACCGAGTTCGATCCAGACGCGGTTCGTATCTCCGGTCACGCCGAGGAAAGGCTCGATGTACGCCGTTCCGGTCTGGTAGTGCAGGGCGTATAGCTGACCCGTACCGCCGTAGGAGCATATGTCAGTGCCCGGTTTGAACGACGTGAACAGCACGCTGCCGCCGATCACCAAACTCGTTGTTATGCACCGCTCACCGCCTCGCATCCAGCGGTACCAGCCGAGCTGATTGTTGACGAGAGTCTTCAACGAATCGAACGTGACGATACCGCCGCCCGGGATGTGGACCTGGTCCAGGGTATCGACCCACACATTCGTCACGTTATAGCGGTCCGCTACAACCTCTGTATGGACCGTGTCATCGCGGAAGCCGACATAGAGCTGCTGGGTCGTGGTATCGGCCACGTCGAATTCGCTGTAAAGCCGTCCCGAGCCAAAGTACACCCACAGATGGTTATATTCATCTGTGGCGACCGAACCTTCTGCCGTTACCGGTCGTTGCATGTCCATGACCGATCCCCATGTCCAGGTGTTGGGATCAGCGCTGTCGTTCGTCAGGATGCGGTAGATCTTGCCGCGCCATGCCTTGACCGGTGGTCCGGCAAAGTAAGTGGCGCCGCAGTATATACGGTCCACGTTGTAATCAATCCCCCAGTCGCAGGCGAATATGTTCGAGATGAACGAGCCTGCCTCAGGCAGGATGATCTTGCGCAATAGAGTTCCGGTCATCAGATCGAGAATGAAGATACGGCCGTTCTGGGTACATTCACCAGAACAACTCTGAGGACCCGAACCGAAGACGAGGAACCAGCTGTCACGAACCTTCACCACGGTTGAAAAGCAGGTGGTCAGTGCAAGATCCTGCGGAGAGTATTCCCACAGCGGTATCGGATCGTGCGGATCAGTGATATCGATCGCAAAGAAGGCTGAGGAGCATGTGTCACCCGTTATTGCGATGGGCATGCCGCCGAGCCTCATACCTCCAATCAGGATTGTACCCCAGCCGCCCGGACGTTCCGGATCAGTGGGATCGAAGATCTGAGCGTCCGTAATATACGCCCTGAGGTCGACATAATAATTGTGGCACTGGTCATACCCCTTCTTACTCAGCCACTTCAAATGGGGCAGCAGATTGTACGGTATGTACGCCCACAGTTCTTCGCCCAGTTCATGGCCGGCCGGCTCGAGGGTCATTGGAGTTAGGGCATTGTCGCTTCTCTGGGCAACGCCGCCGTTGAAGCAGTGAAGCATGCCGTCGTTGCTTCCCACGTATACGACATTCCTGCGGTCGCGGTAATAGTTGTAGTATTGCGCGTACGAGACATCGCCGTAGATGAAGTCATAGCGCTCAACGGGCCGGCCGACAAGGGTCGGACCTGAGTTTATCACGTCCCCGAGCTTCCAGACCTTGCCGCCAGCAGTTCTTGTCCTCAGATCAGGAAAATCGGTGCCGCGGATGTATTGAATGATCGTATCCGCTTCATCGTCCGTTGAAACGCCGAGATACGGCTGCAGGGCAGATGCGTTGGCTGGCGTGAAATCGAGTATTTCTCCGGCATCGACAGTTCCGTTCTTATTGGCGTCGACAAATGTCATGATCGTCCGGGCTGCAGGCAACGTGTCCCAGAGCCACTCGCCTGCATCCCATATGGGCCTCAAGCTGTCGATGGGCACAGCTGCGACCGAATCGAGTGTCTGGCCATTGCCATAGAGGTCCCTGTATTTGACGATCGTCACGCCGGTCTGATGTGAGATCATGTTGATAACATAGTCGTTCTCCAAATTGAGGGTGGCGTCGGTCTCTGTATCTTCACGCAGGAGACCGAACGGATCGAGCCAAAGCGCGTGGGTCGTGCCGATCCAGTCGAGCATCTCGTTGCCTGGATAGAGTTTCACCTGATAGAACTGCGATTGGATCGCCAGCCCGCCGCTCCTGGAGCCGGTGGAGACGACCGCTACCGGCGAAGCAGATTGCGTGCGCGCGATCATGGAGAAGATCGCCCTCTTCAGCGCCATTTCGATTTCATAACCGTCCCGGGCGAAGAAGTAGGTGTCGGGTATATTGTCAAAGTCGGCGTCCCATTCGACCTGTTGATCCGGTCTGTTATTGTCGTTGTTGTCCTGAAACCCGCCGAATTTGCACGCGTCCATGAGCAGTGCGCTCTCCTCGAATGCGGCGATGCCGTAGAGCGCGACGTTCTGAACGTCAGGCAGGTTCCGGTCGAGCCACTCCGCACCAGGCGGAAGTGTGTCGGGTCTGAGGTCCGTTATATTGCCGTAGTATGCTAGGTGCACGAGATAGTTGGAGCCCTGGTCAGAGAAGGCGCCTGAGTTCGGGCCAGGCAAGATGCCTGAACCGGCATAGCTTGCAAAGGAGCGCAGATTATTTGCATTGGGCATGTCGGTGGCGCTATTAGGCACGTGCAGGTCCTTCTTCGATTGACCGTCTGTGACAAGGAGCATGAAACTCTGGCGGCACGGCGTCATCTTTGCCCAGCCGGTCGGGCCGGGCAATCCTTTGTCATAGTATGGGTCTTTGGGCAGTACCACCTGCTTGACGTAATCACCGTTACTGTAGAAAGGCTCTGCCTGTGAAAAGTACCTGAGCATCTCCCAGTAGCATTCGCCGAGCGGCGTCCAGGAATCAAAAACGACGTTCCGTATCGCCTGATAGGTCGCCGTATACGTGACGTCGCCGATATATCCGGTTCCGCCTGTGATGCTGCCGCCATTGTCCGCGAATGTCCCGGTCAACTCATCGTAGCCATCCCAGACGCCTCCTGGGCCGTAGTTGAAGTTCGCAATGCCGAAACGGGGCACATTGTCATCCCATACCCCGTCGTCGTTGATGTCTGCGATTTGGGCAAGGACGCCGCCCCACGCCGAACGTGGTATGTACACCCAAATGACGGACGAGCCGATCGATGGCAAGGGGCCGGTGCCGACCTGGGTAACGGAGATACTGGTTAGCATCGTGGCATCGTGCGTGACGTCGATCCGGCTGTAATTGCTGCTCGGCGATGTGCTTGAGCGGTAGTATACGCTCCAGCTGTCTCGCCCTTCGCTCTCCAGTCGGACCGGATCTGAAGCAGCAGCCCATGTCGATGGTCCCCGGCCGCCGATAAGAGTTTTCTTGGCGACATCGCCGCGGCTCATGATCGCCCAGTTTAAAATGTGGCCGGGATACGGGCCGGTCGGGCTCGCAAACCAGCCGGTCGCGGCGCCCGTGGTTCGGTATTCATAGCTGCTGTCCGGATTGAAATAGCCGTAGTATCTGATCGTATCTGCGGGCGTTCCCTGTATGATTTCGTTAGTCGTATACGCGCGGTCGGCCATGGAGCCAGAATTGTCCAGAACGATGAGAACGTTCGGCGTCGGTGTTTTCCAGGTAAAGGGCGGGAAGCAGCAGTACGTGGTGTCAAGCTCTTGTCCAGACACAATGAGAAATGACAGCAACAGCAATTGGATTGCAATCCCTGTAAATGATTTGTGACCTGCGGTAATGTTACTCATCTTTTCCTCCTTAAAAACTAATCGACGGATGCGGTGAAGCGCTGAACGGCTTCGAGTCCGACCCGTTCGCCGCTGCGAGCGAGTATCGTCGCGCTGATATAGTATGTCCGGTAACTGCCCGAAGCAGGTGTCGCACCAGGACCTACCATGGCGCGTGCGAATTTTATTGCGGTGCCGGACATCGTAATGACTTGAGCCGAGGTCCGCTCGGCAGTTACCGATGCTCTGTAGCGGCCAATACGCACCGTGTCGACAATACGAGGCGGAGCATCGAGGAAGATATTCAAACTCTCTGCCTTTGCCTTGCTGATCTCCAGCGCGGCTACGGCCGCTTCATACGTCGTTTCGTATCTTACCTGACCGCGCGTGACGCTCATGCCACGAACGACAACATAGAGGGCCAAAGATCCCACGATCAGAACGACGATCATCGTTGCCAGCGCTACTAAGAGAGCGATACCGCTACTGTGTTTTTGGACCATTCGAATCTTCATAGATCCTCCCCTGGCTGCAGGTTCTGCGGATAGATGATACTGCTGAGTATCGCGCGCTTTCGACGCTTTGCATAGGCATCGAGTGCGAGAGGATACTGTGGGTTATCCTCGATCCATATTGTGTCTTCGACTTCTTCGTATCCGATGATGAGGTCAGACGCAATGACCACAGTGAATCTCACCGCCCACGTACTGCCGTAATTAGGATTGAAAAGCGGGTTATTGGTATTGTTCCAGCTGTCGATTATCCTGTCGTTATCTGTATCAATGCCGTATCTGAATTGGATCGCTTCGACATTGGTCAGGAGCGCTTCACCGCCTCTCATCAGTGTGTCATTAGAGAGCGTGTAGGTCAGGCCGTTATTATATGTTGCCGAATTGCGTCTGAATACCATGAGCCCGGTCCTGGCAGTGATGGTAGGACCGATATACAATCGGAGTCCGTCGATTGCTTGATTCCAGACCGGGTCATAGAATGTAAATGTATCGATTCCCGTTATGATTAGATCCTGATACACGGGTTTGCGCATTTCATTCATGATGATGATTGTGTCGCCGATCCGAAAGTTCGCCAGCGTGTCGGTCCAGCGTCGGACCGGTAAGGTAGATCCAGCGACGTCATCGAGCAGGTAGCTCCACTGGGTTCTGTTCATCTCGAATCCAAGGCCGACGCCCTTGAGTGTGATGTCACCCCCTGCGTTCGAGAGCTGGAGCGCATCCTGCAGTTCATACGGATAACCGAGACCGGCCAGGAGCAGGTCCCATTTGATCAACGTAAAAGCGACCTGAGCGTCGGTCTGTAGAATCGTAGTGCGCGTCACCTGGACGGACTTGGTCTGTTGAAGATTGAGTACCGAATAGACTGCACCGAGGACGACCATGAGAATGACCAGGGAGATCATAAGCTCAACGAGAGTCATACCAGATCTTTGCTCCGGCCGTAATCGCGCAAGGGCGTCATTCCTACAAATCTTAAAACGGATCTTCATCGTTCCTCCTCAATAACGCTTTATGAGATAAGAAGTGATTGGTTGCGCTGAGTGTGGCCAGGAGACGTGGATGCTGATCGTCTTGAATCGTGCATCGTATACCGTATCTATGACGCTGTCAGCGACGTTCCAGATTATCCGGAATTCGCCACGGCCGGCGATCTCGTACTGTTCGTAATCGTGGTTGATGGTGTCACCGAGGCTGTCAGATGTGAGATGGCGCAAGATCGAATCGCTTGTGGGCAGGTTCATGAGTTCCTCGTGGTAGCGGTTGAGCACATCTCGGGCATACATCCGGCGGTTCATCATGGTGCTCGTGCGGACGCCCATCACGGTCAAGTTGGCGACCGCGAGAACACCAATGGCCAGTATGACGAGCGCTACGAGAACCTCGACAAGAGTGAAGCCACGGTGTCGCATCGGGAAATGAATGAAGCGTATCTTCTTGGGGTGGATGTTCATATTCACCTCCTCTAAGGATTCCAGGCGCCACCGGTAAACTCATAGGTGGCGATCTTTCCGAGCGTGTTGACGCCTACCGCATAATTGTCTATGCCATCTGTTATGTAAAGAACACCACTCGTTGCACCACCCCGGCCATCAAAGAATAGTATGTCGGCCGGAAAGTCGACGCCGTCAACTGCAGGCGCGCTCGTGGTCCCTTCAGGTGGCTGGCCGGCAACACCCACGCCGCCGAAATAGACCTTCCCGCCTGCAACTTCGCTCAATTTGAAATCCTGGGTTGTGCTGTCCGGTCGGATGAGGCGATAACTGTATTGGTCCGGGAAATGGATGGCGTAAGTGCCCCCGGATGTGATGGCGCGCTCTCTGAGTGCCTTGAAATGCTGTGCAGTTTTATAGCATGCGCTCCGCGTGCGTGCCTGCCTCTGCATCCGTGTAAAATTGGGTATGGCGATCAGCGCGACGATGGCGATGATCCCTATGACGACCATCAACTCTATCAAAGTAAAACCGTGCGTGGATGAATGTTGGTATGGCTTTTGTCTTTTCAAGATTATCTCCATAATTCCTCCAGTCTTCAGTGAAATATACATGCAAGATCCGTTCCTGGTTTCGATTTGTATAGGTTCGATATTACGGGTCTTTTCTATCGGACGAGTTCCCAGTGGCCAGTATTTTTCATTAATTGGGTAAATTCTTACCCATATGCTGTACCGCTGAATTTGGCGGTGACACAATATTATGTAGTAATTCTGCGACATTGTGGATATGTCACGGCCGGGTAAGCCGTTGACTTTGAGGAGGCGAGGCGTATAATAGACCATGTCGTTATTGCGGCCGCTGTTCTTTGATATTCCTCGCAATCCATCCAGGGCGACGGCAAGGGAGAGAGGGTGAGATTCGGCACGTTGCATCCGCGTGACATTGGGGTTATCTCCGTTATATTCATTATTCTTATCCTCTTCGTCGCGCTCTTCAATTTATATATCAGCTTTCAATTCAGGAACGAATTCATTGATTACGGACGGAACAACGTCCTGTCGATCATAGGCGTTTGCCGCGGTTACATGAATGATGGTTATGATCGACGTGAATTGAGCTCCTTATTGAGAGGCGTGAGCCAGTCCTTTGGTCTTGCCCGCGTGACCGTCAGCGATACGCTGGGTAACCGGATCTATGATTCATGGAGGCATATCGCTGCCATTGCCGCGTTCGAGGAGACCGACCACATGGAAATCTTCGCAAGGATGCCTGCGGCCGGAGAACTCGTACAGGAAGGTAACGAATTCATTTACTTGAGCACTGAGCCACCGGCATATTTCTACGTATCGTTGAGTCCCGCGTACACGGTCGTATTCGGGAATATTTTCCGCTGGCACATAT
This sequence comes from Caldifarciminota bacterium, assembly GCA_020343455.1. Lineage (GTDB taxonomy): Bacteria > Hydrothermota > Tepidihabitantia > SM23-42 > SM23-42 > SM23-42. The sequence goes on from CP070795.1 coordinate 1,370,155, forward strand.
TCTATATAACCATTTCGCTACTTTTCGCAAGCTTCCTGGGTCTATTCCTGCTGCGCAATCTATTTCTGCCGATGCGTTACGTGACCAACCTTGCGCAAAGTTTTGGGATTGAGATGAAGAAAGAGGATTTTGTGTCGGCTACATTCAGTGAAGTCTACAAGAAACTGAAGCTGCGGGAGCAGATGCTTGTCGAGTTTTCTGCATACATTGCGCATGAATTCAGAAACTCTCTTGGTGCCGTGATCGGTCTTGCCCGCCTCGTCGAGAAGGGAAAGAGACCGGCGGCAGAGATAATCAAAGAATGCCGCACTATGGAAGAATTGATTGCACGGATATTGGAATATTCGAGGCCGTTGAAACTCGATATGGGCGACGTTAGTCTGAACACCGTTTTGAATGACGCCCTCAGCAGGATTGCCATACCGAAGAGGATACGGGTCGTGAAAAAGACGATGTCGGGTATTCCGAGTATACGGGGCGATTACGAATTACTCACCGTCGCCTTCTGCAATCTTCTGAAGAATGCGAAAGAAGCGATAAAGGGCAAAGGGCAGATAACCATCATTACCGGGGTGAAGGACGGGGCGTGTTTTCTGTCGGTCGAGGATACCGGTGTTGGCATGGACAGCAGTGAATTGGAGATGGTTTTCAATCCATTCTTTTCGAGAAAGGCCGAGGGAATGGGGTTGGGGTTGGCATATGTAAGGAAGGTAGTTGAAGAGCATGGCGGACATGTAGAGGCAAGAGGAAAGAAAGGTAGAGGTGCGACTTTCCTGGTGGAATTCCCTTCACGTCGCCGATGACGGTTTATTTCGTTCCTCTCCATCTTGATTTTCATCAAGAATTGAATATATTAAAGCAAAGGAGTATTGATGGATGAGTTTGCTCGCCGAATTGCTGATACGCTAGGGTCGATCAGGGTAGATTACGGAGATGTAAGAATCGTTACGCGAGAATCCCAATCGATCATTCTGAAGAATGGCATAATTGAAGCGATAACGCACAATACCGATACCGGGTTCGGAGTACGCGTTCTTAAGGATTCAGGCTGGGGTTTCGCGTCATCGAGCGAGATGAAGAGAGATGTTGCTGATAGGATCATTAAGGAAGCCCTTAACATCGCGCTCGCCTCAGCGCTTGTCAGATCGAAGGGCATCAAATTGACGGCCCTGGAGCCTCAGAACGGCAATTACAGTACCGCAGCGACGATCGATCCCTTTAGCATATCACTCGATGACAAGATCGGGTTGCTCCTGTCATGTGATCGCGTAATGCGGGGAGACAAGCGAATCAAGGTCAGCGAAGCGTCGTTGAGGTTTTTCAAAAACAAAGTGATTTTTGCATCAACCGATGGCTCTTTCATTACACAGGAATTCATCATTGCCGGCGGCATGATCAGGGTTTACGCTATGGACAAAGGGGAAATGCAGTCCAGATCATATGGCGACTATTCGCAGGGTGGTTACGAATTCATCGTTGATATGGATTTTGCCGGCAATGCAAATAGGATCGTCGACGAAGCATTGATGCTTATTCAAGCCGAGCAGTGTCCGCAGATGCAGACAACGGTCGTTATCAATGATGATCAAATGGTTCTGCAGGTGCATGAGTCGTGCGGTCATCCTGTCGAGCTCGACCGGGTGCTCGGCACCGAGGCTTCGTATGCAGGAACCAGTTTCTTGACCGTCGACAAGTATAATAACTACCGTTATGGCTCCGATGCGGTGAACATTACGGCGGACGCGACGGTCGAGGGAGGCCTCGGGTCCTTTGGCTGGGATGACGAAGGGGTTCCTGGACAGCGCGTTCCCCTGATCGAGAATGGGATGTTCGTCGGCTATTTGAGTTCGCGCGAGACCGCTGGTATCGTCGGGACGAAATCGAGCGGCGCGATGCGCGCCGATGGCTGGAACAGGATACCTTTGATTCGGATGACGAACATCAATCTTGAGCCCGGTAATCACAAGATTGCTGACATGATTGGCGATACGGACGACGGTGTACTCATGTCGACGAACAAATCATGGTCAATAGACGATAAAAGATTGAACTTTCAGTTCGGTTGTGAATTTGCCAGAAGGATCGAAAAGGGCAAGTTGACGAAAGTTTACAGGAATCCGACTTATGCCGGTATCACTCCACAGTTCTGGAAGAGCTGTGATGCGGTAGGCGATCGCGATTCATGGCGCATGCACGGGACACCCAATTGTGGCAAAGGCGAGCCTGGTCAGATCATGTTTGTTGGGCACGGCACGACGCCGGCGCGGTTCCGCAATGTCCAGATCGGCATTGCCAGATGATGCTCCGGTGGAGTGCGTTCATTTTATCTGTCGTTCATGATCGGTCATAGATTCAAGGGTTCACTGCAACCGGCAATGAAGCTTCTTCTTCTTGCCGGGGTTAAGTTTCCATTGATCATACTCTGTTCCGCATTCGTATCATGTGCATATTTCAATACCGTATACAACGCGAAAAATTACTACCGTCAAGGCGTGAAAACGGTGAAGCATGACACGCTGATGGTCGATTCTGAGAACTTCGATAAGACAATAGAAAAATCGACCGCGATAATCGTCAAATATCCCGATACACGCTGGGTCGACGATGCTCTCTACATGATGGGTGCCTCTTACTATTTCAAGGGCGATTATGTGCGAAGTTTGGAGAAATTGGATTTTTTCATTGAGAACTACCCAGGCTCGGCCTTCTATCACGAGGTACAGTACCTCAGGGGGTTGGCATACTTCAAACTGAGGAGGTATGGGTCTGCGATTGCCGCACTCAGAGAGGCTGCAGGATCGAAGAAGTACAGGAAGAAATCACTGCTCGCGATGCTCTATGTCTACTACGGTGATGCAAACTACAGTAGCCTCTACGCGATCGCCGACACGTTGACGGAGCAATCGCTTCGATATGCTGAAAGACGTAACGTTCTCAGATTCACGGCAATGGCTCAATTTGAGGAGAAGCGCTACCAAGAGGCGCTTGATACGTTCATTCGTTTGCTAGCGATAACCAGAGATGAAGGCGAACGGCGAAATCTGAAATTGCGCATCGCCGAGACCTACCTGGAACTCGGTGAATATGAACTCTGCAGGAATTTTCTGGTCGGTGAGACGGCTCCGGAGTTCAGGGACCTTCTTGGTGATCTGTATTTGAAGATCGGCAATATAGAAGGAGCAAAGGAGATCTGCTATGAGTTGGCTCAGAATGGATTCCCCGATATTGCAGCCGAGGCTTACTATGAGTTGGCCCAAATCAGTGAGGTTGAGGATAGCATTGATCTCGCTGTCGGGTACTATGACTCTGCGCTCGTGAAGTCCCCGAATAGCGAATACGGTTTGAAGGCACGTAAGAAATCAGAAGTTCTCAAACGAATCCAGACACTGACAACTGAGACCGAAGATACGGTGCGCGCGGAATTTCTCCTTGCCGAGATCTATTTCACCGCTCTTGATGATTTGCCACGGGCTCTTCAGGGGTATGAGAAGGTCTACAGGAATCATCCGGAGAGCAAATGGGCTCCGAAGGCGCTCTACGCGCATTTATGGATAGCAGACAAAATCTACAAAGATGATACCCTTGCGCCTAAGCTGGCACGTACTCTGATCGGTGGGTATCCGGGGACGGAGTATGCCATGAGTGCCGAGCAGATACTGGAAGCATACGATACAAAACTGCGCACCGACAGCCTGGACCAGGGTCGATGAGATCTTACAGGCTGAAGATCGTTCGAAGAACGACCCATACAGAGAACATTTTCGGTCTGGATTTCAAATACAGTGGTATCACACCTTGGCCCGGCCAATTCTTTCAGGTCCGAGTGGACGAAGGTGTCGAACTCTTTCTAAATCGTCCGATCAGCGTCGCCTCGTATAAGAGAGGTCATTTGCTCCTTGTCGTTAAGATTGTCGGTCGCGGTACAAGGACGCTCAGTATGAAGAAGGCAGGTGATTATTTGACACTGTTCGGCCCGTTCGGCCGAAGGTTCAGGCCAGCACACAGAAAGAGTTTGATCATTGCCGGCGGCATCGGTATCGCACCCTTACATTTCCTTGCCGAGTACATGGCTAGACGCAATATCGACTTTGACGTGCTATACGGGGTAAGGAACAAAGATGAATTTATCTTCCGCAGCGACCTGAAGAGAATGGCGAGCAGAGTCACTTTCGTGGCCGAACGCGGATATAGAGAAAAGGAAACCGTAGTAACCCGTATCAGGCGAATGGATCTCAATGATTTCTCGGTGGGATATGCCTGTGGTCCCAGGGAAATGCTGATGGCTCTGCAGGAATTGAAACTTCCGATCACTACTTACGCTTTCTGTGAGGATTTCATGGGTTGTGGTTGCGGTCTGTGTTTGGGTTGCGCAATCATGCACGGGGGTGTGTACCGGAGAATTTGCATTGACGGCCCGGTTCTCAGCCTTGGAGATATTGACTTTGAAGTGTAGAATCTTTGATATCGAATTCAAAAACCCTGTCTTCCTTGCGTCGGGTACTTTCGAGTACGGTTTGATCTACAGAAATGTCACCAACAAGGCAGGGGCTATATGCACAAAGGGCATTACGGCACGACCGCGCGGCGGTAATCCTCCGCCAAGAATATTCGAGACTGCATGCGGTTTGATCAATTCGGTCGGGCTTGAAAACCCCGGAGTCGATGTTTTCTGCAAAGAGACGCTGCCAAGAATGCGGAGTTTGAAGACAAGAATATTCGTCAATGTTGCTGGATTCACGGTCGGTGAATTCGTGGAGATTGTTGGCAGCATAGGTCCACGCGTTGACGGGTTCGAATTGAATGTGTCATGTCCGAACGTCGATATGGGTGGCGTGAGTTTCGGGCGAGACCCAGATGTCTGTGCCGAAGTCGTGGCTCGGGTGAGGGCCGTGACGGAACTTCCGTTGATTGTCAAACTGACCGCGAATTTCTGTGATCCTCTGGTCATCGCTCGGCGATGCATGGAAGCCGGTGCGGATGGTATTTCGCTCATCAATACGCTGCATGCAATGGCGTTTGATCTGCGGAAGAAAGAGGTGTTGATCCAAGGAGGTCTTTCAGGCCCGGCGATCAAACCGTTCGCGCTGTATTGTGTGCATCGGTTGAAGGAACTTGAAGTACCGATCATCGGAGTCGGCGGTATCATGTCGGGAGCGGATGCCTATGAATTTCTCCTGGCGGGTGCATCTGCGGTTGAAATCGGATCCGCCATACTCCGAGATCCGTACTCACCACTAAGAATAATTAAAGAACTGAAACGCTACACAGGTTGAATGTTCGTTCTTTTGCCGCACACCAAAGTCATTCAGCCGATAACGATTCATAAGAGGAGGTACGTTTGATGAGAGATAAGCTTATCATGTCGCTGGACATGACCGATCTATTGGAGATCAAGGCACTGGTCGAGAAACTCGGAGAACGAATCACCCACTACAAAGTCGGAGCCATACCGTTCACCTACTTCGGGATTGACCTGGTCGCATTTTTGAAAGGGTTGGACAAGAAGATCATGTTTGATCTGAAGTATCACGATATTCCGAACACGGTGGCGCGTGCATGCGATGGTGCGATTGCGATGGGTGTAGATCTCATTACGGTTCATACCAGCGGTGGCTTTTCTATGCTAGAGGAAGCCGTCAAGGCCGTTATGAGCGGGGCGGGGCAGGCCGAGTCGCGTCGACCGAAGCTGCTGGGGATCACTGTGCTCACCAGTATCGATGAGGCGTATTTCAGGGACTTGTTTGGCAATGTCGAGAGGACACTTGACGACCAGGTCACATTTCTAGCTCAGTTGGCGCGAAGCGCGGGATTGGATGGCGTTGTTGCGTCGCCGAGAGAGATCGAGAAGATCCGGGAGTGTTGCGGCGACGATTTTCTCATCGTGACGCCTGGTATCAGGTTGGCCGAGAAAGATGTGAGCGGCGATGATCAGGCACGGACTATGACACCCGGGCAGGCGATCAAGGCAGGCGCTGACTATATAGTAGTAGGCCGTCCGATTGTCAAAGCTACAGATCCGGTCACGGCGGCAGAAGGTATCTTAAAGGAGATGGAAGATGGAGGTTGAGCAATTACTCAAGGAAATGAATGTCTTGGAGGAAGGTCATTTTCTGCTCAATTCGAGGTTACACAGTAAATATTATTTCCAGAAATTCAGGATACTCGAGAACCCTCATGCTACATCGTTGCTCTGCGGTAAGATTGTGGATGAATTCCGCAACAAACACGTCGACTGGATCATCGGCCCGACGACGGGCGGCATAATCATCGCATTCGAAGTCGCCCGGCAACTTGGCGTTTACACCGGCTTTGCCGAAGAGAGGGGCGGCAAACGGACGGTCGGTCGTGGATTCGATATCAAAGGAAAGAAGATACTCGTCGTTGATGATGTTATGACGACCGGTAAGTCGATAATCGAAACGGTTGAGGCGGTAAGGGAGAAGGGCGCCGAGATCGCTGGCATTGCAGTACTCATAGACCGTTGTGGTGCTGAATTGCCCTTTGCATATTATGCTACGTATCGGAAGGTTGTCGAGAATTTTGAGCCTGCGGCCTGTCCGCTCTGCAAGGCGAACGTACCGCTGAGTAAACCCGGCGGGGCTTAGTATTTAATGATCTGCTCGCCGGGCAGGGAAAGAAGCGGAAGATTGACTGATCTGCCGCCCTGCCTTTGACTGGTGCTCTGATTTCGTTGTAAACGTGTAAACGTGTATTTGTAGAACTCAGCTTTCCGTGTTTCATTCTGGGTCACAGCAGGACGACGTCGTCGACCGATTGTATTTTCGGTTCACAACCTCCAGAATCCCAGACCGGCAATGACTGCAAAACCCACCCCTGCGATCAGTGCGCCGATCCAACCCAGGAGACACAGGCACGTCACGATCACGCCGGCGATGAAAACACCGATACCGATGACGAGTAGTGACTTCTTGAAGTCGAGTCCGAATAGGAAAGCAATGAGGGCTCCGGTCCATGCTCCGGTTCCGGGTAAGGGTATGGCCACGAATGCCATCAATCCTATCTCTTCGTATCGCTCGATAACCTTATTGCTCTTTTTCCTCGTTCGTTCGAAAAGCCAGTCGAAGAATTTCCTGAATGGGCGTATCTTCGACAGCAGTTTTACGGCCGGGTTGAGCAGCAGTAGGATGAACGGTACTGGAATGATATTTCCGAGGTACGCGATGGCGAAGGCTTTGGGCCACGTAATGTCCAAAAGATTGATTGCCAGCGGTAATGCCCCCCGCAATTCGACGATCGGTAACATGGATGTGAGGAAGACGGCGAGCTCAGGGGTCATTCCCCTTGCGACCAGATCCTGAGGGGTCATGTAACACCCCTACGCCGGCGCAGTATCCAATCGACGACCAGCATTATCAGCACAGCGAGATAGACGACCGGTGAGTTGAGGTTAACCATTCTACCATGTAGACGCGATTCACGTGCTGGTGACAGCGGCTCAATTTGATGTAAATCCTTTAGCAGAAGGTATTTCCCCTTTGTCCTGGCGGCAATGAGTTCGAGGAGCGTACGGTTGAGCATATGCTCCGCTTCGTCTGATCGGGGTATGATGTTTACCTCGACCGTATTGCTCGTCAGACGTTCTCCATCGAGTTCACCCTTGGCGAAGATGTCGTGAGTGCCTTCTTCTCGGAGAACAGTACTTGATTCATATATGCCTCGCCGCACTTCATAAAAAGGGACCTTGCTGTCACCGACAATGAGGAAGAAATCACCGCCGCCAGTTCTTCGGAAGTCACGATCATAGCTCTGTAAGGAAAGTTGCATGTTCTCGCCGATCTGATAATCCCAGCGTTCAGTGCGGAGCACCAGTCGTGTCTGCGTACCCCGGGGAGAAAGGAATCGGACGATGTCACTCACCAGATCGTACATTAGATCCGTATTTCTTATTCCCTGCAGCAGGAAACTCCAAGTTCCGAGGTCGTCAATGCAGATCTGGAAGACTCTGCCCTTTCCATTCCGGCGGAAACCAATTACAGGGAGATCTTTACTGCGGGCAATGATCGTTGCATCGTGTTTCGAGCCGACGGTCCGCAACATGGAACGCGCTGGAGGATAGTTGCCGACGGTCAATACTGAGAATGTTTCGATGACCTCGATCTCGTGTTTGCCTTCTTGAAGACTACCTGTGGTATTGATGGGCATGATGCGGCGCCACTGTTCATCGGCATCCTCGATCTGTCCGATCAGGACGATCCCCATTCCATTATTCAAGAGTTCAGGAAGGTGCCTCCATGGGATGTTGCGGACATTGGCGTTATCGAGGATGACTACGTCAAAGGCAGTAATATCCGGTAGTTCAGCGTCATCGCTCGTTTCCAGCAAACGGCTGTACTTACCGGGTCCTTTTCTCACTAACGGCGATACTGACATGTTGGTGTTGAGGGCTAATGCCTCGAGGATGAATTTTGTGTTGAACGAGACATGGTCGGTGTAGTATAGTACTTTTATCTTCTCCTCCAGGACACTGAGCGAGATCGTAGATTCGTTGTTGGCGTATGATATTTCATCGGCCAGCGGTTCCATCTCTATATTGAAGGTAGCTGTTCCGGGTTGCCTCGGGATATACCAGAAGGTCAATCTACTCTTTGCCGTAACACCGCTGAGAGGAAACATCTGTGCGTCGATGTTCTCCCCTGATGCCGTATTGAGTGTGACCCAGCCATTTCCGCCCGTATATCCGCCCGACTCGACGGTGACCTCGATCGCGGTAGAATCACCGGGATAGGCATAGGCAGGAGCGTCGACATCGATGATCGAGCCATCGCGTTCGGCTTCATCTCCGACGCCGCAGACGAAGACCGGTATGTTCAGACCATCAAGGCTGGCGAGCGGCGACGTGCCGAAATTGTGATTGCCGTCGCTTACGAGTAGAAGAAAAGATGGCTGCATAGTCGCTGCTTGCGTGATTGCCGTGGAGATGTCCGTATATGAGCCGAGACGCCGAGGTTCTGTTTCCGTCAAGAGGCTTTCGCTGATGAAATAGAGCTCATGCGGGAATTCAATTTTCCTGACGGCATCGAGAATAGTGGGAAGACTGCTGGCCATACTACTCGAATAATCAATTAGAACGAACGGGCTTCTCTGTTTTTCACCGGAGGGGATCCTCAGGGTGTAATTAGTGACGAGTAAACACATTAGCCCGATGGCAATCAGTCTCATGGCGAGTTGTGTCGGGTGCCTGCGGTAGATGGCGACACTCAAAACCGTCGCCGGTATACTAATCAATAATAGAATCAACATCGATCTTTTCCGGCCGCAGGTGGATGATGTTATCCGCCGTTACACTGACCCGGTCCCTACTAGAATATGTATCTGATACAACAAGTACATCCGATTCAAGCGAATCGGGCAAAGCGAATGTGAATTCTCCTGCCGTTACGAATGTGATGTTTATGGGTCCATCTCTGTACAAAATTGCGAGCCCGTTTTCGACCGGCTTGCCATCGATCAAGGCTTTACAACGGAGGATGATGGGTGCGGATGTTGTATCGGGCGTCATTTGCGTGATGAACGGCTTCAGTGCGTTACCACTGATGTCGCGCCCCTTCTTCACGTAAATGTAGCATGCAGAATCGCTCCCAAGAGAGTCGGCTGGATTTGATGGCATGAGAAGGGCGCGGCGGTGATTCATCCACTCCCGTCGGAATTCTTTTCGGGGCACGATCGAGAATGTGAGGTCCGTTGTGTCCATGGCTTCCGAGAAATGGAGGTAGAATTCGTGTCTGCTCTTTCCTTCAGAGAGGCGAGTGACCCATGGTGCTATCGTGTCGCGTGCCGTGGTACCCTGTACGCGCCTTGTGAATGTTCCTTTGTTTTCGGCCTTGTCAAGAACCTCGCCGTGGATTTCATACGTGACGTTCTCCATGGGCTGAGTGACGATCAATATTTCGGACGCAGACAATGACGGGTATAACATTACAACGCCGAGAGTTTCGGATGCCGATGTGATTGAGATGTTATCGGGTGTTAGAGAGAGCGTGTCGATGTCCTCGGTGAAAGTGAGCTGTATCTGGCGCCGGTTGATAACTGCTGCATTGCTGAGCCTCGGTCTGAGTCGGTCTATGGCGATGGGCGCTGCTTTGTGCGCGCACACTATCGCCGTCAGGAGGAATATAGACGACACTATCATTAGTCTTCGTGGCATACTCAATTCTATGTCTGGTATGGAGAAAGTCAACAACCGGGCCGGTAATGCTTTGACTTTGCGGTGCCGTTATCGGCAGACTCGATGGATGGGGTGGAGAGGATATTTTTCAGTGCAATACCTTCTTCAACTTTAGGTTTACTTCCGCGTCGGCGATGTTCTCGGCAACGGCTCGCGAGAGTGCTTTGTATACATTGCGCAGGGTCCTTTCGTGCTTGAGGCTGGAGAGATGTTTTCTTATGATGCCTACATCACCGCGCGCCAGCGGGCCGGTCAGGGCATCTTGAACGCCGTATTTCTTGATATTATGCAGAGTCTCCTCAATGAGGGGGAAGATCATTCGTTCGAAATCACTGCGTCGCCAACCGATCTTGGCGGCGAGCCTGTCGATCGATGCGATGAGCCCGATCAGAAGATTCGATGAGAATACTCCGATCAGATGATAGGCAGCCTTGTCGACCTTGCGGATCTTCCTGATTGTGAAATGTTTACTGCGGAAGATCTTCCGCAGCATTTTCACTGCTGGTGCATCACCCTCAACAGAAAGAAAGATATGCTTCCTCTTTGGGTGAGACTTGGCTGCTGGGAATGTGGCAAAAGGGTGGACCGACGCACGGTAGATCTTCTTGGATTTTGGGATGATGTCTGCGGTCAGCATGCCGCTGAAATGGAATATGTATGTCCTTTTCCTTATGTGCCGGCTTATATTTGCGAATGCATTCAGGATTTCGTCGTCCGGTGTGGCGATGAAGATCGCTTCACTGCGGCTGATTATTTCACGGAGGCCGGGGTTTTCTCTTATCTTCAGCAGCTTCGCGGTAGTGCGCTCGTTCTTCTTTCTTATGTCATACACGCCGGTGATCTTGTTGTCCCTTCTGAGAATGCAAAATATCGCAGTGCCGACGCGTCCGCAACCGATGAGCCCTATGCGCATGGCTTATTATACCGCTGTGCCGCCGAGGCGTCAAGCTTGCCGGAGGTGAAGAATTCTTCTTGAGAAATGCGTTAGATTGTGACGGTGGTTAGGGTCTGTGGTATGTCAGCGTCAACCCCGATTGTCTTGATTTTTTCTTGCAGGGCTTGCGATTCTTCGATCTCACCGTGCACGAGATATACCTTCTTAAGCTGGCCATTCCGCGTTGCTTCTACATACTGGAGGAGGTCACTGCCGTCGGCGTGGGCCGACAGACCTGCCATGAGATATGTCTTCGCGCGCATCTCAAAATCGTCGTTGAAGATCGTGACCTTGGACGCGCCTTCCAGTATCTTTCTGCCAAGTGTAGCATGGGCCTGAAAGCCGGTGAGGACGATCATGTTGCGTGCGTCACCAATGCTGTGGATTAGGTGGTGCGTTACCCTTCCTCCTTCACACATGCCGGATGCGGAAATTATGATCATTGGCCCGGCCTTATCGTTGAGGGATTTTGATTCCTCGGTATCGGCAACGTAATGTAAATTCGGGAAGTTGAAAGGGTCGCCTTCGTTGAAGATCTTTATCGTTTCGGCATCGAAACACTCGGGGTGTCTGCGGAAAACGTCAGTGACATTTGAGGCGAGTGGACTATCGACATACACCGGCACGTTCTTCAAGCACCCTTCGTCAAAGAGGTTCTTTAGCATCGTCACCAGCAGTTGCGTGCGCTCGACGGCAAATGCAGGAATGATCATCTTGCTGCTCTTCTTTTTCGCCGTTTCGATGATTTCTTTCAGTTCTTCTTGCATGTTTTCGAAGGAGTGGTGTTGTCTTCCACCGTATGTCGATTCAAGGATCATGTAATCGATGTTCCTCACGACCACCGGATCTTTTATTATCGGCATTCCTTTGCGTCCAAGGTCGCCGGAGAACAATAGGCGCTTTCCATCGGCTTCGATGACTGTGACCGACGATCCAAGTATGTGCCCGGCATCGTGCAGTGTGATGTGCACTCCGGTGACGGGTTCGAAACTAGTGTTGTAGTCGACCGCTTGAAGCTGCTCGATGGTCTTCTCGGCATCGGCGATAGTGTAGAGGGGTTGTTTTGGTGGCATCCCCTTCTCCTTCCGTTTCTTATTGAGATATTCAAAATCGTATTCTTGAATCTTCGCCGAATCGAGAAGCAGTAGTGAGGCGATGTCCTTAGTCGCGCTCGTGCAGAATATTGGTCCACTGAATCCGCGTTTCACGAGATTAGGAAGATTTCCCGAATGATCTATATGTGCGTGAGAGAGTATAACGGCCTTGATCTCCTTTGGCTTGAACGGAAACGTACTGTTGATGCGTTCGGCTTCCTCTCGGTGCCCCTGGAACATCCCGCAGTCGAGGAGGAATTTTTGTTTATTGTATTCGATTAGATGTAGTGAACCTGTTACAGTGCGCGCCGCGCCGATGAATGTTACATCCACATAAGATTGTACATGTTACACTGCTATCGTCAAGGGGGACGGTGCTTGACAATTTGACAATTTTCTCTACAATGCAAACGTGCGCAGAGCGCGTATCACATTTCCTGGAGCTTTTCATCATGTCATGAATCGCAGCATCCGCGGTGAGAAGATCTTCTTTGACAACAAGAGCAGGGCACATTTCATCGCGCTTCTCGAGGAGAAGATTGATTTGCTGAAGCAGAGGGTTCTTGCATATTGCCTGATGGACACGCACTACCATCTCATACTTCAGAATACATCAGGCCGGCTCTCGGATTTCATGAGGGAGTTGAACGGACAGTTTGGCATGTACTTTCGCAAACGGGTCGGCGGTGCGGGTTATGTCTTTCAGTCTCGTTTCAAATCTACTCTGATCCAAGAAGATCGTTATCTGCAGATGGCGATAATCTATGTTCTTCTCAATCCTGTGCGCAAGGCTTGGGTCACATTGCCGTGGGAATACGAATGGTCGAGCATCGGTGAATATTTCAAAGGCGTTGATTCTCGTCTGGTGGACAACCGATTTGTCGAAGAGTTATACGAGACAAAGACCAACATGAAGGAACGTCTGGCTGAGTGGGTGAATATTGAGTTACCTGTGAGCGATACGAGATTGGGCGAGGTTGTTGGCGATGGCGATTTTGTGGATTCTGCGGTGAAAAGATTCGATCCTCGGAAGGGAATGGATAAGTCGGATGAATCCGAAATGGATGATCGCAAATTCGAAGATGCGGCACGATTAATCAAGTGCTTCGAAGCCGAAAAAGGGCTGAAGATTGAGGAAATCGATACTGGAAATCACCTGGGGAAAGCCCTACGTGCCGAGCTGCTGGTGCTGCTCAAAGACAAAGCAGGCCTTACATATTCAGAGATTGTCACCTTCCCGCTGTTTGGTTCTTTAAAATATTCTTCCCTGGGAAAACTGTATAGACGTGCTAAGGATGGTTGCTATTGATTTGGCGATCTAGTGGCAGAAAATTGTCAAATTGTCAAGCACCGTCCCCCTACTGGCCATAGCGCTGGTTGATTATCTTAATGAATTCTTCCTGTTGTTCCGGGGTAAGTTCGTATACTTCTTCATACTGACCCCCCGGACTTTGTGATGGGCGTTCCTGAGCGGTCACCTGCGGCTTGGGCCGGATAAAGAGGAAGTAACCGATGCCGAATGCGACGACCGCCGAAGCGACGACCGGTAGAACGATGCGGAACGGGAATTTCCTCTCGAACTTCTCGTGGACGATCTTCTCATGCACCGAAAAGACGAATTCCTCCCAATATGTCTCTTGAAACTGGCACGCGCAGTTTTCGGTTTCGGTGGGGGTGCATAGTTGAAGGCACTGATCGACTAACTTGTATTCGTCGCGGCATGCGGGGCAATCGCGAATGTGTTCGCGAACGGCCGCCCGGTCATCGGGTGAGATTTCTTCGCAGAGCAAATAGATTATGTTTTCCTGAACATCTATGCATTTCATAATTTTGCCTTCATGTGATTCCTCAAATTCTTTACGGCTAGATGGTGATTGACTTTGATCGTACTTATCGGCTTCTTCAATATATCGCTCACTTCCTGGTATGACATATCCTCAAGAGTTCGCAATGTGAAAACTGCTCGCTGCACGGTCGGCAGTTTCTCAACTGCTTCATAGATCATCTCACGCAGTTTCTTGTTCCGATAACGCTCAACGGGATCATCCTTTCCGCTGCTGACGATTTCGTCGTATATCTCCTCGGTTGGTCGCTGTTTCTTCAGGTAGTTGAGACAGTTATTGACCGCTATCCTGTATAGCCACGTGGAAAACTGCGACCGGCCATCGAACTTCGTGATCTTCCGGTAGGCCTTAATGAATGTTTCCTGCGCCATGTCCCGTGCGTCATCATAGTTGCGCAAAATCTTATAACAAAGATCATGGATCTTGATGCTGTGCCTGCGCACCAGTTCGTCGAATGGTTGTGGTTCGCCGGATTTTACCAGTTGCACAAGCTCGGCATCACTGAGCTGCCGATATTTAGACAGCCTATCGCCGAATGAGTTTACCCCTTCGGCTCGGTCCTTCTTCTGCCGCCCTTTATTCTTTCGCGACCGCGCGGCCTTCGTTTCTGCACCAGCCATCTTTTCCGCCATTTTTGGGGGATTTTTCTCCTGCCCTATGCTCTTGTTGCGCATTCAATGCGGTCATTACTAGTATCCGCGTTTTCTTCCGATTAGTTGCATTATTCTGTTACGTATCTTGCTGACCGAATCTCCCGTTTGCTCGGCGATACGTTTGAGGTCGCGGTATTCGACTGAGTACTTTGTTCTGCCATCATATTCAATGATTTTCACCCGGACATTACCGTAGGGGGAAGCGATTCTCCGCATCCTTCGTTGGAACTTCAATCTCCTTACGTTGTCCAAGCGAAAACCGATCGACGTTGTGTGTGCGAAGAGAACATCGACCACGTAGTCGAGGTTCTTCTGGCATAAGACGGTCAAGTGGATGCCAGGCCGGGAGCGTTTCATTATTGTGGGCGTGAGGAAGACGTCGAGTGCTCCGGCCGCATAGAGTTTCTCAAA
Source organism: Caldifarciminota bacterium (assembly GCA_020343455.1). Lineage (GTDB taxonomy): Bacteria > Hydrothermota > Tepidihabitantia > SM23-42 > SM23-42 > SM23-42. The sequence continues at coordinate 1,385,277 of CP070795.1, forward strand.
TAGCATTTCAAAGTCTTGAGGGTTCATATCGTCGATATTGGTCTGGATGACCGTGCATTCATCGGTCAGGTGATCGTATGACTCGCCGAGGAAGACACGCAAAATGTTCGGGTGATCTTTGATGTCCCTGGACCCGGCGCCCAGTCCAATTCCGTTGATCTTCGAAACGAAAAGATCTTCACGAGGTGTAGCGATGCTGCTCAGTATTGCAGCTCCGGTTGGTGTGGTAAGTTCAGCAGAGGTCGGGACGAAGTGCACCGGGAATTTCTTGAGCAGTAATGCGGTCGCAAAGTTGAAGGCGGGCATATTCCCTTCGATCGTCTTGACAAAACCAGCGCCAGCTTTCACCGGCCTTGAATATACCTTATCTACCTTTAGTACATCTAACCCAACGAGCACACCTACGATATCGAGGAGCGTGTCGGCGTCGGCGAGTTCATGGAGGTGCAAATGCTCCGTACGGTGTACCCGCTTCTCAACCGCAAAAATCCTTTCGATGATATCGATTGCCTGGTCCTTGATCCGCGATGGAAGTTTGCTCTTCTTAATGAGCGGAATGAACTGTTTCTCACGTATCTTCTTGCGTATGGTGAAGCTGACCTTGCAGGCGTTTACACCTTGGCGAGTGACGCGGCCGACTTTCAGTTCTGAACCCGGAACGAAGCTCAATGCCTTCCGCAGATGGTCTCGCTTGACGCCGAGATCGATGAGAGCAGCGAGTATCATATCTACGCTTGCCCCGCCGATCGGGTCGAAGTAAAGCAATTTCATGACCGGTTGATCGTTGAAGCGATATAACCTGCCCCAAAGCCGTTGTCGATGTTTACGACCGCGACCCCCGGTGCGCATGAATTGAGCATGGTCAGGAGAGGAGTAATGCCCTGGAGACTCAGCCCGTAACCGATGCTCGTCGGCACCGCGATGATCGGTCTGGAGAATAGTCCACCGGCTACTGATGGCAGAACGCCGTCCATGCCGGCTACGACGATCAGGACCCGCGATTTTTCGATGCGTTCCCGGAAGGCCAGCAGGCGGTGGACACCTGCGACCCCGACATCATATATTCGCTGTACCCGGCTGCCCATTACTTCGGCGGTCACTGCCGCTTCCTCGGCGACCGGAATGTCCGCTGTGCCGCCACTGAGTACGGATATGAGTCCAACCTTTGGCAGACCTTTGCCCGTGTGGAAGATCTTCGCATCGGGGTGGTACTTGCCTTTAGGGAATTTCTTCTTGAGTGCTCTACCGACCTCTGGAGTGACTCTTGTCAGTAGAACGATTTCATTTGCCCTGCATATTTTTGCGGCAATCGCCAGCACCTGTTCTTTCGTCTTCCCCTGGCAGAAAACGACTTCGGGGAACCCTTTTCTCTTTGCCCGGTGCAAGTCTACTTTTGCATAGCCCATATCTTCGAACGGATCGATGTACACCTTGTCTTTCTTGTTCATAATTTTCCTGTCATCTATGTGACTTGGTACCTTGTCTCTCGACTACCAGTTCTTCCTGTTGTTGTGACATCTTCATTTCAGCATTCCGCAATCTCTGTGGGTTAGAAAACTTCGGCTGAAAAGCGGTATACTTCTATATCTTTCGAACGTAACGAATCAACGGGCAACCCTGCTTTGTAACAGGTATGGACGAGGAATTCATCGACATCCCAGCCCTGTTCGACCGGCACCTGTGGTAGCAGTAACCCTCCATAAATGCCTTTTTGAATGTACAGGCCGTCGCGTCCGATGACGATTTCACTCTTATCCCGTACCGGCTGCATTGGAGTAAGGACTGAGATTTCGATCTCCAGATCGGCTAATTCTTCGGCAGTGACGGGCGGGAAACGCGGGTCCTGCAGGGCAGCAGCCTGTGCCATTTGCCCGCACAGTTCGTACACTGGATGATCGCCAATGTACCGTCCTATGCATCCGCGGAGGTCTCCGTGTTTCTTGATCGTGACGAATATGCCATATGGCTCTTGGAGTTTCTTCGTTATTTTTTCCGGTTTAGGTGCCGGTTTTCCTCGAACGGCGTTCTCTATGGATGTGCGTGCGATCTCTCTCAGTGTTTCTTTTTCGTCATCACTGAACCCCAGATCGACGCCGACTTTCACCTTCTTCTCCTTATAAAAAGCGGCTGCCATGTACCCGACGACTTGCGTATGATCGCCCGTGATGTCGCCGCTCGTTGCATATAGCAGCGGTTTGGCCTTGTCTGCGCCAAGTTCGCGTGCGACCAGCATTGCAGTGATCATAGGACCTCCGCCGCAGGCGTCACAGCTCCGGCTACTGAGCCTTTCATGGAGTAATTCGGGGTCGAATTTTGCGACCGCGTCGACGACCATTTTGTCAAGCGCCTCGGCTCGTTTCTGAGATTGGTAATGTGATAGATCAGAACTGGCAACGATCAAAACCTTCCTTCCCCTGGTTGCTTTGGCGATCGCCTTGCTCAGCATTTCGCAGGTCTTATAATCCTGCGTGCCCATTATGATCTCTATCGCCTTGAATTTCCCGACGGTGAATTGTATGAAGGGCATTTGGATCTCAACCGAGTGTTCAGCGGCATGGGCGTCGGGTTCGTAAGTTATATCTTTGTCTGCGGCTATCAGTCTCCTGGCGATCTCAATGTCAAAGTCGATCTTTCCCAGCGGCGTTTGTCGACCAGACAACGTGTCGACCGATGCACCGTAGAAAGCGTGGCGGTGACTGGGACCAATGACGACGACGTCGTCGCATTCCCATCCCCCAAACAGCTTGTAGGCATACGCCGCGACCGGGCCCGAATACATGTATCCGGCATGGGGCGAGATCAAGCCGACTATCTCGCCGGGTACGGTTGCCTCAGCCTTATCCAGGTAGCCGGTGATGGTCTCCCTCAATTCCTTCTCGGTACCGGGGTACCATGTGCCGGCATGCGGCGAAGCCCGGTATTCTTTCCCTTCGCACTTCTGTGCCATAAAAAGTACTCCTGTGAAGATAATACACCAAAGAGATCTATTCAACATGTTAGATGCAGGCAGGCGATGACTTTCCTTTCCTGAGCGATTCTATTGTACTCCTGACATGCCTGCTCGGTTGGCATGATAACCATTTCTATATGTAATTTCTCCATTTCGGCGATCGTCGTGCTTGAAATGTTCATTAGTCCTGGTTGGCCGGTACCGAATATGACTGTATCGGGATGGGCATCAATGACCTGTCTGATATCATCCAGTTCCAGAATATGCCCCCTTTTTCTCAACCATCGCGAGTCGACATGGTCAGTGTATATGATTACGTCGGTGTGGTAAGTCTTGCCCGAGATGACGATCTCACCGAATCTATATGCTTCAATCACATATCAATCATACGGAATATCAGGGTAGTGTCAAGACACTCCTGCCCCGAAAAGGGGAAGCAAATCATCGGAGAAACCGAGGAGCAGAAGTCGGAACCGCATCATCACCAGATAATCGGCATACCACTGCGTTCGATCGGCACTCGGCATCGAGACACGGGTTCAGTTCATTGGATTCGGCAAATGTGCCGCAGTATGATATGCTTTCCCATAAATTTCTTGACATTCATTCACCAAACGTGTAGGATTGGGCGTGAAGCTTGAGGCTATTGCGTTGGTCGTCGAGGGCGAGGCATACGGGGACATACGGTTTGATGTGAAGAGTGTAGTACCGCCGATAGAGGCGCAATCATCGGATCTCACTTTTCTCTTCGATGCTTCGGTGGAGACGAAGGCCGGGGCGGTCATAAGCGACAGGAAGATTGAAGGCAAGAGCGGCATTGTTGTGAAGGACCCGAAGAACGCAATGTTTCGCCTCCTGAGAGTTTTCGCAGAAGTCGAGAGGAAAGCCGAAATCTCTCAGCGCGCAGTCATCGAGTACGGCGCGAGGTTGGCGAGTTCCTGTACTGTCGAACCTCTAGCAGTGATAAAGAGGAATGCCCAAGTCGGTCATGGTACCTACATCGGTGCACAGTGCTACATCGATGAGGGGGTGATGATCGGCGCGAACTGCCGAATTCTACCGGGTGCCGTACTCTTCAAACACACACAGATCGGGAATTTCGTTGCAATCGACTCGAATACCGTCATTGGCAAAGAGGGTTTCGGTTACGTGAAGAAAGAGCGCTATGAAAGGATCCGGCATATTGGCGGCGTCATTATAGGTGATTTCGTCGAAATCGGCAGTTGTGTGTCGATCGACCGTGGCACCGTGGGAAATACGGTGATCGGTGAAGGAACGAAAATAGATAATCAGGTGCATATTGCCCATAATGTGAGGATCGGTAAGAATTGCATCATCATGGGACAAGCAGGGATCGCCGGTTCTGCCAAGATCGGTGACAATGTAATCCTCTGCGGTCAGGTGGGGATAAGCGATCATCTGGAAGTCGAGAACGATGTCATTGTCCTGGCAAAAAGCGGCGTCTTCAAGTCGCTCAAGCACGGTGCGAAGTATTCCGGGATCCCGGCACGTGAGCACAACGCAGTGCTGAAGGCTCTAGCCCGTCTTTACGCTGATATCGAGTCGGATAAGTGAGCACGGTTAGATTGCAGGGTTGTTGCCTCAACGGGGAAGAGAGTTTAGTAGAGATACGTTTGAGCGAAGGTTTCGCTTTGTATCTTCATGTTGATTCTCAACCTCCGGTGAGTATCGATTACAGCATTGACAGTATAAGGGTACGAGATCATACAGTGACGGTCGGTGATTTGCAGCATCTGCATGTTGTTGAACATCTGTTCTCGGCGCTCTACGGTTTCGATCTCTTTAATGTTCGAATTGACGTGCACGGCAGTGAAATCCCGTTCTTCGACGGCTCGAGCCGGGAAATCGGGCTTGCGATGGCAGATTTCGACGGCGACGAGTCGCCGGTCATAATACCAGACGGTTGCATCGAGATCAGCGAAGGCGAAAGTGTCATCCGTTACACACCAGGGGCTGACGGTGGTTTGATCGTTGACATGATGCTGGTCCATCCGTATATCGGGATGCAGAGGATCACATTGCCTGTCACCCGGCAAACCTATGCGAGCGAGATCATGCCTGCCCGGACTTTCGTTTTTACTCATGAAGAAGATCCGCGCCTTCATGATCTGCCGCCGTACGGCATCGGCATAACTGAGAAGAAAATTCACTCAGCTGCTCCACTGCGGTTCGAGGACGAACCGGTCAGACACAAAATTCTGGATCTGCTTGGCGATCTGTATGTCATGCGCGGACGATTGTGCGGTAAGATCGTCGCCATCAATACTTCACACCGATTGAACTTCCAGTTCATCCGTAAAGTCATATCATCGATGGACGGTCTCAATGCATAAGAAAGGCGTCATTGCAGCGATGATAGTATCTTTGAGCGCGACGTTGTTTGGAGGCGCGCAGAGTGGGGTGAATATCGATCCGCCTGTTGCCTCTGTTATCCCGAAGGTCGACACTGTGCATGGTGATATCCGGGTCGATGACTATTTCTGGCTCAGAGACAGAACAGCCCCTGTTGTGTTGGACTACCTCAGAGCCGAGAACGAGTATACAAGGTCAATGATGCTGGACACCGAGAGTCTACAAGATTCAATATACGCAGAGATGTTGGCCCGTATCGAAGAGACAGATATGTCGGTGCCGGTTAGAAGGGACGACTATTGTTATTATTCGCGTACCGAGAAAGGGAAGGAATACCCAATATATTGTAGAACGAAAGTGAGTGTCGATAGCGCGGAGCAAGTGTTGATCGATCTCAATGAACTCTGCTCAGGACACGCCTATATTGAACTGGGCGCATATGAAGTCAGCCCCGACAATCGTTATCTTGCTTATTCCATCGACACCACGGGTTCTGAGCGATACACGCTTTTTTTTAAGGACCTGCAAAGGAATGTTATGTTATCCGATCACATCGCCAACGTCGATGATCTGGCTGCCTGGGCAAATGACAACCTTACGGTTTACTACACCGTGTTGGACGATGCAAGGAGGCCATTCAAGCTTTACCGGCACAAGCTGGGTACAGATGCCGACCAGGACAGGATGATCTACCACGAAGAGGATGATGCCTTCTGGCTCGAAATCACCAAGACGAGGAGCGAGCGCTTCTTGCTCATGGTTTCAGGCAGCCACACAACGACAGAGGTATTTCACGCCGATGCCGAAGATCCAAGCGGCAATTTTTCATTGATCCGGCCGCGAGAGACAGATGTTGAATACTACATTGAACACCGTGATACGGTCTTCTACGTACTTACCAACGACGGTGCTCCCAACTTCAAGTTGATGGAGGTTTCGGTCAATGATCCCGCGGCGGGTAACTGGCAAGAAATCATTCCCCATCGCGATTCGGTCTTGCTCGATGGTATCGATGTTTTCGAAAGCTACACGGTCTTGTATGAACGGGAGAGAGGTTTGAAGAAGATCCGGATCATTGATGTGAAGGGCAACAATGACTACTACGTTGATTTTCCTGAGCCAACCTATTTCCTTGGAACTGGTGACAACCCCGAATTCGGTTCCGAACTTCTCCGTTTCAAGTATTCATCGTTGACGACGCCGTGGACGGTCTTCGATTACCACATGGGTACCCGCGTGCGCGAAATGAAGAAGCGGGATAAAGTACGCGGGGGTTATGACGCGACACTGTACCAGGTCGAAAGGATCTATGCGCCGGCCGATGACGGCGTGTCCATCCCCATATCACTTGTCTATCGAAAGGACATGATGAAATATGGGGAAAATCCGATGCTGTTGATGGGTTATGGCGCATACGGCTGGAGTTATGAACCTTACTTCTCCTCGAATCGCCTCAGCCTTCTCGATCGGGGATTTGTGTATGCCATCGCGCACGTACGCGGTGGTGGTGAAATGGGTAAATCCTGGCATGAACAGGGACAGTTTCTCCGGAAAATTAATACGTTCACGGACTTCATCGCCTGCGCAAAATATCTCACGAACGGGGGGTATACGACGAGCGACCGTCTCGTCATTTCCGGAGGCAGCGCAGGTGGCCTGCTGATCGGAGCAGTGATCAACATGGAACCTGGACTTTTCAAGGCAGCCGTTGCTGACGTTCCGTTCGTCGATGTCATCAACACCCTGCTGGATCCTTCGATACCCTTGACCGTAGTCGAATACACTGAGCTTGGCAGTCCATTTGATGAGAAATTCTATTGGTACATGAAATCGTACTCACCGTATGACAACGTGGCGGCCCGGCGTTATCCGCACATGTTGGTCACCGCCGCATTCAATGATCCGAGGGTGGGCTACTGGGAGCCTGCGAAGTGGACCGCGAAAATACGTGCTCTCAAGAGTGACGACAATCTGCTCATTCTAAAGACGAACATGGACGCAGGCCATGGCGGGTCATCGGGCAGGTATGCTGAGTTGAGAGATTTTGCCTTCGAATATTCCTTTATGTTAAAGGTGTTAGGGATCGCCCCTTAGGCTTTCTACTGCTTCAAGAACATCACAGCGTGTATGAAACGGTCACAAAGAAATAGTGATTCGTGTCTGTCAGGCTTCCTCCATCGTACGCCGTCTCAAGAACATATTGCGGCGAGATGGTTATCCTTAGTGTCATCTTATATGCACATCCTAAGTACAGCCGATTCAGCCTGAAACCTTGGGGCCAAAAGCCTGCTGCACTGGGTGGCGCATCACTGTCTTCGATGGCGCCGAAGAACGGTTCGTCGGCAATGATCAGATTCATGCGCGTGTTCACGCTGTAAGACAGCTGGAGGAGCTGCCGGATGACCATCGAGTATCCATTGCGCATTTCGGGTGATTCATAGACACTCGCGTAGAGAGTGTTGTGGAAGATCGTCCTGCTGGTGAGCGTGAATCTGCCCAGTCGGTAATTGAGGATCGGTAGGAACTCGATGTTATGAGAGTAGAAATAATCGTCCGGGGTAGGGAAGCCCATGTAGTAGTACCAGATCGGCAGTTTGAGCGTGAGTGCGCCGGTTGTCAATGTGTAGACAGGGCCAATGAAGAATTCGTAGAAATAGACGCCTTTGGGCGACAACGTCGAGGGGTCATCACTTCTCGCGAATTCGTAGCGTAACCCAGGCATGGCGACAATTGCCCAGTTCGGGCTGTGGACCGATGTCAGATTGAGGTATGACCAGAATCGACCGGTCGTTGCGCCATTTCCGGCGTGTGGCTGGATGAATACCATGACGAAAAGAAATGATACTATGCGGAAGAGATCCGTCTTCTTCACCTGCGCAGTGGTGGCGCAAACTGTTCTCACGCTTTTTCTACAATTTATAGCCGATCTTTCTGAGAAAGTCATGGCGTTCCTTACGTGCTCGTTCATCTTCGATTCCCTTCGGTGCTGAACCGTCGATGACACCGACCACACCCTTGCCTTGTTCGTCTTCAACGAGGAGGACCTGCACCGGGTTTGCCGTTGCGCAGAAGATATTGACGACCTCAGGACATGACTTGACCGCGCCGAGTACGTTGATGGGAAAGGCGTTCTTGATGAGGATGATGAAGAAATGACCTGCGCCGACCTCCAGTGCGTTCTTGCGCGCGAGTTGGGTCAGCTCGGCGTCGTTTCCTTCGGAGCGTACGAGACAGGGACCCGATGCTTCGCAGAAAGCGATGCCGAATTTGATGTGTGCCGAGGAATTGACCAGTGCTTCATAGAGATCCTCGGCTGTCTTTATGAAATGGGTCTGTCCGCAGATGATATTGATGCCGTCAGGCTTCTCGATCTTGATTTTCTTGATTTCCATAACACCTCCAACTGGGATTTCAAAATCAGTAACCCAGTTCCTTGAGAAAGCGTTTATTCTTTCTCCATTTTTTCTTCACCTTCACCCATAATTCGAGGTAAACAGATCGCCCGAGGAATTTTTCGATTTCCTGACGTGCTCGCTCACCCACTACTTTCAGGGCGGCACCGTGCTTGCCGATCAGTATTGCCTTCTGGGATGGCCGTTCCACGTAGACGGTGGCGCGAATGTAATCCTTGCTCTTCTCGCGCTCCTTGAATTCGTCGATGACAACGCAGGTGGCGTAAGGTACTTCCTCCTTGAAGGTTTCGAAGATCTTTTCGCGTATCAAATCAGCGGCAAAGAATCGTTCGGGTGCGTCTGATAGTTGTTCCGGATGGAAGTAGAATTCGCCGTCCGGAATATGCGTGAAAATCACGCGCTTCAGTTCTTCGATACCGGTGCCTTTGAGCGCGGATACGGGAACGACGTCGGCGAACCGCCCTTTACCGAGGCGCTCGATCAGTGGCAGCAAGTCCGTCTTTTCGATGAGGTCGATCTTGTTGATGACAATGACAACCGGGGCGTCACCCGCGATCTGGATGAACTCGTCGAATGTACGATCCTCCCTGAACCAGGGTTCGATCATCAGGAGCAATAGATCGGAATCTTCAACCGCTATCTTTATTTGCTTCACCATCTGTTCCTGTAATTCGTATCCCGGGCTGATTATCCCTGGCGTATCGATGAAACAGATCTGGCATTCATTCTCGGTAAGAATACCGAGGATGCGGCTCCTTGTCGTCTGGGGTTTTGCGGTCACAGCAGATATTTTGGTACCGAGTAGGCTATTGAGCAGCGTGGACTTTCCTACGTTCGGTCGGCCGATGATGGCGACATAACCGGCTTTCATTGCTGCTATCCGCTGGGATATTTTCTTACAGCAACACGCCAGGAGGGCGGAATTTGCCCATCCTGGCGTGTCTGCAATTCGTCCTTTATGCTACTTTGACCTCTTGGTTCTCTTTCTGGTTCGTTTCGGCTTCTTTGTGGCCGGCTTCTTTGCAGGTTCCGGTTTCATTTCCTCTACTTTCTTTTCCTCCTCGAAAGGCTCTTCTTTTATTTCGAGAAGATTCTTGTCGTCCTTCTTCTTGACTAGAACTGTGAATATTACAGTATTGCCAGCCCACAGAATCGCGACACCGAGGGATTTAACGAACAATACAATGAAGTAATATACGATACCAAGAATGAAAGAAGTAATGGCTCCAGACCAGGTTTCATAAGCGGGCAGGTAATTGGGTGGGTAGAGCAGATTGGTCATGCGTATCGATTCAAGATAGCCGCTGAAGAGATTATGCCATGATTCCGGAAATAACGGCGGAACCGTTATCTTCACGTAATAGGCAGCGTTTATCAAGAGATTATCCAGTTTCTCAGGTGAGATGATTAGTCCGATCACATCTTGTCCAAGGAAGATCGCCTTTGCTGAGAAGAAACCCAGGAGCCCTACGCCAATTAGAACGACAAAGATGAGCAGTATCTCGTACACCACGAACCGCCATGGCTGGTCATTGACTACTGAGAACGATTCGAATAGCGTGTCAAAGGTGTCATTGCCCGTTTCTCCCACAATCGAAGGCCCGATGATGAGCGACACGATGGTGACGATGGCAAGGTAGAGGATGAAAAGGCATACCGCGAATGCGAGTATTGACATGACGGCAAAGAACAGCTGCCCAAAATACGGGACCCACGTGATGAGGGCGAGGATGAAGCCCATGATGATAAGGGCAAGCATGAACAGCGTCAGTACGACCGGTGCGAGGATAGCCGATTTACCGCGCTTTAGAGCGAATTTTATCGCTTCCTTTATTTCGAAGAATTCGTCACCCTTGAGTTGCTCGTAAGTCACTTTCGAGATCGCAACACCGCTGATCAGAGAAACGAAGAGATACCATAGGAAGGCTATGATCCAAATTATCCAGGAAAACCAAGGGAGTCCGGTCGGATACATCGGCACGAGGCGGTAGATTTCCCATATTTCGCTGATCTCAATGCCGCCGGTAATATGGGCAAGATACGACAATATGCCATATCCGATATGAGCAATGAGAAGACCAAGAAAGGCCAGCCAGATTTTCTTTGCGCTGAAACCTAGTCTTCCGGCTCTGAAGACATCTTTGTAATTAAAATGTAAATTAGTCACCTCACCTCCTTGATTTGTTTGTATTATAACCAACACTGCTATGTTGTCAATACCTTTGGGTCGAAAACTCAACAGATGTAGTCGTGGTACGGAAACAAGCGCGGTATGCTGATTCCGGGTCGTTATGAATTCATGCCATGGTTGACATCGGTTAGGATTTTAGTATAATTTTTTGAGAGAGGTAATCATGAACATTGGCTGGCAGGAAATTCTACTCATCTTACTCATTGCTTTGCTACTGTTCGGGGCGAAGAAGATTCCTGACCTTGCGCGCGGCTTGGGCAAGGGCATTAGAGAGTTCAAGAAGGGTCTGAGTGAGATCGACAAACCTATAGAACCGGATAAGGACGAGGCCAAAGAAGCAAAAAGCTCCAAGGAATAGGTTTCCTCCGGTGCCCCCAACTGCAAAACAGTATTATGGAGAGGTGTCCGAGCGGCCCAAGGAGCACGACTGGAAATCGTGTATCCGCCGAGAGGCGGATCGCGGGTTCAAATCCCGCCCTCTCCGGAGTGAGATATACGGAAATCTTTAACGATAGGAGAAAGGAGAGCTATGTATTATAACGGTGCAAGGATATTCCTCATTTCTTTTCTCGTTTCACTTTTCACATCGGCTATTGTCTGTGCACTGTTTTTCTTTGTGCTTCCCATTGCGAGGGGGGGCGCCGACACGGTCGTTCCCGACCTAATCGGCTCCAATCAGGAGCAGGCCCGCGTTATCGCGGAATCACGTGATCTGCTTTTCGTCGTCGGTGGCGAAGAGGAGAATGAGGAAGTTCCGGCAAATATGATAGCAAGGCAAACGCCGTTGCCCGGGTCAGTGGTAAAGAGCAAGACGGCGATCACCGTGTTCCTGTCTAAAGGTTCCAGCCTTATCGTCGTGCCGGATCTACGGAACGAAGGTCTGAGCGAAGCAACGGTGAAGTTGACTGAGCTGGGACTGAACATAGGTGAGGTGAAGAGCGAGGAAAGCAGTGAAGTCGGAAAGGACAAGATCATCTCGACAATACCGAGTGCTGGGACACGGATCGAGCGCGGTGAGAAGATAGCCATCGTGCTCAGCCGCGGAGTTCAAACAGCGGAGGTTCCAAGGCTCATTGGCAAGTCGTTCTCATCTGCCAAGCGGCTCATCGAGAACGGAGGTTTCGTTGTCGGTAATGTCCGGTATGAAGTCAGCACCGAGTTCAATGTCGGCATAGTAATGGGTCAAAACCCTGCGCCGGGGAGGCAAGCATTACGGGGGTCGGCGATCGACGTAGTCGTGGCAACAGTACTCGAATGAGAAGAATTCTGATCTATTCGGCGATAGTCGTTGCGTTCTTCGTCGCTGGTATCCTCATGGCCAACTTCCTGATCATGCCCTTGCTGGTCGGGAGGGGTGAAGAAGTTATTGTCCCGAATGTGTGTAACGTGCATCTGGATAGTGCCATTGTGGAATTGAAAAACGTCGGTCTTGAGGGAGTGGTCGTAGAGCGCCGTTTCGACCGGATAATCGAAGAAGGCAATGTGATCATCCAAGAACCACTACCTGATGCTCGAGCCAAGAAAGGCCGGATCGTAAATCTCACCGTAAGTCTCGGTGCCGAAACGATCAGTGTACCTTATCTTTCCGGAATCAGCTACGAACAGGGTTTGTCGATCATCAGGAGAATCGGCCTCGTGGTGACGAGGGTCGATTCGGTCTTCTCAGATTCAATAGAGCCCGGGAAGATCATCGGCACGGTCCCTGAAGCTGAAACGGCCGTGAAGAAAGGCGACGGTTTGATACTAATCCTCAGCAAGGGATTGATCAGAAGAATGCCAAACGTTGTAGGCCAGCAGCTGAGCCAAGCTCAATTGATTCTGGAGAGAATGGGGCTGGTCATCGGTACGATCGAGGAGGTTCAGGGGAGCGGCAGGAAAGGAACGGTCATCCTTCAAAACCCAGAGCCGGGGCGGATAGTGAACGTCGGGGATACAGCCACCGTGATGGTCATTAAGTGAAGGTCGCTCCGTCGATAATTGCCGCAAACTTCAGTCAGTACCAGAGAGAACTCAAGGCGGTCGAGACGGCCGGGGCAGATTTGCTCCATCTCGATGTTATGGACGGTGTGTTCGTTCCTAACATCACATTCGGCCCGATGATCGTTGAGGCGATCAAGGAACTGACAAAGCTTGAACTCGACGCGCACCTCATGATTACACATCCTGAGAAATACCTCAAACAGTTCATCGACGCGGGTTCAGGCTGGTTGTCTTTTCACTGCGAAGCAACGCAAAATCCTTCCCGCTGCATAGATTACATGCATGAAAGAAGTGTTAAGGCTGGTTTGGCGATCAATCCCGATACACCATTCGATACAGTAGCGGAATTCATGGACAGGATAGACTATTTACTGATAATGACGGTCAATCCTGGCTTTTACGGACAGAAGTTCATTGCCGGGGTCCTTCCGAAGATCGAGGAGGCAAAGAACTACATCAGCAGACAGAAGATTGACTGTCTGGTTGAGGTGGATGGCGGCATCAACGCCGAAAATGCCGCTCGGGTCTGCAGTGCTGGTGCCGACATTATCGTTGCAGGCGCCGGCATATTCAAGGCGAAAGATTACCGGAGGGCGATAGCGGAGCTGAGATGTTCGAGGGGCTGATCGACCGCTTTGCGCTCATCAAGAGAAAAATCCTTGGATACGGCAGGATTACCAGCCAGGAATTGCAAAGTATCAATAAAGAAATAAAAATCTCGCTGCTCGAAGCCGACGTCAATTATCTGGTAGTGAAGAATTTCATGGACGGTCTCGAGGAGAAGACAAAGACCCTCGAGCTCTCCAGGAGTCTGAAACCGGGTGATCTGGTCATCAGGGCGGTGTTTGAAGAATTGGTGGAGCTGTTGGGATCCGAAACGAGGTCTATTGACTTCAGGGGTGATACCTGCAGCGTCCTTAGTTTGATCGGACTCCAGGGTGTGGGTAAAACCACCACCGCGGCCAAACTGGCCCAGAAATTCCATGATCGTAACCCTTTGCTCGTTCCAGCCGACACCAAGAGGCCAGCCGCGGTCCAGCAACTGCAGATGCTTGCCGATCGTGCAAAGACTCCGATGGTTCCACTTGAAGAAGGCGGTGCCGTGGCGACCGTCAAGAAGGCAAAACAGCTGGCCAGGGACAAAGGGTATGGCTTGATCATCATCGATACAGCAGGGCGACTCCATATCGACGATGAACTCATTGAAGAACTCGAGGAGATCCACCGTGCGCTCAAACCCGACTACAGACTATTGATAGCCGACGGGATGAGCGGTCAGGATGCGGTCAATCAGGCGAGTCGATTCAACGAAAAGATTGGTCTCGACGGTGCGATCCTGACCAAAATGGACGGCGATGCCCGCGGCGGTGCGGCGCTTTCCATAAAAAGCGCGACTGATGTGCCCCTGTATTTCATCGGCACCAGCGAGAAACTGGACGGGCTCGAAACGTTCCACCCGGATCGCATGGCACAGCGTATTCTCGGGATGGGAGATGTTGTCAGCCTCGTCGAAAAGATCAAGGCTGTGGAAGGTGAAATCGACCAGGAAAGAATACAGAAGAAGGTTCTCAAGGGTGATTTGAACTTGGAAGATTTTCTCGAGCAGTTGAAAGCAGTGAAAAAATTGGGCTCGCTGTCAAAGCTCGCGGCAATGATCCCGGGAGTAAAAGCGACCGATATTGATGAGGGACAGTTCAAGAAAATGGAGGCGATGATCAACTCCATGACGCGGCGCGAAAGGTTGCATCCCGAGATCATCGACGGTTCGCGAAAGAGAAGGATAGCAGCCGGCAGCGGCACGACCATCGCCGATGTCAATCGGATGCTCAAAGAATTCTCCTATGCGCGGGACATGTTGAAGAAGTTCGGCAGGGACATGCCGATGAAGATGCCTTTCAAGATTCCAAAATGAGAAAGGGGAGCAAAGCTCCCCTTTTCTTTTGCGCCTTCTAGGAAGCAGTTACTGACTGATCATATATGGCAATAACCATCCGTGGAAATCATAGGGCTGGTCCGGTGTGTAGAGTGTCGAGTGTGACATTAGGTCGAAAATCGCAAAGCGGGGGATTGCCACGAGTTGTGCATTCCATGTGCCCTGGTATACGCCGTTGCCCTCATTGCTGAAAGGTAGGCGCACGTAGTACGGAAAGGCGAGTATGAACGTGTGGAGGAAGGCATGACCATCCGCGACATTGGTGTAGAGCGTCAGTGTGACCGGTTCTCCAGGTTGAAAGGTTATGAGGCTGTCGATATTGAAGTAGGTATTCAACGGGTCGATTATCAGGAGGTCGACGGCCTCGGTCACGGTCGTTATGCGGATACTGTCGATCCTGACCGTGAAGACATCGTCTGACCTTCCTTCGGCAAGTGAAATGCTGTTCAGTGCCCAACCACGGTGTTCATCGGTCTCTTCGCCAGTGCGCAGGAATGTCGCGCGGATCATTGCCGTTTCTGATAGATCCTTACTCCAGAGTACCCATGGCATGGTATCGATCTTTGCCAGAGAGTAGAAATAGCCGAAGTTACCGCGGCTGTATGCTACCCATGCTGAATCTCCGATTATCTGGATGTCAATGATCGGGTCATCGTGGGTCTGGGCGCTGCGCCACCAGACGACGAGGGTGTCCTCCTCGGCACCAGAGGTCGAATCGACCGTGGTATTGGGATTGAACCATACGGTATCGGCAGCGATCAAATCCCGGATCGCATCTTCGTC
>CP070795.1:1400999-1435344 GCA_020343455.1 Caldifarciminota bacterium
GTATTATTGGATGAAATAATATGTATGCCATGGGAAGCTCCGGCATTGATACCGTCCAGTACGACGAGCAGATTGGCCGTAGACGGAGGGTTTGCTCCGGCCCAGGTTCCCGGCACTGAAAACCCATCGATCAGGACACCTGCCTGGTCAGTGAGGATCGGTAGTCCAGAATCGGGCATGATGACGTAAGGCGGTGCCGCCGGGATATTGAACACAATCGTATCAGGCCCCGGACTGAAATTCGCTCCGTTCATGCACCATCTCAGACTGCCCGGGTTATTGTCATCTGGCGCTGTCCGCGTGACCGTGAAAATCGCACCTTCGACACGCACTGGAATCGTCAATAGTATTAGAATGAGAAAAAACAAGACACATGAATATCTTTCTTTTCTGTGGATCGAACTACGATAATTGATCATACCACCTCCCTTTGATGTTTAATCGAGTATAGAAGAATATCACATTATGTCAAGTATTAATTTCTTCGAGACGCAAACAGGATGAATGCGCTCCGTGTACTATTCTTATGTGTGCTACATCGAGTAGAACTACGCCCGTCCGTATGTGACAGTCGTGCGCGCAAGCCACTCAGCTACAGACGGCCTCAGATGACCGGGCAATAATCGCCACTGCCAGTTATCTCTTTGACCAGCCGGACAGTTCATTCGTGCGCTGCTGCCAAGACCGAGGATATCCTGCATCGGGATGATCGTAGTATCGGCCACCGACGACATCGCCAGACGGATAACCTCCTCATGCACAACCTGGGCACTGACCCTTCTACCCAGATAGGCAAAGAGCCTTTGTTTTTCAGCCTTCGACGCCTCGTTCATGAACCAACCCCGCACCGTATTGTTATCATGGGTACCTGTATATACTACACAATTACGGACATGATTGTGCACCAGGTATGGATTTGCTGAGCCACCATCACCAAAGGCGAAGAGCATCACCTTCATTCCCGGAATATTATGACGCCACATTACTTCACGCACATCGGGTGTGATCGTACCAAGGTCCTCGGCAATGATCGGGATCCTCCGTAACTTTTTTCGAAGGATGGACAGGAATCCATCGACCGGAACCTTCACCCACTTGCCGCTCTTTGCCGTCTTCGCCGCTGACCGCACCTGCCAGAAGGCGACGAACCCTCTGAAGTGATCGAGCCTCGCACAGTCAAAGATCTTCAGGCTGTGCGCTATGCGCTGGATCCACCATTCAAAGCCTGTTCTCCTAAGTGCATGCCAATCATATACCGGATTCCCCCATAACTGCCCGGTCTCACTGAAGTAGTCAGGCGGTACCCCTGACACGAAGAGAGGTCTAGAATCCTTGTTCAGTTTGAAGATCCGCCGATGGGACCAGACATCTACACTGTTAAAATCGACGTAGATCGGAACATCACCAATGATATTCATGCCTGCGTCATTGCAGTAAGACTTGAGTGCTACCCATTGTTTCCAGAAAACATATTGAAGGAATTCTTCCCTCTCCATCGTTCGTTTGAGCGTTTTCCTCAAAGATTCAAGCGCTTTGGCATCACGGTCTTTTATCTTAGCCGGCCATTGTATCCATGACCTGCGCTCCTGACTCTC
This sequence comes from Caldifarciminota bacterium, assembly GCA_020343455.1. Classification (GTDB taxonomy): domain Bacteria; phylum Hydrothermota; class Tepidihabitantia; order SM23-42; family SM23-42; genus SM23-42. The sequence goes on from CP070795.1 coordinate 1,402,595, forward strand.
TCTCAGGGCAATGAAGAGCGCATAATCATCCAACCACGAGCTGTTCTCTTCACAGAACCGCAGGTAGTCGTCAGGCCTCTCTCTGTTACTCTTGAACCGCTCGTATGCTCTTTCGAATAAGCGGTCCTTGAACCGGAACACCGCGGCAAAGTTGGCCTTGCGCTGAGAGAAGCGCGGTAGCGCATCAAGGTCGGCATTCTTCAGCTGGCCGTCGCGCACCATCAGTTCAGGACTGATCAAGTACTTGTTGAAGGCGAACGCCGACATACAATTGTAAGGTGATTGCTCGTGCGGATAATCTACCGGGGTAAGGGGCAGAACCTGCCAGTAGCGCTGCTTTGATTTGATCAAGAAATCCGCGAACCTGTACGCTCCAGGCCCAAGATCTCCGATCCCGAATCTGGAAGGCAGTGATGTCACATGAAGCAATATACCGCTGCCCCTCTTTCCGATAGCATCGTGCCCGTACTCTTTATTATTTCTCATCGTTCTGCTTCTTTAAGTAGACGACCGAAAGTGGGGGAAGCGTGACCGCTATCGAATACCGGAGGCCGTGTCTCGATTCCTCCCTCGCCTCAACCCCGCCGAGATTACCAAGGCCGCTTCCGCCATATTCCTTTGCGTCGCTATTGAGTAATTCCCTCCAATATCCGCGCGATGGTACGCCGATCCGGTAGTTATGCCGCGGAACCGGCGTGAAGTTCCCGGCGACGAGTAGATTATCTGCCGGATCATGCGCCTTACGAAGAAAGGTAATCACACTCTCTTCCCAATTCCCCACATCTATCCACTCGAACCCGACGCCTTCGAAATCAACTGCGTGCAGGGCAGATTCTTCTCTGTATACTTTGTGCAGGTCCGTGACCAAATTCTGAATACCTTTATGCGGAGCGTGTTCGAGCAGGTCCCAATCGAGGCTGCGATCGTGCCCCCATTCACGCCACTGACCAAACTCACTCCCCATAAAGAGAAGTTTCTTACCCGGATGTGCGTACATATATGCCAGTAGCAGCCGCATAGTAGCGAACTTTTGCCAATCGTCACCCGGCATCTTGCTAATCAACGAACCTTTGCCATGAGTTACCTCATCATGAGAAAGCGCCAGAATGAAATTCTCATAGAACGCATACCATATGCTGAAAGTCAACTGCTCGTGGTGGTATTTTCTATGGATCGGATTTCTCGAAAGATAATCGAGTGTATCATGCATCCATCCCATATTCCACTTCATGCCGAATCCGAGGCCGCCGATATAGGTCGGACGTGAGACCATTGGCCACGTAGTGGACTCTTCGGCAATCGTCTGAACATCCGGATATTCCTTATATACGGTTTCATTCAACTTTCGCAAGAAATCAATGGCCTCAAGATCCTCACGCCCTCCATACCGGTTCGGAATCCATTCCCCATCCCTTCGTGAGTAATCAAGGTACAACATCGAAGCAACAGCATCGACCCGCAGACCGTCGATGTGGTATTTGTCGAACCAGAATATCGCGCTGCTTATCAGAAAATTCCGGACTTCGTTACGGCCGTAATTGAATATATAACTGTTCCAGTCGGGGTGCAATCCCTTTCTCGGATCAGCATGTTCATACAAATGCGTGCCATCATAGTAGGCCAGTCCGTAATCATCGGACGGAAAGTGGGACGGAACCCAATCGAGTATCACACCAATGTTGTTCGCATGAAGATGTTCAACGAAAAACATGAAGTCCTGCGGCGTACCGTATCGGCTCGTCGGAGCAAAATATCCAAGCACTTGATATCCCCAGGATCCGTAGAATGGATGTTCCATCACCGGAAGGAGTTCGACGTGAGTAAAACCTGTCTTCTTTATGTATTTTACCAGTTTTCGGGCGACATCGCGGTAATTGAGAAACGCTTCGCCGTCGCGCATCCATGAACCGATGTGCATCTCGTAAACCGAACAGGGTCTGTCAAGTGCATTATGTTCTTTTCTGTTTTTCATCCACGCATCGTCCTTCCATTCATGCTTGAGATCCCAGACAATACTCGCGGTTCTTGGAGGCTGTTCCCAAAAGAAAGCAAAGGGATCCCCCTTGTCTCTCCTGTAATCGTAATATTTTGAAACGATATGGTATTTGTACAGAGCACCTTGACCCACACCGGGTAAGAATCCTTCCCATATGCCTGAACCATCCCACCGGACACTCAGAGGATGTGCCTTAGGATCCCAGCCGTTGAAATCTCCAACGACCGACACAGACCCCGCGCTCGGCGCCCACACCGCAAAGTACGTTCCCTCCTTCTGTCCGCTCTCTGTAATATGTGCGCCCAGTTTCTCATATATCCTGAAATGGTAGCCTTCCTTGAATAAGTAAATATCGTGATCCGTGATCGGAGTCTTCCCAATAGCCGTCATATCCTTCCCATTACCTTACGCCTCTGTTGGGGTGTGAACCGCTCAATGGCATATCTGAGTGCCCTTCTGGGCATCTCACGCTTATGCCTTTCCACGTAGCGTAGTACCTGTGACGGAAAGCGTATGCTCGCGTCCTTCAACATCCAACCGTAGCCATTCTGCACCAGGTAATCTTCATCCTTCATAAGCGCATCGGCTATATTGAAGGCAAAATCCAATTGCTCGCCCATTCGCAGTGAATATATCATGATAACCGCAGCACCCCTCCTGAGCCATCTATTCTTGGAACCCGTCCATGCACGAACGTCCGGCAGGAATTCCGGAAATCTGTGCAAGAAAACCCCAAATGCATGGCGGCAAAAATCGTCACATGAACCCCAATTTGCGACATACCTCTTAAGCCAGAGTTCAAACAATCGAAAATCCCGGGGAGCATACTGCCTTTGCATACGATAAGCCCAGGCAAACGCAATTGTCTTCTCTTCACTGTATCTGGACCGCAACAGCTCTTCGCAAATGCCAAAAATCGTCTTCTTGTTCTCCTTTCTTATCTTCTTGAAGAAATCGGCAGCGATCTTGCGTACCCTCTTAGCCCTGACGCCGTATAACAGAATACCTTCCTTGAAATACGCCTCTGCACCTCTGCGATATTTCTCGTCAACATGCTTTTTCAACTCGCGTGCTATTGCATCCCGGATTCCTTTACTGTCGAAGCGGCCGCAAGACTCGTTATCTCTGCTCTTCACCGATCCCATTATACGGATAAAATGAGCCAACTCAATGGGCTTCTCGAAGATCAGGTTTCTTCAATGCCTCAATGATTAACACATTCCCCCCTTCTGCATAGTCAGAGGAATCGTATCCCCCATATTCGTGAACTATTTGAAAACCAGCTTCATGTAACATAATCCTGATTCCCCTCTGACTTACAAAACCTACAAGACCCATCTCTTCGACACGCTTACGCATCTTTCCAGAGTCGTGAACTTCGTACAAAATTGTCACTCGGTAGCGGTCTTTGCCGTATGACTGAGTGCTAACGAACCTGCGAATAGATCTCTTCACCGACCGACGTTCACCTGCAACGGAGTTCTGATGCACTTTCGGTCGAGCGCCTGCGAGGTCAAAAATGAAACGTCCGCCGGGCTCCAGGTGACGGGAAATGTTTCTGAGCGCGGCAAGCCGGTAACCATCATCAAGAAAATGATCGAATACGCCCGACATCAAGGCGAAGCCGAACGTCCGGTCGAATCTGAATGATCGTGCCTCGCCTGCATTGAGTATGATACGATCAGCAATGTCCTTCTGCTTTCTTAGCTTTTTTCTGAATTCTCTCCGCATGGCAGGCGACGGCTCTACGCAGAAAACGCGACATCCCTTCTCTGCTAGAGGAAGAGCGATGCGCCCCGTGCCAGCGCCAATATCAAGTATTTCCTTGATGCCAGATGCGCACCTTAAGAAAAACCCGATGTTGGGCTTCTTGTCAAAAAGATCATAGAGATACGCCGATCTCTCGTAACTGCTACGGTATTTCACGGCTCCCAGATGAATCTATGTTTCTGCCCCACGCGTCCACCCTCATGACCGTAGGATATACCCCGGGAAATCCCTTCGTTAACCTTTCAGCTCGGATGTACAGAACGGACAGCGCACGGCTTTGATCGATACTGAGGACTGGCAGAACGGGCAGGTCTTCGTCGTCGGTTCAGCAGCCGGTTCCTCCTTCTTTCTCTTCATTTTATTGATACCGCGGATGACAAGAAAGACGGCAAAGGCAACGATAATGAAGCTGATGATGGTATTGATGAAGGTGCCGTAGTTAATCGATACTGCGCCCGCTGCTTGCGCTTCAGTCAGCGAGGCATAGGGACCAGCAGCAGGCCCCTCCTTGAGTACCACGAACAGGTTGGAGAAATCAACATTACCCAATAGCAAACCGATGGGCGGCATGATAACATCTGACACAAGCGATTTTACGATCGTTCCAAACGCCGCACCAATGATAATCCCCACTGCCATGTCGACCACGTTGCCCCGCATGGCGAATTCCTTGAATTCCTTGAACATAAAACACCCCCTTAGTTATCCAATGCCAGAAGTTCATGTATTCCGTCTATCTGAAGATCGGCATATTGACCCGCCCTCGCAATGCGTTCGGGCCAGAAATTCTTGATGACATGAACCGTCATCACAGTCGTCATCCCAACCTCTTTTGCACCACGCAATTCATCGCTGCCCCCATCACCCACATATAAACAATCACCGGGGCGCACATTCAACGCCTTCACGCACGCCTCATATATTTCCCGTTCAGGCTTGAAATACCCGACCCGACACGAGAAGATCACGGCGTCGAAAAACGGTTTCAGCGGCGAAATCTCCCAACCGTCTATCTCGGTCATATCGGCATTGCTGATGAGTCCGAGCCTCTTTCCTGAAGTCTTCAAAGTGCGCAGCGTATTCAATGTCGGTTCTTCGATATTGGTCAGTGCATAGCGAAAACGTTCAATGCGGTTTTTCACGGCAATCTCGATCGTCCGGGTAAGTATCGCAGGATCGATGGCGTGAGCCATCTTCTCGATGATCTTGAAGGGATCGGTCATTTCTCCGCGCAGCCGCTCTGCGGAATGATGCAGGAGTTGCTCGTTCCAATCTCGTCGCGAGACACCAAGGATCTCACTCGTACTCCTGCCCGGCACGCGCATGATATCGGCCGATGTCAAGGTATGGAACAGATCGAATATGACGGCCCGGAATTTATTGAGATCTATTCTCACAGTGACCATGACGAAAGCCTCAGATCAAACATGCCTCACTACCGGGCAGAAAGATCACCGACACCTGAAATAGCGTAGTTAAGAGTCATTCCCTTGCCTAATCTGCAGACAAATCTGCTTCATGCCCGAACCGTCTTCTTACAGGTGACCATACGTACGGAGTTGAATGGAACATAGTAGCCGCTGTCACGCAATTGCCTTTCCATTTCACTTTTCATCCTGGTATACACCTCATCATAAATCCGTACCCTTTCCTCTTCATCAATGGTACGTTTCTGTTTCACATATCCTCGCGCGTACAGTGTGATGGCTTTTTCGGCGGCAACGCGATCCCACCGTACGTCAAGGGCACGTTCACAACGCTTCATCACTCGCAGAGACATCCCTTGTAGGAACGCATCAAACTCCTCGAAGGGGATTTCATCGAGGAGGACCAACACACCTTCCTCACGCAGGACGCGCGACGCTTCCCTGAGGGCTTCACATATACCACTGTCACCGAACCCGATCCTTATATCCTGCAGGCCGAGAAAACAACTCACCGAAGAGAATACACCACCGGCAAAGGGCATGTTCCTTGCATCCGCTTGCACCAAGGATGCCTTGACTCCAGCCTCGGCTAGCAACGATCTTATCATACGGTGCGGACCTGTATAGTCTATGTTCAAGCCGAACAATTCTTTGTCCGGAAAGCGCCAGCCGAGCTGCGCCAGAAACGTTCCATAACCGCAGCAGAAATCAAGATGCGGGCCTGCCGGTGATACGGGCATATTTGCCGTCGCCCATCTTTGCGTCCCACCCCAGCCAATGTCCAAGCCGTCTATGATCTTCGGCGTCGGGTCACAATCTTCCGTGAACCAATCCCGCAATTTCCTCTCTTTTTCAATGACGATCGATTCTGGGATCATGTTATTCGATTCACGTCTGATATGTGGACCGCCGTGCGCGCGTTGGAGATCCGCTGACGTCTAAGGAGACCAGTCGGCCGGCATCCGTAACCGCTCATTCGATTCATACGTTGATCTGATCTCTGTGAATGCCTGATCTCCATTCGTTATCAATTCCGCGATCTTGTCGAGAAGTTTATAATCCTCCCTGGCGACCTCAACATCTGGTCCTGCCATGAGTGCGTTGCAGTCCCACGGCAAGACCTCCAGGTTGTTCAATGCCATGAAGTCGCGTACCAGGTCACCCTGCACAAACCACAGACCTTTCATATCGAATATGCCGCACAGATCCGGATCGATCGCCCCGGTGCGACACTGCTGCCAGGCTTGCCCTCCACTCAAGAACTTCCCCGGCGGCACATCGCACGGGGCGAAGTCGATCTTAAGAGTCGCCACCTGGAGGCTGTCGAGCTGGGCGTCGACCTGTACCCAGCGCCTCTCCTGGTCGCTCCAGTACTCGCAAATCCAATGATCCATGTACTTTCCAGGCGTAAAATACGTACCGAACCCGCAACGCGCCCGTGCAGGAATGCCTTTATATTTCAATAAAGCACAGAGTAAGACCGAGTGGTCCCGGCAATTTCCAACGACACGCATTTCCGGTTCACGTGCCGCCGTTAGCGGCCGGCCATCCAATTCAACGATCCGAGCCAGGATCCTTTCAACTTTGCGTAGATTGACCTCCTTTTTTCTATCTTCTGATAGCTTAACCCCATATGCCTCCGCCCAAAAAACATGGAGCATTACTCCTTGCACTACCTTGCATAGACCGGCGATATCATCTGGCAGATCCTCCAGCAGATACGAATACTCACCAAGGGCCGTAATTGTCCCAGGCTGCCTGTAGTAATCAAGCATCTTGGAAAGACCCTCTTCCCTTCCAGTCTTCGAAGTCATGGTCTGAGCGAAGGCGCTCGTACCAAAAACGAAAACCAGAACGAGCGACATGGTGCGCAGAAGATCGATACACTGTATACGCATAAGCATCTCACCCTCCCTTCCTTACAGTCCATCTGTCAAACCCCGATCTTTGGACCGCAATCTTTCCCACGCGCTGAAATCCTCGGGTGGGTCGACAAATTCCGCTTCAGGTCTGCGGTCCAATTGCACTGCACTGCTTGAGCAACCTCTAACGCATAGCCCGCAGCCAATACACTTTTCGCGCCGGACAGCGACCGCACCATCCACTTCAGCAATCGCCTTTACCTGACAGCGCTCGATGCAAATACCACAACTATTACACACTTCTGGATCGATCACGGCGTAATAGTTCGCACGTGCCACTGAATTTTCGATGCCCCAATCTGTAATCCCCCTCAATATTCCACAACAGCAGCCGCAGCAGTTGCAGACATAGAAGACCCCCTCGATGACGTTACTCACGCAGTGAACCAGACCGATCTCCTCTGCCCTTTCCAGCAGCGCAAGCGCTTCGTCCTTCGAAATATCGTGGGGGCTGGGCTTACGCTCTGCCGGCGAGAAATTAAGACACAACCTGACCGGAAAATCGCACCTCCTGTGGCCCCACATGTCCTGCTGCACGCGGCAGATGCAATCCTCGGCCCGAAATGATTTTGAGTTCTCCAACATCGATCTGATATCGTCATACGGAAGGATCCACTCCGGCCGGACCGCGCGGCCGCCCGGCACAACACGATGTAATGCCGGATAAGGCTTAATGATCCCCTCGGCGCCACCCGCTGCCATGTATTCTTCGATGAGGTGAGCGTACTCGTGGTCCATCTTCTCGATTTGAGATTCGTACATGCCTACGATGAACGGTGCGAGACGGAATCTCATCTGCCCATCCTTACGGGACAACTTCAAAAGGCCGCGCCTTGCCATGTCCACGAGACGCGTTTTCATCTCCTCTTCAGGTACACCAAAGCGCCGGGCGATCTCGCTGATCGGCTCAGGTACTGCAGAAAAACCACTTGCCAATGCTGCTTCCTCTTCGGTAAAGATCTTCTTCAGTATCCGTATCTCAACATTTGCCGCGGTTCTCGGAAATCCGTTGGGCAAACGATCCAGCGCATCGGCAAGTCTTTCGAATACTGTATCGGTCATATGCCGCTCCTCCAATGCTCGTCAATCACCTGCAATTATATAGCATCATCGACCGGGGTCAACGTTTCAATGTGGTGCATCAGGAGAGAAGGCCTTTCGGAATATCGTATCAGGACGTGCGGCACGCGTTGCAAGCACTTTCACCGGCCAGGTAACCGGTGGAGAAGGCAGCCTGCAAATTATAGCCGCCCGTATCGCCTGCAATATCGATCACCTCGCCACAAAAGAACAAACCTTTGATTATCCGTGACTCCATTGTATACGGATCGATCTCATCAAGCGCAATTCCGCCTTCAGTGACGATTGCTTCATCGATGGGCCGGGGTCCTTTCACGGTCATCCTGAAATCGGTGAGCAACTGGATTAGTCGATGGCGCTCTTCACGGGTGACCTCGCTGGCGCGCTTGCCGGGAAGCAAACCGGAACGCGTAATGAAAACACCGATCGCCGCGGCGGGTAAGAGGTGTTTGAGAACATTTCTGCAGGTCATCTTTCCGTGCTCATCGAACTCACGCAGCAACCTCTTTTCCACGGTCTCTTTCGACAAAGCCGGCTTGAAGTTTACTGACACCACCACTTTGCCCTTTCGCAGTTTCTTCACGATTTCATGACTCATCGTCAGTACGATCGGTCCGGAGATTCCATAATGCGTGAAAATCATCTCACCGAAGAGGCGGGCGAAGATCTTCCCATCTGCAAAGGCACTCAGCTCAATATTCTTCAGACACACGCCCTGCAACGTTCTCACAAAATCATCTTCGATTTCGATCGGAACGAGACCGGCCTCGGGCTTTCGAAGTCGATGACCCAGATCCTGGGCAAACCGGTATCCATCACCGGTCGAACCGGTCAGCGGATAAGAAAGACCTCCAGTTGCCACGATTACTGCTTTGCAAGGTATATCTTCACCCTCACCCTGAATGCCGGTCATGTGCCCGTTCGCCGCAAGTATACTATCGACTCTGAAATGAGGTCTGACATCGACACCAGCATCACCGAGAAATCTCTCCATGCACCGGATTATGTCATCTGCATCGCTCGATTCCGGGAAGACGCGCCTACCCCTCTCAACGGCCATCTTCACACCCTTCGTCTCAAAGAAACGTATCAAGTCCTGGTTGAAGAACCGCGCAAAGCAGTTGTTCAGGAATTTACCACACTCTCCGTAGTGTTCGAGGAATGAATCTACCTCCTCCATGTTGGTGATGTTACAGCGCCCCTTTCCCGTGATCGATAGTTTCGAACCGAGACGGGACATTCTTTCGAGCAGCAATGTCCTGCAGCTCATTTCTGCGGCCCTTCCGGCCGCCATCATGCCACTTGGACCGCCACCGATGACCACAATATGAGGATTCTTCATGTGAGTATTTGGGACAGCGCGGCAGTCAGTTCATCTATGGGTAGCCCGACAATGTTCGAGTAACTTCCATCGTATTTCGCAATCAGTTTCCTGCCTTCTCCCTGGATCCCATAAGCACCAGCCTTGTCAAGCGGTTCTCCTGTCGCCACGTATTCCCTGATCATTTCCAGGTCAAGTTCTTCCATCCAGACCACACTCTTAACACTGAAAGCGACGACGTTGCCCGACTTCTGGTCTATCAGGGCAACACCGGTCATTACCTCGTGACGACGGCCAGCCAATGTCTTAAGGATTGACATTGCATCATCTTCATCGCGCGGTTGCCCGATGATCTCGCCGTCCAGAAGGACAACGGTATCGGCCCCGACGACGACCGCTATATCGCTTCGCTCACCGTCATACTTATCCCAGGCAGCGAGCGCCTTCTTCTCTGCGATCCTGAGACAATAAGCCTCTGCTGTCTCTCCGTGAGCGATTGCTTCATCGACATCACTCTCAATGACAATGATCCGGTCCGCGGGCACGATCGTCGACAACAATGCCAGTCTCCTCGGTGACTTCGAGGCTAAAATCAATTTCTTTGCGCCACCGTCATCCGCGCCGGACACCGAATACTCCTGTTCTTTTCACCATCATGGATTTGATTTTAACCGCCAACCTTACGGAGTCAAGCCGATCATCTCATAACACAATCGACTGTTGACATTTTTCTGAAAAGGAATAGAATGCAAATAAGGAGACTCTACTTGGTCAAGTTCATACTTTGGCTCATTCTCTTTGCACTATGTTGGCCGTTGGCAATTCTTGCTTTGCTGCTTTACCCGCTGATCTGGCTTGTCCTGCTTCCTTTCCGGATTCTCGGTATTGCAGTGAACGGAGTGCTGGCCATTTTCAGAGCCGTCATCATGATGCCTGCGCGGATCCTGGGCGGCTGAACACTTGGATAAAAAACACCCGCGTAACACCCTCTACCCGGACTTCTTCAGGAGACGGGCAGCTATAGCCTTCGATGCCTCGATCTCCTCCGTTATCGTATCGTGCGAGATCCGGATCTCCCAATAGGCAAAACCAACTCCAGCAAATACAAAGAACATACCGACCATGAAAGCAATGAGTGTCATCGTCACCAAATGTAATCCAGAAACGTGTGAGAAGCCAATGAACGCCGACGTGATAACAAAGAAGAGAATAGCCAAAAGTGTTGCACCGCTCGACCTCTTCAGGAGCTGTGCACGCGATACGAGCATCTCTATTTGATGCTCGATGCTGTGGAGGCGTTCGGTATCGATTTCGGCCAGCGTCGTCTTCTTGGCAAGACCTGTCTTCTCCTGGTTCAAAAGACGGATCCTATCTATCACCCTGCCAAGTTTTGGCGTCAAGGCGAGGAGCAACAGACCTGAACACGAAATCATCACTGCCGGCGACAACATCGCCTGAATGACAGAAAAAACTCTCGATTCAATATCCATGGAACCTCCGGAAGCAAACAACGACTGGATCGCCTACCATGGTGAAGCACAAACAGACGTCATCTTGCCAACTGCGCGCCAAGGTGGTCTGCCCATGCGCGCACCTTGTCCTGATCACACGTGTCTGCCCGGACTTTGCCGAATATCTTCATTCGGCCACCAAATGCCGCAGTCGCCACGGGCTTCACATTCGGGTATTTAGATAGAATTTCGTTCAGGTATTTGCCGACTGCTTCATCATGACTCTTCGGGTCACCTGCCGAGCATGCCGATACAAAAATGACCACCTTCTTGCCTTCGAAGTCACTTCCAAGAAGTCTCTTCGCCCTTCCGTACCATCTCCCCATACGAATGCCGCTTCCGATGAATACAATCTGGTATGGAGAAATGTCGGGCTTCGGATTTTCTTTCAGATTCACCACGTCGACATTGAATCCGTACTTCTCACGCAAAACGCTGGCGATGATGTTCGATGATTCGCCGGTGACCCCGCTTTTCGTTTCATATGCTACTATTGCCTTCATGCTGATTATTTCTCCTTGTCCATGAGTTCCCGTAACTTCCTCTCTTCCCAATCTTTGCCAAGTATCTTCTGCATCCCGAATACACTCAGCCAGTGAATGCTCAATCCGATGCCCCAACCAATGAGCGGCCAGTAAAACCAGAGGTCCTCTGGCGAGGTCAATATGTCCAGAAGAAAAAGACCAGCATTCACTGCCAGGTATACTGATAGATGGGAGTAGAATGATTTCAACTCTTCCACGCGCTTCTTCGCACTATCATATCTTTCCTGCTTTTTCTTTTGTCCCTTCATCTTTGCCTCCTTGCATCTTCATCTACGCTCATCTTTCATTGGCTTGAATTCGTCAAACCAATCGAATCCGAAATCTTTCATTATCTGGATGAACTCTCTATTACCTTCAGGCATGATATCGGCCGCATAGTGAAGCCCGAAATAGCGCTGAGCAACATTGATATATCCTTTCTTCTCGATATCGGCAAGACATTCTTCGGCGAAGGTTTTCCCGTGCACTTCCTCGCAGACTTCGCGAATCCGCTCGAGCCTCTCGTCGGTCTTCTCTATCTTTGCATGGTGGTATTTCTCATCGTACGCATCCTTCAAATCACGGTCACTGATCTCACGGTATTTCTCCGCGTGCACGACGATCTCGCGTGTCAGTTTTCTGCGCACCATCAATTCGGATTTCGGATAGCCCAAGCAAAGCAAGACAACCGGCAACACTCCTTTAGGCAACCCGAACATACTATAGACGTCGCGCATGAGGTCCATCACAGTACCTATATACACCGAACCTATGCCGAATGAATCCGCTGCCGTGCAGATATTCTGTGCACAGATCAATGTATCCTGGAACGATATCCAGAAATGGCGGAAACTACTTGTCGCACTGAAGGGTGCGGTCTCCAGACGCGCCCACCTCTCCAAACGGTGCCAGTCGATACAGAACAGCAAGTTTATCTTCGCTTTGGCTATGAATTCCTGACCGCACATCTCGGCAAGCTTGCTACTCGCCTCTCTCGATTGGATCTTGACTATCGAATACGGCTGCAGGTTACCACCGGTCGCGGCATGGACGCCCGCCTCCAGGATTTGATCCATGATCTCCCCGGGGATTTCCCTATCCGAGAAGTTGCGGCAGCTCGCCCTTTCCATCAGCAGTTTCATCGTTTCGTTCGGATATGCTCCGGATCTTTTCTCTTTGTATCCGTGATGCGACGGCATCTTTTCTCTTTTCATTTCCCTTCCTCCCTATCCAACCTATTCGCTGCCCTACCCTTTTTGGAATACTACATTCAGTCTGCTATCCGGTTTAACCGCGTCGAGTGTTGCCATACTGTCATAAGCCTCGACGAATTTCAGACCGGCCTTCTCGCCCATCTCGACGATTTCAGAAAGCGAATATATCCTCAATTTCATATTGAATTCGTCGATATAGGCTAGGTCTTTGCCTTTCTTTTCATAGAATACCCACTTCACTTTGTTAATCGACTGCGAGTGATCGAACGTGTTACAAGGATGGAGGATGACGTATTTATCTGTTTCATCAAAGAGATTCGTACAAAAATGCTGTAACAGATATTCCTGCGACATCGTGTTGACGACGAAGAACAGTGCTCCCTTCTTCATGCGCCGCGCTATCGTTTTGAACAACCTTTCATCAGTCTTCTTGTCGTAGTAGCCGATCGATGTCCAAACGCTCAAAACAACATCGAACTTTCCGCGCACCAGCACGTCGAGTCTTCTCATATCGCCACAGACGAATTCCGCACTCACCCGGCTCCTGGCTGCCCTTTTCTTCGCATCATCGATATAAGCGGAGCCGACGTCGATGCCGGTAACGCTGAAACCTTTCCTCGCCAGCGGAATACATATCCGGCCATTCCCGCAGGCAATATCGAGCAGGCGTCCCTTCTTGATGCCGTGCTTCCTTAGGATTTTGACGATCGCCGCCACAGTAATTTTGTTACGCCGCCAGCCTCGATCGAGGAAATGCAACCATAACTTCGCTTGCCTTACGAAGAACTTTTCTGTCCAATGTTTCATTCAACCTCCCTCACGAGCAACATGGCACAACCTACCTTTTGATCTTACGGATCGAGAACTTCAAACCCGACCACTTATCATCGATCGCGCACACTTTGTAGTCAACGAGGCCATGATTCAAACCGGCGGCCCGCACAGAACGTTGCGTAAGATCAGATGAAATATGCGAACCCCTTTTCGGCCAGACGATCCACAATCCAGGATCACCCACCTTTTTCGATATCGCATCGATTCGATTCTGCAAAACTCTCTTCGATGCAACAAACCAGATGATGAGGTTCTTTTGTGTGCCGAACCGTCTTCGAATTGCTACACCCCTTGCCATCGAAATCAGCATTTTCTCAAAATCATGTGGTGCGCCAATAAGAGTAATCGCTGCTCGCGGCTTTATACCTAATTTCCTCACCAGTGGCGTATCACTATACCCGGCGAGCAGAGAACCAGGAGCCGTTGGTGCCGCCGGCGGATTCAGTATGGCGCGCTTCAGATCACGCTTGAGCATGCGCCAATCGGTATACATCGCATCGGGTAAGTGCTTTTTGACATCGACAACCTTTTCCGGCGCGCCGCCAACGAATACGATGGGTACACCCCGGGTCGATTTGTAATGGCGGAAATAAATACCCACATCGCGACCTCTGGACGGTGCGTGCGTCAAATCGATAATGACGGCAAAAGGAGGATTCTCCTTCATACCACGCAGGGCAGACGGACTGACATCTGCATGCACGATACGGTATCCTGCCTTGTTTAGCTCACGGATCGTTTCGTCGACTTCACCCGGATCCTTGTGGAAAAGCAGCACTCTTTTCATGTGCACTCATACAGCATCACTACTGAACATCTCGCACTCACACAACTGAGAACCGTTCCACCTGCATTGCGCCGGGTTTAAGATACTCAATATCACGCGGGTGTATACGAAGCAGCGCATATCCTGGATCATTTGCGTCTTTCCAGAATTCCTTGAAAAAGGGGGTATTCTCCGCGATCAACGTCCGCGTCTCCACATCGGTGATGACTTCAGCAGTGCCCGTTCCTCTGATATAACCGCTCGTATCTTCCGCCTTCAGTAACAGGCAAAACTCGATCTTGTTGTTGGCCTTGATCTGTTTGATCTTGTTGTTATCTGAGCCGGTTATGACCCACATCTTCTTATCATAGTGGATGAGTGTAACCGGTCTCACCCTCGGCACATCACCATCCACCGTTGCTAAGTAAATGACCTGCATATCCTTGAAGCATGACCATACTTCCTTCTTGATATCTTCGATGCCACCCATATCACTCCTCCCTTTCTATTTGTTAAACCTTTCGTTCACCAACTATAATATTGCGTATTGCGCCTCTCGGCACTGGTTTCGGCGGCACCTCGAGATACCGGCTAGAATAAGACGCCGAGTATTCAAGACCGGCCTTCGTAAACATCATGCGCATTTCGGGTATCGTATAACAGCGAATCCGCTCATTTGCGTGATACCCGGGCTCTTTCTTGGGGACGATCATTGTGCCATCTTTTCTTATGATTGCACTCGTGCCGCAATGGACGCATGCCTCGTAATCAAACCAAGTTTCTTCGAGTCCCCACCCGTATTCAAGATCTCTCCATGTTCGCGTATGATCGACATGTTCATTGGCCGAAATGAACATGATGAAAACCTTACCACCCACCTCAAGCGCTTTTCGAATCGATACTAATAGTTTCTGATCTTCGGCATCGCCGAAAAATCCGAAAGAACCGCTCAAAATGACACAGGCATCAAATTCTTCCTTGTACCCAATATCCCGCATGTCACCAACGATGAAATGACCTTTCAGTTTTTCCTTTGAGAATTGCGCCTGTGCAAACTCGATGAGCGAAGGTGCAATATCAATTCCGACTACTTCATAGCCCTTCCGGGCAAAAACATTTGCCTGATCACCGCCGCCGCATGCAAGATCCAGAATGTGTGCCGGTGGTT
The DNA here is from genome assembly GCA_020343455.1 of Caldifarciminota bacterium. Taxonomy (GTDB): domain Bacteria; phylum Hydrothermota; class Tepidihabitantia; order SM23-42; family SM23-42; genus SM23-42. The sequence continues at coordinate 1,418,128 of CP070795.1, forward strand.
TGAGCCCACATACGTACTCGATGAAATCGACAATCTTCTTATCCCATTCAAAGATACCCGGGATACGGTGGCGGTCTTCAACGCGCCAGTAGTATGCCCAGAATTCATTCCACGATTTTTCTACTACCTTCAACCCGCCTCCCTTCACTGTCAGTTTACTTGCCTATGGGTCTCTGGCAGCTCACACCGACAAAATCCTTTACTGCCTCGGCATGGCCAGCGACCTTGACCTTCTCCCATTTTTGTGCTATTTTACCTTTCGGGTCTACCACGAATGTCGTACGTACCACACCGTAGTATTCCCGACCGTACATACTTTTCTTCTGCCAAACCCCGTATTCTTTCAGGACCTTATGTTCGTGATCGCTCAATAACATTACCTCCAGGGCGTGCTTGTTGATGAAATTGGTGTGACTTGTGACCGAGTCAGGGCTGACCCCGACGACGGTCGCGTTCATTTTCTTGAAGTCTTTGACATTTGCAGTGAAATCAACCGCCTCCCTCGTGCACCCGCTCGTATTGTCCTTCGGATAGAAATAGAGGACAAGCCACTTGCCTCTAAAATCCTTCAGACAGACTTTTCTGTCATTGGCATCCGGCAAGCAGAATTCGGGTGCCTTATTTCCAATTCTCAATTTTTTTGGCATACAACATCCCTCTCAACGGAGGCACAGACATATTCATGACCCATTCTCAACCCTTCTCCTCGATCTTTGCATCAAATATGCCGTACCATAAATTGCGAATCCGATAAAATACATGTAGTATCTCAAGTCGTGGCTCAGATTGAATAGATTCGTCAGCAGACCAGGATAGAAGAATATTGCAGAAGCGATGAGGAATAGCGGCATTTCATATATCCTGTTCCTGGTTATGAACCAACCCTGAACGGCATTGGCAAAGGCAAAGGCGCCGAAGATCGCCATCACGAAGATCAACATCGCTTGGGCAAAACTGTGGATGCCAAACAGTATGAGTTCGGCGTTGAATACGAACATGAACGGTATCACCGCAGTCCTCAAATCATACATGAAGCCCTTGATACCGGTAGGGATAGGGTCTGATCTGGCAATGGCAGCGGCGCTGTAAGCAGCGAGGCCGACCGGCGGGGTGTCATCGGCAAGTATCCCGAAATAGAAGCAAAACAAATGTGCCGCCATCGCCGGCACAAAATCGACGACGCCGCGTGCACTCAACTTGATGATCACCGGTACGGTGATCGATGCCATGACAATGTATGTTGCCGTAGTGGGCAAACCCATGCCGATCAGCAAACTGGCAATCGCCGTGATCACAAGCAGCAGAAAAAGATTGCCGGCCGATAGAATTTCGACGACCTGCACGATCATGCTTCCGATGCCCATCGTCACAATGCCCACGACAATTCCGGCGCATGCCGTGGCTAAAGCAACGGTAAGCATATTACGTGAGCCTGCGATCAACCCCCTGCCGATGGTCTTCACTGCGGTCACCAGTGCTTGCGTCACGCTGCTTTTCTCTAACCGTGCTCTATTCATTTCTCTGAGCACGATGATGACCATCAGAACCACGATCGCATTGAATGCAGCGAGCTTCGGAGTATGTCGCACGACCATTAATTCGTAGATCAAGAGAAACAACGGGATCAAATAGTAGAAACCGCTCTTCATCACTGCGCCGAAACGCGGGATATCAGGCTTTGGTAACCCTCTCATCCCTAATTTCGAAGCCTCAAGATGTGTCAAATAGAACAGTGCAAAATAAGACACGAACGCCGGTATTGCGGCCGCCTTTACGACCGTAAGATAGGGTACGCTCAAATACTCGGCGATGATGAAGGCCGCGGCGCCCATAATCGGCGGCATCAACTGACCGTTGGTGCTTGCGGCAACCTCGGTCGCTGCCGCGATCTTGCCTGGATAACCCACTTTCTTCATCAATGGTATCGTGAATGTGCCGGTCGTTACAACATTGGCAATGCTCGAACCCGATACCAGGCCCGTAAATCCGCTCGCCACGACTGCCGCCTTTGCCGGGCCACCCTTGAATTTACCAAGCAGCGAAATCGCCAGGTCATTGAAGAAATGGACCGCGCCCGCGCGCTCGAGCATTGCGCCGAGAAGCACGAAGAGAAACACGGTATTTGCAGAAACGTCGAGAGGAATCCCATATATGCCTTCGGTCGACAGAGCGACCTGGCTCAGATACTTTTCCAGCGACACACCACGCAAGGCAAAGACCGATGGCATGTAAGGGGCGAAGAAAGAATAGAACGTAAAAAGAATGGCAATCACTACTAGCGGCAATCCGATGACCCGCCTCGAAGCCTCGAAAACGACGATAATCAAACAAATGCTCATCACGATATCTCTTTGACTGGGCACGCCGGCACGCATCGCAATCCCTGTCCAATCAAAGACGATATACAACACGGCCAGACAGGCAACTGCAGCAAGAACGAAGTCGATCGGCGGAATGGAATATGTCGCGCTCAAAGATTTGATACGGGTCTTTCGTTTGAACATCGGGATCGTGAGGAAAACGAGCACAACCGCAAATGCAAGATGGATCGCCCTGATTGTCACGCTATCCAGTATGATGAATCGCGGCAGCGCAAGTTGAAAGAGAGCCCAGCATACCGCGACCGAGGAAATGATAATTCTGTCCACAGGCCTCTTATTCCTTATCCGCCCTGTCTCCTCCCTTAGGATTTCCTCGGCTCTCTTGTATTCCTTGCTTTTGCGCATGGCTGGTTACAAAACGATAAAAAAGGTGGGCGCTGAAATCCCACCTATTATTTGACAAACTCTTGTCTGCATATCAACCATACATGACTATAGTTCCTGCTCTAAGATAAGAGTCTTATTGATCAATTCAACAAGACCCGATTCTCTGTAGTATTTCAAAGCACCGCGATGTACTGGTGCAGTAAGTCCCTGAAGCATATTCTCCTTGGTAAGAGATGCGTATGCAGGGTGTAGCGATTTGAATTCTTCGAGATTTTCAAAAACCATCTTTGCCAGGGCATAAACCAGGTCCTCGTCGACGTTTGTCGAGGTCACAAATGTCGCCTTAACACCGACCGTCTGGATATCTTCTGCATTGAGGGCACGCTCGTAAAATTCGTGCGGGATGATCGCCTTGGCATAGTAAGGATGGTCATCGACCATTTTGTCAATATTTTCGCCTTCGATGTCGACAAGGTAAACCTTGATCCGGCCCGACGTCGCCTCTTTGATGTTTCCATTGGGATGGCCAACCGTATAGAAAAAACCATCGAGCCGCTCGTCCTGCAAGAGACCAGGTGCCTCAACCGCCTTTACGTACTCCGCAAGCAAGTCCCCTTCCGAGAAACCTGCAGCTGCCAGTACATCCCTGGAATTCTGAAGTTGGCCAGACCCGGGATTGCCAAGGTTGATCCTCTTTCCCCTCAGGTCTGTTATCTTCTCTATTCCGCTCTGCTCTGACACGACGAGCGTAATGGGCTCCGCGTGGAGAGCAAATACAGACCTCAATTCTGGCTGAGGACCGGTCTCCTTCCATTCAGCGAGACCCTTGTATGCTTGATACTGCCTATCTGATTGAGCGATCCCGAATTCCATATCACCTTTCAGAACGGCGTTGATATTGAACACCGACCCACTCGTCGATTCGACCGTCGCCTTGATTTTAAACTCCTTGAATCTCTTGTTCAGAAGCCTGGAGATCGCACCGCCTGTAGGATAATACAAACCCGTCACGCCACCGGTGCCGATCGTCACAAATCGAGTCTCTTTTGACTGACAACCAATAAAAAGAATGACTGCCGTGAAAGAAGAGATTAGAATACTGCTCAAATGTCGCATGAATTTCCTCCTCGGGTAAGCATGATTAAATACACAGATAATATTCTAGCCACATATCGCGCTAAGTCAAGGAGCTCAGCATGACCGGTTTTTCCATATCGCCAGGTACTCCAGCGATGGCGCGATGTACTGTCTGTTACAGCTGATTATGCCGGTGGTTTTCTGAAAACGGAAAGGTAGTTCGGGTTCAGTCCATAATACATTCCGGAATATACGGGTGTAAGGTTCAGTTCACTTTGTCTGACAATGGACATCAGGCCCTTCGGATTCAGAGTCCTCAGGTGAATGTTGCCCTTCTTGCTCAACGACCAAAAGGGAAGGCACGTAATCCCGGCGACCGGCTCATATGGGTAGACGAGAATCAACGTGCCGCCCGGCCTCAGCACCCTACAGAATTCCCGAACTGCCTTCGGCAAATCGGGTATGTGCTCTATGGTGTGTATCGAAAAAACCGCATCGAATTTGCGATCAGGAAATGCCAGATTTTCAGCGTTACATACAAACACCCGATGCCCTTTGTGCCGTGCTGCCGCCACGACATCTTCATCGATGTCCACTCCATAGACGCAACCCGAGATTTTACCGAGTTCAGACATCATGAAGCCCCTGTTACAGCCCACCTCGAGCACGGTACCGCTTTTGCCCCCATGGTAGTGGTCAATGATATTGTTGATGTGCAACCTCGTCGATAGCTCTCTTAGCATTATTTTCTCCGGTGCTGAACAATCGTGTTATCTTGCCTTCAACATTCTACCGATTTACCCAAAATTGTCAACCCACACTCCGGGAATGTCACATGTTTTCGATCTTCACGGGTTCGACATCTTCGCTCAATTCAAATCCGAATATGCGTGAATAGAAATACAATTCGGCTTCGAGAGCACGCCTGATATTGTCGGCATTGCGGAAACCGTGCTGTTCACCCTCAAACGTAATGTAGGCAACCGGTACGCCCCTGCGGCGCAGTGCCCCCACCATCTTCCGGGCCTGGTCAGGAGGTACTACCTCATCCTCAAGTCCCTGGAAGAATATTACGGGCGCTGACAGGCGCTCACTGTGATATAGTGGTGACCGTTCCCGATAAATATGTTTCGTGTTTGGATAAGGACCGACGAGACTATCCAGATAATATGACTCGAACTTGTGGGTTTCCTTTGCCAGCGCTTCGAGATCAGTCACACCATAATAACTCGCACCGGCCTTGAAATAGTCGCGGAACGTCAGGGCGGCAAGTGTGGTATAACCGCCGGCACTACTACCGCGGATAATGACGCGATTGCCATCGGCCAATCCCTTACTCACCAGGTGTTTGGCACCGTTGACACAATCATCGACGTCGACGACGCCCCAGTTACCTTTCAGGCGTTCGCGGTATGTACGGCCGTATCCTGTGCTGCCCCCATAATTGACATCGAGCACGGCAAAACCCCGGCTTGTCCAGTATTGGATCTTCATTTCAAGAGAAGTGTAGCTACACGAAGTCGGCCCGCCGTGTGTGATTACGATCAGCGGCGGCATCTCGTTGGGGGCGGGATCATAATCTCGATTCTGGGGAGGATAGTAGAAACCGTGTGCTATCATACCATTTGCAGTCGTGAACTCAACCGATTGGGGTATTGAAATATCGCCAGGGTCTATGGACATATCCGCAGAATCTCTGATTACTGTCTCCTCCAGTGTCGTTATGTTGTGCTTGACGACCGTGAGGCCTCTCGTGGGTGAACCGCCATGGAATACAAGCCAATCGCCGACCGTCTTCAAGTTCGCAATGCGGGTATATTGACTTTCAATTCGCTTCAGTTCTTTCGTCCTGAGGTCGACGGTCGCTACATACCAGATACCCCTCCGATTGTAAGCACACGCCAGCATGTCTCTGCTGATAAACCCGTACGTGGTCAAGCTGAAATTCCATTGAGGCAAGCCAAATTCCGCATTCAAATCAGTCACGCTCTCGACCCTACCATCCACGCTTCTTTTGATGTTCCACCAGCCGTTTCTATCTGACACGAAATATAGAATACCATCGGGCGACCATTCGGGTTGGAATATGGACTCTGAATGCCCACCGCAAACAATGAACGGATCCGAAAAAGAGCCGTCGTCACTGACCTTGGCGACCCACAACTCAGTACCGTCCCACGGCATATCCGGGTGATTCCATGTCAACCATGCGATCTTTGAACCATCGGGGCTAAGCCGCGGTGATGAGTAGAAGTCATTCCCTGATACCAGGGTTCGGGATTTCCGGACCCCGTCGATGTCGATATCGGCGATGACATTGGCGGGCTCTCCTTCATGAGCATGGTCTTCTTCCACACATACCAAGCGGCCGCGATGCGCATCAAAAGCGAAATCTGCAAACCGCTTGTCCTTTTCCCGTGTCAGGCAAATCGGCACTCCATCCGGACCCTGGCGGTAGATTTGCTGATCCGAGAAATTAGTGAAGAAAACGACGCCTTTATGAACAATGAACGCCGCCCCACCGTATTCATGGACACGACTGCGTGCACTGTACGGAGGAACGATTACGTCAGAAATCTCTCCCCGAGTATCAAAGCGCACAATGACGCTCCGCCCTTTTTCCACAGGACGGCTCTCGACCCAGTATACAACATCGCCGTCGACGACTATTTCGCCGAATCTTACGCTCTGACGGGCAACGCTATCCGCCGTGATCGGCGAAGACCACGAACCATAGCGTGCTCTACTCTTCTTGGGCATCTATTCGAATTCGATGATGCCGAAGTTGGCAGGTGAATGGCCGAAGGGCAGTGTCCAGTATGCAGCACTCGCGCTGCCCGTCTGCAGCCTCCTGAAGTTCAACCCCCATCGTTCGTCATTTCGCTCTGCAAATGCATCTTTGGGAATCTTAATTTCAAGGACCCAAGAGTCTTGCTCACGACCATTCTCGATCTCCCACGGTCCATTCCATGCTACATCTGTATTGATACGACCTTCATCTACGCTGCAGGCTCGATCGAACGCAAAACCGTTGGGATTCACGATCAGTTGGTAGTAGGTTCTTTCGTCATGATTCACGTCAAAGAAAAACCAGATATTGTCGTCGGTGTATGTCGGGCCATCGCGCTGTGCGACCCTGGCGCGGACATTGCTAAGATCTCTTTCATGGCTACGTACCCCGATATAGACATTCATCCGATCGTGCCCGAGATACAAGTCAGTACCTTCCATTGAAGACGGCATGCCGAAATCATCTCCGAGATATTTAATCGGCGTCAATCTTTGCCAGGCTGAGTCTGCCAGGCTGCCGTCGATTTCCGGAGGTTCATCCATGAGTTCCACCGCTTTCACCCGCTTGATGCTCAACATGGTGTTCAACGTACAAACCTTGTCAAAAGCATAGGGATACTCCAACGCACATCTTGGCAGCGGGAACAAGTGTGATCCATCGAAAATCTGGACCTTGATATCGCACGTACTCGACTCTTCTGCACCCAAAGCCAGTGGTATGATTGCCGGAATGATACTGTATCTCGTCGAATCGAACTGCCAGGCAATTGGCCCAGATATCGAATCAGTGCTGGTATTGCTCACTGTCATCCGGCAGCTACTCGAAACATTCTTCTCCCCTTCCCTGACCATTGTGCCGATCATGGATACGACCTCCTGCTGTGCCCGTTGAACAGAGTAGTAATCACTGCCCGTGAATACATTACGGTAGAAAACACTCCCGTGCTTGATGACGGCAACATTGTATTCATCTTCTTTGACAGTCACAAACAAGTAGTGATAGAAATTACCTTTCCCCATATCATGATCTCGCATTGCAGCACCAGAACTGCCAACTGCTATATAGTCGATGCCGTCTTCATTGAGATACATATAGCTGCCAATTCCGCCGTTAAAGACGGCACGTACCCGGTACTCGAGGCACAGGTCAACAAAGGCACTGGGTTGGCCACTCGAGAGAGCGGTGAGGTAGAATGGCGTATTGAAGAAAATGAATATGTGGTCTACATGCTTGTTCCGTTCGAGATCACTAACCAACCAGGCGTACTGTAGTGTGTCAACCTCTGGCATGGGAGCCCAGGCATTCATAGAATTGTCCAGAACAACGAAATGACAATTCCCTTTGTCGAAGGAGTAGTATCTTTTGCGGCCAGTTTCCTTCTCGAAGATTGTGCGTGTGATGTCATCGCTGATATCGTTGCTGCCCGGCACGAAATACTTCGCGCAATTGAGTATCGCCAATGTATTCTTAACATCGAACCATTGCGCATGTATATTACTACTATCCGCGCCTTGTACCTCAATCAAATTCCCAACATTAATCACAAAATCGGGCTGCAGGAGTGATATTTCGTCAACGACCGCGTCGAAAATGCCCTCAACGGGATCACTGGTTCGAGCTCCCATCACCACGAATCTTGTTTCTTCGCCGCCGACCGGCGACGCCGTGCCAAGAGCTAGGACAATTAAGCAAACGACATGCAATTTCATCGTACCTCCATTATTTCCTCAACACACTATCTATGAAAGCATCCTCCTTAGGCTTGAGGAGCTTAAGAAGATCGTCATGCAATTTCTGCGCTCTCAGTCCAATCCAATTATCTGGCAAGAGTTCCAGCGGAAGCATGGGATCCTTCAACCTGAGTGAGACATACTCGACAGTCATGAAAAACCTTCGGGCAAAACACTCGGCTAAAGTCAATTCCTTGCAGCTCTGCTGTGCCTTCCGGCACAAAGCATAAAGGGCTTCGTGGCTGCGAACGAAGACCCCATAATTCTTGGCGAGAGCCTTTACGTTCCATGTGAGCGCTGCGAATTCCCTTAGGCTTTGCCTCCCCGCATACTCAGCAACGAATGTCTGGACGAAACCTGACATCCCGCTATCTTTGACATACTGGTCGACTTCAGTACGAACACCGTGCGGTGCAATCCAGACCGAACCGCATAACCTTGCAAAACCAAGGCTCATTAGTTTAGTTCTAAACTTGTCACGCAAACTCCTATATTTCTCTGGTATACAGTAAACAACGAGCCGCCATTTGCCGTCCCACTGCTTATGTTCCGTCTCAAATGCCCGTACCCTACCCTGCTCCATCCATTTCATACCCTGCTCACTCAAGGAATAATAACTGTTCCTGCCCGACCGCCTGATATTGAAAACACCTTGTCTGGACATCCGCGACAGCCCGAGACGTACAGCATTGGCAGAGTACCCGAGCGGAACGACAAGTTCAAGCAGATCAGCAACGTGTACTTCTCCTCCGCGCGGAACAACATAGGCTCCGAAAAGTGTATAGACAACGGTGGCAAGCGGAGCCTGTATCTTCTTATGTCTACTTGCGGCAATACGTTTTTCTACTGACATATATCATTATACCGGTAGCCTGGCCGTTGTCAAGGCGTGAGAGTGTGACGCGTGACTATTGCCAGGTCGACCTAAGTAACAGGTTACTCAGCTCGCCGACGCAGTGCACCATGTAAGTTGGATCCAGCTCGGCGAGTTCTTGTTCTGATCCATAGCCGTAGGTAACTGCTACCGAGTCGATCCCATTTTCTCTTGCTCCGGTGACATCATCCCGGTGATCACCGATCATTAAACAGAAATCTTTCGAATAGGGCGATATCTCTTCGAGGATATCTGCCAAGATCTCGGTTTTTGAGGCACGCGTCAGGTCGAAATTACTCCCAAATACAGAGTCAAAGTAACCATCTATGCTGAAATGTTCGAGTATCCTGAGCGCGTAGATCGAAGCCTTCGACGTTGCGAGAATCAAGCGGCATCCCTTTGCATCGAGAATCGCCAGCAGATCCGAAATGCCTCCACAGAGTTTGCTCTCATAGATGCCCCGCGTTCCATAGTACTCGCGATATTGAGCCACTGCCTCTCGTGCTCTGCTCTCATCGAGGCCGTAGTATTTCATGAATGAATCAAGTAACGGAGGACCTATGAATTTGTCCAGGCTTGTTTTGTTTTCTTCCTCAATACCCAGTTTTGATAATGCGTAGAGAATGGAATTGGTAATGCCGGGTTTGGAGTCGGTCAGCGTGCCGTCAAGGTCAAAGAGATAAGTAGTGTAGTGTTTCACCAAGGAAAACCGACCGCCGTGAATGCACCTCTAATCGATTGGATAGCCCACTGTTTGCGCCAGTATGATCTTCTGTCCGAGCCCCAATTTCATTTTTCTTGCCAACTCGACTCGGTCGAGAGCGCCGCGCACGACCGTTGCAAGACCCACGGACGCACAGTACAGATAGACATTCTGACTTATGAAGCCGGCATCTGCCGCCGAGTAGAAATCTTTGTCCTTTTGCGACGCCCTACCCATCCGTGAATAATCGGCGACAAAGACGAGGTTGACCGGCGCCTCTTTCACGAATTCCTGCGTACCGGTTGCCTCACGCACATCATCAGCCGATACATGCACCAGCACGTGCCTGAATGCATCATATCTATAGAGTCCGTTTGCCGTTGCAACATATATGTCTATTTCCTGCCAGTTAACTGCAGAGGGTGCGGTGCGCTTCCCTGACTCTGGTCGGTTCACGCCCCATGCTGCCCAGAGCATATCTGATAGGACCTGTAGCGGAATTTCTTTGCGGCTGAATTGCCGTGACGATCTTCTATCGGCCAAGACTTCCATGAGGGGACGGCCACCCGTTGTCCTCGGCTTTGGCAGCTCCAGAACCAGAGAACCATCTGCCACAACTGAACCGCAGAAACAGAGGATAACGAGCAGGAAACGCAGCGTATGCGTCAACTGTCTTATATTCACCATTCCTCGCTTTCGAAAACCGGAATTCTCATTAACCTCTTTCACGGCAGGAATACGCACTTCGTATTCCGCTCTGATCCACCGGCAACGAGACGGATGAAATATGTACCGGCGCTCAACTCCCCGGGATGCCACCTAACACTATGAACACCCGGTGCCATCAATCCGTCGGCGAGCACGGATATTCTCTCTCCGGTACTGTTGTACACCCCAAGCGTCACACGACCGTAACATGAGATGCTGTAGGTTATCTCCGTCAATGTCTGAAAAGGATTTGGACAACTCTTCAAAATGGTCGCTGCGTGCGGGCACCCGGTTGGATACCTGAATCCCTCGTCTACTGACAGCGCGCCGCTGCTCTTCACATGATAGATGTCATACAGACCCGTATTCCCTCCAGTGTGACAGGCAACATGGCCGTATCCCTCTCCGTCGATCCCGAAAGAGGGCGTGAAATGGTCGGTACCGATGACAGAACTCACCTGCCAATTACCGACCGTGTTCTTACGGGAGTAGTATACGTTCCCCGTATACATGTTGCCGCTCGTTTCCATCCACACGACATGCGGCCGTCCGTTGGGATCGATGTCCATCGATGGATTCGCGGCGCTGTTGCTCAGTGACGCCAATTCGTACTGCTGCCACGCCTGACCTGACGGCTTGTACAGGTAATAGATACGACCAGGAAACCCCCAGCCATCGTTCCCGGCGGCGGCAAGGTGACAGTCACCGTCGTCTTCAATGACCAGCGAAGCACTAAAATCATTCAAATTGCCGCTGTATAATACTTCATAGTCCCAGACCGTAGGGCCTTGTACACTGTTCCAGGCATGGTGTATATGGTAATTGCCGTAATCGCCGCCGCGGTAAACGATGTGCGCAACGCCTTCGGCCGTGACCGCGATGAACGGCGATGCACCTGTGCCAAACGGGCCGAGATCACTCGCCGTCAGTGTCTGAACGTCCCAGCCGAGATAGGGGCCGGCAAAGTAACTCGAAGCATACGCGATCTTGTACTGCCCGGTATTGGGATCATCGGTAATCCATGCTGCATGTGGCATACCCCAGCCGTCGATGGCAATGGTCGGCGAGCAGTCGAGCTGTGCGTTGGCGACAATGGGCTCAACCTGCCACGACCCACCCCAACCGTGAGCTGCGTAGATATCCGAATTCTGCTCGTACACGACAAAAACTTCCCCGACGACCGACGACCAGGCCATTGCGGGATCAAAGGCCACCTCCATTGTATCACCAACATGCTGTGGCGTGCCCCATATCCCAGCCGGGCTGTTCGTACAGTAGAAGACGCGCCATCCCCCGGTAATCTGATCTTTCCATACTAGATGCACCATGTCAGAGTCGTCGAGACACAACGATTGGATCGTCGTCTCTTTCCGGATCTGCGTATTGGTGATCGTATCGATAGCTGGATTTTGCCACTGTCCCCACAACAGCGAGGTTGCGCCAAATGCGATCGCTAAGGCACAAACATACATCAATGATCCACGTACCTCGCTTATACGATTCATAAATACCTCCATTACTGCTGACTCAGTGTCGAATAGAGCCACCATCTCTTCATTGCCTGCCCTTTCGACATTGACTTCCGTTCAAAATAGACTTTCATGGTCAAGCCATTCGTGGTGACTATTTTGTACCAATGTTTGCGTACGTATTTTTCTCTGCCGCCGCTCTTGCACGGCGTTGTCTCTTTCCACTTCTCGGCAACCTCTGCGACAACATATTCTTTTTTTCGCCACCTGAATTTCGATGGAAAACCCGGCTCACCACGGGACATCGCTTTTGTGTCGAACGTTCCCTTCACAGGGGTGATGATCTCGCTGACAAAGATCTCGTTTGTCGTCATCTTCTTACGCACAATAGCAAGCCACTGCCGATCGGCAAGACCATGGCATATACTCGTTGATCGCTCAACGCGTCGTCGACCATCTCCTTCAGGATTTCCTTATGACTGAGAACATTGTCGGCAACGAGGATACCCCGCTGCACCATGTTGGGTACGATCTTATCGTAACATTCGGCGTAGCATTCCTTCTCGGCATCGAGGAAACAGAATGATACGTCCTTGTATGCCTGGAGATGAAGCAGGGCATCTCCCGGAACGAGATCGACGACATCGTCCACTCCGGCGACACGAAAAGTCTCACGGGCGAGTTCGATCTTCTTCGGCAGCACTTCGAAGGTGATCAATTTCCTGCCGAGTTCCCTGCATGCAACGGATATCCAGAGCGCCGAATAGCCGCCGCTCGTACCGATCTCAAGATATGTTCCCGCCGGTGCCATCATCGCCATACAGGCGAGGAACTTCCCCGTATCCGGCGGAACCTGCCTGAGCCTCACGTCCGGCGGAACGTCACCAGAACGGTGTCTCCTATCGAGCTCCTCGAGAAACGCCATCCGCTTCTTCATCGGCACCGGTACATTGTCCAACAATCCCATGGGGTCAAATCTCTACTTTGAACACAATTCGCTTATCATCTCATCAATATCCTGGAACTTATCTCTCAGTTGTTTGTCCGCGTTCATACGTAACTTCAGCCGGCGCCTGAGTTGATGAACACCACCATAATCGATACCGCCCACATATCGCCCGATAGAGGCCTCGGTCATACCACAATAGCGGTGAAGAAACTCGGCGAGCAACCCCCGATGAGTCCCACCACCACCCCGTTTCACCATATTCTCCCGCGAAACACCGCAGGCTCTGCTAACACACGATAGAATCTCGTCCGGTGGCAGATACTCGGTTTGCATACCGCGATATGCAGGCTGATCACGTGATGACCCTTTCTCGAGATATTCCGTCTTCACATACGCCACAAAATCATCGTCACCCAAAATTGTTTGGTGTCTGACATCCTGAAACAGATCACCAATACCATCACTTATTCCGGCAGTGATGAAGCGCCTGTAACTTGCCCGACCTCCGATTGTCCCCAGAATCAGATCATACGAGACCAATTCGTTAACCTTCTGCTTGTCCAAATACCCGTGCAGACTGCTCCACAAATACTTCTGTAAGTACGCAAACCGGTCGTGGAAATTTGCGTCCTTGAATTTACTTCCGCCGATCGGATTCAGATGGACGTACCTTGACAATTCCAATAGATAGCTATCGGCATCGACCAAACAGGACTTATAACGCCCTTGGTATAGATGACCACAAGTACCGTAACGATAATGGAACCATCCCGTGTAGCATATGTTGAATCGCCGCATGAACTCACTTAGGTTACCCCTTTTCGTTTGCACAACGAGATGAAAGTGACTGCTCATCATTGCGTAAGCGTAGAGAACCACCTTGTATATCCTCATCGATTCACCCAGCAACGTCAAGAAATGGTGGCGATCGCCATCATCAACAAAGATGTTTCTGCGTGCGTTACCACGGCACATGATGTGGTAATAGGCCCCCGGATATTGAATTCTCAAAGGTCTTGCCATCGCGATCTACGCCCCGGTCATCCATGGGTGTTGATGTTCAAAGTAGAGATTTGACCCCATGATGTTACATAGCCAGAATCCGCTGCAGCAGCATACGGCGACGCGTGGCAATCTTATTCTTTGCCCGGTAACGGCCCAGAAGGCGCTCGCACCGCGGCGCTACATAGTGCAATTCATCGAGCGCCTGTTTACCATCGATCTCACTGAGCGCCAGCAATGTATAGTAAAACGGAAACCGCCTCCATTTCCCGGTGCCATCACGGTACTTCTTCAGGACTTTGAGCCCGGCACTGAGCCGCTCTCTCGACCTGTTCAACCCCCCCACCGCCAGGTGCCGCCATAAGGCAGCCGTGCAGATACCGCAGCAATAAAAACCTCTCACTCGTGAACGTGTTTCGCAACTCGCCAACGCTTTGATCATTCCCCTGTTCGACCTTTTCAGGGCCTCGCGCGCCACTGGACTCCCATTCAAAAGAATCAAGGCACGGCTCGCTTCCTCGCCAAGGATGTGGCCTATGGCGGCACCGGACACCACCTTCTCGCCAGTGAAGAGCCTGATCCCTCTCCTGTAATCAAGGGAGGTTGGTGCGAACATGCCGCGATAAGAATCCTTCGAACCCTGCCGGCTCGAGATCCATCGAACTGCTTCAGTTCGCTCCCCTCTGGACAGCGATCTCCCCATGAAGAAGGCATCATTTAACGCATCGATGGTTGCGGAGAGGCTATTCGCGTGAATTACCTTCATCCTTACCTCCAATTTGTGTGATCGATGACTGGCCTTCAGTCGACCGGTACACTACCCGAACAGTCTAACGAACGATTGCGGGATGTTGACGACTTTCCTTTCGTGATAGTCGAAAAACACGACGCCGGTCTTTGCATGTGCTACATCCTTGTTCGTAGCCTTGTTCGTCTCGCGGTACACGAAGTTACAACCTACTCTGCTCACGTCTTGCACGGCAACCTGAAAAGTCAGCACATCTCCATGAAAACTCTCGGATTTGTACAGAACAACGGTGTCGACCATTATGATCCCGGCACCGCCAATATCTCTTTCGGTAAAGCCGTGCGCTTCGAGAAACCTTATCCGCGCTTCATGTATCAATGAAAGCAGCGAATCATTGCCGAGATGGCCGCCGTAATTTATGTTTGCTATCTGCACTTGAATATCAGTTGCGAAATCGAATTTTTTAGGAAAGTCTAATTTCATTCTCGCCATGTCACACTTCTCAATGTACGTGCAAGAGCGGTTCCCGCAATTGAAGGGCAGCCCGTTCTTGCCACCAGGAGGATTCTACTCACCCATCAATGTATGTCAATGCTCCACCCGCCCATTGTTATTCATCATTTCACCACATTGCATAACACGGCATTCCACGGGTTAGCTTCGATCGTTTTCGGTTCCTTTGGCAAATGGAACTGCTTACCGATCGCGGCATTTCCTTTAACGGTCAAATGCACGACAGCATGCCCGTCGTCAAAATTCACCACAAACGGAACCGGCATCTCGAACGAAGGCGAAACATTGGACTGCTGAATGTAAAGCGTCAGGATGTACCCATCATCTCCTTCTTTAGTTTCGTAGTTGAATTTGTACACCGGGACATCGATACCGTATACCCACTGGTCAAAAAACCAATCCATCTCTCTCCCGAAATGCTTTTCCACGATCCGCTTGAAGTCATCCGTCGTCACGATCTTCCCCGCATACATACGCACGTAATCTTTCATCATCCCGATAAAACGCTGGTCGCTCTTCTTGTCGTAATCAAAAAGCATCATCCTTAACATGTGAAGAACATACGCACCCTTGGCGTACATGAGTCGCCTGCCCTCGGGAAAGTCAAGCGAACTCAAACGTAATCCCAACCAGATCGGGCCAAGATCATTGTAGGTAAGGTCTCCGTACGACCTGGACAGGATCAATCGCCTCTGTATGTTCATATAATCCTTGAATCTATCCGTTCCGTTCGTAGCCTGCAGATAGAGTGCCGAAGAGTAAGTGGCGAACCCTTCCATCAGCCATTCATCGTGATACGAATCTCTCATCACTGTATTTCCCCACCATTGGTGCGCCAGTTCATGTGATGCCACGGTCTCATATCCGATCACCGAAGCATCACCACGAATCAACCCGAGTCTGTCTCTCACCGATTCGTCCCAGAATGCGGTAAAAGGCAGGTAGATAAGGGCCGGCCAACTCTGAGCAAACGATATATCCGGCTGCTGCGATACCCTGATCTCACGGATAGGGATTTCACCGAAAAAATGACTGTATGTTTCGTACGCGTTCCGACTATCTATAGCCGCGTTTCTGCCGATCCGATCGGTCGTCAATTCGTGCGGTAATATCATCAGTATACTCTGCAGGTCCTTATATTCCTCAAGCAATCTCCTGACCCTCAGCAAACCGTCTGAGAGCTTCATGTTCGTATAGCACTCGATCCTGCATTTGTCGCTCGTTTCCGTCACTGCAGAGAATTTACCGTAATTGAAACCGGCGAAGTCGTAGTCCTCTTCGCTGTCCCATCTCGTGTAGTTAACATCTCCTTCGGTCCACGAATCGACCAATTTTCCGGAAGCGAGTAATGTCATCTTCGATGACACCGCAAATGTCATGGTGAAACGGCGCGGATCAAAGGCGTTCGTATAGAAACTGGGAAACCACGACGTCCTCGCCATGACCGCGAAATTGTCTCCGCCCAGGTCTTCGACAATACCGCCGCCCGCGTATACGATCGATAACCTGTATTCTCTGTCTTTCGCTATCGTCTGCGGGAAAACGAGCCAGATCTGGCCATCGGCCTTGGCGTCTTCCTGTATTACAAAGCAGGTATCCATGTCATCCAGAACAGCACTCTCAACACGCATCAGCGGTACCAATTCCAGGGCGGTAATTCTAACTCCTTCAACCGAGCAGATAAACTCGATATCTGCATGCACAGATATCTCATTCCGTCCATTTATGGCAATGTCCATATCCGTACTTTTGATATCGAAAGAAGGACTCTCCGCAGAAAAAGGAGGCGATGCCCGGGATGAATACCAGTACTCGAAGTACGCACGGTTCGAGCGTCTTATCTTCTCGTAATTCAGCAGAGTCACCCCTTCATCATCGAAGGGGTCGACTATGTAGAGCATGTCTTTACCGTCTGAACACTCTATTGCCGAGCAGAAAAATCCGC
>CP070795.1:1435444-1451338 GCA_020343455.1 Caldifarciminota bacterium
CGTGGCGGACGTCGTTCCAGTAGACACTATCGTTGTAGATTGGAGGATACACTCCGTAGTCTTCATTGGCGATCAAACAAGCATTTGTGTACCAGAGGGTATCCTCGAGATAAGGGGTCCTTTCATAGAGCAGTATCTTGTTGACCACTGTCTGCGCTTCGATCGTGTCGTGGACGGTCAACCGGCCGGAGAGAATGTCATTGAAGAGATCGTTATTGATGTCGGTGTAGTAATTGTCGGATATCGTTCCGCCCACCGTGGGCAATTCTATGAAATTCGGTGCGCCGACCAGGAGCACGTATTCTGGAGGAATGTCCCAGGTATTGTAGGCATTCACTATGTAATTTCTGATTTCAGCGGCAGATGTGCCGATCTGTGAAAGTTTTTCGATGTGGGTGCGCATTCCCTTCTTGTGCTTCCATTCAGCGAGAGGCAGGATGCTATTATAGAAAGAGTCATGCGCTATTATCAGGTAACGCGCGCCCGTTTCCCGCGCAGGAACGACAGAAGTCAGGATCAGAAAGACGATCACCGTGTTACTGAACATTAAAATAATATAGCCGGGCAGCGGTGCACAGTCAAGATGTCCGCTTCATTTGCACGGTCCCTTGACAGACGGCTGCACGCTATTATAATATAGATAGAGTCTTTACGGGTGACTCGTATGTGTGAATAGAGGAGGAATCATGAAGGTGTGTAGATACGTTGTAGCTCTGGTGTGCGCCGGCATTTCGTGGGGCAGCATGTGGATTGAAACGACGCAGATGGAATTCCGAGACAGTCAATATGAATGCAATATTTACGCCTCACATGTGGATGGCGGGGCCTTTGGGTTCAATACACCGTGGGATCTAAATGGCGATGGGTATCTTGATGTCGTGGTATCGAACGAAATGGCGTGCACGTCGTACGTCTACTGGGGAAGCGAGTCCGGGTTCAGTGCATTGCAGCGGACCGGTTATCCACTGGTCAATGGCGGGAATTGCGAGTCGGCTGACCTGAACTCCGACGGGTATCCGGACCTCGTTTTCGCGAGCGTGACCGGGAATCGTATCCGTATCTTCTGGGGCACGGCGAACGGACCGAGTCCGGACGAATTCACGGATCTTCCGATAAATTCGTGGAATGAGACATGCTATGTGGCTGATTTCAACAAGGATGGATACCTCGACATTGCCGTCGGCCATTACGATGGCTCCAACGGTGCGGTTTTCTGGGGCGATTCAGCCGGCTTCGCCGCCAATAATTACACGTTGCTGCCAGGTGGCGGGCGGCATAATTTTGAAGTTGCGGATTTCGATAAGAATGGTTGGCTTGACCTGCTGTTCACGCAGCAATTGTATCTGAATTCATTGATCTATTGGGGAGATGTTTCGGGATTCGATCCGAACAATGTGACGGCACTGAGGAATCCCGGCTGGCATACGCACGGATGCTCGGTCGCCGACCTCGACAAGAACAATTGGCTCGATATAGTCCTGACCTGTTTTGGCGGCGATTCTTTATTCATATACTCAGGAAGCAATAGCGGTTTTCATCTGTGGAAAGCGCTGTTGCCTGGTCCATGCTACGGAGGAACGACGATCGCTGACCTGAACAAAGATGGGTATCTGGACATCGTCTGTGCGAGAGGTTATGGGGTCGAAATGAAGCCGCTCGTCTATTGGGGAAGCAGTTCCGGGTATTCCGAGTCGAACCAAAGCCTTATTGGTGTTCCGGTTGATGCGAGCGGTATACTCGCCGCCGATTATAACAATGACGGCCATTATGATCTGATGATCCATAACTACGCATATCCGCCCGAACCGAGCTATCTCTTAATGGGGCCGGACTATGTGCCGCAGTATTCGCTGCCGAGCGTGAGAGACCATCACGGCAGATTCCGGGAAATCGGAAATGTCTACGATCGCGGGTATTACGAAGAATATGTATCGTCTATTTTCGATGCGCAGACAATGGTCCACTGGAATAGATTCGAATGGGATGCCACACTGCCATCCGGCACGTCCATCCTATTCTGGATCAGAACAGGGGATACGCAGCAGATAGGAGATTCCTGGACGGAGTGGATATCCATAAAGAGTAATGCTTCGATACCACGGGCATTCGCTGGACGTTATCTGCAGTATAAGGCCCAGTTGAAGTATGCGAATCCATGCCATTTGCCCATGCTCGAAGAAGTGCGGGTGACTTACACGCCAGCTGCACCTATCGTTCAAGACGACGGCGTCAACTGTGTGCCCAATCCGATCGTTCGAAACGCCGAACTGAGTTTCCATTGCAGCAGCGCGAAGGCTTCGGTGAAGATATATGGTATCGACGGTGCGTTGATCTGTGAATTGAAGGATATCACATACGAGGATGGACGGGGAGTGGTCGTTTGGGATCGCCGCGATAATGCCGGTCGGTTGGTCCCCCGCGGTGTTTACTTCTTGAATATCAGAGGTGATGGGCATTTAACGACACACAAGCTCGTCGTCTTGGAATGAGGGGGACGCAAGAGCTGGTACAAACTGTAGTTCCTCAAACCTCAGAACGGTGGCGGTTTGTTGTGGATGTCTGCTGCACTGCGTGGCTTGACACTCGTACACGACGGGCTATAATGGGGGGTGGCAGATATATCAGATATACGAGAAGCAATAGAACGCATTAAGACCCTCAGCAGGCACACAAAGAAAATAGTCAAAACACTGCAAGAATACGAGAAAATGCTCGACGATCGGGTCGAAAATGCCTACCTTCTGCAGAAGAAAATGGTGGAAATTGAAAAGATACTGTCCGCTTCGCCCGCTCCTGACCTGAAGAAATCTCTGGCTGAATGGGTGGAGAATGAAAAAGCTGCGACCCTGAAAGCAGCCGAAGACTTCCGCTTCCAGCTAGGCCAGCAATTAAAAACGATGTTTGCGAAGGATGGTATCAAACTTCGCGGCCAGTATCCTGTATTACGCCTTGGGATGTTTACCCTGAAAATCAGTTTCGAGTTTGGCGATGCAGTACTCTTTTTCGGTCCTGAAGTGGAGAAGATAAGGTCGAAAATATCCTTGCATCCGAAGACCATTTACGATACGGTTAAGCAATACGATTCTGAAATGAGAACCGACCCTGCGGACCTTGAGTCGGTCTATCAAGATCTGGTCCGTGCCTACCAAAGGTGTCTCAAGACCTCGGACAGGTCAGGCGGCGACAAGCTACTGATTTCGGAGGTGCTGAGGGAGTATGTATTCATAAGGCAGCCCAAGCAGTTTGGAATCGATGCGCGCCGGGAGAATTTTCGGGAGTATCCTCGAATTAAACTGAGCTATATGTTGTTTCAATTGAGAGATAGCAGGATGGCAGAACAGAATATGCGACTGCACGTCGCCACATTCGATGCGACTGTCGACAAATCTCGTTCTTTCTGGGTGCCGGACAACGAGGACGGTGACGGAACACATTACGAGTATATCTCCTTTGAGGAAATGCACTAGTTGGAATCCCGAGTAGCATGGGCAGCAAAGGCTTAGACCCAAAACTGGCAAAGGCGATAATTCACAAATTGGGAAGTTTCGGAACGCCGCCCGAGTTTGGGATTGAATATTTCAGTGTGGGAGTCGATAACTACCTCACAGCGATAGAGGAAGAATACCTGCAGGGAATCCTGAAGTTCAATCTATCATCGTTCAAGCTTATCACGGGCAACTACGGTGGTGGAAAAACCCACTTTCTCTACCTCGTTCGCAATATCGGCTGGCGAAACAACTATCTCTCCAGTTACGTTACGCTCAGTCCGACCGAGTGTCCGTTTGATCGACTCGAATTAGTCTACAGGGCGGTTGTACAGAATCTGAGGATACCGGCGAGCGAACTGCGCTGGGAAGAACCATGGGAGACGGGTATCGAGATACTTCTTCGGGCGTTTGTGAAATCGGTACAGGGCAATGTGCTCGAGCATATCAGAAGTTATGAAAGTTCAAGCTTCACGAATGCCATTAAAGCCGCTACCATGAATCTATTGAGCGACGACGAAGAAGGTTTTCTTGAAGTTGTCCAGTGGTTGAAGGGTGAGGATCTGCCGCGTGAGTTGAAACTGCGATATCGAATTTCCGAACGTGTGGATCGGAGTAATGCCTTCAGGATGTTACGCAGCCTTGTGCAGTTTGTCAATTCGATAGGTTATTCCGGCGTGCTCTTGCTTTTTGACGAAGCGGAAAGAGGGATGAGCATATCGTCGGCGCGTGATAAGCGACGTGCCCTTGATAATCTGAGACAGCTGGTCGATGAATGCGGCAATTCAAGACTTCCCGGTGCGATGTTCTTCTATGCGATCCCCGACGAGAACCTTCTCCTTGAAGGAAGCGGTGGTGTGTACGAGGCTCTGAAGCAGAGGTTGCGTTCCAGTTTTACGAGGATTAATCCGATGGGCGTGAGAATCAATATGGAAGAAATCGGTATGAGCGCGCACGATTTTCTCCAAGATCTGGGTGGTAAACTCCAGACCGTCTTCGAAACCGCCTACGGTTCTACACTGGAGCACGATGTGTCCAGTGAATCTCTGAAGAATATGATCGAGGCTGCATTGGAATTCCAAACGCTCGACGTCAGCTATCGAAGGATTTTCGTCGTAAGTGTGATAGGTATTTTCCACCGTCTGAAGGAACGGATGTCAGTGATCAACAGGGAAGAAGCAAGGGAGATTTTCCGGTCTAAGGTGCGTATGCTGGCCGACATCGAGAAGACTGAAATCGAAAGTGAAGAATTCTGAGTATTAGCGATAACCGCACCACATCCCAGAGGAACAAATCGCTCTCATGGATGAAAGAGATAGATTGGTAGCGCATCCCGTGTTCGGCGAGGGTGTAGTCGAAGCATCGAGATGGGACGGTGCTGAGTTGAAGGTCAAATTCCGCAGCGGACTGGAATTATGGTTGCCGGCAAAATGGTTCAGGCCGATTGCCGCGAAGCATATCAAACTAGATCAGATCTCGTCGAAGCGACTTCTGGAAGCATTCCGCTTGGGTATTGTGCCGCACCAGGACATAGAGTACTTCACTTTCGGGCGCGGTTTTGAACTGTCTGAACTGGAGAAGGGTTTGAATGACCTGAAAGCCGGGGAAGGGAGCGTGTACCTCGTCGAAGGCAGTTATGGATCGGGCAAGACGCATCTTCTTGAGTACATGCACCATACGTGTTTGAGGCATGGTTTTATCACAACTTATTGCGAATTGAGCATCCCGGAAACGCCTCTGTACCGGCCGAAGCGTGTCTACCGCGAGTTGGTACATAACCTCCGATACATTAAAGATGGTTGTGAATACAGATTCCGAGACCTGTTGCGGAAGATCGCGCAGACCCAGGTCGGGGACCATTGTTTCTTCACGCCTGTTCTGAACTACCTCAGAGATCTTGAAGATGATACCTTGAGGAATGAGGTCTTCTGGCAGTGGATCGAAGGCGAATCGACAAAGGAGTATGCAATCGACCCCCTGTCACCCTTCAGGGTACGCGGCGGGCAGAAGATACCGGCTCTCTATGACTATTCAACCGCGGCTGATTATTATACGTACATCCTGAGCGGATTGAGTCATCTCACCGACAAGGCTGGCCTGGGTGGACTCGTGATAATCCTGGATGAAGTTGAGACGCTCGCCCACATCTGGAACTATGTCGAGCATTCGCGGGGGTTGAATTTCCTTGAGGGGTTGATCCAGAGCGCACTCGATAACGATGATCTAAAGACGATCGACAGAAGGATGTTGCACAACCGTGTTCGCCCCACACCGTACGTCTATCGTGAGCCGCATATCTTACTCATTCTTTCCTCGACACCGATCCATGGTCTGCGTGGGTTCACTGCGGTTCGGGATCTCATCGAAAGGCGGATTCTTTTGCGTAAGTTCAGCAAGCCTGAATTGGAATTGATTTTCAACAACCTCTATGATGTTTATATCTGTGCTTACCCCGATTTCTCGGTCATCGTGCCACAGCGAGAGAATATATGCAATGCTGCGTTGAAGCGGAGTTACGGCGAGTTGCGGGAATTCATAAAATTTTCGGTTGAAGCGTTTGATTGGTTCAGGTTCGGCAGACCGGGCAGTTAGTTCGTGAATGGACGCATGCTGGGTGATCGTGTGTTGATGGCAGTGCATTAGCAGAATGGACAGCGGGAAGATAAAAAAATCTCTGCGCCGGACATGGATGCCCTTCTTCGGCCACTTTGGTGATCTCTTGCCGATACAAGAACTGGTAATACCGCGGGTCCTGGAGAAGGATAATGTAGTCGTCATATCGCCTGCAGCATCAGGAAAGACTGAATCGGTGATTGCACCGGTCATCGAGAACCTTCTGGAGAAGGAGACCGCCGATACCCTGGCCAGTAAGTTACTGGTTCTTTACGTCTCTCCGACGCGTGCGCTCGTCAATGATCTCTACCGAAGGTTGCGCGACCCAGTTGAGTATCTGGGTTTGACGATCGGCATTAAGACCGGTGACCGTCCCCAGTTGACTGCAAAGAAGATCCCGAACGTATTATTGACCACACCCGAATCATTCGATTCACTCCTTGCGCGGCATCCTGCGTTCTTTCTGGAGATCGGGGCGGTAATACTCGATGAGATACATCTGCTCGACAATGCGCCGCGCGGCGATCAACTACGCATCCTCCTGAACCGTTTACAGAAGATCAAAGGAGGTGTGCAGTACTGTATTCTTTCCGCGACGATAGACGATCTGGCCATTGGTGACCGTTATTTCTCACCGAGTAAAGTCTGCTTGTTGAGGATGCCGCGCGAGATCGAATATTTTCTGCTGGAAGCCAAGAGATTCGTTCCCAAATTGATGGAATTGGCCAGAGAACGGCGCCTGAAGAAGATCCTCGTTTTTTTTAATGCGCGCAGTCTCGCCGAGCTATATTCGCAGAAGTTGGACGTGCCACCGTTCACCGGTCTCGTCCATGTCCATCATGCAAGCTTGCCCAAGGTCAAGAGGGAAGAGGTCGAGCAGGCAATGAATACCAGCGACCGCGCTATTCTCTGTGCAACGTCGACCCTGGAATTGGGGATCGATATCGGCTCGGTCGATTGCGTCGTCCTCTTCAGGCCACCGTTCAATGTATCATCACTACTCCAGCGGATCGGTCGGGGCAATCGCCGTACGCAAGCGCTCTTTGCGGTCGGAATCTTCACCAACGGTTGGGAGCGATCACTTTTCAATACATTTTTCGATTGTGCGAGGGAAGGAACGTTCTATGAGAAGCGTTACACACCGGCATTGTCGGTCATTCCTCAGCAGGTATATTCCTATCTCCACCAGAGGCGTCGCATCGGCACGACGGTGAGAAGTCTGGCGAGTATATTATTCCCCGTATTCGGTGAGGACAAGGTGAGAGCAGTGTTCGGGCATCTGCATGAATGCGGCAACATTGAAGAGTCTAGGCCGGGTGTATATTACAACTCTTCGCGTTTGGAGAAGAAGATTGAATGGGGTAGGATCCACTCGAATATCGCGGAAACATCATTCGGCGAGTATGATGTTTTCAGCGAGACATTGGGCACGCATGTGGGTCGCATATTTCATCTGCGGGAACGGTTCGTCCTCGGCGGCAAATGTTGGCAGGTCAGTCAGATCATTGAAAAGGACAAGAAAGTCTTCGCTCGGTGTATCGGCGACGCCCCGGCGGTCACCAAGATCTTCGAAGGAAAAGGTGCCGGTTCTTATAATTTCCGGCTCGCTCCGGTGATCAAAAGCAGATACATTCCTGATCTCGGTCTTGATGAATTTCCGTGCGTCGTCGAAGGTCAGGACACACACATCCTACATCTCTTCGGTTCTCTGTATGGGTTCATATGGGCAGATGCTCTCTTCCGTGAAGGCGTCGATGCCATGGATGTCGAGGGAAGGCTGCTCGTGCTAAAAGGGTATGTGCCATCAGGCGAACGTTTTCCCATGCCCAGCAAAGATGCCGTCAATAAGGTGCTCCATGATAACATCCGGCGGCTCGAGGATGCTTTGGGTAGCGGATCCTTCTTCTATGATCTGCCTCCTGAGTACCAGGTCGAGGATCACTTCCTGAATATGGACCTTGAAGGTTTCCTCAATTTTCTTGCGGGGTTGAGACTAGTTTGCATGAATCCTGAAGATTTTCGCAGGCTGCTTGGTGAATTCGGCCCCGATGCTTGACAAGTCTGTCCGCGCATCTATAATGAAGACGATAATATTCTTGAGAGGATGTGCGGCGTCCGCACTATTGATTTGCACCGTGAATCTCAGCAGCGCAACGAGACAGACAATATACCAATAAGGAGGAATGTTTGAAGAGGTCATTCTTGTATTTCTTAGCAGCATGTGCGATCGTACTCATAGGCTGCAACGGCGCGGTCATCATCCGGGCACCAAGGATGAGCTGCGTTGTCATGGACATCAGTGGTGTTACCGTATTCTGGGAAAGGAATGATGAGATCGAGGGCGGCACCGAGTTTGCTGGATATAATGTCTATGTGTATACCGATTCCAGCACTCTTGTGAACCTCGATGGCGAAGATCTTAACAAATTCAACGGTCAGGTGGTGACGGATACGATGTTTCATGTGCATGGTCTGTCGCAGGATAGCATATACTATTTTCAAGTGCGGTCGGTCAACATAGAGGATAAAGTTGGCGGTTACAATGATGAAACACCGTTCATGTCGGCTTCGCCCCGCCCTGAGTTCGAGGTCGCCCTATACATCTCGTTCGATCCCGGAAGCCCGACGGATAGTTGTGCCATCAGGTTTTACGATGCACTGATCGTTGCCGATTCGCTGATGGGTGACAGCGCGGCAGACATGTGGATAAAAGCTTCGGGAGATACGGTTTGGGTCGTGTCTCCGTCAGAATATCCAGGGCTGATCCTTCCACGTGAGACGATGTTCGCCAACATCGGATCCGGTGATTTCGATTCGATCGCGGTGGTAACCGTTGAGCCGAATACAGAAGATTCAGAGGTCACCGTTGGTGAGATGGTGATCGGCAAGACCCAAGACGAAAACTATGTGAAGATGCGTATCGAAGCAATCGATACGATCAACGGTACGATCACTATCTTATACGCGTACCAGAATGTCGTCGGATTTGCTTACTTTTAGGGTTTGTCGGCTATTCACACCGTTGTTTGTCTGAGCCAATCCAGGTAATCACGCTGCCCTCTATCAATGTTCAGGGCAATGATCTCCGGGACATCATAGGGATGGTTTTCCTCTATGTATCTCTGCACGGAGCGATATTTTGATATTCTTGTCTTTATAAACGCCCCGTATTCAGTACACTTCTCGATCCTGCCTTTCCACCGGTAGATCGAATGAAGCTTGAATATATTGCCGCAGGCGGCACGTTTCGTCCTCACGAGCCCGTCGACGATCTCTTTTGCAGTGCGCATCGTCGGGAACGTCGTGTATATGACCAGGAATTCGTTTTTCATCCGAACCTGTACAGCAGTAATATCGTGACATTGAAATAGATGAGCAGGGTCGTCGTATCGAGTATCGTGGCGATCAATGGACCGGACATGAGTGCCGGGTCAACGCCGAGTTTCTTGAAAACGATCGGTAGCATGCCACCGATTGATGTAGCGATAACGATCGCTACGATCATGGCTATGGCTACGGTCAGACCGAGTGCTGCATCACCCTGCATGATCACTGCCCGCATCGCCGTTATAGCCCCGGCTACTATGCCCATCAGGATTCCGATGAAAAATTCCTTGCGCACCACGCGCCAGATGTCACGCAATTTTATCTCACCGGTAGCCAATCCCCTTACAACGACCGTGGCCGCCTGCGTTCCTGCGCTGCCGCTCGTATTCATCAGTATCGGAATGAAGAAGCTGAGTGTCACAATATTGGCAAGCAGATATGAATAATGCTCGAGCACCGTACCGGAGATGAATCCGGCAAAGGCAAGGACGATGAGCCATATCACGCGTTTCTGCGCGATACTGATCGGGTTCGCTGAGAGATATTGCTCGGTCACTTCTGATGCTCCGAACCGATATATATCCTCGGTTGCTTCCTCTTTGATTACATCGATCACGTCATCGACCGTAATGACGCCTTTCATACGGCCGAGTTTGTCTAAGACGGGGAGTGAGGCGACGTCGTATTTCTCAAAGACGCGGGCGACATCTTCCTGGTCCATCTCAAGACCCACATTAGGAAAATGAGAGTCCATTACACGCTGGACTTTCTTGCGCGGCGTCGCGGTCAGAAGATCCTTCAGTGGAATGATGCCTTGTAGTCGATTCACTTTATCGACGACGTAGATGTTCTGTATGAAATCTATATCCCTGCCGCGTCTCCTCAATTCTCTGAGAGCATCGGCGATGTTTGTATTCTCCGGAATGGTGATATAGTCAATGGTCATCAAACCGCCGGCAGTATTTCCTTTGTAGGCGAGGAGCTCACGGGCTCTTTTCTGCTCTCCGGCATCCAGTAGCGGTATTATTTTCTCGACTTCTTCGGTCGGAAGGGCAGCAAATAAGTCGGTGCGATCGTCCGGTGACATCTCGTTGAGGACGCTTATCATTCTAGCTGTCGGTAGGTCGGTAAGTAATTCTATCATCTGGTCTTCTCGGAGGAACTCGAAGATATCGGCGGCGAACTTCGTATCCAGAATGTTAAACAATTTTAGCCTTTCGTCGTGAGAGAATTCAGACCATGCTTCTGCAATGTCCGCCGGCTCGAAATAGGATACGATCTTTCTGACCATTCGCTTCTGTCTGGTAGAGAGCAATTCCTTTATCTCAGGGAGTATGACGCGCATGGATGAGTCTATATCGAGAAGGTTTGCAAGTCAATAGTATTATAGACGATTGACACAATATTCGATATTGCTATAATTTTGAATGAAAGAACTGTGGCAAAGTAGGACGTCATTTGTGCTGGCCTCTATAGGTTCAGCAATAGGGTTGGGGAATATATGGCGTTTCCCCTACGTGTGCTACGAGTGCGGCGGAGGTGCATTTCTCATTCCATTTCTCGTTGCACTCCTTACCGCAGGCATACCACTCATGGTGCTGGAGTACTCGGTCGGGCACAAATTCTCTCTACCTGCTCCTCTTGC
The DNA here is from genome assembly GCA_020343455.1 of Caldifarciminota bacterium. GTDB lineage: Bacteria > Hydrothermota > Tepidihabitantia > SM23-42 > SM23-42 > SM23-42. The sequence goes on from CP070795.1 coordinate 1,446,515, forward strand.
GCTGGGAAATCTGAAGAAAGGTTTTGAAATACTGGGGTGGTTTGCGCTCCTCATTGGTTTCGGAATAGCAACCTACTATGCGGTGATAATGGGTTGGGCCTTCAATTATCTCGGATACTCGTTCAATATTGCATGGGGAGATAACACACAGGCCTTTTTCTTTGAACAGTTCCTGAAGATATCGGAATCGCCGATGCAGCTGGGTTCTGTTCAGTGGATGATCGCTCTGGGTTTGATACTAACGTGGATAGCCATCGTTGCAGCAATTTGGAAAGGAGCAAAGACAGTTGGCAAAGTTGTATACTTCACGGTAATCATACCCTGGCTGATCTTGCTCGTATTCGTCGCGCGGGGGTTGACACTGCCCGGCGCACTCGAAGGGCTGAAGTATTACCTGACGCCCAACTTCGGCGCACTGCTGAACTATCGGGTTTGGCTGCATGCATATTCACAGGTCTTCTTTTCTTTGACCATAGGTTTTGGCGTGCAGATAACCTATGCGAGTTTTCTGCCGAGGGATTCAGATGTCGTGAACAACGCCTTCCTGGTGAGCCTCGCAGATGCAGCAACGGCATTCATCGGCGGCTTCGCTGTATTTTCGACCCTGGGCTACTATGCAAATCAAACCGGGTTGCCCGTGAGCGAGGTAGTACAATCGGGTCCGCAACTGGCGTTTGTCACCTACCCCACGATAATCCGATTACTCCCCTTTGGTTCTGTCGTATTCGGCACACTCTTCTTCTTGATGCTCCTGACCCTGGGCATAGATTCCGCGTTCTCTCTGGTGGAGGCGGGTGCTGCGTCCCTGATCGAGAAATTCAAGTTGAAACGTTTCCACGTGAATATCGGTTTTGCCCTCATTGCAGGGCTGATCGGTCTGATTTATACAACGCGAAGTGGCCTCTACTGGCTTGATATCGTCGACTATTTTATGAATAACTTCGGTCTGCTCGTTGTAGGTATCCTGATGTGTGTTGCCGTGGGTTGGTTCTACAAACACGAAGAAATACGCGAGTACGCCAATGGTAAATCAGATTTCAAGATAGGCAAATGGTGGGATTTTTCTATCAAGTATTTTACACCGGTAGTTGTCGGTGCATTGTTCATTACGAACGTCATTGACCGAGTGAAGGCTGCCTATGGCGGATATTCTCGAATCGCTGAGTTTCTTGGTGGCTGGTTGGTTATCATCGCATTTGTGATCGTTGCGTTTCTGTTATTCAAGAAGAAAGGGAGAGCGTAATGCCCGTTTCGGCATGGATTATGTTCGGGGTGACCGCCCTGGTCCTTTTTGGCGGCATAATACTTTGTCTTTTCAAAATTAAGGTGAAAAAGTAGTTCTACCGTTTGTATTTCTTAATTCCCTCCTGGTAAAGATCGCCGCCAAAAGCATCGTTGGCAACGATTACCGGGAAATTCTCAACCTCGAGCTCACGGATAGCCTCCGGTCCAAGGTCTTCATAGGCGACGATCTTGACCGCTTTGATGTTCTTTGAGATCAGGGCGGCAGCACCTCCGGTTGCAGTAAAGTACACCGCCTTGTATTTTTGCATCGCATCGCGCACCTCTTTGGACCGAACGCCTTTACCGATCATACCCTTCAGACCGTGGGCAAGGAGAGTCGGCGTATAAGGATCACAACGACCAGACGTTGTCGGACCTGCCGGCCCGATAACGTAGCCAGGTTTTGTCGGCGCCGGGCCTGCGTAGTAGATTACATTTCCTTTTAAGGTGATCGGTAGTTTTTCGCCCTTTTGCGCAAGTTCGAAGAGCCGTTTGTGTGCCGCATCTCGTGCAGTATATATCTTCCCTGTGATTAGCACACTATCACCTATTTTCAATTTCAATACATCGTCGTCGGTCAAGGGAGCTTTAATCCTGATTGCGTCAGTCATTGTGCCTCCTTATATTACTGCACTCTTGTGCCTGGCAACATGGCAATTGATATTGACTGCCACGGGGAATGAGGCGATATGTCTGGGGTGAGTTTCGATGAACACATCGAGTGCTGTGATTCTGCCGCCGAGCCCCATGGGTCCTATCCCGAGATCGTTTATACTCTGGAGAAGCTCTTTCTCCAAGTCCGCGTAGAAGGGGTCAGGGTGTCTTACCCCGATGTTCCGCAGCAGAGCTTTCTTGGCGAGAAATGCCACGTATTCAAATGTACCACCAATGCCGACACCGACAACGATAGGCGGACACGGATTTGCGCTTGAGCGCAATACCCGGTCGATGACGAATGTTCTTACTCCCTCTATGCCGTCGGCAGGTTTTCCCATTCTGACCTCGCTCATATTCTCGCTGCCGCCGCCCTTTGGAGCGACCGTGATTTTTATCTTGTCACCGGGGACAAATGTCGTGTGAATTATTGCAGGTGTATTGTCTCCGGTATTCTTTCCCCTGATCGGATCTGATACAATGGACTTTCTCAAATATCCCTCGGTATAACCTTTACGAACACCTTCATTGACGGCTTCAATGATATTTCCCTTTACACAGGTGTCGGTACCCAGGTCGAGAAATACGACGGCGAACCCACAATCCTGACATATGGGGATATTCTCATGCTTGGCGATTTGTGCATTTTTTAGCAGCTGATTCAAGATGTCTTTGCCAGTCGGTGACTCTTCTTTCTGCAATCCTTGCTCGAATGCCTTGATTACATCGTCACCCAAATAATAGTTTGCCTCCATGCAGAGGCGTGCAACTGTATCAACGATTACCTGAGAAGACACTTCCCTCATTTGATCTCCTTTTGGCCTGATTGGCTTCTTGATCTTTCGGCAAACCTTGGTGGATCAATTGCTCGGCGGCAGCACGTAGATAGTCGTTTCCGGCGGAAGGGTTTCCTTGCTTAGTTCCAATTCCCCTTCTATTTGCCTGACGTCTTTGCCTTTTGTGAAAGCTTCCACCGGGGCGATCGGAAAACCGCATTTGTCGGTCTTGAAGTGCATGGGTATCACTACCCTGGGTTTCAGAAGTTTGATGACAGCGTCTGCGTTTTTGGCATCGATCGTAAAATACCCGCCCACCGGAATCAGCAGAATGTCGACATTGCCTATCTTTGCGGCATCCTCTTCAGAGAGCGTATGGCCGAGATCGCCGAGGTGGACTACATTCAAGTCATCGATGAGCATGTTATAGATCGTGTTCATGCCCCTCTCTTTGCCCCCACTTTCGTCATGATGGACTTCGACGCCCTTTATCTTGATTCCTTCGATGTCCTTTTCCACGGCTTCCCTTACGAAAGAAGGGTGACCTGCTATCGCTGTCTCATTATGATCGTCGTGCTCGTGGGATATCGATACGATGTTAGCTTCCTCCGTAATCGGTTCATACTTTATGCCTCCGTCGAAACACCCCGGTTTATAGGGATCGGTAATGATCCTGATGCCATTTTTCGATATGATAAGGAATGCTGCATGACCAAGGAATTTTATCTTCATGATTGACTCCTTTCGTTGGACAACTGAGTGTCAACATCGTTTCATGAACGAGTGAATCACATTATTATAGCATATCCATCGCTAAAATCAAGACCGTCTTAGTCGGTGTTGACTATTCGTGTTATTTCGCTAGAATAAGCCATGGCTTTGCTCAGGAACCTCATCGAAAAACTGCAATGGTTACCCGGTATCGGGCGCAAGTCTGCTCAGCGTATCGCGTTCTACTTGCAGAAAATGGATGCAGCGAGAGTCCAGGAGTTGGCCGAAGCCATGGTCAGAGCCCGGACCAGGTTAAGAGAGTGCTCGATCTGCCATAATCTGAGCGAAAAGAACCCGTGCGAAATCTGTTCCGACGGCGCACGCGAGGTGGATAAAATATGCGTCGTCGAACAGCCTTCCGATGTCATGGTCATCGAGAAAACGAGCGAGTATCGAGGAGTATATCATGTCGTCCACGGTGTGATTTCGCCGATCGACGATGTAGGACCCGAAGACCTGCGCATTGATACGCTCGTCAACAGGTTGACGACCAATAATATATCCGAGGTGATCATTGCGACTAACCCGACGACCGAAGGAGATGTGACCGCTATGTATATAGCCAAATTGGTGAAACCGTTGGGCGTACGGGTGACTAGGATCGCACGCGGCCTGCCCATGGGCAGCGATCTGGATTTAGCGGACACAACCACGTTGACCAGGGCTTTAGAGGGAAGGAGCGAACTATGAATCGCCATGGCGAATCATAGTTCAAATCCTAAGCACCAAATCCTAAATGCTAGACAAATCCAAATAGCCAAGATCCTAATTCTCAAAAAGCTTGATTTTACTCTTTGAATTATAAGACAGCTTAGGATTTAGAGTTTGACGAGCGCAGCGAGTTTACCATGTTGCTTTTCTTACACCTGGTATCTCACCCTTGAGGGCAAGCTCGCGAAAACAGATACGGCACAGGCCGAACCGGCGATAGTATGCGCGGGCTCTGCCACACCGGAAACAACGGTTATATCTTCGAGTCTTGTGTTTTGGTGTTTTCTTCTGCTTGTTTATTAACGCCAATGTTGCCATTCGGCTCCTCTATTTTTTTCGTTCAAAAGGCATGCCCAATCCTTCTAGCAATGCCAAAGCGTCTTCATCTTTTTTTGCGGAAGTGACGATGGCTATGTCCATGCCGAATACCTTCTTTATCTTATCATACTCAATTTCCGGGAATATCGTCTGCTCTGAAAGCCCGATATTGTAACTGCCCCGACCGTCGAACGAATCCCTCGAAAAACCACGGAAGTCCCTTATCCTTGGCGCCGCAAAATTGACGAAGCGGTCGAAGAATTCATACATTCGTGTTCCCCTGAGCGTTATCTTGAGTCCGATGACCATT
>CP070795.1:1451438-1535088 GCA_020343455.1 Caldifarciminota bacterium
AGTAGCAACAAGCATCTCCTCTGTCTCTGCATCGATCACTGCGCCGATCAGACCGCCGCTCAGCCTCTCGAGCACGAAGTCGCAGTATACTGTCTGATCGGACAATACTTTGACCTTCTTCCGCCCAGACGAGTATCCCTCAGCCGAAGCAAGTACTTCATACGAAGAAGGTTCCATTTCAGCGAATTCATAGGCACCGAGAGCGGGTTCGGTCATCAGCGGTGGTATTGTGCTCTCAGAGATCTTGACCGCAGCGATGAGCGGATTGTCATCGGTATCACGAACAGTCCCGGCGATAATACCCGGACCAGGTTTCTTCGGTATATGCTTGTAAGACGCAGAAAGTGCAACCCTGGGCCGGTACTCATCCCAGTCGAAGATGTATTCGATCTTTGTCAGACCCATCGCAAACTCCCAGGGCAAAGGTTGATACCGAATCCCTGCGTTGATGTCCCGACCGTCACCCTCGACCATAAGAGAGATCTTGCGAGAAACTTTAAATTCTACTCCGCCAAAAACCCCGATCCCCCAATCACCGCCCTGTCTATGATATAGGTTCGAATTCAGATATTTAGAGATCGCGCCGTACCCCACGTATCTTCCGCGGCCCATACCAAGGGACGCGTCGATCTTGTCGGTTATTGCGTACGACGATACCACAAATCCTGACAGTCTCTCGTAGGGTTTTTCATAATCGCCATATTCATAGAGAAGATCGTCGTGCCAGCCCGTGGAATCACCGTGTGCAATCTCTGATACATCATCATAGAAGGACAGCGTATGTATACCCCAGGCAAGACCGAGCCTTCCGCTATTGAAGAAATTATGGCAGAAACCGAATGCTACAGTCCAGACTTCGGGAAGTATCGTGTACACATCGAAGTAAGTTTCAGCAAAACCTCCCAGACCCAGTGAAAAATGGAGGTTCTCCTCGACAAAACCATCATGAGTACCGGGTCCCATCTGTATCGTCAAATCTCCCCCTACACGATACGCCAGATGCGGAAGTATCCTCGTAGTAGGAATATCAACCAACCCGGATGTTCGTTTAAAGTCTGAGAAAGCAAGAGATGCACACAATGCAAAGACCACAAATGAGTATTTCATCTTTTGACCCCCCTTTCTGCTTTATCGGTGCCGGTGACAGAAACGATCTCTAACAAGAAAACCCCGCAAATCCATATGATACGTCTTCATTTAAAGATAGATAGCCGTTGCGAATCGCAGGGCAGATAAGCTACCGCCCTCGTCAGCATCACAAGGGCCGACCCCCGAAGATCGATTTCTGTAAGCACCAGTACTTTCCCCCTATCAAGGTCGCTCAGGCTGAATAAGCGCCACCGCCAATGCCTTCAGGTTAATTATAAGTACCTATAAATGCTTGTCAACTTTGAATTTCCACAGCCGCTTGGATTTTGCCGTTCTAAAGTCAAAACCATCGCCTTTGTAGCCGCAACGGGTTATGGCAACCTTCAAAGGTTACTGCAGAAACCGAGGTTTCTACAATTTGAGGTTAGATTGCCTTCCGGATTATTGTGTTTTTTTTGCGGTATTGATATGTAGAGTTCGAATCGGAAAGGGTATTTCTATACCCTCTTTCCTGTAACGCTCATGCAAAGCTTTGATGAACTCATGGCGGATAAGATACTTGTTCACGTACTCCTTCACCCGTAAGATGACAGAGAAATTGATACTGAAGTCGGCAAAGGTATGATAACGCAGTATCGGCTCGAATTCCGCCTCTCCCCCCTGGATTTCCTTGACCACTTTCTTGGCAACATCTATGGTCACCTTCTCCACCTTTGCCAGATCACTGTCATAGCTGACACCAACATCTATGATGACCGACATCTGTTTTTGTGGTCGGCTGAAATTCGTGATAATGCTATTCGCCAGTTTTGCGTTGGGAACGATGATGAGATTGTTAGGCAGCTCTCGTATCGTAGTATTGCGCCAGGATACATCGACGACATAACCTTTCGCTCCTGAATCAAGCTCGACCCAGTCGCCCGGTTCCAGCTGCTTCGATACGATGATTTGGATCCCGGCAAAGAGATTTGAGAGCGTAGGTTGCAAGGCAAGGGCAACGGCGAGGCCACCGACACCGAGGGCGGTCAATAACGGCGTTATGGACACACCGAGGGCGTTGAGTATGAAGAGTGCGCCGAACACAAATATCAATCCTCTGGTGAGGTTGGCGAAAAGAGATGCCGATGGTAATGCACTCGTGCTTTTCTTGCTATGGAGGTTCACAAAACCCACTGCGACCCGCGCCAGGATAATGGTTGCCGAGACGAGGACGATGACAAATAATACCCTTTTTAGTATGTCCTCGATAACCGGGACGAAAGGCAGATTGATGCATGCGAGATACAAACCGGTCACGCCAAGCCACAATACAGGAACGCCTCTTATCGCGTTAATGACTATTTCATCACCTTCCCAACTCGTACGGGTCGCGAATCTTCTGAGCCTCGCCAGTATTATTCTCTCGATCAAGACTCCGAGCGCAAACCCTCCGAACACGAGCAAGACGGAAATGATGATATGTTTCAGGGTGATCGTTTCGGTCAACATATTCCTTATACCTTTGACATTCTATTTGTTCGCCACATGGATCGCTTTCTTCAGGAAGTTCTCTGCCGCTTCCTGTATCATTTCGGTCAGTGTCGGATGCGGATGGACAGATTCAGCGATATCGGCAACATTCATACCCCTGTCGAGCGCGACAACCGCCTCTCCGATCAGATTAGGCGATTCAGCACCCAGAATGTGAATACCCAGCAGCGCACCGTTCTCGTCACCGATGATCTTCACCATACCCTCGGTCTCTCCCATTGAAACGGCTTTGCCCGAAGCGCGGTACGGGAATCTTCCGACCGCGACCTTACGGCCGCTGGCGATCGCCTCCGTTTCGGTCAAACCAACGGACGAAAGCGGTGGAATCGTAAAAACACATGACGGTATCGTGTTTTCTTCACTTTCTTTTGTCTGTCCTGCAATGTGTTCAGCAACGGAGATACCCTGCTTCGTGGCTTTATGAGCCAACAGAGGAGGGCCGGTGATATCACCGATCGCGTAGATATTCTTCACACTTGTGCGCATCCATTCGTCGACCTTCACATAGCCTTTCTTATCGAGGTCAAGCCCCATCTCTTTGAACGCCTTGTCAGAAGGCTTACGGCCAACCGAAACGAGGATCTTGTCAAACGAATCCTTAATGACCTCGTTGCCCGTCTTGATGGAGACCACGAGCACATTGTCCTTCTTTTCGTAGCCGGCGACCTGAGAACTGATGTGTACTTCAATGCCGGATCTCTTGAGGATCTTCAGAAGATTTGCGCATAATTCGGATTCCATGCCGGGAAGGATCTGATCCATGATCTCAACAACGGCAACCTTGCTGCCCAGTCGCGAGTAGATCGTGGCCATCTCAAGTCCTGACGCGCCCGCTCCGATAACGAGCAGTTTCGCGGGTATTTCAGAGATCTCGAGCGCATCGTCGGTATCGATGACGTGTTTGTGGTCGACTTCCAGGCCGGGTAAGGAGACGACCTCGGTTCCGGTGGCGATGACGATGCTATCGGTCTGGAATATCTCCCTGGCTCCCCCATCTTCGATCTCGACCGTATGCTCATCAACGATCCGTGCCGTGCCGATCTTCCACTCCACACCATTGGATTTGAAAAGGAATTCTATGCCGGTTCTCAGCCTCTTTACTACATTCTCTTTCCAGGATCGCAGTTTACTCAGATCACAACCGTTGAGTGTAACATCGAACCCCATGCGTTTTGCCTTCTCGACGTAGTCGACGAATTCGGCAGCGAAACTGAGCGCTTTGGTCGGAATGCAACCCCAGTTTAAGCAAAGACCGCCGAGCAACTTCGACTCAACGACGAGGACCTTCTTCTTCAGCTGGCCAAGACGGATCGCGCATGGATAACCGCCAGGCCCGGCGCCGATGATGATGATCTGATACCGATTCACGGAAACATTATACCTGCGTATTTCACAAAGTCAACGATTGTTCACTTGAGTGAGCATTGATACCTCATGAGCATATCAGAACATCAGAATATCAGCAGGATGAATATCAGAAGAACAGAATATCAGCGACGAAGAATCTCAAACATCACAACGATCCAGGAGATTGGTACTAAAATTGCCTATAGATAATCAACACAGAGAGAGAAGACCTTGATCTGGACACGGAGGGTAAGATGTCTATGCGACTACTTCTTCGTACCCTTCTTTTTCCTTACCCAATTAATGTAGCCGTTAATTCCTCGGATAACTTCCTCATACTTGCTTATAAACTCATCTGCGATCTTCTTCGTTACATAGCCTTTACCCTGCAAACTCCGCATATGGTTTTGCACTTCCCCGACTTCTTTGCGTGCGGTATGAAAACCTTTAATCTTCTCTTGATAATAATAGCTGGTATGCCCCTCAGCAATGTTATCCACCACTGACGATGAAGACCGCTCTAATTGATCCCTTAATCGGAATCTCTCCTGCCGCGGGAGGCGTTTGCATATATTATGGACCTCTATCATCAAGGCATGCGCTTTCTGCCATACCCACAACCTCTCGAAACCAGCTACCGCACGATTCTGATCTTCTGCTTTGCTGATACTCTCCCCTCTGGTATTCTGGTCATCTGATATACTCATACAGGATATTAAGGTATCTTTTTCATTTGGAATTCTTCAATCGGAGTAATTGCCCGAAGCTTTTCATGCAGAAATAGATTACGTCGGAGTGGAAATCAAAATCTATACGTGGGACCAGCAATTCTACCCAAAATCTGTTCTGCTTGACGAACGTGAACAGATTATCGAGGTCGTGATCGCTGAGCTTATCGGCAATCGACCTCAGATTCATGCCGACGTCCAGTTCTGCGGCCAGGGCGCTCCGCCAAGCAACGTCGTAATTGCGCAAACTGTAACCCTGCCTGAGTGCTCTGTTCAATCTGTCAGCGGCGATTTCAGCGCACAGAAGCCCGTAATGAATCCCGCCGCCTGTCGTTGTCTTCACCTGGCCCGCAGCCTCACCGACCGCAAGGATCCCTCCGTGGACACTGTTATCGATGGGCCCGTACGCTATGGGCTTCAGCTGAATTTTACTGGCATCGACCGGGTCAGCGCTGCCAAGACGCTGGGCAATGAGCTTCAGAAGGCATTTCTTACCGCGCTGCGAATGGAGCACGCCAATCCTCGCCTTGTTTGCCCGGTAGGGTACCAGCCAGCCAAATGACCCCGGTGCGAAATCGCAGCCGATGTGTACCTCGATCCTCGAGGGAACTCTGGATACTGGCAGCTCGATCTGTGAGCCGTATAGGAAACCTCGCGGTCGGCCGAACCCGACCTTGGCATGTAATCTGTAATCGATACCGGTGGCGATGACCACCGCCTTTGCCCGATAAGTAGTACTTCCACACCTCACAGAATAGAATTGCGAAACCCCGGAAATATCATTGACCCTCTGTTCCAGATGAGCTTCGACCCCCGCCTTTTTTGCTTTAAGAAAGAGTCTGCGGTCCAGAACATCCCGGTCGACGATATATGCAAATACCTCTTCAGGAGTGTATTCGAGTCTCTGCCCTGATGGTGAGAAGAACGATACAGAATCGATCTTTGAAACGATGGAATCGACCGGTAGATCGTATCGATCGAAAGCTTTCTTTCCGATCACCCCCGCGCAGATCGCGCCCTCACCAATGTTCTTTTTCTTCTCGATGAGACCGACCTCAAAACCGCTCTGCGCCAGAAGGCGGGAAAGATACGAGCCGACGGGGCCGGCACCGACTACCAGTACATCATAGCTGTTTTTCATTCTAGACCGCACTTTTGACTATTGCCCAATCCCAAATCCTATGTACTCAATACCGAATAAATCAATATATCAAAATTTTGTTGACCGAAACAGCATCTCGGATCTCAGCCATTCGATATTGTCCCTTTTTTCGATATCGGAATTCTTGGCTAGTGTTCTTCCGTTTCACCATATCTCCAATCTGCTCCATTCCCTACATAGCCTCAGAACTTCATGTCACGGAGCCAGGCAAACTCATTGGCGATACCCTTTTCCAGATTATAGGCAGGTCTGTAGCCAAGCATCTTTTCCGCCCGGGAAATATCTGCGCCGGTGTGGCGAACATCACCCTTTTGTTTTTCAACATATTTTGTTCTCGCCTTCTTACCGGCGACATTCTCAATAACACGTATCGCCTCGTTCACGGTAATCCTCGAACCACCCCCAATATTGACAACATCACCAACAAGATGCGCATCCATGGCAGAAATATTGGCGTCAATTATGTCATCGATATAAGTAAAATCTCTTGTTTGCTCTCCATCACCATAAATAACGATCTCCTCATCACGGAGTATCGCTCGGATGAATTTGTTGAAAGCCATATCAGGACGCTGCCTTGGTCCGTAGACCGTAAAGTAACGTAGGCTAAGGACCGGTACACCGTAGTTCTTATGGTAAAGATAGCACAGATGCTCGGCAGCCAATTTGGTCACACCATAGGGTGAAATGGGCATTGGCGTCATACCCTCACTCGTGGGATATGATTCCGCATCACCATATATTGACGAGGATGAAGCGTACAGAAATTTCTTCAAACTTGCATCCTTCGCAGCCTCCAGAAGACATTGGGTAGCACGTACATTATTTTCTATATACACCTTGAAGTCCGAACCCCAGCTCGCACGCACGCCCGCCTGCGCTGCCTCGTGAAAGACAACATCGACATTTCTTAGTAACCCCGTAAGTTCCATACACAACAGATCCTCCTCGCGGAAAACGAACGAATCGATTTCGCGTAACGCAGCCAGGTTGGATTCCTTTATCGCCCGTGGATAATAACCGGTAAAGCAATCTACTCCGACTACTTTATGGCCCGCACCAACCAATCTCTCTGCCAGGTGTGAACCTATGAAGCCGGCAACACCTGTTACAAGTACGGTCATTGACTATCTACGGGAACGCTCGACCCGACGATATCTGTCAGGAGGTATGCCAAAAAGCGTGTTGAGATTGCTTCCATCGATATGAATACTCTCGCGCAGTGCCAAGAGCATGCGGTGGCTTCTTTCAATCTGGCTAATGGTACAGTTCTTAAGACTGATTGCCTCTTCCATTATTACATTATACGGGCAAAACAAATGTCTGTCAAGCAAACCGCATACTACGTCACATTAAACCAGGACCGCCTTCACGATGTAAGCGCCGCGATGGCCGCCTCGATCGCGATCACGGTTGCGAACCCATAAGACAGATTCAACAACGCCGCCTCATGCATTTGATCCGTGAAGGTCGCGGTTCCATCTTTCAGAAAATATACCTCAAAACCCCTCATGAAGGCACTGCGGGCCGTCGTCTCGCAACAAAGGTTGGTCAGGACACCGCTTATCACAACCTGCCGTATACTTTTTTCTCTCAGGATCTTTTCCAACTGTGTATTCAGAAAACCGTCGTACTGGTGTTTTATCACAACGGGGCTTTCGCCGACATCGAGAACATCTACGATCATGCTCATCGGGTCTTTCTCACTTATCTTCTCGGTCCACCATCGCAGCATGAGGTTGTCCGGCGCATCCGAGTCAATGTGGCGTGTGAATATAACCGGCCGGTCGTGCCTTCGGAACAGATCGATGAGCCCTTTGATCGTCTCGGCAAGCCTATCCGAATCTGGCACAAAGAAGTTACTGTTCTTATCGCAGAAGTGCCGCTGCATGTCGATAACGATCAGGGCGACATGGTCCTTCTTCATACTAAAACCTTTTTTCATGTTGATATCCTCGCGCTTTGTGCTAACCTGTACCGTTCAATCGATGAGGATCAATCGCTGCGTATCCTGTGCATCCGATGTTGACACAAAATACACGCCTGCCGGCAGATTCATCAAGGACACTTCAGTCATTCCGGATCCAATCACATGCCTCCCTACTACTTGGCCGAGAAGGTTGAAGAGTCGTACCTCTACCGGCACTGCAAAGGTGCTGGTGAAACGCAGTACCTCTCCCTTCCGCAGCACGGTCGGCGTAATCCCGAAACCCGCCTCTACACTCGTGGGAACGTTCTCGCCGCTTGTAATGCCGGTCGGTACCTGCAGAGCTTCGACCGCATCGAGCATGAACTGACTCGCAGCTTCAACGCGGACGTAGCGTGCCGAATCGAGGGTCGTCGTACCCAAATCGAACTGCGTAACTGCTGCGTTCGCCGTACCGAGGGTCTGCCACGAACCGGACCAGTCGTTGCTCACCTTGACAGTCGCAACACCGGAGCCGCTCGGGCGATAGACCATAATGTCGTTACCCGGGAAATTGCGTATCGGCACATCGAAATGGAGCACAATCCACTTCCCCGTGTCGAGCTGAAAAGACCCGTTATCGTGAGGACCGAGCGCCTGTGTCGGATATGTTAAGTTGGTGTATGTATTGACATAGCGGTTGCCGATCAGATCGGTTGCATAGATCGGCAGAGTGGAATCTGGCACCAAAGGAAACTCAATGGTCACTGAAGAATCCGGCGTCCCGGACGGAACGATGACATTATTGATCGTCTTCGGTATGTAGCCCGGACTGAAGGCGGTCACGGTGTACGTACCAGGCAGGTAGAAACGATGGAAATCACCGTTCTCTGTCTTCGCGTAGCTGTGCCAGTAGGCAGGCTCGACATAGACCAGCGCCCGCAGCCCTGTAGAATCGACGCTGAGGGAATCGTAGACATGCCCGTGAATGCCCTGACCCGCCTTATGTATTAACCAGAGCATGGCAGCACGCTCCCGCGGCCAGATCGCATCGATCGAATCTGGCGGTGGCGTTTTGATGTCACAAACCTCTACGGACCAGCTTATCTCGCCCCCGTACCCGTAACCGAAATCCTTGGTGCAGCCGTTTATCGGATACATTCCGACCGAACCCTGGCCGTACGGATAATTCGTCGGCACTGCGTATCCTTCTGAAAGATGGCGTATGAGGTTCTGTTCGGGAGGCTGAAGGTTACTAGTATAAGACCACGGCTCGGAGATAAATAAGGTCCCGGCATGATACGATACGTAGGTCACAAAAGAACGACGCCAGAAGTGTTCGACGAACCTACGCGATTCGTTTTCACTTATGAAGTCGGTGCCGCACGCATATTCATCCCCCCACATCCAGGCACAATTCCGGTTAAGGTCCACGTTGCGCGAATTGTACCGTATCCCGGCGGCAAACCCGTCCGGATTGACAAGCGGTGCTATCCAGATCTCGCGCGTATCGACCAAGCGCTGTACCAAGGTATCGGACGAATAACTCTGGAGAAGATCGCGGATCAACCAGAGGCACATTGCCCAGCCAATTTTCTCGTCACCGTGGACATTTCCCTCAATATGCACTTCTGGCTCGTCTTCGTCCGTGTTTACGTTGTCAGAGATCTTCATTATCAGCAGCAGCCTGTTCTGATGGCTGTACCCGAGCGTATCCAGGCGGCAGATATCAGGAAAGCTGCCGGCCATCACAATCATGGAATCGACAAATTCCGTATAGTTGAGGTACTCGCTCCTGGATGATCTCATCATGCTGTTCTGTCTGTAGACTTCGGTGATGTTCTCCTGAATGAGTTCAACCTTATGACCCCGGGCAGCAATGATCTGATACATATCCTTTGAGATCTCGGCAACGATGTGGTCTGGATGAACCTGGTTGATGATGACGCCAATACGGTCGAGTGACTTAATATCACCCATGCCAACGACGTCGATCCGTACCAAATCTAGATCAGCGGCATTGGCCGCGATCATCAGTAAAATCAAAACCGTGATGTATTTCACTTTACCTCCTAAATGGTATCAACAATGAGTGTCAGGTGATTATAAGCAAAGACCGCCTCATGTCAAGACACGCCTGATGCTTCACGTACAAAATACTCGATACTGGCTACTGGATACTAGATGCCAAATGCGTCGATCACAATATCAGAACATCAGCAGGCAGTATAAAGGCAAAACAGCCCATCAGGAACGAAGAAACGACCAGCCGTGTTGTGTCGCTGATAACCTGCTCATCTGATCTTCTGCGGACTGATCATCTGATTTGCTGATACGCTCGGCAGTAACGTTAATGGGTTGCGATACCCGGTATGCAAAATCCTAAATTCGAAGCACTAAACACTAAGCAAACCCAAAAATCAAGAGACAAATGATCAAAACCACGCATCGACTATCGAGTATCCGTAACCCGAAGACCAACACGATGAAGGATTCTCCGCTTCTGCCGTTCTCCGCTTCTCAGTCAGGGTATCCAACTGGGATTATGTAGAGCGGTTCTTCTCCCTTGAGCTGTAGCGATTTGCTGAGTTCGCCGTCCCTGAATGCACCGACCGGGACCGAACCGAGCCCCAACGCAACCGCTTCGAGATGAATGTTCTGGGCACAATGCCCTGCCTCTATATGGACATACCTGACTGCCCGATCGCCGTACCGCAAGGCCGTGCGCTTAAAAACCGCGGTTATTACTACGACCATGCCGGCTTCGGATATGAACCCTTGCCCCAAGGCAGCTCTAGCGATGTCCTTTCTGAGATCTTTACCTGCCTCTCGCTTGAGTGTATGCGAACCGGGAAGATACCGGTAAAGACCGTCCTTTTTCGCAACGAATATCTCCAGAGGATAGGTGGCACCGGCTGAAGGGACGGCGCGGAAACCCCGCGTTTTCTCCGTAATACCCTGCGCAGCCCAGAGTATATTCGATATTTGACCGAGCGTTAGCTCTTTGTCTCTGTAACTGCGGACCGACCGCCGCTTCTGCATGCATCCCTCGATCGACGCATCGGTAAAATCCGGTGCGGGTAAATTCACCATGTTACCTCCCACTATAAGACACAATATCATAGAGATCATAATACCCCCTTTCCTTAATAAACGACACCCCGAAGACACGGAGAGTCTCCGTGTCACGGCATTCCGTGCATGACGCGCGCCGTATTACAATGTATCTCAACGGTATCTTCCACATTCTCGGCATAGCCGCCGGCCAGAACCGTTGCGACCGGCACTGCCCTGTCGCGCGCCCGCTGCAGTACCAATTCATCCCTTCTCATCATCCCCTCAACGGTTAGCCGCAGGTTACCCAGTTGATCGAAGACATAAGGATCGGCGCCAGCGACATATATGGCCAGTTGGGGTCTGAATTCATCGAAAATAAGATCCACCGCCCTCTTCAGCTCTTTCAGGTACTCATCATCTCCGGCCCCGCCGCGCAAACCGATGTCCAGATCGGACTTCTGCTTGACCGGGTAGAGATGTTCCTGGTGTATTGAAAAAGTGAACACACGATGCTCATTTTCAAAGAACTTCGCGGTACCGTTGCCTTGATGGAGATCACAATCTATGACCGCTACCCTCTCTACCCTTTGTTCCAGCATCATCACTGCACTGAAAACGACATCATTGAGATAACAGAATCCCTCGGCATGATCAGCAAAGGCATGATGGAAGCCGCCACCGATGTGATAGCACATGCCGTGTTCATGCGCAAGCTGTGCTGCCATGTATGAACCGCCGCAGCACAGGATCTGTGCATCGATGATATCCTTGTTAACCGGCATTTCCGAAGGATAGGTACGTTTTGTCATCCGGTAGTTGAGGAGGTCATCGAGATATTCTGCAGTTACGATCTTACGCAATTGCTCGTCGGACGGCCGCTGAGGAACGACCATATCTCCGTCGTCGACCAACCCCTCGGCTCGCAGCCGCCGCAGTATGAGGTCGTATTTCTCGGTCGGAAAGACATGGAATCCTATGTCCGCCTTGTAAAGAGGCGAGTAGACAAACTTCATCGATGCATCACATATACTTAATGAACCGGAAGAGCATATAGATGAACGCCGCAACGACAAATACAAGAACTACATAAAGATAAAATGGGTTGCCCTTCTTCCGGGCTTTCTTCTTTTCCTTCTTTTTCCGCCTGACAATAGTGGTCGTGCTTTTCTTTGCTTCCGCACTACTCACTAACTTACTCATCATGGTGTAGCCATGCGCGATGTTCTTCCATCCGGTGAATTCTTCCAGATCACGCATCATATGAGCCGCGCTTTCGTACCGGCGGTTGAGGTTCTTCTTCAGTGCCCTGTTGATGATACGCGCAAGACCGGCACTGTGATGGGGGTCGAGCCAGAAAGGTGAACGGTATTTGCCCCTACCTATCTTTGCCGTGATTTCATCCGCAGTTTCACCCCAGAACGGTTTCACACCGGTGACGAGTTCGTAGAGCACTATACCGAGTGAAAAGATATCCGACTGGGTAGTCAATTTCCTGCCCACTGCCTGTTCTGGAGACATGTAGCATGGTGTACCGATCAGCGTGCCGACGCGCGTTTGATCCCGCGCTGTCTCGTCCTTGGCGACCCCGAAATCAGTGACCTTCAACCTGCCGTCTTTTGATACGAGAACATTAGTCGGCTTTATATCCCGGTGTATTACGTTGTTCCTGTGGGCATGGTCGATCGCAAGGCATATCTCGCGAACAATAGTCGCTGCCGTAACCGGATGGAGAGGCGCCTCGCTTTCGATGATGTCCGAGAGATTCAATCCATCGATGTGTTGCATCACCAGATAACTTGCCTGGCCGATTGTGAAATAGTCGTAGATGGGAACGATATTGGGATGCTCGAGTGCAGCTGTGATCAGAGCTTCGCTCTTGAACCTCTTCCGGAATTCGGCACCGGATGATTTACCCAACTCCTTCACAACGACGACGCGATCGAGCGGTACCTGTACAGCAGTGAACACGCGGGACATACCGCCCTTGCCGATTATGTCGACCAAGCGGTAATTCCCGACGTATTTTGATTCTTTACTCACGATACCGTGCTACACAATTCCGACCGCTTGCCTTTGCCTGGTAGAGTGCTTTGTCCGCGTGGTCGAGGATCGACGGAAGATCCTTTCCGTCTCCGGGAAAAGTAGCGAACCCGATGCTGACGGTCACCGGTATGTTGAGTCTGCCTTTTGACTGATTCTCGATGATTCCACGTATTTCCTCTGCGATCTTACCCGCATCCGGCCCATTTGTGTTGGGCAAAACGGCGACGATCTCTTCACCGCCGTAGCGGGCTACAAGATCGGTCTTCCGACATGCTTTCTGGATCAACCAGGCGATCGCCCTTAGAACCTCATCACCGGCTCTGTGCCCGTGCTCATCATTGATGGCTTTGAAGTGATCAAGGTCGATGAACAGAACCGAAAGCTGGCGCCGGGCTGCCTTCGCTTTCTTGAGTTCCTGGGGCGCGATCCTGTCAAAATACTGACGGTTATACAGGCCGGTCAACTTGTCGGCATGTGCCAGCGTCGCAAGACGCTTCCTGCTCTTACGGACGAATTTCTCTATCTCCTCGAACTCATTGCGAAGCGATCTGCTGTCGATCTTCTTGCCCAGCTTATCGAATTTGTCTTTTATTATCGCCGTCTCCCGGCCGCGCCGCGCAACCTTGGTCTCCTCGATGTTGAATAAGGTACTCGTGCCGTCGTCGAACAGAATTGTGTACTCGCCGATAGATATCTGATCGCCCTGAGCAAGCGCCTCGTGTTCAATGGATACTCCATTGAGAATTGTGCCGTTCGTGCTGTTCAGATCCTCGATGTAGTAGCGACCACTCTGGAAGAAAACGGCGGCATGGTGCCGAGACACATCATGACCACTCAAGGTGAGATCGGTGTCTTCTGCTCGGCCAATGACACAGCGATCTCTGCCGAGCGGCAACTGCTTCGCGACTTTGCCGCAGTCAAGTAACAACAGCCAATATGCTTTCATATGATCGTATTACATCCAACACTACATTTTTGCGCCGGCATAAAGATATATCTCGCCGAAAATGGAATCCTGCTCGGCACGCGCGTAGCCTATCTTCACGATCTCCAGCATGCCGAAGAAGTAAGCAACGGCAATCGGGATGTCATTCTTTCCCTTGAGAAATTCCAGGAAGTTGATCTTGCCCGATGTCTGCAGCAATGTTTTTATCTCATCTATTATCTGCTCGATCGGAATTTCCTGACGTTTGACGACGATACTCTTGTCTTCAACTGGTTGCAGGTCACGCAGAGCAAGGATGAGGCTCATCAGGTCGCCTTCTTCGAGCGGTGGTTCCTCTTTTCCTATTCTCGGAAATTGCTTGCTCGTTTCCGCTTCCATTATGCTGAACGCCTGGGCGATCTCTTTGTATTTCTTGTACTCCTCGACGATCTGTATGAGCGTAATAGGCTGGCCTGCTTCTTCGTCCTCAGGTGTGCGAGGAAGGAGGGAGCGAACTTTCAGACGGATCAATATCGCCGCCATAAAGAGAAAATCCGCCACATCCTCAAAATCGTCCCGGTCGATCGTCTTTATGAAATCAAGGTACTCTTCAGCGATCTGGGCAATGGGTATGTCGAATATGTCAACTTCTTTCTGTCGTACGAGGTATACAAGCAGGTCAATGGGCCCGTAATATATACCGATATCTATTTTCATGGGATGAGAACCGATGCGTTCACTCCTTGTTCAATCAACGGACCGTAGCGTTTCCACTTCCATGTCGATTGCTTCCGGGGATTCCTCCTCAACATACAGAATAGTTTAGCCAAGAAATATCGGGTGTCAATGATTTGACGGTGCACAACGTCCCATACCTACTTCGTTACCAGCAAATTACAAACGTCTCCGTTAATACCGTTGACATCTTGTCATTCACAGTTAGAATAAGAGTAGGTTGCCATGAATAAATTTCGTCTACCCGAGTTCTGGAGACTCATCCTGAGCATCGGCATGTGCCAGTTTGCAGGCATCATCGGATCCCTATTCACGACCCCACAGATCCCGACATGGTATGCATCGCTTCAAAAACCAGGATTCAGTCCTCCTAACTGGATCTTCGGACCGGTCTGGATTATCCTTTACACTTTGATGGGTGTAGCCATGTTCCTCATCTGGCGTCAATACGCCCGTTCGGCGCATGCAAAAGCCGCCATCGAAGCATTCGTCGTTCAACTCCTTCTGAACATATTATGGTCGGTCGTCTTCTTCGGGCTGAAATCTCCGCTCGGCGGTCTGGTAACTATCGTACTACTCTGGATCGCCATCCTCGTAATGATAATCCGCTTTCGAAAGGTCTCTGAGATCGCAAGCTTCTTGCTCATTCCTTATATCCTCTGGGTGACCTTTGCCGCACTCCTGAACTTCGCAATATTCCGCCTCAATCCATAGACCCGGAAATTTGCCATGTCCACGTCCGTCAAACCGCAGGTTGTGGTCAGCAAATGCCTCGGCTTTGCTGCCTGCCGCTGGAACGGTCTTTCGATCCCCGATGAATTCGTAGAACGACTCAAACCACATGTGAATTTTAGACCCGTCTGCCCGGAGGTCGAGATAGGGTTGGGTGTACCTCGCGAGCCGGTACGGGTCGTCCGCAGGCCCAACGAATACAATCTCGTGCAACCGGCAACGGGGCTCAACTACACCGAAACGATGAAGGATTTTTGCAGGCGTTATCTCATTACGCTGAATGAGATCGATGGTTTCCTCCTTAAGTCGCGGTCACCCTCATGCGGGATCAAAGAAGTGAAGATCTATGCCAGCGCTGAGAAAAAGGCCGCAATCGGTAAGGGAAGCGGCATATTCGGCGCCGCAGTGTTGAACGATTTTCCTCATCTACCGGTTGAAGACGAAGGCAGGCTGCGCAACTTCACGATCCGAGAGCACTTTCTGCGCAGACTCTACACGATCACAAGATTTCGTTCCTTATTCGCGACAATGAAGATGAAAGACATCATCCGATTCCAGGCCGAGAATAAATTCATGCTCATGGCGTACAGTCAGAAGGAATTCAGGATCATGGGCAGAATAGTCGCCAACCACGAAAGAAATCCCGTGGCAAAGGTGTATGAAGAGTATCGAGAACATCTCTACAAAGCCCTTGCAAGAGCACCGCGCCACACATCGTACATAAATGTTATGATGCACGCCATGGGATACTTCTCCGGCAGGTTGAACAAGGGCGAAAAAGCGTTCTTCTTGAGTCTCCTGGAAAAATACCGCAAAGGAAAAGCACCTCTGAGCAGCGACCTACAGGTGCTAATGTCCTGGGGCATCCGCTTCGGTGAAAAGTACCTGACGGACCAAACTTTCTTCCGCCCTTATCCGGAAGAACTGCTCGATATCAGTGACTCAGGAAAAGGAAGGGATCATTAACGTAAAATGAGAATCGGTTATCCTTGTATTAACCGGTCCATCGACTGCCACTCTGACCACACGTTCCGCCTCAAGAATTACTCCGAAAGTAGGCTGATCGAGACCGTAAGAGTCAACCTCTCGTGTCTACTCAGAATCCTCCAGTTCAACGTCGAAAATAGACTATATTTCTTTCGCGTGACTTCAGACCTTGTGCCCTTTGCCTCGCACCCCATCAATAAATTCGACTGGCAAAGATACTTCAAACCTGAATTTACGGTGATCGGTGATTTCATACGGAAAAATGATCTAAGAATCTCCATGCACCCCGACCAGTTCACGCTCATAAACTCACTCGATGCGGAAATCTTCAAACGGAGTGTTGCCGAATTGGAATACCATGCAGATGTACTGGAACTGATGGATCTCGATAAAACGGCAAAGATCCAAATTCATGTAGGTGGAGTATATAAGGAAAAAGAAAAGAGCCTGGATAGATTCATCACACGTTACAGGATGCTGAGCAAGAGAATCCGCAAGAGGCTGGTTGTTGAGAACGATGAACATAGTTATTCACTGAAAGACTGTCTGAAAATACACACAGCGGTAGGGCTGCCCATATTGTTCGACGCATACCACCACCGATGGAACAACAACGGCGAAGAGATTCAGCAATGTATACAACGCTCAGGCCGAACCTGGACGAGCCGTGACGGTATCCCCATGGTCGATTACAGCCAGCGCAAGAAAGGAAGTGCGACTAAGGCCCACGCCGAAACAATGGAAGCACGCGGATTCCGCCGGTTTCTTCAATTAACAGAACCCCATGACTTCGACATCATGTTGGAAATAAAGGACAAGGAGAAAAGTGCCCGACGCGCTGCAAAAATCGCCGCAGGTGACAGACGTTTCATTGAGCATTGAGGACGTAAGGGATCATCCGGCGGTGAACGGTTACGATCGACGTTTCGTCTGCAAAGGCGACGGTTACGTCTTCACGAATACGATGAGCGATCTACGTGGAGTCTTCCGAATTCGCGAATTGCGCGGTTATAGTGAGTTGTTGTTGGCCAATTCAGTCACGAAAATGTCGACCAGCCTTTCATCAAATTGAGAACCGCTGTGCCGCTTCAGTTCCCGTAGTGCGGTCCGTGTACTCTTCCTCTTGCGGTAAGGCCGATCCGTGGTCATTGCGTCAAATGCATCAGCAATACATATTATCCGGGAAACGAGAGGTATCCTACTACCGATCAACCCGTTTGGATACCCTGCACCATCGATCCGCTCGTGATGGTGCAGAATATTCTTCCTCAGTTTCTTTAGCAATTCGATCGGTTCGACGATCGCGGCGCTGAACTCCGGATGGCGCTCCATGTACATCTGTTCGCGCCGTGTCAAACGCCCCGGCTTACCCAGAATCTTATCGGGTATCCCGATCTTGCCGACATCGTGCAAGATCGCAGATATCTCTATCTCTTTGAGTTTATCCTTGTTGCCCGTCAGCGCATGTCCGATCTGCAGTGCATACTCTACGACCCTACCCGAATGGCCGCGCGTATAAGGATCTTTTGCATCGACGGCTTCGACGATCGCCCTGATCGACGAAAGAAACAGTTTGTCAAGGTCACTATAGAGTGATGCATTCTCAACGGCAATCGCAATCTGATTGCCGAGAGCAGCGAAGAGTTCAAGATCTCCCTTGTCAAACTTCCTATCGCCTTTCTTGTTGAGTACTTCGGCAACACCAATGACCTTGCCCTTTACGATCAACGGAACGGCGAGAATCGAACGGGTTACCCATTTCGTTTTCTCATCAACGCCGCGGAACCACCTACTGTCCTTTCGAACATCGGGCACGAGCAACGGTTTGCCATGTTCCGCGACCCAGCCGACGATCCCCTTCCCCATCGGCACTCTGATCTCCTTCGCCTCTTTTCCTTTTTCACCACGAGCGGTGATGAAGTAGAGATCCTTGCGTTTCTCGTCGATACGAAATACCGACGATGCTTCGGCCTCCATGACTTCTTCGGCC
Source organism: Caldifarciminota bacterium (assembly GCA_020343455.1). Taxonomy (GTDB): domain Bacteria; phylum Hydrothermota; class Tepidihabitantia; order SM23-42; family SM23-42; genus SM23-42. The sequence goes on from CP070795.1 coordinate 1,469,670, forward strand.
TTCTGCATCACCGTATCGAGCAATTCGTCTATATCGAGAATCCCCGAGAAGACCATCGAAGTATCGATGAGCGTCTCGAGCCGTTTTATTTTGCGCCGCAGGTCAAATACTTTCGAGGTCATATTTCCTTTCTCCTGCACCCAATCGTTCGGCATGGGCAAGCTGTTCCGTAGGATCGACTTCAGGATGGAGACGGTCGATCGGCTTCTTGACGAGATCGTAGCTTGCTTGATCTATGCTGACCGGATCGAAAGATGCCAATATGCCCACGTCAGGGGCGATCATCGGTCGATTTGTATGGAAGCAATCGCAATCTGGAGAAATGTTCATCAGAAAATTCAGATAGAAGACCTTCTTGTCCTTTATGGTACTGGCCGCGTGTCCAGCGATACCCTTCTGAATATCTGAAGAGACGGCATCCCATGAGAATTTTATCGCACGCTCAGGGCACACGGACATGCATCCTGCACACCCGGTGCAGACATTCCTGTCTATCACTACCTCGCTTCCCGCCCGGATGATCGCCTCGTGTATGCAGTAGTCAAAGCATGTAAGGCATTGAGTGCATCGATCCGCGTCGACGTATGGCTTCGACCCGGAGTGCATCTCCAGCTTACCGCCTTTTGCGCTGCACCCCATGCCGAGATTCTTCAAAGCACCGCCAAAACCACAAGTGAGGTGGCCTTTGAAGTGCGAAACGCAAAACATGGTATCGATGTGTCCAAATAGACTTGCAATCTTTCTTCCATCGATCTCGACGTAATCGTCACCAAAGAGGCCATCGGCGATTATCATCGGTGCAAAATCAAAACCATGCTCACGGGCAAGAGCGATGTGCAAATCGGCACGGTACCGACGGCCCGCATAGAGCGTCGTTGTGTCAGTCAGGAATGCTTTACTGCCGGCCTTGCCTACTAAACTTACAAGCCTGTTTACAAATCCGGGATTGACGTAGTTGATATTGTTTACTTCACCGACATGGACTTTTACGGCGGTTGGCGACTTCTTCTTAACGATATCCAATCCTCTTGCGATATCGACGAGCCGGTCGAAGCCAGAGAGCACGTTCTCTTCGCGTTCGCTACTAACATCGAACATGAACACCCGTGCCATGCAAAATAATATACACTTTTCGTAAGAAATCAAGATTCTCATTGACTGCTGGATGCCCGATCATTGACAAGGCATAATTTATAAATAGAATTCGGTGTGGGCGGTTTTGGCACGATCATTTCATTGATCTTACTCATTGCTGCGATAGGCATACTGGTCTTCATCGCCCGCGAATTGGATACGAAAAAGAAGAAAAAACTCTCCGGTATCATCCTGTTGCTGCTGTCAATCCTCTTCCTGCTTGCCCAGGTTTCATTCCTTTTCTATCCTCAGGAAAGGTACAAGAACTGGTGCGGCCTCTTTGGCCACTACTCATCATACGGTCTTTTCTGGCTCTTTGGTCTGTACATCTTCATCATCCCCTCGCTCCTCGGATACGCGGGCTATATCATGGCTGCCGACACAGAGAAAAGAATTCGCAGCCACCTCCTTTATTTCATACCGATCGGTGTGATAGCAGATACGCTCCTCTCCCTCTTCTTGACGATACCGATCGCCGGCATGCGCAGCGGCGGCGTTCTCGGTTATCTCATCAGTGATTTCCTCGTCGACTTCTTCGGCCACGTCGGTACCTACATAATCCTCGGGTTCAGTATCGTTGTCGTCATTCTTATGATGGTCAGGGAAAAGGTATTCCCCAGGATAAAGGGACCAGAGCAGGTTGAAAAATCGAAGAAACCTCCAAAACCTCAAAAGAAGAAGAAAAAAGAACCCGAGGCCGGGGCACCAGCACCGGTTCAGGCAAAGATCGAACGGAAGCCGCCTGCAGAGATCGATTTCAAACAGGAATTTCTGGATATTCTCCAGGTTCCGACTCAAAAATACGGGATCGACGCCGACCAGTTGAAAAGGGAATCCGAGATCCTTTCGAAACGCCTCGCCGAATTCGACGTTACTGGCAAAGTCGTTGCCGTGGAATCCGGACCCGTCATTTCAAGGTTCGAATTTCAGCCCGACCCCGGCATAAAGGTCAACCGCATCGCTAACCTCGACAATGACCTTGCCCTCGCCCTGAAGGCAACTCGGATCAGGGTAGTAGCACCGATCCCGGGAAAGTCAGCGGTCGGCATCGAGGTGCCGAACCGCGAGCGCAGTCTCGTCTATCTGAAGAACGGTCTCATAGCCGAAGGCTTCGAAAACCACCCTTCACCACTGGCCATCGTTCTCGGCGAAGATATTACCGGCATGCCGATCTGCGAGGACATCGCGGTAATGCCTCACATGTTGATTGCCGGCACTACCGGCTCGGGCAAGAGCGTCTGCATAAACTCGCTCATTGCCTCGATACTATACCATTCCACGCCAGAGGATGTACGTTTTCTCATGATCGACCCAAAGAGACTCGAACTACCGATGTACAATCCGATACCCCACCTCATGCGCCGTGCGATCACCGAACCGAAAGAGGCGGTCGGAGAACTCGAAAAGCTGGTCGCGATCATGGAAATGCGCTACCGCCACTTTGCCCGGGAAGGAGTACGCGATATCGATGGCTATAACGAAAAGATGCGGAAAAAAGGAGGCAAGAACAAACCTTATCTCGTCGTTGTCGTCGATGAACTCGCCGACCTGATGCTGACCGCGCCAAGCGAAATTGAAGAGAACATCACGCGTCTTGCCCAGATGTCGCGAGCCGTCGGCATACACCTCGTCCTGGCGACGCAGCGCCCCTCGGTCGACGTCATCACCGGATTGATCAAAGCCAACTTCCCGTGCCGCATCGCTTTTCAGGTAGCATCGAAAACCGATTCGCGAACGATTCTGGATATGAACGGCGCGGAATCACTCCTGGGACGCGGTGACATGCTGTTCCTGCCGCCGGGAAAAGGAACGCCGGTAAGGTTACACGGTGCGTATATTGCCGCCGATGAAGTCAGCGGTATAAGTCAACTCATCGCCAGGATATACCTGAGGGAGAAATTGAAGGATGTCGAAGGCGACATCGATGAAATCATTACTTCTATTATCGACGAAGAATTGTGGACGATATTCACCGACACAAAGGATGTAGCATTCGACGAAAAACGCCGGGCCCTCTCCAACATAATCACAGTCGAGAAGATCGATGAAATCATCGATTCAGGATACTACCCGAAGTTACCTGAAACGGAAGTTGAGGAAGTAGTCGAAGAGCAGGAAACGGACATGACCGTTGACCCGCTGTTCGAAGAGGCAGCGCGCCTCGTGTTCAGACACCAGGTCGCGTCAGTATCGTTGCTACAGAGGCGTTTGAACCTCGGATATGCGCGCGCCGGGCGGATCGTCGATCAGCTCGAAGCGGCCGGTGTAGTCGAACCGTTCCAGGGCAGCAAATCGCGCAAGGTTCTGATTGAAAGAGAAGATGAACTGAACGAAATAGTAAAGAAATATTCTACACCCTGATCATCGAACCACAACCACCTTGGCAGTAAAAACACGGTCATTTGCGGCGACACTGACATAGTAGATGCCGGCGGGGACAAGTCTACCTCTCTCATCCCTGCCATCCCAGGGCACAACGAAACGGCCCGTTCCACGGATCACGATCAGATCCCGGACTAAATTACCGCACCGGTCATAGATCACGGCGCGTTTAGAGTCCCCGCCTGAAGTAGATATGTGCACAGCAAAGCCGCCGCTGCCGACCGATGGTACGATCGAGATCCGTTGCCTCCCGCTCGCGGGGCACGTAGCAGCTATGTCCGCCCCCGTGCCATCGGAAATAGTGAATGGAAAAACCGATATGCAATCGACCGTGTCACCGGAAGTTACCGCGGTATAGCGGATGTAGCATTCACTGGAATTGATACCCTGGGCAACGGTATATTGATAGCGGCCGTTGTCCGGCAGGCTATCGGCGATCTCCGTCCACGGCCCTGACGCACCGGATGTGGAAAGTTCGAGCCTGACATGAGCCGTCTCTCCGACCGGCACACCGCATGTCCACTTGATGAACCGCACTGAACCACACTTGAACACCTCACCACCCCTCGGATAGGCCGGGAATACGAACAGACTCTCCGTGACCGACATCTCTTTGAAGAATCTCAAGGTATTGACAGCGGTCCACATGCTACCCTCTTTGGCGACCAGGGCAATGTCCGGGTAGCCGTTGTGATCGGCATCGGCACCCACTCTGAGCGCGCCTAACGTACCGGGCGTGGGAGTGTTTATGATCGCGGCCGATGTCCAGGTCCCACTGCCGTCTCCTGACCATACGGTGGTTATCCCCGCGCCAAAGGCAACGACATCCATGTAGCCGTCGATATTCATGTCACACAATTGGGTGGCAACGTAGGATCCCGAAACCGGCAAAGACCCCGATGCGTCGGACCATGTATCATTGCCCAACCATGACCAGACCTCAACGCCACCGTCGGAATTGCAGAAGGCGAGATCCTGATCGCCATCGTTGTCGATGTCACCGAGCGACGGGCCCCGTCTACCGACCAATCCGCCTGGCGGCAGATTCCCGTCGGCGGCGGCGAAATTGCCGTTACCGTCACCCAGGTATACACTTCCATACTGATGGGCCGCAGCGAAGTCGGCATTACCGTCTGCATTGATGTCGCCGAAGCAAAAATCCATCGTTGAGTTTCCGCCGATGAACCCGAAACACTCATCCCAGGTCCCATCGCCGTTATTCAGAAAGACATGTATGCCATCGCCGTAGCCGAAAGAATTGGCGCCAAGGTCAAGCAGGCCGTCGCTGTTTACATCGGCGAGGTCGGTACAGAACATTCCCCACTGGTCGGGATTGCCGATCGATATGCCATCGTCCCACGGCATCCAATTCTGGCCCGTTCCATCACCCAGCGATGCCTCGAGGATCGAATCGCCAAAATCGGTCCCGGAGTAGTTGTGGTGCATACCGTAACCAACGTCCATGTGATTATCGTTGTTCAAGTCGCCCACGGCTATGCCGCCGTAACCGAAGTTGCCGTTTTGAAACACGCTCCAACTGCCAGTGCCATCCCCGAACCAAACCATGATGCCGTGTTCGAGGGTATTGACGTACGGAGAGCCGTGATCGCCTATGGAGAGGATGTCTACGTTACCGTCTTCATTGATATCGGCCAATTCAAGTTCGGTACGGCCTGATTCCCACTGCGGGTCCTGCAGACCGACAGAGGATTCTACGTACTCGAGTGCGTGTAATACCGTGCATAGTGCAAAGTAAATAGTCACCATGCTGATTCTTCTCATCGTACCCACCATGGTTTTCAGTAATATTCGTTCTCAACCGTGGTCAAGAATTTTCCGAGTGATTGCGCGTCAGCGGATATTCACATGCTCCTGCCGACATGCTACATCATCGGCGCGAAGATGGAACAAGGGGCACGAAGGTTTCCCGTTGTGCCCCTGAACTACTCCAGATAGTTTGATCCTATTCGAATTCCAGCACCGAAGCAAGTTGCGCCCAGTATTTCCTGACCAGGTCCCGGTTGACCTGGGGGACCTCTTTGTAGATCTCGCTCGCTTCTTCCATACCCTTCACCATCTCCTTGACCATCTCCGGCTGGGTGCCTTCCATCTGGGTTTTCATCGATGTCATGACAGAATCCATTACTACGGCTCCGATCGCCATGTATGTCTTGCCCATCGCCGGCCAGAATTCTTCCCATGCCATGCCTGCTGCCTTCAGATTGGCCTCGAGTTCAGGAACGCGCTCATTCAATATCGAATACTGCCCGAGCATGGACGCAAAATCCTGGGGGCCTTCTGTAGATTCGAACTCGGATTCAATCTTCTCAACTGCAGCCTTGAATACAGGCACCGCTTTGATGAATCTCTGGAGTTCTGACTCACCAAGTGTAGCATAGTATACGTCGGCGCCAGTCTTCTCGGCCGGCTTTTCGGTTTCGGCCTTCGGACCTTCTTCAGGCGCTCCGCAGAAGACGGCCAACAGAATACAAAGACCTAACAGACCCATGCACTTTCTCATGTTTTCCTCCTTTTCTGATGCTGTCCCCCCGCAGAAGATGTTATAGCGACACTACTTGATTGCGGCCGAGTTCAGTCGCCCGATTGAGCGCTTTGGCCGACTGCTCGAGCAGTCCTTCAAGGTTCTCGGCACTGCTCGGATAGGTAACGACACCGACTGAAATAGTCACTTTCTTCTTCTTGCCTCGGTGGACGAATGGAGTGCGTTCAATGGCCTTTCTTACCCGCTCAGCTGCATTGACCGCTGATTCATTCAAAGCCTCGGGAAGTAGGACCATGAACTCATCCTGCCCGAACCGTGCAATGAAATCTGTATCGCGGATATTTCTCTTGATGGTCTTGGCAAGGTGGATCAACAGAGCGCTGCTGCCAGGCATGCGACGCGCGCGGCCCCAATCTGGTGTGATCAAAGCAAGGCTGAGTTGTCGCGTATACCCCTTAGCTTTCTTCACTTCAAGTTCCAGGATCAAGTCAAAGAAACGGCGGTTGGGTATATTCGTCATTGGATCGGTAAGACACAGGCGTTTGTTTTCCTCGACGAGTTTGTGCACCTGTGCAATTGCCTGCTCGCAGAAGGCCTCCGAGGTGAGCCGACCGGCAAGAAGAGCGACAACGGATGCGTCTGCATTGGTGAATGGATCACCCCTTCCCCTCCTCAACAGGATGATGGCACCGCATGACTCGCCGCGGTAAAGGCACGGTACCCCCATGATGCCGCGAACTGATGCTGGCGGCGGCGTTATCCGGCGGCGCCTGCAGAAGGTGTCAATTCCCTTGTTGACGATGACAGCCTTCCTGCTCTTGCCGATCAATAACGCCAGATCATTCTCACATGATGCCTTCTTCCGGCGGACAAGGTCTTTTTCATCGAGAAATACCGACACCTTGGTATTACGGTACATTTGTCGCAGTATCTTCTCGACCTCTTTCCTCAATTGCTGCAGCGTGTGCTTCCTCATTGAGATACGTCCGATTATGTTCAAGGAATGTAGCAGTGGTGCGTCCTGAATGCGCTTCATCACGTTAATGATAACCACTGACAGAATATTGTCAAGAAGGGATGACACAGGCAATCGATCTGCCATATCCGTTGTGATTGACGTTCTTACATTCGGCCCAATGTTGTTCTGAATTCTGAGATGATCGTCCTCATCGAGCGGCCAGTAAAGATAATCCAGTATTCCACATCGCGTATCGTGTTGACAAACGACCTCTGTTCGGTATAATTCTCCGATGACAGAAAAAATAAGCGTCCGTACTGAGAAGCGCATTCAAATGGTCGATATTACGGCCGAAATTCAAGGCCTCGTAGCAAAGGCTAAGATCTCCGATGGGGTCGTCCACGTCTATTGCCCCCATACCACTGCTGCCGTGACCGTAAACGAGAATTACGACGAGTCAGTGCAACAAGATATTGGCGAGACACTGAGCAAGATCGTACCGCACCATGGAGACTATGCGCATTCCGAGGGGAATGCCGACGCGCACATCAAGGCAGCACTCATGGGATCATCGAGGACGCTGTTTGTCGAAAACGGCAAAGTAGGACTTGGTTCGTGGCAGGGCATTTTTTTTTGTGAATTTGACGGACCGAGAACCAGGGAAATATGGGTAAGGATCATAAGAGAATAGATCCAACATGATTCATACTGATTAGATCAGATGCATATGGATATCTGCGCATCTGTGTAGCTCCGGGTGCATCCACGTGCATCGAATTTTTGGCAACAGAATCTAAGGAGGAATGATGCATAAGAAGTTGTTTATACCAGGTCCCACCGAAGTGAGGAAAGAAGTCCTCGATGCCCAGGCTCAACCGATGATCGGGCATCGAATGAAGGCCTTTACCGAATTGTACACGGGCATCATAAGCAAACTGAAGGAATTACTCGAAACGAAGAACTTCGCGACCGTCATGACCGCTTCGGGCACAGCACTAATGGAAGCAGCGATCCGAAACTGTGTGAACAAGGACGTCCTGTGCTGCACGTACGGTGCATTCAGTGAACGCTGGTTCAAGATAGCCAAAGCATGCGATAAGAACGCCGATGCGATCGCTCTCGATTGGGGTAAGGTCGTGAAACCAGAGATGATTGAAGAGAAACTCAAAGCGAAGAAGTACGAAGCCGTCACCGTCGTTCACAATGAAACCTCGACCGGCGTCCGGGCTCCGATCGAACAGATTGCAGAAGTGATGAAGAAATATCCCGACGTTCTGCTGCTGGTAGATACGGTGAGCTCACTAATGGGCGACAAGGTCGAGGTCGAGAAACTCGGCATCGACGTCTGCGTCAGTTCATCACAGAAATGTTTCGCACTGCCGCCCGGACTCGCAATCGGTATCGTCAGTGACCGAGCGCTCAAGAAAGCAGAGGGAGTGAGCGGCAAGGGGCATTATTTGAATCTTCTCGACATTAGGGACTATTTCGACAAGAAGGGCCAGACGCCTACTACCCCGGCGATCAGTCTGATGTGGGCATTGGACAAACAGCTCGATAAGATGAAGGCTGAAGGAATGGCGAACAGGTATAAACGACACTGTGAGATGGCTGGATATGTGCAAAACTGGGCAAAGAAGAACTTCAGCCTTTATGCCGAGCCCGGATACGAATCGGTCACAGTCACTTGCATAAATAACACAAAGAGCATAAGTGTCGCCGACCTTAACACCGGACTGGGGAAACGTGGATTTGCCATCTCCAACGGATACGGGAAGATCAAGGAACTGACCTTCAGGATCGCACACATGGGCGACTTGACGCTCGACGAAGTGAAGGAAGTTATCAAGAACATCGACGAAATCCTTAAATTGTAGGATATCAAGCAGATAATGAAACCTATTTACCAATGCCTGATGCAAAGATTTCGCCGTTCAGGCGTCTAGGGATCTAGGCATTTCATTTTCGAAGGAGGTTTTATGAAAGTTCTTGTCTCTGACCCGATTGCCAAGGAAGCCATTGAAGTTCTCAAGAAAGCGGGTATTGACGCCGTTGAACAAACTGGACTCACCCCCGAAGAACTGATCAAGGTAATACCTGACTACGAAGGTATCATCGTACGCAGTGCGACCAAGGTGACAAAAGAAGTAATAGATGCCGGAAAGAACCTCAAGGTCATTGGACGCGCCGGAGTCGGGCTCGACAATGTAGACCGCAATGCGGCAAAAGAAAAGAACATAAAGGTGATCAACACACCGGCGGCAACATCGATCTCAGTTGCTGAACTCGCACTCGGTATGATGTTCAGTGCAGCACGCCGTCTGCCCCAGGCGACGGTTTCGACCAAAGCCGGTAAATGGGAGAAAAAGAAGTTCAAAGGCTATGAATTGTTCGGCAGAACACTCGGCATCATAGGTGTCGGGCGAATCGGCACCGAACTGGCGAAGCGGGCGATTGCAATGGGTATGAAGGTCCTCGCCTTTGATCCGTATGTGAAGAGCAGCGAGCACGCCCAGGTCGTCGATCTGGACACCTTACTGAAAGAGTCTGATTATATTTCACTCCACATCCCCAAGACCGAAGAGACGACTCATATACTCAACAAGACGGCTTTTGACAAAATGAAGGAAGGCGTGGTCATCGTCAATTGCGCACGTGGAGGCGTGGTCGACGAAAATGCATTACACGACGCCATTACCGGCGGCAAGGTGCGGATCGCGGCAATGGATGTTTACGAGGTCGAACCCGCCAAAGAGCACAAATTATTCTCTCTCGATCAGGTCATCGCTACACCACACATCGGCGCGCAAACCGCGGAAGGTCAGCTACGCGCTGGGGTTCAGATTGCCGAGCTCGTGAGGGATGCCTTAAAAAATTAGGCCCTCGGTACGAAAAATTGCACGCCTGCTGCAAGTGGATAAGAGTGGAACGAGAACAATAAGGAGAAATAATGCCGGAAATAAAAGCATTCAGAGGAATTAGGTACAATCCGGAAAAGATCGAGAACCTCGCAGACGTTGTGACCCAGCCGTATGACCAGATCACGGACCGTATGGAGAAATCCTATAGGGAAAAAAGCCCGTACAGCTTCGTACACCTCGTACTCACCAAATATGCCGAAGGGCATGACCGCCAGAAAGAATATGCCGATGCAAAACGCTACTACGATGACTGGTACAAGAATCAGATTTTTCTCAAGGACACCAAAGAGGCGATCTATCCTTACTGGCAGGAATTCTCGATCGGCGACAAGATGTATACGAGAAAAGGGTTCATGTGCCTGGTCGCACTCGAGGAGCTGGGCAAGGGTAACATATTGCCTCACGAAAAAACGCTTTCAAAACCAAAGGCCGATCGACTCAACTTACTGCGTATCACCCAGAAGGACCTCGAACCAGTCTTCCTCCTGTACACGGATACGAAGAACACTGTGAACAAGGCGCTCGATAAACACTGCACAAAAGAGCCGCTCTTCGAAGTCAAAGATGAAAAAGCCGTCACCCACAAGATATGGTCAATCAATTCACCCGCGGTCATCAAAAAAATCGCTGAGGCCTTGAAGGATTCGATATTCGTCATCGCAGACGGACACCACCGATATGAGACGGCATACAACTATCGGAGCGAACTAGAAGGGATCGATCCTGAACACCCGGCAAACTACAAGCTGATAACCCTCGTGAACATCGAGGATCCGGGGCTTGTGATCCTGCCCACGCACCGGCTCATCATGAACCCACCTGAATTCAACCTCGAGGAATTCCTGAAGAAAACGAATGAATATTTCGATATTAAGAAAACCGACCGAACCAGCATCATGAGCGACATGGAAACGGGAGGACCAGGAACTTTTGGGTTCTACAGCGCGATCACCGCCTACATCTTGAGATCTAAATCATTAGACGCAATGAAGAAACTACTCCCCGACCGGAGTGATGAGTATCGCGGTCTCGATGTCGCTATATTGCATACCATGCTCATTGAAAACGTCTTGGGGATCGATCCATCAAAGATAGAGGAACATGTGAGATACGAACGTGGTGCCGAAGAAACAATGAGAAAAGTAGATTCAGGCGAATTCCAACTCGCGCTCATGATGAATTCAACCAGGCCAGAGCAGGTTAAGCAGGTTGCTGAAAACAGAGAACGCATGCCGCAGAAATCAACTGATTTTTACCCGAAACTCGTCTCCGGACTCGTCTTCCACGATGTAGCACAGTGACGTCACCTGACCAGGTATTCACTAAGAAAGAGGGCGACAGTGTAGCCCTCTTTTTTTGTGTCACGCGTTCTCTTCTTCGAGAACCTGATGCATAATCTCCCTGGATCTTGGGATAGATAAGAATACTGGCAAGGTGTAGACGGTTCACACGACCCTTGACATCGAATCTTCATTAGATATAATTATTGCAGAAGTCACTACATAGAATATTTTCTTGGAAAGGGGGTGATATGGCATACATAATTGAGATTCTGTTCTTTTCAACCAATAAGGAGGTCAAGTGAAGAAAGCCGTAATGATGTTAGTGATATGTGCCGTTGCATTCGCGACACAGCAGAAGAACGTCTCCGATGACGTAGCGATCCCTAATCCTGGCACGAAGATCAGTGCAGACCTGTTTCCAGAAGTCCATCCGCTCATGGAACAGATGATGGAAGCGAGAGTCAACCGTGATATGGAAAGATACAATCAACTGCTTGAAGAATACAAAAGCCTGATGCAGCCCGTACAGGAAACGAGACTGCCCGATCCCATCGAAATCACTCCTGCCGAGGACCCGATCATGAGATGGGGTAACGACATCATCATCTATAATGGAGCGGTCAGTTTCAATCCCTGGGCTATGCTCGCCGACATAGACGATGAAGCGATTTCGGTCGACTACCACCGCGGCGATACGGTGAGAGCCGCAGTCGCGTGCGTCGATTCGGTCGTGCGCATATTCATCTCACTCGACAACGGCCTGAACTGGGCATATGAGCGCGGCTTTACCTGGGGCACAGAAGCAGTCTATGAGCCCGAGATCATCCACGGTCCGACCGGCAGCTACTGGCATGTCATTGTCCGTACGTCCCACCAAAACGGTAATATTTACGGTAATAGGTACGACGATGCAGGAGTAATGAGCGGAGCATGGATCGAGTCTACCGATGACACGGTCACCAATTACTCGGTCTGTTCAGACCGTGCAGAATGGCCGACCGGCTATTACCTCTACTGCGCGTACCACAAGTCGCTCGGTGGCCCTGGTTCGGACGGCATCTGGTGGACACGGTCACTCGACTATGGAGCCTCATGGGAAGCCGCCGTGCAAATCCAGTTCGCCGGCTCGGGCTATCCGGATGTCACCTATGGCAGCGGCGGAACCATTATGGATGCGTATCTGTACAAACCCTCGGGTGGTAATAAGAACATAAACGCCCGCGTCAGCACCAATTACGGCTCTACCTGGGCCGGTTCTCAGGTCGTTGAGACCGATACGCTCATAAAACAGGGTCCGCAAATCGCTGCTTCCCACGATGGAACGGATGATGCCTGGGTCGTGTGGCCGAGGCGCTGGTCTTCGGATCCATATGATTACGATCTATGGTGGGCCTGGACACAGGATGAAGGCGCGACCTGGTCAACACCGGGGTTCTTATCATCGTACTATAAGCATGAGGTTCTGCCGAGCATTACCGTGTACGACACTTCTGGCATGTACACTCCATATATCAGTTACATTGTCACCCAGAATGATACACAATGGACCGAACCGATCATTGCTACCAGATACTGGGATACGGACACCACATGGGCATCCCCGGATACGTTCAATGATTACGAACCTGAATTCACCAGGCCGATCATGACCTGGCAGTCCGTGGGCGTACCGGCGCTCGCTTATGTCGCTGCAGGTGGTGAGCCCGTCTATTTTGACGCATGGTCCAATACCGCGGTTGAGGAGCACGAAATCGCTGCTCCGAAGAATCTTCTTGGACAGACCCGCCCCAATCCTTTCGTTGACTTGACGCGTTTCTCTTACACGGTGCCGGTCAGTGGGATGGTGAGCATTCATGCGTTCAACATAGCAGGTCAGCATGTTGCAACGATCGTCCAGGAATACAAATCAGCGGGTACCTACACGGTCACATGGAATGGCAAGGACAACGCCGGTGCCAACCTCCCGAAAGGTGTCTACTTCCTCAAACTCGAATACGATGGTATCGACGCATCGAGAAAAGTGATCCTCGAATAAAAGGAAAAGCAGTAAAAAGGGGGAGGCAACTCCCCCTTTTTTTGCCATGCTGAAAGGTGTCAGCATCGAATCGATAATCAGAAAACTTGAAAAAGAGAGATATTCTTTCGGGCTCGGTTTGACCGGGTTGTTCTCAATCATCACTGTCCGCAATATCTTCGAAAGTGCGTTCGAAGGAACGCAGGTTTTTGGCTTCACACCCCTCACTGAGAATTCCTTCTATATGATATTCTCACATTTCCCTCTGTTCTACATCTCACTCTTTGTCTGGTTCTGTCTGTTCTTCGTTCTCATGACTGGAGAAAAACCCGGCGTAGTAGCAAAACCACTATTGATCGGTCTCTCTGTCATCGTGATCACGCCGTTCATCGACATCGTCGTGTCCAGAGGCAGCGGGTATAAACTGACCTACCTTAAAGGAATCGAAGAATTCACACAAATCTACAAATTTTTCGACTTCACCCGGGATCTGCTACAGGCAAGCTGGGGACAACGCATCGAGATCATCGCAGTCTTAGTGGGTGCTGCAATGTATGTATGGGTGATGACAAAGAGCGCCTGGAAGGTCCTGGTCTCCCCGATCATCGCATATTTGATCATTTTCATCCACGGTGTATTACCCAACACGGTCGCTCAGATCCCCGGCCTCCTCGGGATATCCCGACTGAATTATCGAGCCATAATAACCGCCGGAATACTGAGTATCGACAGCCAGAACTATTCGATCATCTTCATCTGCTCGATATTCGCGGTCGGATGGCTGGTCCTCAAACGATATGACCGTGAATTTGCCAAGAACATCCTCGCATTCAAAAAATCGCTCTTTTTGATCCTCAGCACTCTATTGGGCATTATTTATGCGATCGTATTGATCCGACCGTACTTTCCGTTCATATTCGATAATTCTGTACATTACCTTATCTTTTTCACCGCGCTGATGACCGTACATTTGGTGAAGATGGCATCACTGGAGCAGCAATCTTCAACCCGTTTCATCATTCTTACGATCTCCGCCCTCATTGCCGCACTTGCCATCGGTTTCATGTATTTCTTCATTACTTTGTCATATTTCCTCTTTATTAATTACGTCGCTCCGGCAATGAAGAAACGCACATCACCACCTTACCTTCGGAGGTATCTATCCGGTGCGATCTGCACGTTGCTGTCATTCATTGGAGGATTCTCGGTCATATTCGGGCAAGCTACGTTCACCTGCATCATACCGCTTGACCGGTCAAAGATCGAAGCGTACGGGCACAGACTCGCCGGATGGAACTACTTTGTCGACGGCAATTACGGCGAGGCAGCGGTGCATTTCGAAACCTCCTATTCACTCCAGGAGCGCAACGAAATCCTGAAAAGACTGGGCCAATCGTATCTGTACATCGGGAGGAGCGATCTGGGCATTGCCGTACTCAATGCAATAGAACCGCCCGATTATGAAACCATACTCTCTCTTGGCCAGGCATATATCCAGAAAGGCAGGCATGAAAGTGCCCACCGCCTGTACAGGAATGCGGTCATAGCGAATATCGAACCTGTCGAATTCATTACCCTACTTGGACAGGCCGCGGCGCGGAGAGGGGCTGCAGCGGAAATGGATTCGTTACTGCGTTATGGGGAGAAATATGGCATGTCCCGATCACGTTTTCACCAGATCAGGGGAGATTACCATCTCCAATCCAGTAATTATACGCTGGCGATAGCCGAGTATGAGCGAGCACTATACTATGATGGTCGTTCAGTACTCGCGCATGCGGGCATGGGCATGGCACACTACGCCAAGGGTGACCTGGTAGAGGCAGAGCGTTCGTTCTCACAAGCGCTCATCTATGAACCGAACAATGACGTGATGCATAACAATCTTGGTGCCATTTGCATGGTACGCAGGGAATACGACAAGGCACGCGACCACTTCGAGAGATCGCTTAAGATCAACCCGCTCCAGTCTGAGGCCTACTACAATCTCGGTCTCATCGCGCAGGCATCTGGGCGGATTGACCAAGCGATAAAGATGTATTCAGAAGCCCTGAAAATCAATCCCGACTTCAAACCGGCCAGTATGGCTTTGGACAGGATACGGATGAATGATTAAGATACTGCGATATCTGCTATACGGTTCACGGCCCTACATAGCGATCCATTACCTCTTTCCCACCGCATTCGGCATCTTTCTCGGCGCGAGAATATTCAACGAACCGATCTACTTCCTGGAAAGTTGCCTCATTCTGTTATCGGTCTTCTTCTCCTTCCAGGCTTCGGTCATTCTTAATGACATCAATGACATCAGGGCCGATACCATATCCAGGAAACGCACGCCAGTCAATGATGGTGATATATCGATCAGAGCATACCAGAAACTGGCCGTGATCTGCCTGATCACCTCCTTCATCCTGGCGGCTGGCATTAGCTATCGCACCTTCCTCATCGTCATTCTAGGCAACATCCTGCACTTCTCATACTCGTCAAAACCATTCCGGCTGAAACGCTTCTATCCGCTGTCGATATTTATGCTCGCACTGGGAGCATTGCTCGCCGCGATAGCCGGTTATAGTCTGTATGAATCATCCAGACCATTTCTTTCATTCCCTTTGCGAGCGTCGATCTTCATCGTTGTACCCTTATTCCTTGCGTTGAATTTCCGGGATCTCGCCGATTACGAAGGCGACCTGAAGACGGACACGACCACGCTCTTTACGCTCATCGGGTTGAAGAAAGGCAGGACCGTCAATGCGGTCATGGTCTTGCTATCTTATATCTCGTTACCGATCATTCTTCGATATCCTCTGCTATTCGCAGCCTGCATTCCGCTAGGAATGGCCAGCAGCTATGTGTGCATTCAGAAGGATTTCCGTGAAAGGCGTATTTTTCTGCTCTATTTCGTCCTTATCGGAGTTCTTACTGTTCTGTTCAATCTTGACCCATCGATAATAACTACGTAGGGCCTGCTACAATCACACCGAATCCAGGAGTTCATCGATAATGTCGTCAGACTTCACCCCCTCAGCCTCGGCGGCAAAGTTGGTGATGATGCGGTGTCTCAAGACCGGATGGACTATGCTCTTTACGTCGTCGATGGTCGGAGAGTAGCGTCCCCTGACCGCTGCCCGTGCCTTTGCTCCAAGTATGAGATACTGCGAAGCGCGGGGTCCCGCACCCCAGGAAACATAACGTCTTATACTCTCCGGCGCAGCCTTGCTGCTGGGTCTGGTTAGGGAAACGAATCTGACGACGCGTTCGACGATATCGTCGGCAACCGGCATCTTCCTGACCAGCCGCTGGAAGCCGATGAACTTGTCGGCATTGACCACCTTCTCCAACTCCACCTGATAAGCCGACGTAGTCGTCCGCACGATTTCAATCTCATCTGTACTACTCGGATAATCGATCATGATCGTGAACATAAAGCGGTCGAGTTGGGCCTCAGGAAGCGGATAGGTGCCCTCCTGTTCGATCGGATTCTGGGTAGCAAGGACGAAAAACGGTAGGGATAGACTATGCGTATCGCCGCCGTAGGTCACCGTATGCTCCTGCATCGCCTGCAAGAGGGCGGATTGGGTCTTCGGCGGAGCCCGGTTGATTTCGTCTGCCAGGATGACATTGGCGAATATTGGACCCCTGAGGAAACGGAAATTCCTGCGACCGGTACTCAGGTCTTCCTCGATCACGTGCGTACCGGTGATATCGGCCGGCATCAGATCGGGCGTGAATTGTATCCGGTTAAAGGTCAGCTCGAGAATATCCGCTATCGTATTGACAAGCAGTGTTTTTGCAAGACCAGGCACGCCGATGATAAGAGAATGACCGTTGCAGAAGAGGCAAAGGAGAACCTGATCGATGACTTCTTTCTGACCGACAATGATCTTTCCGATCTCAGCAAGTATGCTCTCATACCTTGCCTGCAGATCTCGGATCTCGGTCAAATCACTCCTCTTCTTCACAAGACCCGCCTTATTCCGGGCAAAAAACACCTGACGAGGGATTCTGCGTTATTGCATGAGTTTGTGGATAACCCATAAAATGGCATATTAAAAGAAACATATAAGTGCCGAAATTTCATGCGAATAAGTTATCCACAGCTTTTACCAAATTATCCACAGTTGAATCCGTCAATAGGGCTGACCGTCGTACATATCCTTGCGTCTTGCTTCGAGTTGATCTTCGTCCTTTCCGAGATAACCGGCAGCCGAACACACCGTCAATCCCTGTTTGCATTTGCTGATCGCTTCCAGGTAGGTTAACCAGTTCAAATCGCGAAGCAAGTGATGGTCGACGATCAAATTCGTGAGCCGGCACTTGTTAACGATCCCGGAAAGATTGTCGATCGCCCTCTCGATATCTGCCTTTTTGTAGTGGGAACCGACAAGGTAGGTCGCCGGACCGTCAACGATCATCATGTTCGGACTCATGTCAATGGCAAAGTCCTTCGCACCTGAATTCAGAGGACCCTGCACGTCCGACGTAAAAAGAAACCTTTGGTCGTCCTCTATCAGAACCTGGACGACATACCCCAGCTGAGCATTGATACCGTGGAGCACAGGTTCGGAAAACGTAATGCGGGCATTGCCGAAGCTGAAAGCCTTACCGTCGGCGATGTTGATGGATTTTGCATACTTCTCGATCCGGCTCAGGAACGTAGCGGCGCGTTCTTTCTGACTCTGGTTTAAAAATTCGCGAGGATGCTTGAGAAAAACATCCTTCCCGTCGAAAATCTCCGGATGGTCGGGATTATGATGGTCAAAGTGATAATGCGTCACGACTACAATATCCGACATCTCTACCCATTTCGTGATCGCTTGCCACATTTCCCTGTGACGGTCGAGCTCAATACGGTGGGGCGGCAGGGAATATCGGTCCGGAGATACCGATACTCCGGGATCGAGGAAGATACGAACATCCGATGTCTCTACGAAGGTAGCCATGCTCCGCACACCAAGAGAATCGAACGCCACTGGAAGAATCTTCATGGCCGGCTCAGCATCGTTCTACTCCCTTTATATTCTTCCATCTTCCTGACGCGACGGAGGTGACGACCACGCTCGAATTTTGCCGTAAGGAACGTATTTATTATCTCCCTCATCTTCCTACCGTATGGCATGAAACCGGCGGGTAATACGAGAACATTTGCGTCGTTATGGGCACGGGACAATCGGGCACTTATCTTGTTAACACACAGCGCAGCCCGTACTCCCTTCACTTTGTTGGCTGCCATCACCATACCTTGACCGCTATAGCAAAGCAATATGCCGAATTTCACACGCTTCAGGGCGACAGACGTTCCAACGTGCCGGGCGATGTCCGGATAATCGACCGGCTCTTCTGAAAGCGTGCCGTGGTCAAAAACCTCTATCCCCCGCTTTTTGAGATAAGTGTTGATGAGCGACTTGGTCTTGAAGCCGCGATGGTCAGCGCCGATGGCAACCTTCATGACACTGAAAACACAGAAACTATCACACCGATCTTCTCGTCCTCAAACGACCTTCGTGAGCCAACCGTGCTTATCCGGGGCACGGCCCTCAATGATGTCGAAGAATCTCTTCTGCAGTTTCTTTGTGATCGGCCCTGCTTTACCTGCTCCGACGGTGATCTTGTCGACTGAGCGGATCGGGGTCACTTCCGCGGCAGAGCCAGTAAAAAATACTTCGTCCGCAATGTAAAGAAATTCCCTTGCCAATTTTTCTTCGATGAGTTCCATACCGAGATCGCGGGCAATGGTCATGACAGTATCGCGAGTAATTCCCGGCAAGATGCTGGCATGCAGCGGGGGCGTATATATAACGTCGTTCTTTATGACGAACAAGTTCTCACCAGAACCCTCGCTCAGATATCCAGTGTTGTCGAGCGCAATTCCCTCGGTAAAACCATAGAGCGTGGCTTCCATCTTTATCAGCTGCGAATTCATGTAGTTCGCGCAGCATTTCGCCATCGCAGGGAATGTGTTCGGTGCCATTCTGTTCCATGAAGAGACCATCACATCTACGCCATTCTCGAGCGCCTCGTCCCCGAGGTATTTGCCCCACTGAAGCGTGGCCACCGTCACCGATACCGGACACGGGAACGGATTGACACCCAGCTCAGCATAACCCCGGAAGGCAATGGGTCTGATGTATGCCGCCTTCAATCCATTCCTCTTGATGAGTTCAATGGTCGCTTTGTTGATATCATCCCGTGTGAAAGGAATCTCCATGCGGTAGATCTTCGCCGAGTTGAAGAGGCGGTCGGTGTGTTCTTTCAAACGAAAGATCATTGGCCCCTTCGGTGTATCGTAACACCTCAGACCTTCGAAGACTCCAGTTCCATAATGTATAACATGCGACATGATATGGATCTTCGCATCATCCCAGTCAACGAATTTTCCATCCATCCAAACATATTTTGTCTTCGCCATGGCCATGATGTTCCTCCTTGAATAAAAAACTATAGCTAAATGAAGCCTGAAGTCAAGAAAATTGTTTCGTTGACAAAAATAGGAATTTACCTATAATAATGGCGATGAATAAACAAGCGATAATGAACATGAAGAAGAAACTCGAGAGCCTCGACACGAGGTTTGTCGATCTCAAGTACCCTTCGCTCATCGGCACGCTCCATCATATCACCGTGCCTTTCGAGCGGTTCGAATGGATCCTCGACAATGGCGTCGGAGTGGACGGTTCCAGCTTGCCCGGTTACAAGGTGGTTGAAAAGGGAGATATGCTCCTCTTCCCGGACCTATCCACTCTCTTCTTCGATCCGTTCTTCGAACATAAGACGGTTTCGTTCCTCTGCAGTATACATTCGCCCGATACTCGCGTACCGTACTTGCGCGATCCGCGGAACCTCGCCATGAGAACAGCGGAATATGTACGCAAAGAACTGAAAACCGATGCCCACTTTCTGACTGAACTCGAGTTCTATATACTCAGCGAGTGTAATTACGGCGAAGGCCCCGGTTACAGTTTTTTCCGGATAGGTCCCCAACAGATGGACGCGCCTGGCGTCCACTACCCGACGAGGAAGAAAGGCGGATATCACGTAGGACCACCGCAGGATCAGTCATACGACGTACGTAACGCGATAGTGGAGGCACTCTCTGCCTGCAATGTGAAGTCCAAATACCATCACCATGAAGTAGGGGAAAAAGGACAGGTTGAGATCGAACTCGTCTTTGAACCATTGGTCAAGGCTACAGATGACGTCTTCCTCGCAAAGTACCTGATAAAATGTGTCTCCCTGAAACACGGCAGGTGGGTCACGTTCATGCCGAAGCCTTTTTTCGATGAACCAGGCAACGGGATGCATTTCCATCAATATCTTGGAAGCAGGAACCGATCGCTCTTCTATGCGCCGAATAGAGAATACAACCTCAGTGATATGGCGCTCAATTACATCGGGGGCATCCTGCGCCACTCACGCGCACTGTGTGCGATCACCAATCCCAGCACCAACTCTTACAAACGGCTCATCCCTGGCTTCGAAGCCCCCACCTACACTGATTTTGCCTATGCCGACCGTACAACGGCGATCAGAGTACCGGGCTATCTAAAGAACCAAAAGATGCTCGACATCGAATACCGCCTCCCCGATGCGATGTCGAATCCTTATCTTACGATCCCGGCAATGGTCCTCGCCGGCATCGACGGCATAAGAAATAAGATCAAACCGGAGCAAAAAGAACGCCTACCATCTAACATGTTCGAGGCAATCGAAGCTCTGAAGAAGGACCACGAATTCCTGCTCCAGGGTGATACCTTCAGCATGGATCTCATCGAAAGCTGGATCGAAGTAAAGACAAAACAGTTCGAAGAAGTGCATATCAGACCGCACCCTCACGAATTCACTCTCTATTTCGGCGTTTAGCAACGCTTCCCGAATGAAGAAAGGACTGAACATCGGTGTGGTCGGATGTGGCGCCCATGCCCAGATCGCCCATCTTCCCTTTATAACCAAGCATGGCGAGTGTCGTCTGTCCGCAATCTGCGACACCGACCCAAGGAAGATCGACCATCTGGGTTCGAAATACGGTATCACCAAGAGATACCTCGATTTTCAGGAGATCGTTCAGGACCCGGAGATCGACGCACTGGTGATCGCGACACCAAACTACCTGCACGTGCCGATGTCTGTTGCCGCTCTGAAGTACGGTAAGCATGTTTTGTGCGAAACACCAATGGCGCTGAACCTGCGTGAAGCCCGTGAGATGGCAAGAGTCGCAAAGAAAGCAGAAAGTAAGTTCGTGCTCGCCATGAATAATAGGCTGCGTCCTGATGTGCAGATACTGAAGAAATTCATCAGGGAGAGCGAACTGGGCGAAATATACTACGCCAAAGCCGGTTGGCTCATTGGAACGCGTGAATGGATCCTGAGCCCGGTACGACTGGAGAGCCTATCGATCGGTGGTGGTGCCTTCCTGAGCCTCGGTGTACACCTCCTCGACATTGCCCTTTACCTACTTGCCAACAAAAGGCCAAAAAACATATTTTCCTCAGTTCACAGAAAAGAGGCCGAAGCCGAGGTCGAGGACACAGCGATGTGCATCATAAATTTCACCGACGGCACCTTACTGACAATAGAAGTCGGTTGGTCTCTGCTCTTCGAGAAGGACTTTCTCTACTGTAACGTCTTTGGCAACCGGGGAGCTGCGCTCCTCAATCCACTGAAGATTCAGAAGGAATTGCATGGCGAACTATTCAACGTCACACCAACGATTGCCCATAAGAATATATATAAGACATCGTATGAATCACAGATAGATACGTTCGTAGGTTGCCTTACACGCAAAGCCGAAGCACCTATCTGCAGTGAGGACGGCCTTTTGATCGCAGAGGTCACCGAAGCATTCTATGCATCGGCGCAGAAGGAACAGCTCGTCACAATCTGAAATCATCGATGACCTTTATACCGACCATTGACTCGTACCGCAAGCTGATATTGCTTGCCATCTCAGCTGCACTCATGTCCCTTGCCTTCCACCCCCTGCCGCTCCACTTTCTGGCCTGGTTCGGCCTCGTTCCTTTGCTATTTGCCCTCGAAGACACGCGCCCAGTTCAATCGTTCGCGTCCGGCATAGTATTCGGATTCCTATTCTCGATGTTCACACTATTTTGGATCGTCTTCCTACAGATCGAAATGAATATAAAACTCCTTATCGTCTTCGGACTCCTCCTCTTGTTTCTTTATGCAGGACTATATTTCGGAGTGGCGGCGCTCGCTGTGCGAAAGATCGGAACATGGTCATTCGCATTTGCCATAGTCGGACTGGAGTATATACGGGGAATCGGCGAACTGGGATTCCCATGGCTGACCTTCGGCTACACACAGGCGCGTTATCCCATATTCATTCAGCAGGCAGCTGTCTACGGTGTATACGGAATTTCGTTCTGGCTCGTCATGCTCAATGTCGCCATTTATCATACGCTCAGAAAGAAGAATCTGAAGCACCTCGTTCTAACGGCAATCATATTCTCCTTACCGGTCATCTACGGGATCACTCGACCCCAAACGAGCGGAAGCAGATCCGCACACGTGGGTATTGTGCAGCCAAATATCGATCCAAATCTCAAGTTCAGCCGGGAGCTGAGGCACAAGACTTTCGACCTTCTAATCGACCTGTCACTGCGCTGTGCGGATGCCGCCCGGCAACAAGGAACCGACCAGCTGGACCTCATCGTATGGCCCGAGACGGCAACGCCGGTCTTCCTAAAATCACCAGGCAGATACCAGGATCTTGTCGCGTACCTCGCTGACCAGCTGGCAACGCCGGTCTTCAGCGGAACGGTCATCTACGAATCACAAGCTCGTGAGATATTCAACGGCGCTGTACTCATCGAACCTGGCCGAGGCGCAGAACAGGAATACCGCAAAATGCATCTCGTTCCCTTTGGAGAACACATCCCTTTCGACCGTCATATTCCCCTCCTGCGCAGTGTGGACTTCGGCGAAGGAGACTATGCCCCTGGTGATGAATATACCATCTTCAGGACTGCTAAATTCCGGTTCTCCTGTTTGATTTGCTTCGAATCGATATTCACGGGGCTGTCGAGGCAATTTGTCAACAGAGGCGCAGAAGTTCTGATCAACATCACGAATGACGGGTGGTTCGGCAGAATATCAGGCGCGCAACAACACAACAACATGGCAATCCTGCGCAGTGTGGAGAACGGCGTGGTGATGCTCCGCAGCGCTAATACCGGCATCTCCATGATAGTCGACCAACACGGCCGTGTCCTTTCGGAACGGCCGCTGTTCGTAAAAGATGTCATAGTCCGCGACGTACCTATAGATCCGATAGACACGCCATATAGAACGATCGGTGATGTGGTCCCCCTTATATGCATAGCAGTCATGACCGTGCTTTTTGTGCGGAGCTTCACCATCGACACAAAGAAACGGGGTAAATAGCCCTAATAATACGCAACAAACAAGACGTTCAGCGCCGTGTTGACACTGAATCAGCTATCGTTATAATAACTCAAGCATGCTCGGTATTCCAGTACACGCAGCGTTTATCAAACTAACCAAACCGCTTCTCGAAAACGACAACCCCAAAAGGATATGCAATCTACTCGCAAAAAACATATGCGCACTCACCAAAGCAAAGGCGGCCCTTGTCGTGCAATACGACGAAGATCGCAAGATGCTCCGCCCGGCGGGCCATCACAATCTCTCACCCAGCTATAGAAATTTGGCCGGTAAAGATATTACTATTGCGCGTACGGCTTGCGAAAAGAGAACGATGATGCTCATCAAGGACATCAGGAAACTATATCGAAAGGGTGATAAGGACATCCTGAAAAGAATCAAAGGAGAAGGTATTGTCTCTCTCATTGCAGTCCCGCTTATTCATAACGACACCTTGATCGGTGGCATCAATGTCTATTTTCCCCGCCGCATTCAGCGATTGAAAACGAGAGAACCCTTGACCCTTTTTGCAAAGATCGGTGCGTCAGCCCTATTCAATGCCCGAACTAAAAACATGCTCCACCGAGAAAAACAGATACTAAAAAGCATGTATGGAATCGGCACACTGTTCGCATCGGTATTCACGTTCGATGACGTTGCCCGCATCTTATTGAAGGCAGCCGTGGAGGACGTGAATGGAGAATCGGCCGGTTTGGTCCTGATCGACGAAAGAGAAAAACTCATAGCTAACGCGTGTGAGTTCGTGAAGGACACAGACAGCATAAAATGTCACGTATCTACGGCACAGGTCGACGCAGGAGCCACAGGTGCGATCCTGCGCGGCCGAAAACCAGCAGTATTTTCCGAAACTAACATCTCACCTGGCGCAGACCCTTTCGTACAGAAGAAAAAGGGGCGCACGGCAGTGGGTGTCCCACTACTCGTTCAGAAAAAATTGATCGGCATTCTGTTCGTTAACTTCTCCGACACCTCATACATCACCGACGACGACATCGAATATCTGTCGACACTTGCCTACCACTCCGCAGTTGCACTCGACAATCTGAATCTGAGCCGCAAAGTCAGCAGGGAAGACAAGGAGACTGCGCTGCTGTACGACGTAAGTCAGAGCCTGATCTCGACCCTGGATTTTGACCAATTACTCAACAACGTGCTGCAGCATCTCAAGGAAACATTCGATTTTCTTAACGTTTCGGTTCTTCTTATCGACGAAGAAAAGCAGGCCCTATACACCCACGCCAGTATCGTGTATTCTGCCGAAGACAGGGATCTTAGGCTGAGGATCGGAGAAGACGGCATTACCGGACATGTCGCCAAGACGAGAAGAATGTACTACAGTCCTGATGTGAGCAGCGATCCCCACTACGTCGTTGGGATTCCAGATACGCGCAGCGAAGTTTGTTTTCCACTGCTTACCAGTGACCGTCTGATCGGCGTGCTTGATGTGGAAAGTTCAGAGGTGAATGGATTCTCACAGGATGCGATCAGGCTTTTATCGAGCTTAAGCGCTCAGATTGCAATTGCCATAGACAATGCACGCCTTTACGAGGAAACTAAGAAACTATCCCTCACCGATCCATTGACTTCTTTGTCAAACCGTAGAAGTTTTGAATTGTTCGTTGAAGCCGAGATCAGACGTGCCGAGCGTTACCGACGTACCTTCGTCATAATGATGATAGACTTCGATAACTTCAAGAACTATAACGATCGATACGGTCACACGGCAGGAGATATCGTCCTGCAAAAACTAAGTAAAATAATGAAAGAAGTGATACGGGATGTGGATTTTCTATGCCGGTATGGCGGAGATGAGTTCGTCGTCATCCTTCCGGAAACAGACGCCTCGTTTGCTCTCGATGTGGCCGAGAGAATGCGCAAGAGGATCGCCGTCCAGAAGATCCAACCAAAGATAACATTGAGCATCGGTATCGCTTCTTTCCCGCACGATGCCCGTGATAAATCACGGCTGATCGACCTCGCAGACCAAGCCTGTTACGAAGCAAAACAGCGCGGCGGGAATCGGGTCATCTTCACGTTCAAACCCAAGGATAAGAAATAAGCCGTTCAACAACTCAAAAAGACCTGATTGCGCTGATGATTTGGTCAACTTCGCCTTCAGTGTTGTAGAAATGGGGAGAGAAGCGGAGGTATTCATTGCGCAGGGACAACACAACACCCGCTTCGGTCAGGTGGCGGTGGAGTGCCCGGATACGATCTTTCGGCTGCACCGTGATGATCCCGGATTGTGTGCCGTGGACCGGCGTCAGGATCGTAAAACCCAGATCGTCGAAAGACCGTCTCAGATGTGACTTCACACTCGCGATTCGCTGCTCGACTCGTTCCTTCCCATATTGAAGTAAAATATCAACATTCTCGGAAAGTGCAAGAATTCCTATTACATTCCGCGTTCCCATCTCAAATCTTCTTGCATCCGGATAGAGCGCAGGAAGAGCATCTATGTCTTCCCAACCCAACCACCCTGCTCCAAGCCAACCTGTATGTAGGGTGCCCAGTGACTGGAAATTCCGCCGGTTGACGTAGAGAAAGCCGGCTCCACTGGGTCCAAAAAGCCATTTTGCGCTGCCGCACGCAACGAAATCTACTCCGCTTGCCGTCTGCACATCGAATGCAAGGGCACCGATCGACTGAATGCCGTCGACGACGAGTACCATATTGTTGCTCTTCGTATAATCACCCAAACGGACAAGATCGACGGTTTCGCCGCTCAAGAACTGAACATGGTCTACGACGACCGCCTTCACACGCTCAGTGGCGCACTTTCTCACAACCTCAACAGGGTCCCTCCCCGAGAATGGAACGTATCTCTTCTTCACACCGGGCAGGTTATTGTCGACGACATACCTGACCGCAGGAAAGACCTCTTCCATGACAAGTACGACGTCACCCTCTCTCCAGGGTAGATTTGCCAGGGCAATGTAAATCCCCTCGGATGTATTATGCGTCAAGACGATCTCTTCTGGAAGCGCATTTATTAGTTGCGCTACCTTTTCACGCGCTCGGTGGATCAAACGGAAATAGTCATCAGCCGCGTATTCGGCGTTCTTCGAATAGAGATCGATGCACCGTTCGATCGCTCTTCGGGCGGGCAAAGACATCGGTCCGGTACCCGCATGATTGAAATAGACGCACTCACGTGTGATCGGAAAGAGGCTGCGTATTTGGGCAAGAGAAGGTGCTGTACCATTCATGATATCAGGCATCCTCTCTATTCGTAATCATACCCTGTACGAATCAAATCTGAGGGGATTTCGTTGTAGAATGGTGATAGTTCGGTATAGGCTGGTCCGGACCGGAACATATCCCTTTGCCGCGCATAGGTCAAGCATAACCTCTTACGCGCCCGCGTGATACCTACGTACAAAAGCCGCCGTTCCTCCTCATATTGTCTTGGATCTTCCTGAGATTTGTAATGAGGTATCAACCCGTCCTCAAACCCCGTGATGAATACCGCGTCGAATTCAAGACCTTTCGCATTATGCAAGGTCATCAGGTTCACGCGCTCTTCTGCTTCATTCCAATCATCGATGTCGCTGCGCAGCGACACCTCCTCCAGGTAATCGTTGAGGGTCGCTTCCGGACGGTCCTGCACATATTCCTTCATGGATATGAGCAGCTCTTCGACATTCTTGCGCCGCACATACTCGCGCTCGGATTTTTCCTGAGTCAAACTCGACAGATAACCGCTCTCCTTAACGACGGCCAGCGCCAGTTCGTAGATATCCCACTGGTCCCGCGTGTCGATGAAGCGGTCGATCATCTTCGTGAACTCTTTGATCCGTTTGCGGGTACCTCTGTGAATTGTACTTATGTTGTCGACTTCGCGTAATACGTCGTACGCCGTCATCTTATGCTCGTTAGCATACCCGGTGATCTTTTCCATGGTCCCCTGACCGATCTTGCGCGAAGGCACGTTGATTATTCTCTTTAGACTCACGGTATCGCATGGATTAACGACCAAACGAAGGTAGGCAAGCACATTCTTGATCTCGGCCCGCTCATAGAAACGCAGGGAACCGACTACTTCATAAGGAATACGGTAGGTCACGAAACACTCTTCGAATAAACGGGATTGATAATTGACCCGATAAAAGACTGCGATCTGACCGAGCCGCTCGCCCTTCATACCCATCTCGATCACCTTACGCGCCACAAATGCCGCTTCCGCATAGGCGTCATCGGCATCGAAGAACTCAACCCTCTCCCCGGTTTCATTTTCACACCATAATGTCTTTGACTTACGATGTACATTATTGCTGACGACGGCAGATGCGGCTTTGAGTATCCGCCGAGTCGAACGGTAATTCTGCTGCAACTTGATCACCGTCGTATCCGGAAAATCGTTCTCGAAATCGAGTATGTTCCTGATCTCGGCGCCGCGCCAGGAGTAGATGGACTGGTCATCATCACCCACCACGCAGAGATTCCGGTGCCCTTCAGCCAACAATTTCGTCAGGACGTATTGTGCCCGATTCGTATCCTGGTATTCATCGACGAGGATGTACTTGAATCGGTTCTGATAGTATTCGAGGATGTCTCTATCCGTTTCAAACAATTGGACGACCTTCATGATAAGATCGTCGAAATCCAGGGCATTATACTCAAGCAGTTTCTTGTTGTAGTGATTGTAGACATGTTTCAAGAGGTCGCTTTTGATCTCGGACTCTGACAATAGATTTTCTTTTATTTTGTTGATCGCCGCTGCGAGGTGTGCGGGAGAATAAGCTTTGGGATCCATATCCATCTCAGCCTGACATTCCTTAATGAGACTCAGCTGATCATACTCGTCGTAAATGGCAAAGTTATTTCTGATGCCGATGCGCTCGGCACCGCCGCGCAGGATCTTGGCACATGTCGAGTGAAATGTCCGTATCCAGACATCATGACCACTTCCAAGAAGCGTCTGAACCCTTGTCTGCATCTCTTCGGCGGCTTTGTTCGTGAAGGTAATGGCAAGGATATTTCTCGGGTCGACGTCCTTCCTCTTGATCAGGTATGCTACCCGGTAAGTGATCACTCTCGTCTTGCCGCTTCCGGCGCCCGCAAGGATAAGAATCGGCCCCCGGGTAATTTTCACAGCTTTGCGTTGTTCAGGATTCAGTTGCCTGAGGAGGTCATCCACCAGCCCATTATAGAGGTATTTGTGCCAAAGTCAAGCAACGCCCTCTCTTTCAAATCTTTTCGACATTGACATTAAAAGTAACACAAGTATAATTTCTCATGGAGGAAAGATGAAACGAGTTGCGACCATTTTGTTTGTCTTGGCTTGTCTCTTTGCCGATAATATTGACGAGATACCCATCCTGAGATGGGTAGGACCGCCCGGAAGCAGGCCTGGAACAATGGAGGAATGGCTCGCAGAGCACCCTTACACGCCGTTTTATTATGCCTTGCGTGACGTACGCTACGGCGATGGAAGATCAGGGAATGTCGCCATTCTGACTGAGCAGGATCTAACCCTTCATCTCGGGGATGAGATAGACCAGTTATGCTACATGCTTACGGCAGAGGGCTATACTGTCTTCGACTACGCAATTTCCGGCGGCACGCCAGAAACCCTGCGTGCTTTCTTGACAGATATCTACGACACGGACGACATAGAAGGTGCGTTATTCATCGGTGACTTACCCATTGCCTGGTTCGAGATCATCGATTTTGATGAAATATATGCCCAGTTCCCGATCGACCTTTTCTACATGGACCTTGACGGCACCTGGCTCGACACGATGAACACCGGCAATGGCAGGTATGACGGACATACCGGAAACACAAAACCCGAAATATACATAGGAAGGCTCCTGCCCACAGGCATAGGCATCGACACCGTCGTCCTGAGAAATTACTTCACGAAGAATAACGGCTTCCGTACAGGAACCATGAACCTGCCCGAACGTGCTCTCGTCTTTGTCGACGACGATTGGATACCATGGGCGTATACGTGGGCAAACGATGTTGCCATGCTATTCCCGGACACCAACAACTTCTGGGACGCTGAAACGACAAGAGCGACCATCTATCGCCGTGAACTTGACAGTACACGAACCTGGGTATCGGTCTTTGCCCATTCTTCTCCCAACAGCCACTCATTCACGTACAATGGCGGTACCCTGTGGGATTCTTATTGGGCCAATGAGTATATGACCCAGGATCCGCCCACCAATTTCTATAATTTCTTTGCCTGCTCTTTCAGCCGGTACACACAGCCCGGCTACGGCGGCGGCCGAGCGATATTCAACGAGTCCCACGGCATCGGTTCGATCGGTTCTACGAAGACCGGAAGCATGCTCGATTTCAGGTATTTTTACCGGCCGCTTGGCCAAGGTACTAATCTCGGCGAGGCATATAAGTACTGGTTCGAGTGCATCTACGATTCGGTCGGCATGAGTCTGGACCGCGTTCGCTGGCATTACGGCATGACTCTGCTCGGTGACCCGTTCCTCAAACCCACCGGCCACAGTACGCAAATCGCCGAACACGATTCATACGCCCTTCGCGGACCTGATATTGTCATAAATAACCCGGTGACGGACCGTGTGACTCTCACCATAGATCTCGACCAGGCTCAGCGCGTATCTTTAACTATGTACGACTGCCTTGGTAGATATGTAGGCACGATCCATGATGGCATCCTGGGTGCCGGCACCCAAAGACTCTCGCTCAGGCCGGTTGGGCAGCACGGTACACTCTTGCCGAGCGGCGTGTATCTGGTGAGAGTGATGATTGGAACGAATACGCTGACAAGGAAACTGATAAAGATCTAATAAAAAAGGGCAGCCCGAGCTGCCCTTTTCTTTTCATCTCTACTTACCGCAGTTTGACCACTTTTTCCAGCTGGACACCAGTACCATCGGTCACGAAGTACACACCGGGCGCCACACTGCTGCCATCCCATCTGACCGATGCCTGATCTCCAATGACAGATATGCGGCTCGTGAGGTCCTCGACCAAACGCCCTGCAGCATCATAGACTCTGAGACCTTTGCTCTCTGTACTTTGCGCTATGCCGAAACTGAACGTCGTCTGCGTTGAGAACGGATTCGGGTAAACGGATACGGTATTGATGGTCTGACTTTCGTGTTCGGATATTGCGTTCGGCGCCGTTACTATGATATTGTCACACCTTGTCCAGTCACCGAATATGGTAAATGCATAGATACCGAAGAATCCTTGAGCGATGCGATCGTCAACAAAAGGACAATCAGACAGGAGAGAATCATCGTAGTACGCCCAGATCGAATCAGCAACCATTTCTATCTTGAATTTGTGCCAAGATGACGTCGATGGCACCCCACCAGGTATTTCAGCATCTGTCCACTCTCTGATAATTGAGACCGTTCCGCCGACCATATGGCGGAGTAACAATCTGGCGTCGCCGTCGAAATCGGACACGAAGTTATATGTCTGAAGGGTGGCCGTATCCATCCTTATGCAAACACCATTGTACGGAGCCATCATCGGCGAAACAACAGTGTATATCCAAGCCTCAACCGAACAATCGGTCAGAGAATAATGACCGGAGTACATTGCGGCAATGGGAGTACCGACTGAGTCATTCCATACTTCTCCCACCCAAGAATCACCGCCTGGAGACGTCGGGTCGTTAATAACTTCCATATTGCTGTGCCCGACCCACTGTTCCCACTGTAATTGCGTGACCCCGCCTGTGAAATACTCTTCGTACTGGATAACCTGTCCGAAGAGCATACTACCAAGTAGTACAACAGCACATAATACCTTCATAAAACCTCCTTCCTGTTTCAGAAGGCTTGAGAAGGCTCAAAGAGGGCGAAGAGAGGGCTATTATGGCTTTTTATGCCATTCGCTATGCCTTTTATAGCCTTCTTCTCCCATCTCATGCCATCTTCTGCCCTCTCATGTCCTCTATTCCTTCGGTCGTTCAGGCACGGTCCTGATGCCCCGTTTCCTGCCCGGAGTATTGTCGAACTCTTCGACGATATAGAAGAGCAAGAGCGGATACAGACGCGGGAATTCACCGTGCATGTACGAATGGGCAAGATTAACGAATTCCAAGAGCTTCTTCTCATGCGGCAGAGCATTCTTGTCGTCTGGATGGACAATGCGGGCTATCGTCCGCAACTCGAGCGAAGGTATGTCGAGAAAGACCAGCGTCGCGATCGGATTTTCCATTATATTGAGAAAGGTGTGGGTCTCAAACTCGGGTGTGGCATACAGTTCAAGCGAGGTCTGTTTGCGCCAGTCGAAGAAATCCGGATCATCATAGAATGATTTGAGTACATCCATCTTCTCTCCCATGGAATTTTCATATGTGTCGCGTAACCGCTTCATCGCAGTGTCTATATTCTCGTCCTTGGGTGCTAGACCAATACCTTTGATCGCATTGTTCAAGGTGAATTCGGAGTCGAGGCGGCCCAGACCATAAGTAGCTACTGCACCTGAATGAGGTCCACCAAAGCCCGGCATCTTCCCGGTCTTTATCTGTTCGAGAAATTCAATGCGTTTCGTCGCGTTCCACTCGACGAAATCCTTGCTTGCCGGTCTGATGTTGAAATCCTTCCACTCGTTGTCGATCCGAGCCCTTATCATACCATCTTCGTAACCCTTCATATCTACGGATGGCTGGGTGAATCCACCATTCTGCCAGAAATTCTTCTTCCCGCGCTCGAGTTTACCGGCCCATAAAAACCCTGGTATCTTTCCGAGAAAGACCGCTACCGGTGCCAGAAACCCAAGCGTCTTCAAGAAACCACGTCTATCCATAAAACCTCCTTAGGAAGAAGGCTGAGATAAGGCTGACAAAAGGCGGAAAGACGGCAATTACTGCCCCCTTCTGCCCTCTATGAGCCATCTAATAGCCTTCTGATATTTGTCATCAGAACCCGATCGTGAGCGAGAACCGATGCGTGCCGTCGAGGACGTCCATGTCAACATAGGCGTAATCGACAGCAAATGTCCTTTGTCCGATCGTGAATTTCATGCCCGCACCGGCCGCGTACGTCTGCGTGTCGTAGTTGAATTTGTAGCCGCCGCGTAGGAAGAGCATATCGTACAGCCCGTACTCGAGTCCCAGTTGGACCTTCTCTTCACCATCATTCGGATGGATCCCGTCGACCGCAAAGGTCAGGCGGTGTTGCTCGCTCGGGAAGAATGCCTCTCCAAAACCGAGCAATTCTATTGCGATGCCGAGTTTGAACGCGAGCGGCAACGGGAACGAACCCGTACTCAATCTCGCTTCGACTTCGGGGTTACCTGTGTATTCGGGCCAGGGATCGGCCTGGACGATGAGATCATTCCCGAATAATTGCATGCGACCGCCATAATTCGCAAGGCACATGCCCAGCCGGATTCCCCTGAACGGAGTTCGGAGGATCGAGCCGATATCGAAAGCGAAAGTCGAGGCGCTTTCATTGTACAACTTCTGCTGTATGTATTTGCATGATATCCCGACCGATAGACGATCCGAGAGGAATGCGGAGACTGTAAAGCCCAATAGGCCGTCGATATAGCTGAATCTCTGACCCGTACCCTCGGGATTTTCCACCGTCGTCACCGGTATATCGTCGCAATAAAGGAAAGAACCCCATAGCCCAAGATTTACCCGTTTCGTCGGCAGGATGAAAGTGGCATAATTGTACTTCAGATCCGCGAACCATATTGTATACCCGCCCATGAACTGAGGATTCTTGAGCTCCGCAAGGCCAGCAGGATTGTAGTATATCCCGGATGGGTCGTCAGCAATGGCTACAAATGAACCACCCATGGCAACGGGGCGCGCACCGTACTCGATCTTGAGGAAAGGCGCAGCGGTCGTCCCGACCTTGGTGAAACACGCAGCCAAAGCCACCCACGCAAGGATCAATAGCGTAACTGTTTTCTGTTTTGAATGGATCTTCATGGTCTCTCCCCTATTTTATTATTACGAACTTACCGTTAGCTTTGGCACCGCTCTCAGTTCTGATGACATAGATGTACATTCCGTATGCGATCTCGACTCCGTACTTAGTACGCAGATCCCAGTATTCATAGCCAAGATTGTTGTTGTGCTCGATCGTCGCTATATGCTCACCCGCGACATTATATATCAAGATCTCGCATTGTTCGGGTAGTTTGGTGAACATGAGGCGCCGGTCATACGGCGTACTCTCGAACTTCGACGCAAGGATATATGGATTGGGCACGACCCCGATACTGTCAAGACGGATCCGCATTTGATCGATCGCGTAAGGTACGGTTGTGAATTCGTACGATATCGTATCAGAAATAGGGGTGAGTAATTTCACCGTGAACTCATCGCCATCCGATGGCGCCAGTGCCGTGCTGTCGCCGTTCTGCGTGCCGAAATAGACCACCGCCGTCGCCGTGTAGAGGTCACCATTCCAAAGTCCGAGCTGGTCAAAGAAACCCACCAGCGGTCCATTAGGGCTATTGTTATAGCCGGCACCACCGGGAATGAGATCCCATCCCTCTGGACCGAAGTACAATGATTCGGTCTGCGGTGGGAAAACATCAGAATAGGCGTAATCGAGCAGCCAGCAATGCTCGCTGACATCAACTGGATTGGCCTCGTCGGTAATGTCATACACCCTCAAAGGCATCTGGATCGAAAGTGTATCGCCGCCAAAGCCGTCCTCCACGTGGAATATTGAATTCGCGCTACGGTCAACGACGACGCGGAAATTCGGCCTACCGTAGATGTAGGTGGGGCCCACCATGGTGCTGTAGTTCTCGGTCCACACCCACCACTGGAACGTGCTCGGAGCACCAACCGTACTCGTCCACCCCATCGATACGGTATTTTCTGAATTCAGGATCAACAGCCTCAAGCCGTCGACGACCGGAATGTTATCGAGCGAGTTGTCAGATATTTCGTTGTTCGTGAGCAGGGTTTCCTGGTCGGTCACATCAAAGAGCGTGAAGGTCGTGGTATCGACCCAGGTCGTTTCGGCCGGATGATACACAGAGTCGATCTCGAATGTGATTCTGTATGTGTGTCCGCTCACTGCAGCCGGGTCAACTACCTGAACAACGACCGTGCCATCACACGGTCCGCCGATCGGTGCGAGCGTATCACCACCCTGAATATAAGGATAGACGTATCCAGATGGCATGGGTGCCGCAGTGGCGGCAACTACGTGGCTTGCACTCGGCCTTCCTTTTGCATTCTGGTATGAAGGCTCAAGAGAGTCAGGATGCTGATTGCCCTGATCATACGCAGCAACGCAATACCAATATTCGATGCCATTGTAAACCATAGTATCGACAAAAGTATGTTTGAGCCCGGTCTCCCGACCCAGCGACTGGTAAGGAAATGCCGGGTCAATACCTTCTATCCCGTCGACGAGATCATATTGCGCAAGGGGCACATACCCGACAACATGACCCTTGTCATTGGTTATCTCAGTTCCCCACGTCACACCCTGATCGTCACTTCGGTATATCTTGTAGCCCTCAAAATCCTGTTTTCCCGTGAGGATATCCGACGAAGATTCAGACGGTTCTGGATCCCAGAAAAGCGTGATCTTTCTGTAATCAGACGCAGCGCTGACAATTGGCGCTGCCGGTGGATCACTGCCGAGGAAGTAATTGTCGGCCATGAGCAAAGCCGTTTGGAGGTTGTCGAATAGATCGGCAGAATCCTCGCCGCAAACGATGACAAACGAAAACTGGACCGTATCATCTGGCGTTATGTTCTTTGGCCCGCTCGAAACGATAAAATCGTACGTACCGACCGAATCAATCGGCAGTGCCTGTATGATCGATGGATCATCTATGTGTATATCATCGCCATGGAAAAAGCGATACGCAATCGTATCGATCAATGGATCATCCGGATTGGAGACTATCAGTGGAAAGTATAAGTTGTCAAAGAGTGAATCTTCGGGAAGTCTGTCTTCCTTTTCCCAGTAATGAAAGTTGTCGATTGTCTGATTCAAGAAGCCCACGCCTATCATGCCAACCGATGTCCAGTTCGGTTCAGGAATACCATCGGCATCCCAGTAGTAGATGAACGTCACAACAGAATCGCGGTACAGCCCGATGTAATCCTTCATATCGTAGTCGCACCTGAATTTGCTGCGAAAGCCGAGATAGATGCTGTCGACAGCGGTATCTGCCGTGTTGTATATGTTGAGGTCGAAGAAAATGAAATCCTCGGCATATGTCCTTCCATACGAATACACTGACTGGTTCACCTGCAGACCGAAGGCACCTCGATCATTGTAAATACTGAACAGATCCCGGTCCGAAGTGAATTCGCCGGGAACGGGTTGACCGAGTGTGTCCTTGCGAAATGGACCGGGCCAGGCTGGTTCGCCGTCCACTATTGGCCACGTTTCCACCTCATCCGACGTCGCCATTATCGGAGTGCCCGTTGGATCGACGACGATACCGGAATACAATCCGCCGTAAGAGCCCTCTATAGGCAACCACTCAGGCGCGATGTCGTC
The DNA here is from genome assembly GCA_020343455.1 of Caldifarciminota bacterium. Taxonomy (GTDB): domain Bacteria; phylum Hydrothermota; class Tepidihabitantia; order SM23-42; family SM23-42; genus SM23-42. Next base: position 1,505,727 of record CP070795.1, read on the forward strand.
AAAGGATTCAACAACGTTATAGTTCTGTGCAGCGAAGAATCCGAACCCGACACAATACTGCTGAGGAAAAGGCGCAGCGTTCGGCCAATGGCATGCAGGAGTTATGTAATGGTGATAGGATATCAACCCGAAATTCGTCGTAACGTTGGATAATTCGCCTTTATCCGAAATACCGATCGCTTCCCCCGGAATTTGGCTCTGACCGACTAAAAAGAAGAATAAGAGAATCATGTTGGCTCCTTTAGGAAACTGTTACCCTGATGCCTGCCTTGATCGACCTTCTCCGTCCGATATTCGACGGGTCGATGATGTAGTCTGGCGATCCCATGAGGCCACCGCCTTCCTCTCCGGCATCCCACGGTAGACCCGTGCGCGGATAGACATATCGCGGGTTCTCGGCATCGGTAAGATTCGTGCCGCTGACGAAAAAGACAAGGAGGGTTCGTCCGAATCTGACGCCTTGATGAAGTAGCAGGTCAATCGAATAACCCCATTCCATGCGCCCGGAATTCTCTTCTACAACGACGCCCAATCCTATGTAGGGCGTATAGGGCAATCCGCTCGCCAGTTGAGCGTTGATCCCGATACCGCCCAATTCATTGAACTGGTATTGAAATGTACCGGAAAAGGTGTGTCTTCGGTCGAAGTCAAGGTAGTATTCTTTCTTTCTCTCGGGACTTCCCGTATACACATCATAAAAACCCTGCATGGCAAATGAACGGTTGCCGCGCGCGACTTGGTATGTGTAGTTGAAGTTGAAACCCAGGTTATCCACCAGATCCCGTTTGAACGTAACATCGATCCCCTGAACGCTGCCAAAATCATCGTTGGTGTATATGATGTAGTTGTAAGGGTAGAGCCGGACTTCCGTCGTGGACAAGAGATTCTTGATATCTTTGAGGAAGAGCGTTACGTCGATGCCGTACATGTCACGGATCGCATACTTGACGCCGACTTCATAGGCCGTAGTGCGCTGCGGCAGGATACTGGGGTTGCCGACAAGTCCGTAGCGTGGAATACTCTCAGGACTCGCAATATAGCTGCTGTTGAAGTACATTATTTCGTAAGGCGGCATCTGGAAGAAATGACCGTAGGCAAAATGTAGCATCGCATCATCGGTGATCGGGTGCGATAGACCGAGTCGCGGTGAGATCTGGTATTGTGTTTTGACATCCGTTACTGCGGAAGTCGGATCTTCGATATCCTCCCACATTACGGTATTTACCCGGCTGTAGTCAAAGCGCACCCCCGCGTTCACAACGAGATATTTATGCTCAATCTTATCCTGTATGAAGATGGCGCCGTCACGCGGTTTTTGTACGTAATTCTGATATATGATCGGGGTCCGTGTGAACAGCTGTTGCCGATTCGTGAGTTCGAAATCGTAAAAACTCTGCTCGCCGCCGAATTTCAGATTATGGATCTTCCCCAGTTGCCAGTTGAAATCGGCCTTTGCGACGTACTGAGTCGTCTTCACCTCCTGCCGGAATTGAGGATAACCGGACAAGTAGAATTCCGAGAAGTTGTCGCGGATAGGCTCGCCGATGCTTCCGAATATGCTACCTGTATCTGTGGGGACCTTGGTTTCTAATTTGTCCTGAATATAGCCGAATCGGATATTATAGAAGAAATTGTGTACCGGGGCATGGTTAAACCCAATGATGCCACGTATGCTCTTCTCGTAGGTGACCAGATAATTCTCGGAAAGGTATTTGTACAGGTGATGGTAGTTCTGAGATTCCTCGTCGATGTATTGCGCATCTAGCAGCAACTTCAGATTGGGCCCGAATCGACGGGTCAGTTTGCCGTTGACCGACCGCGACAGGTTGTAGCCAAACGGCAGGTATGATTCCTCGTTTAGATAATTACCAGCAATGAAGAAACGAGTTGCCCGGTCTCCAGGGATCGGCCCCTCGGCGCTGGCATTTATCCCCCCGAGGAACGGAAGATCTTTGGAACCCAGCAGATCCGGAACTTCATAGTCTGATACCGTCACGGTATCGAGGGAATCGACCAAGGACCGGTGCGCATCATAGTAATCTGGATCGTAGGGATCGAGAGCACTTATCCAGTCCTTTTTGCGATAAGGCGATGGATTGAGGACGAACGATGTATACTCCAATTTCGTCGAGATCTTGCTGCCGCCTTCAGGCGTTATGATGTTGACAACGCCGCTCATGATATTACCGTACTCGGCATTGAACGTGCCCGACAGGAGAGACATCTCTGAAATCAAATTCTTGTTGAGCACGGGTGCATTGCCGAGCAGAGCATTCGACACTTCAATACCCTCGATATAGTACGCCAGCTCTCCGCTACGGCCTCCCCGGACATGCAACTCTCCGGCAGCATCGGTCGTGACGCCACCCTGCAGAGCAATGGCTTCGGTCGGCTTTTCAATGGGCGTGATGTCAAATTGTTCACGTGTAATGCGGGTCTCCTTTGACGTCATGTCGATCTCGATGACCGGTCTCTTTGCTACAACGACAACGGGCGCATCGAGTTCGATAACAGTTGGCGACAGAGTGAAATCAATGTATGTGGTGCGGTCGGTAAATACGTTGACCGATTTTTTGATCTCTGCACGATAGCCGATCATGGAAGCTTCAACATCGTACGTCCCGGGTGGAACATTGAGAATGAAATAGTGACCATCCATGTCCGTTGCACCGCCGGTTTGGAGTTCATCAATGAAAACGTCGACTGCAACGAGCGGTTCATTCGTTTCAGCATCTAAGACACGTCCGGCAATCTTACCGACTGTACCGGCATAAATAAGGAGCGGAAAGAACAGCATGAATAATTTGCCCATATTCCTCCTTTCGCTTGGTAATGTCATTAGTGATTATCAGATTATACCACTATAATGGGGTACGTCAAGCTTGACAAGTGAGACGCTCGGCAGGCAGATCGCACAGCAGCACAGGACCAGGAAAAACATGGTCGATTGTGGAAAGTATTGGCCAGCAAGACCTTGCCTTCGGCCATTGCGATTCATTTAAGCAATGTATATCAATAATTCACCCGTTTTAGGCATCCTTACTTTGGAATCAGTACCTGTTCAGCGGTTCGTGTTCTTTATCCTTGTTTTTCCGTTACTCCGGCTCAAGAATGAGTGCATCGACCGTAGGTCAAACACCGCCGTTCGATCCCTGGGTGCTCTGTTCTTGACACGTTATCCATTCTCTGTATAATTCTGGCATGAAAAAAGCTCTATTGATACTGATCCTCTTGGCAATACCCTTCCTCAATGTGCACGCAGCAGCTACGGAACACGCTATAGATCAAGGCGACACCGATGACTTCCCCAAACCCATCGTGTCTGACGATTATGTCCTCATGCCGGGCGACTCTCTCCTCGTCACGGTTACGGGCGCCACGAACTACTCTTATATATCTGCCGTAACCTTCGAGGGTAAGATAACACTGAACATGCCCGTCACCTCGACGATAACCCTGCAAGGAGCATATGTACCTCAGTATGACATTGTCGCCGCCGTAGCCATCTACGGATTGACGCTCAAGTCTGCCAAAGATTCGCTGAGACAGGCATTTTCAAAATACCTGAGGAACATCGATGTCGACCTGACATTGGTGGGCATGCGGACCTTTAACGTACTGGTCGTAGGTGAAGTTGCCAATCCCGGTATTGTACGTGCTCTGCCGATCTCACGTGTTTCAATGGTAATCGATGAAGCTGGAGGCATCAGCGCAATCGGTTCGCGTGCTCGGATCGAATTGAAACGGAGTGGAAAATATCATGCGATGGTCGATCTCATGGAATTCGATCGAACGGGCGACCCGCGAACCAATCCGTTTGTCCAGGACGGTGATATCATCGTCGTCCCTCAAATGGAATATTCGGTTGTTGTAAAAGGTGCGGTATTTGGTAAAAGAGAATACGAACTGCGAGTCGCTGAACTGACTGCGGCAAGAGAAAAATCAAGCGAAGGTCTCTATGAACTCGTCGAAGGCGATCGCGTCACCGATCTGGTGACGAGGGCAGGTGGATTGACGCCTTGGTCTGACCCGGAGAATTCTTACATTGAAAGGAACAAGGAGAAGCTGTACGTCGATCTGTCGGTGATCATGTCCGATGCTGAAAGCCCCCAGAACATCCCGATGAAACACGGGGATGTGCTCATCGTACCTTCAGTTAACTCCGTGGTCTATGTACAGGGACAGGTCGCAAACCCCGGTCCCTACCCTTTCCAACCGCAGCTCTACGCACAGGACTATATCGGTGTGGCGGGCGGACCGCTCAGTGACGCCAGCATGTCCGGCGCATATATAAAGAGAGGTAAACATCGTATTTCCGTGCGGAACAATCCGCTTGTGGAAGAAGGCGATCTCATCCATGTTCCCCGTCAGATCTTCAAATTCTGGCAAGACTATCTTGAGATCGGCGCTGTTGTTGCCTCGCTCCTGATATCATATTTAACTCTCACAAAATAGATTGCATTTGATTACCGGTCCATCAGCACGACGAAATGCAAACCAGTGATGATGGAGGTAAAAGGCATCCGCCAAGGAGGCATTGATGAATACATTGTGTATCATCGTCGCTGCAATGATAGCTGCATTCGGAGCACCCGACGTAAGAGACAATCCGAACGACAACGGCAGCAAAATTCTCGTTACCTGGCAGCACGTCGATGAAGATGTGGTGATCGATGGTTATGAAATCCTGCGTGCCGAGTCTGGTGGAGAGTTCGAGAAGATAGCACGGGTGAGCCGCTTCGAGACCGAATATACGGACAGCAGAACAAGGGATGGCATACAATATCGATATCAGATCATCGCGGTAAAAGACGGCCAGCCCGTATACGAATCGGATATATCAACGCCAATTCACAGCAGCCAGCAGTGGTTCAACACAAGCCGGGCAAATGTGCTCATCGGCTTCATCGTCTATGGCGTCATCCTCCTCTGGTTCATATACCACGCCCGAAAAGGAAAAGACCTGTTCATACGCAAACTGCCCGGCCTCGACGCACTCGATGATGCAGTGGGCCGCGCCACCGAGATGGGCAAGCCGATTCTTTACGTACCCGGTCTCTCAGAGATAAATGACATCGCAACCCTCGCATCACTCAACATCCTTTCTCGCGTAGCGAAGAAGACAGCCGAATACAATACCACATTGCTCGTGCCAAATCGCAGCCCTGTTGTCTATGTCGTCGCACGGGAAATCGTCAAGGAGGCCTACACGGACGCTGGCAGACCCGACGCCTTCAACCCGGATAATATTTACTTCCTCACCCAGAATCAGTGGGCGTACGCGGCCGCCGTTTGCGGCACGATGGTCAGGGAGAAACCAGCCACGAATCTGTTTCTCGGCTATTTCTGGGCAGAATCGCTGGTCCTGGCAGAGACGGGGGCGACAACGGGCGCCATACAGATCGCCGGTACAGATTCAATCTTCCAGTTGCCGTTCTTCATCACCGCATGCGATTACACCCTCATAGGCGAAGAGCTATATGCTGCTTCTGCATACTTGTCGCGGGAGCCGCTATTGATGGGCTCACTCAAGGGGCAGGACTGGGGCAAGATGATCGTATTGGGCATTCTGGTTCTGGGATCGGCTTTGATAATGCTCGGCTTAGGTAGGATCGTCACTTTATTCAACGTGTAGCAGAGGAGGACAAACATGAAAAGAAGAGTACCCTTAATGATCTGCATGTTCCTGGGAATCGCGATGATAATACAGTTCTTCATACCACATTCGATCAGCACACAATTCTACGATCATACGACACGCTGGTATATAGCAATAGTGGGTTTTGCCTGGGTGCTGGGCATCGGGAGCATACTGGATCACCATTTCAGCCGCATAAAGCGCAAGAAAGAGAACTGGTATTTCAGCTATGTCACCCTTGCTGGTCTCTTTGCAATGGCAATCATGGGAATCGGCTGGGGCACTCAGAGTGGTACCCTGTTCATGAGATTCTGGAGTTACATCGTCCTTCCTCTCGGCGCTTCCATGTATTCGATCCTTGCCTTCTACATGGCATCGGCAGCTTATCGCGCGTTTCGCGCTCGAACTAAAGAAGCAACGATACTCCTGGTCGCCGCGTTCGTGGTTATGATCGGCATGGTGCCGTTCGGATATTTCATCTCACCGATACTGCCGCAGATCGCTGAATGGCTGCTCAACGTTCCGAACACGGCGGCGAAGCGCGGCATCATCTTCGGTGTCGCTTTCGGGAGCATCTCAACCGCCCTCAAGATCATTCTCGGGATCGAACGCTCATGGCTCGGAGGAGGTGGAAGATGAGATTTCTCTTCTATCTTACTAAGATACCGCGACGTTTCATCTTTCTCGTCATTGCACTCGCGGTCGCAATTCCATTGGTCATACCGATAGGCATACCCGTGAACGTGATGCCTCAAAGCAAACGGCTCTTTGAAGCCGTCGACAGCCTTAACAGTGAATCCAAGCCTATCCTTATCTCCTGCGATTTCGATCCTCAGTCGCTCCCTGAATTGTATCCAATGCTGATGGCCATCACGCGGCAATGCTATGCCAAGAATATCAGGGTGATCTTGATGGCTCTGTGGCCACAAGGAACGGGCATGGTAGAAATGGCTCTGGACGAGCTATCTACTGAATTCACAAAAGAATACGGCGTTGACTACGCTTTCCTTGGCTACAAATTCGGCGTTGCGGCTGTGCTTCTGGGCATGGGCGAGAATATCAGCGGTGTCTTCCCGGTCGATTACTACGGAACCCCTCTCGACTCACTACCTCTATTGAGATCGGTGCGGAACTACAAAGATATTAGCCTCATCATCACCCTTTCGACCGGTGACCCCGGCTGGCGCCAATGGCTGCTCTATGCACAATCGAGGTACGGAGCACGCCTTGGTGTGGGCGTTACTGCAGTATCTGCGGCCGATGTGTATCCCTACGTGGAGACTAAGCAGGTAACCGGTTTCCTCGCCGGCATGAAAGGTGCATCCGAGTATGAGAATCTGGTGCAGAAAAAAGGTTACTCAACGGGGATATTCAGAGCATCACAGGGTATGGATGCTCAATCATTAGGCCACCTGCTAATCATGATCTTCATAATTCTCGGTAACATAGGGTATTTCTATGCCAGGAGGAAGAAATGAATATATCAACTGACCCTTGGGTCTGGCTCGCCGCATTCCTGACCCTCTGCATATTCTCATTCCTGTACAAGGATAACATTCTCTACCGGTTCGCCGAACACCTTTTCGTCGGCGTATCTGCCGGTTACCTTGTCGCACTAACCTGGCACAACCAAATCCGTCCCAATCTCATTGTACCTCTCTTCGTTGAAGGCAACCTCCTGTATATAATACCGCTGATATTCGCGCTCTGCTACTTCGGACGCTTCGTTCCCCGGCTCAATTACCTTATCAGAATGCCCATTGCATACGTATTGGGATGGGGCTCGGGTGTGGCCATCCCGGCATTCTTCCAGAGGGATATTCTCAGGCAAACCCAGGGCACTCTGCTCGTACCGGACGCCTTCGTGCGATGGGATAGCGGACTCTGGGCAGTAATCATCCTGGTCGGTGTCATCTCCACTCTTATCTATTTCTTCTTTTCGCGCGAGAGAAAGGGTATCATAAGACCGACCGCCAATCTCGGTATCATTTTCATCATGCTCGGGTTCGGCGCTTCATTCGGCTATACGGTAATGGCACGAATCAGCTTGCTCATCGGCAGGCTTCAATTCCTGTTGGGAGATTGGTTGGGGATAATACGGTAACGCGCCTGCGGCTGAAGACACATCCGCCAGAAGCGGATTGAAGACACGCTGACGCTGGAGACACACTTCGTTGGAGACACGTCTCTTGGCGTAGACTGAAGACATGCCTTAGTTGAGACAGGGAGACCAAGGGAAACGGAGAGACATACTCCGTAAATCATGAATCACAAGCACCAAACATCAAACAAATCCTAAATTGGGTTACGTGACCTTAGCCTGTGTTGACGAAACGGGCAGCGTAACCGATCAACGTAACCGTTTCAACAACCCTGTTGCGTCAAGCGTAAAGCGTGGAGCGTCCAGCATTGACAAGTCTCCAGGTGCGAGTATACTGACGTATGGCATTAGCTGACATTCAGAAAAAGAGCGCAGAGGAACGCAAGCGCGAGAAACGATTGGTGCATGCAACAAATGCGCTGAGCCGGGACTTCCTCGACACGAAAGACGTCAAAGCAAAAGCAAAAGGGTACAGAGAAGGTGTCGAATATCTGACAAAAAGCTTGCTCGATTATCTTTTCTTCGAGGAGAAGAAAGAGCTCAAAGAAATGCAGGAACACCATCTGCAGCAATTCCTCCTCGTCCACGCGCCGCGTAAATTGAATATCTCGCCGGAATTGATTGGCGATACGACTGACATACTGCAGAATTTTCTTCTTTTTCTCGACGGCGCCGGTTTCATCAAGAACGGCGATCAATTATCCACTACCGTCAAGGAAAACAAGCGTAACTTCCACAAACTCGTCCCGATACCGAAGAAGTCCCAAAAGAAAGCAACCAAGGCAGTAACCAGAAAAAGCAGCAAGGATAAAACGGCGAAAGAACAGGACGCCGAAGAGAAGATCGGCCGCAACGATCCCTGCCCTTGCGGAAGCGGCAAGAAATACAAAAAATGTTGCGGCCAGATGAAATAAGAAACACCGGTCAGCACGACAACACAGGTAAATTGAAGTGACTTGCGCTCAGTTTCCTAAATGATTTCATATTTTGCGGTTGCGCTAATTCTGCTTACTGCAATCCCCGTACCGGATACCGCAGAAACTGATTTGCAGGATGTGCGTATAGGCCTTGCTCTATCCGGAGGCGCCGCACTTGGATTCGCTCATATTGGTGTGCTAAAAGTACTCCAGCGCGAGGGCATCGATGTATGCTGCATTGCCGGTAATAGCATGGGATCTCTGGTCGGAGGAATCTATGCTGCGGGTTACAGCGCCGCTGAGATCGAAAGCATTGCCGTGAACGCAGATTTCTCTGTACTATTCGGTTCTCGGGTACCTTTCGGTGCACGCCACCTACCCGAAAGGCAGCAGAACCAGAGATACATTATCGGACTCAACCACATAAACTTCGTTCCAACTCTTCCCTCAGGAATCGTACCCCTTCAGAATGTCGAATTCTTGTTGATGGATATTCTCTCGGAGATCGAATTCAATACCCATTACAATTTCGACAGTTTACCCATACCCTACCGCGCCATAGCAGTCGATCTTGCAAGCGGTGAGTTGGTCACTCTCAGGGATGGACGTCTTGAACAAGCAATCCGTGCAAGCATAGCAATCCCTGGAGTATTCTCACCTGAGACGATCGACACGATGGAGTTGGTGGACGGCGGTGTCCAGCAGTTTCTTCCAGTCGAACCGCTATTCGATTTTCAACCCGATCTCATAATTGCGAGCACGACCGTGCACAGCTACGGCAACAGAAACACGGGCGGATTGATCGACATCATTTCGCGCACCTTGGACCTGATCAATATCTGTGACTATCAGGAGCAATTGAGTTACGCCGACATTGTCATCGAACCAGATGTAGATCCTTTCCTGTCCTCGGATTTCCACCACGCGCGCGAATTGATCGCGGCGGGAGAGACCGCAGCCGAAGATGCTCTTCCGGCAATAAAAGAGAGGATCAAGGGAAAGAGAGTCGTCGCGACGCGAACGGCAGTCAAGGACCGTCCCCTCCCTTATGTTAAAGCGATTCACTTCAACGGACTCAACACGACCCGCGCTTCGACGATCAGCCATCTTGTGAAGACAAAGCCCGGAATGGCACTCGACTTCGAACGACTGCACGGTGACATGGCATCGATATACAACACCGGACTCTTCTCTGATCTGAATTACGAACTCATATTCGCCAGCCCCGATTCGGTCGTAGTAATCCTCGACGTTGAAGAGATCCCATATGGATTCTACGCACTCGGCATACGCTATGACAGCAGTGACGATCTTGTACTCGGCGTCGAAGCCGGGCAGGGAAATCTCTGGGGGTCCGGAGCTAGCCTGCGGGCTGCATTTAATCTTGGCAACCCAAACTCGGCGAGGTTGGGCCTTACCGGTACCCGCCTCTTCGCTTTTCCATTTGGATACCGGATAGATGTGTTCCGAGGTTCGATCGAACGCTCATACTACGAAGACGGCGAATGGCTGGCCGAATACGCGACCACATACCATGGCGGGCTGGTCGAGGCAGGATACATTCTGGGACGCAACGCCTTCTTTAATATCGGCCTGACCGTGAAGGAAGCAGTATACAGATTTCCTGCGCTCCCAACATTCGATTCGCTGCCATCGAGCGAATGGGTCATAGGACCTACCTTCAGGCTCGAATACAATACATATGACGATCTGCATATGCCAACCAAAGGTGGAGCGTTTGTGATCAATGTCATTTCATCTGTTCCGCGGTTGAATGCGGACAGAGAATTTGCTCAAGCGGAGTTCTCCGTTGATCACTACGCGCCCTTGTCAGGCAGAGTGCTCATCCACACCGGATTCGACCTCGGGATCACAATCGGCGAACCGGCTTGGGACAATTACTTCCATAGCGGAGGCAGCGACATCATTGGATTCGAGAACGCATTCTTCACCACTCAAAACCGCATGTCGATTCGTCTGGGGCTCGAGTTCAAAATCCTCGAACTTCTTGACCAGGAAGACTACCCCGTATACCTTCAGATCATATCGGACATCGCAGCGTTCGACCGTCCGGATGAATTGCTACAGTCCGAGGATATCATCTCACGCCTTCACTGGGGTCTTGGGCTGGGAGTGAGAACGAATACGCCGCTCGGGCCGCTCCAATTCACTGCAGGGTTGCCTGATATCGGCAAAGAGAATCCGGCCGACACGGGCATCAAATACTACATATCGCTCGGTCGCGAGTTCCGCTACACAAGATAGCCGCTTCTGTTGGATAATTAGTCTCAAAAAAACCGGCCGAATTGATTGACAGTGACGCGGTATTGTAGATAATAGTCCAGTATCAGAGTAACTCATAAAAGGAGATTCTATGCAGGTTCTAATGTGTATTATGTTTTTCATTGTACAGACAACCGGTGATCCTGCTGAAGCTCATATAGGACTTACCCTTTCCGCAGGCGGGGCGCTTGGTTTCGCCCATATAGGTGTGCTCAAGGTTCTCGAACACGAACAAATTCCCATTTCCTATATTTCAGCGAACAGCATGGGATCGATAATAGGAGGTTTATATGCTGCGGGATATTCCGTTGCGCAAATAGAAAGCATCGCAGTCAATCAGGATTGGCAGGGATTGCTCAACCCGAGTTTCAAACATGCAACGAAATACATACCCAAGAAACAACATACCCGCAGATATGTCTTTAGATGGTCACACGATTGGTTCGTACCATCAGTACCGCGCGAATTGATCTCCCTTCAAAAAGTCGAATTCCTGTTAATGAGTCTACTTTCAAAGATCGAATATGACACGGAGTATTCCTTTGACCGCCTCAGAATACCATTGCGCGTGATCGCCGTCGACATCGTTTCAGGAAGAAGGGTGATCATGAAAGGAGGACGACTCGATCAAGTAATACGAGGAAGCATCGCGATACCCGCAGTATTCGCCCCGCAGACCGCCACGGATGAAGGAATACTCGTCGACGGAGGTGTTCTGCAATATTTCCCTGTTGATCCGCTACACGAATTCAGCCCCGATATGATCATTGCCAGTCTTACATTGATAAAAGGCGTTGATACTGCGACGTATCTGACCGATGTTATCAGCCGGGTTACAAGCATTGTCGGCTTCGAAGATATTGCATACCAGAAATCCCTGGCTGACATCGTCATAGAGCCGGATCTGACCGCATTCGACGCTCAGGATTATGGCCGCGTTGCTGAAATCATTGAGGCCGGCGAAAAGGCAGCACAAGCACAGGTTGCCGCAATACACAACGTCCTGGCTGGACGTTCGCCAGTCGCACATCATAACAAGATCGTCGAGAAGATAACGCCCTATGTAAGGAACATCGATTTCAAAGGACTGGAACAAACACGGAAAACCACCATCCTAAAAGAAATCCGAACGGGACCAAACATGCCCCTCGATTTTGACTTGCTTGTCGACGACCTGACAAGAATATACGAAACTGGGCTATTTAGCCATGTAGACTATCAATTGCTTCCTATAACCGAAGACTCTGTAGACATCATTGTCAATGTCGATGAACAATCCTACGGGTTCTACCTCCTCGGCATAAGATACGACAATGCTGATAACGCCACCATAGGCATTGAACTTGGCCAGAGCAACATTCTTGGAACAGGCCTTTCCATACGCGGTGCAATCCACCTTGGCGATCCCAACGAATACCGGCTCGGCTTGATGGACACAAGAGCGTTCGCTTTGCCCCTTGGGTATCAGGTTGACCTTTTCTGGAATTCTCTTGACCGTTCCTACTATGAGGACGGCACATGGAAAGAGGATTATAATGTGGATTGCCGCGGCGGTATCGCAGAGTTAGGATACGCCTGGGCAGAGCGATCCTACGTTAGCGCCGGAATAAAGACCTATCAGGCGGTCTATCGATTCCCAGAGTCTGTTTTCACTGACACATTACCACAACGCGAGTGGGTATCCGGTCCCGATTTTAGCTTCGAGATCGACAACTACGATGACCCGTATTTCCCGATCCGGGGAGGCAACTTCAAGGTCGAGATATTCTGCGCATTGACACAGTTTGCCGCAAGAAACGATGCGCTGCGATTGAACGTCGGCTTCAACCAATTCATTCCAGTGACACGCTGGTTCACAATCAATGTCGGGCTAGAAACAGGGTCATCAACCGGGCGCCTGGCCTGGGCAGAATATTTCCATACGGGAGGAGCAGATTTCATCGGTTTTGCGAACGATGAATTCACGACGCTCCACAGGCACGTGCTTCATGTGGGCTTGGGTTTTCCCATTCTCTCGCTCTTCACGGAAGAAAGCCCGGTCATACTTCAGTTATTGGCCAACATCGGATCATTCGAGCCGCTCGACACGCTCCTCGCATGGAATGACCGGTCGTTCAATGATTTCGAGCTTGGAATTGGCGCCGGGATATATGCGAATACGCCGATCGGGCCGCTTCATATTGTCTTTGGATTCGGTAACCCCCACCGAAGACCGGTCAGCGACAATATTCAGTACAGAGTGCACTTCTCGCTCGGTCGCGAGTTCCGATATGCAAAGTAATTCTGCTGCTAGGTCCCGTCACGCTGGGTCAGCATAGTGACGGCAACGGCAGCAATGAACGCGATGATGAAAGACGCGGCCCTTGCCGTGAAGATCGCATCGAGCCCTGTCGTCATCCAGATGACGGTCGTGGCAAAGCCAGAGACGAGCGATGCGATGACACCACGCGCGTTGAATCTCTTCCAGAAAAACGATAGAATGACGGCGGGCGCAAATGAGCAGCCGATACCTGCCCAAGCCCAGCCGACGATCGTGTAAATTAGACTCTTCGACGTGAATGCCATGACCAGCGCAATCACTCCAACAACGAGAATAGTGATGCGCGATATGGTGACCAGTTTACGATCATCGAGATCCTTGCGCAGGGCTTTGTGTACAATGTCCTCGCTGATCGACGAAGTGGCGATCAAAAGCTGTGAATCGGCGGTCGACATCATCGCGGCAACGGCCCCGGCGAGCAGGATGCCTGCAAGCCATGGAGGCATGAGTTGCATGAGCATGAAAGGAAGGATCTGCTCGGGATCGGCGACCGCACCTGAGCCGAAAAGCACCAGCGCGGCGATGCCCAGTGTGATCGCACCTGCATAGGCAAGGAGAGTCCACACGACGGCAATTGTAGCACCGATCTTCACGTCCCTGTCGGTCCTCATCGCCATCCATCGCGCATCGAGTTGCGGCTGGCCGCCAAGATAGCCGAAGAACCAGGAAAAATTATTGAATATCAAAGTTCCCGCGGCAAAACCAACCGCACCACCGGTCCAGGAATCGAGCCCACCGCCTGCAAGCGACAATGCGCCCGCGATCGAAAGATTGCTCCGTGCGATCAGAACGAGCGCGACAATGGGGGTGACTACCAGCGTTATGATCATCAATATCGCTTGTAGCACATCGGTCCAGACAACGGAAAAGAAACCACCGGCCATGGCATAGAGGATGACGACGACGGCAGAGATCACAATACCCCACGTAACTGGAATCCCGAATGTTATGTTCAGGGTCTTGCCTCCACCGCTGAATTGAGCAGCGACATAGAGTACGAAAAAGAAGATGATGATGAGGCTCGAGAACCATCTTATGAATTTCCCGCGACTGGAATATTTCGTTGCCAGGTAGTCGGGCAGTGTAAGGGTATCGTACTTGTCCCGTTCCCTCCTGAATTCTCTTGCCAGCCAGATCCACGAGACTGTTATGCCGATTATACAACCGACCGCGATCCATACCGAAGACAGGCCCGCGGCAAACGCAAAACCGGTGAGTCCGAGCAGGCACCAGGCTGATTCACCGGTCGCTCTTTCAGATAAAGCAAGGGCCCAGCCCGGTATCTTCTTGCCGCCCAGGTGGAAATCTGCTTGGTTCATCTTCTTCCGGGCAAAGTAGAGACCAATGCCCATTATCAATACCAGATAGAGCACAAATTCAATGGTCACAATGCTATTCATTGTTCCTCCTTTCTGCTATTCACAACGACTGCATTCCATCGCGCCGACCCTTCAATAGACGGAGAGCGATCCCCTCTTGCGGCCATAACGATCCATGATCAGAAATACGAGCATCCCAAAGGACAGCCACACGACCAGTATGAGCGAAAGACGCAAGAAGATCGTCGGCAGGCTGACCGCTAGATTCTCGCCCAACAGGAAATGCCGGACCCCGATTATCCCGTAGGTCGTCGGTAAGAACATTGCCACCTTGCGCAGGACAAAAGGCAGAACGGCAAGCGGATAGGCGATCGGCGTCACCACCACGATGAGCGTCGAAAGCGCCTCTGATACGACCCACCATTGCTTCAATGCTATCGTCAAACCGGCAACGACGATGCCGAGGCCATAGAGACCAAGGAGCATGAGCAGCACAGCGGAGAGCGCAAGGAATATCCCGCTCGTCTGTAGTACGATCGCGAAGAATGTGGTGATGGCGACCGCTTGAATGAGCATTATCAAACCCTGGTGGCACGTCGAGTGCAGGGCCATGCCTGCAACATATACCCATCGCGGCACCGGTGCGACGAAGATCGTCTCGAGCGTTCCGAACCACTGTTCTTTGCGCAAGGAAAAACCCATTGCCCAGCAAGCCGTATTCAAAAACCCGATGAACAAGTAACCGATAAATGTATAGGCGACCATGTCACCGATACCGGTCATACTCCTCAAGTGTTCCGAATACCTTCCGCCGAGTAGAGCAAAGCCGTAAAGGAAATAGGGGAAAAGATACACGAACGGCTCGAGGAACTGTCTTATGAAATCGGGTTTGTAGGTCAGCTCGATCTTCCATTCTTTGATGTTCTCCGCATTTATCGCCCGCAGATAATGAAATACTCTGCTGCTCAATCCTCTCCCCTGTTCACTCATACATCAGTAGTCGGCAAGCGTGCCTCTGGTTTTTGTTCGTTTTTCTATACGGCGAAAGACGAACAGACCCAACGGCAGGAGCGTACAATCGATCGCCAAGAGAATGATGCTGTTCTTCCAAAAATTGAATTCTATGTTGAGCAATAACCCACGCAGGGCGATAAGCGCATAAGTCAGCGGGATGAATACGCTAATTGCTTTCGTTATGGGATTAACTTCAACCGGATAGCGGATCGGCGAAAAAAGAAAGAGGACGTACTCAAACATATGCAGCATACCGTGTGCCTCTTTGATCAGTAATGTCAGGGCTGCGGCCATGAACCCGATGCCATATAGCCCGACGATCAACAAAAAAAGAAAGAGAAAGATCGGAAAGATCTTCGCCAGCGTGATGTTCAACCCAAAAATGAAAACACATATCAGCAGCTGGACGATCACAAAGGAGGTCGACAGAATTGAATTGTACAATCCCTTACCGATAAGGATGTAACCTGGCTGTACAGGCGCGGAAAGGATGTGTTCGAGCGTTCCGTAATAGGTCTCGTCGCGGAATGAGTTCCCCATGCTCCATACTGCCGAGAACATGTATGTACTGACGATCGCCCCGATCAGCACGTACGGGATGAATTCATCGGTACCGGCAAGGCTACCGAATGGAGTGCTGCTGAATGCGCCGATCAGAGCTTTCCCCTGAAATACGAGAGGAATGACCCATAAGAGCGGCGAAAAGATCCAGAAAACCACCTCTACCGGGTAGGCGAGCAGTATCCTGAAACTCTTCCGCACTTCCTCTATTATGACCCACATGGTGAGCGTCTATCCTACGGGATCACGGGGTCAGCCGTCCTTCAGGCTCGCACCGGTGAGGTGCACGAAAACGTCTTCGAGCGTCGGCACGGTGACGCGAACCGAGACAATCTTTGCTTTCTCGCGTACGAGTTCGATGATATTGCTCAGAATCACCTCCGGGTTGTCCGTGTTGACCCTCACGTACACAAGACCATCGTCATGCGAAACATTTATACTCGCGGCCTCCCTTATGCCATCGAAGATCCCCTTGTCCAGCGAACCTTGACACTTGATCTCAAGCACCTGTTTCTGCGGCATACTCTGCTTCAAGCGAACCGGAGTATCCATGGCCTCGATCTTTCCACGGTTCATAAAGGCGATCCGCTCGCACAATTCATCGGCCTCGTCCATGTAGTGCGTGGTCAGGAGTATCGTCTTCCCCAGTCTTCTATTCAATTCATTCTTTATGAAATCCCTGATGAAGCGAGCGAAGTAGGGATCCAGTCCCAGCGTCGGTTCGTCGACGAGAAGGATCGGCGGATCGTGGACCAAGACCCGCGCAAGCGAGAGTTTCTGTTTCATACCTGACGAAAGCTTCTCTACCCTAACGGTTGCCTTGTCGGTCAAACCCATCAGCTCAAGCAGAAATTCGATACGCTTTCTCACACTCTTGCGAGGCACTCCGTAGAGGGCGGCAAAGTACCGCAGGTTCTCGACCGGCGTCAATTTCCAGTAAAGCGACCGCTCACCGCCGGTCAGTACCCCGATATGGCGTCTCACCTCCAGTGATTCTTTATATATGTCATAACCGCCGACGGTCACCGATCCATCATCAGGAATGAGCAGCGTGGAGATGCACTTGATCAGGGTCGTTTTGCCCGCACCGTTCGGGCCAAGCAAACCGAAGAGCTCACCCTTCATGATGCTGAAATCGACACCGTCAACGGCTCTCACTTCGTCAGTTCTTCCCTTCTTGAATATCTTATGTATCCCCTTAACGACAATATGACCGTTCTCGCTCATGCACCTATAATACACAGAATAGCCTACATTTCAAGATTTGACTTGTATTCTTGTTGACATATCTGCATTTAATATTATAATTCGCCAGATGATAAGAAGACGTGCGGCAATAATCCTTGCGGGGATCATACTAGTGATCTTCGTAGGGACGGCCGGCTACATGACAATCGAAGCATGGTCGGTCAGCGAAGCGTTATATATGACCGTCATTACGGTGTCGACCGTAGGTTTCGGAGAGGTCAAACCGCTGAGTGACGGTGGCCGCGTATTCACTGTAATGCTCATTCTCGGCGGCATATTGCTCATCGCTACCGGCGCGAATTTTCTCTTCTCCTCGATCATGGAGGGAACGTTCAGGGACATTTTCAGGAGGCAGTCCATGGAAAAGAAGATATCAAGAATGAAAGACCATTTCATCATTTGCGGTCTGGGAGCTGTCGGTGAAGATATCATACAGGAATTCGCACGTACTCGTGAACCATTCGTGCTCGTCGAAAAAGCGCGCGACGTATTGGAACGGTTCGTCAGAGAAAATCACGAGATACTCCACGTCATCGGAGATGCGACACATGACGAAGCTCTGAAGAATGCGGGGATCGAAAGGGCAAAAGGTATAATTGCCGCCCTCGGAAACGATGCAGATAACCTGTACATCTGCTTGTCGGCACGTGCCCTAAATCCGAAACTACGGATCATTTCAAGGGTCATAGAAAGTGATTCCATCGATAAGATGAAGAAAGCCGGGGCGGATTATGTCTTCTCGCCGGAAAAGATCGGCGGCATCCATCTCGCCTCTGCAGCCCTGCGGCCCACGGTCATGTCGTTCCTCGATGCGATCATACGGGGACAACACCTCAATCTCGTGCTCGATGAAGTGACGGTGGAGGCAACGTCCGAAGTCGCCGGTAAGACCTTGAGGGAAGCAGCGATTGCAAAGAATATCGGCATTGTCATTCCGGCGATAAAGTCGGCAAAGCTGAATAAATTGACATTCAATCCCAGTCCGGACAGCGTCATCGGTGCCGGTGACACACTCATAAGTTTCGGAACTCCCCAACAGCTTAAGCAGCTGAGAAAGATGTGTACCTGATCTTCAAATAGCGGGAGAACGATGGCCCTGAAAAAAGAACTCGGCCTTTTCGAAGTCTTCTCGATAGCAGCCGGAGCTATGATAAGCTCCGGCCTCTTTGTCCTGCCGGGCATTGCATTTGCGAAAGCCGGCCCGGCAATGATACTGTCCTACGTCATTGCCGGCGTACTCGTCCTGCCTGCTCTGCTGAGCAAAGCGGAACTGGTTACAGCCATGCCCAAAGCAGGAGGTGACTATTTCTATATAACCAGAAGCCTGGGGATCGCGCCTGGAACGGTCGCAGGCATGGCAAGCTGGTTGTCACTGAGCTTGAAAACGGCATTCGCTCTCATGGGCATGGGAATATTCGCCATCCTGATCAACCCGGGCCTCAGCATCCCGGAGATAAAGGCGATCGCAGTGGTCCTCTGTCTCATCTTCATGATCATCAACTTGCTCGGAATCAAGGAAGCCGGCATTACACAGATACTACTCGTCATGGTGCTCATCGCCATTCTCGGCCTGTACGTAATCAAGGGATTTACCAGCGTCGACCCCTCCCGACTTGACGATTTCATGCCCCACGGATTCGGACGTGTACTATCCACGGCAGGTCTCGTCTTCATTTCATTCGGAGGACTCACCAAGGTCGCCAGCATTGCGGAGGAAATAAGAAACCCGAAGATAACCGTACCGGTGGGCATGCTCCTTGCTTATTTTGTTATCCTCGGCCTCTATATCACCGTCGCATTCGTCACGGTCGGGATTCTGCAACCGGAAATCCTCAGCGAATCCCTCACTCCAATATCGACAGGTGCAAGAACGTTCTGGGGACTGGCCGGTGTCATAGTCACGGCGATCGCCGCTCTGCTGGCGTTCATCTCGACGGCGAATGCGGGGATAATGTCAGCCTCGCGTTATCCCCTTGCCATGAGCCGCGACCAGATCCTGCCCGGCATCTTTTCCAACATCAATCGAAGATTCAAGACCCCGCATACGGCCATTATCGTAACGAGCCTGTTCATGATTGTCACGATCCTATTCCTCGAACTCGAGGTCCTTGTGAAAGCGGCATCGACCATGCTACTTCTCCTCTACATTTCTGCGAACCTTGCGGTCATCGTGATGCGTGAGAGCCACTTACAGAATTATCAACCGAGTTTCCGGTCACCTCTGTACCCGTACATTCAGATCGCCGGCATACTCGGCTACTCTTTCCTAATCGTTGATATGGGTACCTTCACTCTCGCAACCACCGCCGTCTTCATAATCGGCGCGCTTCTTTGGTACTTCCTCTACGTAAGACCGAAGATCACACGGGAATCGGCATTGGTGTATATCGTCGAACGGGTCACAGACCGCCAGATAGCCACTGATACTCTGCGTGAAGAACTTAGGGAAGTCGTTAAAGAGCGCGAGGAAATAATCGAAGATGAATTCGATCATATAATAAAGGACGCCATGATCCTTGACATCGAAAAGAGGATTCTATTCGAGGATTTCATCCAGATCGCCTCTGAACGGCTGAGCAAAAGACTCGATGTCCCGAAGGAAGAATTCGTCAGACTCTTCATCGAAAGGGAGAAGCAGTCGTGCACGGCATTGAGACCCGGGTTGGCGATCCCTCACATCATCATCGAAGGTCATGATAGATTTGACGTCATGCTCGTACGCGCGAAGGAAGGCATTGTATTCCCCGATGCACCCGAACCGGTCTATGTCGTCTTCGTCCTCGTAGGAACTCAAGACCGGCGGCGCTCTCACTTGAGAGCCCTCATGGCGATCGCGCAGATATCGCAGCACCCGGATTTCGACAGAAACTGGCGCAAGGTGGCAAGAACCAAAGACCTGCGTGACATGATACTACTGGGTAAGAGAAAAAGGCACTAATACTTGACTTTGTCATAACTCCCGAGTAAAATAAAAAGTGGTCGGAATCGGTTATGACATACACCAGTTAGTACCCGATCGAAAACTGTATCTCGGAGGGATACAGATCGATTACCCCAAAGGCCTGGCCGGACACTCGGACGGAGATGTATTGATACATGCGATCTGCGATGCCCTTCTCGGCGCCGCCAACCTGGGTGATATCGGCAGGCATTTCCCCCCCGATGATCGACGGTACAAGAATATTTCCAGCCTCAAACTACTGAAGACGGTCAGCAAGTTCCTCGAAGATTCCGGTCATATGGTTAAACATATTGACACGGTGGTGATCGCGGAAGATCCGAAGATCCTGCCCCTTATTGGCGACATGAAGAACGCCATCTCAACGACGATAGGCATTTCGAACGATGCGATTTCGATCAAAGGAAAAACGAACGAAGGACTTGGCGATATCGGAGAGGGAAGAGCGATCGCCGCATGGGCGATATGCGAAATCGGCAGAATATATGTTACCCCTGAAAGATGATCTTCGGGCTCGCACGCGGCCGATCGTTGTATATGCAATCCTTACCGCCAACATCCTGGTATATATTTACGAGATCTCTCTCGGCCCGGCACTCAATGACTTTGTCCTCCAATTCGGTGTCATACCATATTCTCTTTTTCATCCCACCGGGATTGAAAGCTACCTGACTGTTTTTACCAGCATGTTCATCCATGCCGACAGCATCATGCATATTGTCGGCAACATGCTCTTTCTGTGGATCTTCGCTGACAATGTCGAGGACCGAATGGGACATTTAAGATTCATACTATTTTACTTTTTCTGCGGTATCTGTGCAGCGCTATTGCAGAGTGTTATTAATCCCGCGTCCAAGATACCCATGATCGGTGCCAGCGGTGCCGTGTCCGGGGTCCTGGGAGCGTACATTCTCTTGTTTCCCAAAGCGCGGGTACTTGCTATAATACCGCTTGGTTTCTTTCTACGAATATCATACTTACCATCTTTCATCTTTCTTGGCATTTGGTTTTTATATCAATTCCTTTTCGGAGTATCTTCACTCGGCGCGCGCGGCGGCGTCGCCTATTTCGCACACATAGGAGGATTTGTCGCCGGGCTGCTACTGGCTTTGCCGTTCAAAAGAAAAAGAAAGACCGTTGATTACGATATTTATTAGGACGAGTCGAATGTTTGAAATAATAAAGGGGGTCTAATGTTGACAATTCTATTTATGATTGGTGCCATGTACCAGTACCGGGCACCACTCCAGAACAAAGTTGACCCGAGGTGCTATAGTGATGAATATGTTAAAGCCTGGGTCTATTTCACCGACAAGAACGTTACAGCTAAGGAATACGACGCTGCAGTCCGGGCTGCGGCAAGACGACTGACCGACGCCGCCATCAGACGCCGGGCGATGAGAAAGGGTGTAACCGATTATGCGGACATCCCTGTCTATGCGCCCTATGTCAGAGAGGTCGAAGAAAATGGCGGGCTTCTGGTGGAGAAATCGAGGTGGCTCAACGCAGCCAGTTTCTATATCGCAAGAGATGATATCGACCGTATCGCGCGCCTCGCCTCCGTCTACAAGATAACGAAAGTCGCTCCATTCCGCGCGCCCGATGAAGAAAGTGCAGTGGTACAGGACACTGCGATCTACGGTCTCACGTACCGGCAGTCACAGATGTTCGGCATTGACCGAGTGCACGAGATGGGCATATTCGGCTCGGATGTCAGGGTTGGCTTTCTGGACACCGGCTTGAGGCGCACCCATCTGGCACTGAGCAATGTCAACGTCGTTGCCGAACACGATTTTCTGGGCGGCGACCAGATATTCATGAACAACGACGCGGTGACGGTCAAGTACGGTACTTACAGTGATCTGGTATTCCACAGGACAGGATCACGCTATAATCTATTCCTCGCCGGGGATACGGTGCAGTACGGCGACCCGGTGCGCGATCTGTTATACACGTATTCTACAGACAATGGAGTGACCTGGCAGGATCCGGTCGTCAAACTCACCAATTACTATAACAACTGGGTTCGCGAATTGGATGTGTGCGGACGGGACACAATGTATGTATTCTTCCGGGATCGTTTTGGATTGAAATACATCGTCCATACCGATTCGATGCTCGTTGACCCAATGGGGCTCGGCGCTCCCGGATCGCGTGAGATCACGGCCACCATGTGGGGTGACACGGCATACGTAGCATATCACCGCAAGCACAGCGACAGCGATACAACCTTCCTGTTTCTCAACCGGGGCGCGATCTCGGGTTTCAGCCAGGAAAGTGCGATCGATACGTCCCTTTCGAGTATCCAAGCACCGAAGATCGTATCCTGCAGCACTTCCATCGGTGTCTTTTATCATATCTTTCCCGAGTATTCCCTCCACTTCATCAAATCTTCGATGGTCCCCGCGACATTCACCACGAAATTCACCACGCGCGGCAAGGATGCCGAGGTGATCACGTACGGCGACACGATCTTCGTGATATGGAAGGACGTATCGAGTGAACCCCTGTTCAGGGTCGCCTTTGCGTTGTCTACAGATTTTGGTGAAACCTTCTCGAACCCGACGTACCTTTCGGACGATCTCAGTGCAATAGGTAAGATCTCGCTGGCACGAGTCTCCAATGCTATCAAAGTATTGTGGGAGGCAGGAGGAAAGATATACTCAACGACGTCCTATGACCACGGTGCGCATTTCGGTATTGTCGATTCTCTACCAGTTCAGTTCGTGTACCTACCCACGATCAGCGCACCGGACGGCGAATTCCTCGATTTCTACTGTATGCGCGGCGACGCGGTGACCGACGGTTATTCGTCGACCGACCCGAATTACTTCCATCCGAGGCATGGTACGGAAATGCTTGCCCTGGTCGGCGGTTATTTCACGGCACGGTATATCGGTGTCGCACCAGGAGCCCGGTTCATAGTCGCCAAGACCGAAAATCCGGACACTAACTATGAATTCCCCGTTGAAGAAGATACCTATATCGCGGGGCTCGAGTGGTGTGAATCACAGGGTGCCGACATCGTCTCCAGTTCGCTCGGCTATTCTGCCTGGTATTCCTGGCCCAGAGATTACGACGGCAAGACCTCACCGGCTTCGATCGCAGCGTACGAAGCTACCAAACGCGGCGTCGTCGTCGTAACTGCTGCGGGCAACATTGCGGCGCCCAGGATCGAAATACCGGGTGATGCAATGGGAGTGATCACGGTCGGCGGTATCGACTCGCTCTACAACCGGTGGGAATTTTCCGGTTACGGACCAACGTTCGACGGTCGCCGCAAACCCGAGATCGTGTGCCTGTCCGCTGCACCCATTGTCGTCGATCCGGATTCTGTCGATTCCTACTTGTATTCTTTCGGAACATCAGGCGCTACTGCCATGGTAGCCGGGATATGTGCATTGCTGCTCGAAGCCCATCCGAGCTGGAATGTCGATTCTATAAGAGAGGCACTCTTCACCACGGCGAGCATGGCTGCTGCTCCAACGGACAGCATGGGTTTTGGCTGGCCAGATGTCTATGCGGCAATCCACTACTCTCCCATCGAGGTCGACACAACGCAAGGCAGCGCCTGGCTTGCTCCTTATCCCAACCCTTTCAACCTTAACGATCACGAATACATACACCTTCCTTTCAGGCTCGACCGCCAATCGCCGGTCGAACTCAGAATATATTCGATGACCGGACGCCTGATCATGAGTGAAGAAAGAATGGATCTATTGATGCCGGGTACATACACAGATGACAACGCTTTCATATGGGACGGCACTGATGAAGACGGAAACGACGTACCGAGCGGTGTCTACTACTGCGTCCTCAATACATTCGGTGCGGGTAACGATGTCGTGAAATTCGCTGTCGTTAAGTAACTATACGACTTTTCTCAGCCACTTCTTCCTCAGCAGAGAGAGAGGAAGGTCTACAAGTTTGCGTTCACCCCCAAGTACCTTGAGGTGCTTCTCGGCCGTTGTACGGCCGATACGGGCAATGGGCAGACCGCGGAAAAGCGCCGTGAATTCGTCTTCCTTTCTGCCTCTCAACTCGACGAGGAAACGCGAATTCGATTCTGAGAATAGAATTGTATCGTAGCGCAGTCTCTCACCCCAAAAGGGCACACTCTTCACATCCACTTCGACACCGATATCACCGCTGAACGCCATTTCGCAAAGCGCGAGGGCCAACCCGCCTTCGGAAAGATCGTGGCAGGCATTGACCATGCCCTCTTTGATGGCGCCATGCATAGCTTCCATTATCTTCGGAGCACTCCTGAAATTCACTCCTGGAACGGTGCCTGACCGGATACCGAGCATCCGGAAATACTCTGAACCACCGAGTTCATCTTTGGTCTCACCCACAAGGTACATCGGAGAACCGATCTCCTTCAGGTCCATGGTGGTGCATCTATCGACGTCATCGACTATTCCGATCGCCGATATCAGCAGCGTCGGCGGAATGCTATAGACAGTTCCTCTTCCATCAACCCATTCGTTGTAGAGACTATCCTTTCCAGAGATGAAGGGTACCCCAAAGCATTTCGCAGCATCGTAGCAACCCCGGGCCGATAATACAAGATCACCCAGGACCTCTTCACGCTCCGGCGAAGACAGGCAGAAATTGTCGAGCATCGCCGCTCTCGCTATATCGCCACCTGCGGCGACAAGATTGCGCAGTGCTTCATCAACGACTGAAAGCGCCATTCTATGAGCATCGAGCCGTCCGAAGCCAGGATTGAGACCACAAGAAACGACGACGCCCCTCTTCCTGTCCAGTCTGGGCCTTACCACGACCGCATCCTGCGGTCCGATGCCGAGAACTCCGACGAGCGGCTTCACCGCGCTACCGCCCTGCACCTCATGGTCGTATTCTCTGATCACCCATTCCCGTGAACATGCGTTGAGGCCGCTGATCAGTTCGATGATCATAGAATTCAGATCGACGGGTTTTGGAATGTCGACCTCAGAGGACGGTGTGGCTCTGGCCTTTGCCTTCTTTACCGGCATTGGCAGACCATCGTGCAGGAAACCCATGTCAAGATCACATACTCTCTTGTCCCTGTAGTACAGAATGAGTCGCTTGTCACCGGTGAAGTCGCCGATCGCGGTCGCCTCCACACCCTCATGCTTGAAGATATCCACTGTTCTATCGAGGTGCTCCTTTGGTACTGCAAGGACCATTCGCTCCTGTGATTCCGAAATCCATATTTCACGCGGTGACAGGCCCTCGTACTTCAATGGCACGCGGTCGAGATACGCCGTCACACCGGTCTCCTTGCCCATTTCGCCTACCGCGCTCGACAACCCTCCGCCGCCACAGTCGGTCACTGAGTGCAGCAGACCTTCTTCACTCGCCTGGAGCAGACAATCCATCACGCGCCTCTCCATTATCGGGTTACCGATCTGCACGCAGGATTTCTCCGATTCGCCAGAAAGTTCAGCCGAGGCAAATGTCACACCGTGAATGCCGTCACGTCCGGTCCTGCCGCCCACGAGGAGCACGGTGTCCCCCGGTTGTGCACGTTTTTCAATACGGTCCTTTCTGATCAAACCCACGCAACCGCAATACACCAAGGGATTGTATAGAAAGGCATCATCAAAATAGATGGCTCCACTCGCCGTGGGTATGCCCATACGGTTTCCATAGTCACGCACCCCACGAATGACACCCTTGATGATCGTCTTCGGATGTAGTATTCCCTGCGGTAGTTCGGTGAAATCGAATTCGGGTATCCCGAAACCTAAGACATCCGTGTTGAGTATAGGCTTCGCACCAAGACCGGTTCCAAGGATATCGCGAATCACACCCCCGATACCCGTTGCCGCGCCACCGTAAGGCTCCAGCGCCGACGGATGATTATGTGTCTCGACCTTGAAGCATATACCGTACTCTTCATCAAAATCAATGACGCCGGAATTGTCATGAAAGACGGAGAGGCATAAAGGATGATCGATCTCGCGTGTTGCCTGCATCACCGTCTTGCTGAGCAGATTGTCGATCTGTTCACCATCGAATAGAACCTTGCCAAGGAATGTTTTATGCCGGCAGTGCTCGCTCCAGGTTTGAGCAACGGTTTCCAGTTCAACGTCGCTCGGCATTCTCCTCTCTTTGCCGAAGTAATCCTTGATCACTTCCATCTCAACACGTGAAAGTGAAAGCCCCATCTCTCTGCTCAACGCGAGCAAATCACCGGAAAGATCGACCACCTTTGAGTGAAACACATACTTCGAGGGGCTGTATGCTTCTTCATCCCGGTGTCTTATATGCTGGATGAGTGGATTATAGAGAAACAGTTCGGCACACTTCCGGAGTTGGTCAGCATCGAATGTACCCTTTATCTCGTAATTGCTGCCGGTTTTAACTGACTGAATCGCGATCCCCAGGTCGGAAATCGCCTTCCTTACACTCTCTTCCTTCGGGTCGGTCACGCCGGCATTGAACAGCACTTCAAAGCTGCCCATACGCACCCGTGCCTCACCGACATCATAATGCTCCACAACCGGGTCACACAATAACTCGCGGGCAATATGCTCTGCTTGCTTTTGGTCGAGCAGACCGGTTATGTAATAGATGTCGCTTACGACGACCTCTTCGACTCGGGTCAGCCCGAATGAATGGAATGAATCCCTTACAAACTTTCCTCTCGGATCTGCCTTTCTCGTTATTTCGATCCGGTAGGACCGGCTATCAGTTCTTTTCGCCGCGTTCTCTATTTTTCCCCCGGATGATCCTTACCAGAATGAATGAAATAAAAGCAAGTGCTATTATTACGCCAAGTTCCCATGAACGGGTATCTGTATGAGGTTCCGAGGCTGATGATTCGTCTTCAACGGCTTGAGTGACGAAAAAGATCCTGCGAAGCAGTCACCCCCTTTAGCATCTTCACTGCCTCCTGCACAAGAGGATCGTCTGCGACTCGTACCCGGTACCCTTCCTTCAATCCCCACAGGTTGGTGAATATCTCTTGCCTCAATCTGCTGCTCAATTCCTGCTCAGCCTCTGCAAACTCATCTTCGGTAAATTCGACGTCGTGTTCCAGGAGGTATACTGCGAATTCCTTAAGCAAGGCGTCGCTTACCTGAAAGTCTTCACCGATGTCCTTGTGTTTGGTCGTGTATCTTACCACGAAATCAAAACCCAGGCCTTTCGTCAGTATCTCGGTTTCGAGCCTCGATATCCTCGGCGGATTGATGACCACATCAGGAGTAATGCCGCCATCACCGTAGACGGTGCGCTTCAGCGGACCTCGAGTAGTGAATTCCTTCGTCTCGCTCAGGCGTGTCGAATCGACGCGGACCCTGTAGATGTTATCCTCTATATCGTAGAGTTCGTCCTCTAATCTCGACAAGATCTTCTTCTCGCCGTCCGTCTTTGCACCTTCTCTCATTGTCTCTAGTTCATTGCGCAATCGATCCACCATCCTCTGCTGTACAGACGTGACTCTTCCATCGAGGCCGTCCCAGTCAAGAGGCTTATCAATACTCCTTCCGGAAGGAGTGTACCAGCGTGCCGTCGTCAATTTCAAGGCGGTGCTGTCCTCAAATGGAATGATGTTCTGGACCGAACCCTTGCCAAAGGTCGCGGTGCCGATGATCAAACTGCGGTCCCAATCCTGCAATGCACCCGCAACGATCTCTGAGGCCGAAGCCGAACCGCCATCGACAAGTGTTATCATAGGGAAATCGATATACGCATAAGTCTTCTGCGATCTGAACACGCGTTCGCGTTCATTCCTACCCTTCGTGGCCACAATCTCCGTACCCTTGGGCAGAAACAACTCGCTTACTGTGAGACCTTCGTTGAGCAGACCACCCGAATTCAGCCTGAGATCGAAAACCAGCTTTTTTGCACCCATGGCAAAGAGTGAATCGAGTGCCTTTCGCAACTCGAGATCGGCAGATACGGAAAAATTTCGCAGATACACATAACCTGTTTCGTTGTCGAGCATGCCGAAGTAAGGAACTGCATCCAGCTTTATTATCGCACGCGTGATCTCCACGTCAAAGGGCTCGTCGATCACGGAACGATGAATCGTCAACACAACTCTCGTCCCCGGATCTCCGCGTATCTCCTTAACAACGACATCGACACTCTTGCCATCGGTGGGCACGCCGTCAACACTGAGGATCTCGTCACCGGGCAGCAGACCTGACCTGTATGCAGGAGTACCTTCAAGCGGCGAAATGACGGTAATCTGCTCGTTACGCCTTCCGATCGTAGCACCGATCCCTCCGAACTCACCCTTCGTCGACTCGACCAGGGCGCTGTATTCGGTGCTATTCAGGAAATCCGTATGGGGATCTCTTACCACGTCTATCATGCCATCGATCGCACCTGAAATCAGGCTGTCGGCGCTAACCTCGCTGACGTAATTATCCTGTAATTCCTTGAGTATCTTGTTGAAAACTCGGAGCATCGTGTATGTATCCGGTGCTGCCCAGAGTTTCTGGCCAATGAATACCCCGCAAACGACGGAAATCAATACCGCCAAGATAAGAACTTTCTTCATAGTCTGTACCCCTTTCTTGACAAAATATCCTCGACATAACGGATGACCTCGGCATGAACAACATTGATTGGCATCTCTCCGCAGATTACCTTGAACCTTTTCTTGGAACGGCCGGCAAGTGTCTCATAAGCCCGGCGTACTTTTCGGTGGTAACCTTCGGCCTCGGTCTCCATCCGGTCTTCAAACTTACCCCGCTCTTTGCGCTTCTCCACGTCGATATCGATCAGAAAAGTCAGATCGGGTTTCAACCCTGCAGCCGCAAAGCGGTTCATGACCGAAATTAAGCGCTGCGGCAACCCTCGTGCATGACATTGGTAGGCAAGAGTCGAATCGGCAAAACGGTCGGTTACTACAATCTTCTTCTCTCTGAGAGCGGGCAATATTATTTCATACGTCATTTGGCTGCGTGCGGCCAGAAAAAGCAAAACCTCACACTTCGCATGCATGCCCCGGGACCGGTTATCAAGAAGTATGTCTCTGATCCTTTCACCGATATGGG
>CP070795.1:1535188-1550838 GCA_020343455.1 Caldifarciminota bacterium
GGCAGGTGTACACCTGCCCTTTTTGCTACCTTGTTGCGCAGCTTAGAATGTTATCACAAAGTCGATATATGGTATGAACGGAAAGTCGATATCAATGCCCACCGGTATGATAAGGGCGAGATCCACGCTTATTCGTTCACCAAAGAAGCGGATTCCGCCCGAAAGGAATGGTTCGTCGAGGCCTGGGAACACCCAGTTTTCGCTTACCAAAGAGACTCGCCGACTCACCCTTAGTTGACCACCGGCCATGAGGAAAGGATCGCCGGAAAATTCCCAATCTACGAAACCTAACCCCAGGCCGACCGTGAAGTTATTGTCAGCGCTACCCAGTGTGCCGACGCCGTACATGATGCCGACGGTGGGCAGATCTTCGCCGGGCAAGGCCGCAACAAGCGATCCTATGCCGATAGAGACATTTTTCGCGGTCATCCCAAATTTGGGCGTGAAATAGAGCAATTGTTGGCTGAGTCCAGGAATCAGAGACATGCCGCCTGCCACAGTAACATTATCTGTAATACCATAAGCGAGCATCGGGAAAAAAAGATAGTAGTCCGCGAAGTATCCGGTCCCTCCTTTCAAGCTTCGGCCGGTGGGTGCGAACAGAAGCCTCGTATCATTCGGATTGGGGAACCAATATTGCCCCTGTTTGAACGATGTCACGGGTACTTCTTTGATCTCCTTGATCTGTGCGATTTCGATGTTGATCAGTCCGACTTTAGATTCGAATTGTACTTCGTTGTCGGTGATCTCGACGATGCGGCCGATGAATACCGAACCATCATGCATTTCCAGTATCTGTGTATGCAGGGAATCTGGTATTCTCAGAATGCCTTTTATTTGCGCTGTTTGCTGGGCATAGATTGTAGTTGTGGCCAATAGGATTAATAAGACAAAGAGTCCTGGAAGGTGTCGTTCAACAGCAGCGGTAATGTTTCGACTCATATCTACCTCCTTCGAACTTATACGCAAGCCTTAAGCACCCTCATCCATACCTACGTCCATTTACTAACTCAGCAATACTATACATAACTCCGGCGCTGTCAAGCGGATACTTCTCATTCTGCAGCGGTTAGTCAATGCCTGAACTTTTTGTTGACCGGCAATCTTTTGTAAATATACTATGTCAAATTGGTTCTTCAGGTTTACGCGGTTTGCTTTGGCAGAAGGGGGTAATATGCCGAGAGTCATTCATTTCGAGATCTATGCCGATGATCCTAAAAGGGCGACCGGATTTTACAGCAGTCTTTTTGGCTGGAAGATCGAGAAGTGGCAGGGACCCGTGGACTATTGGCTGGTGTACACGGGTGAGGGCGAACCCGGAATCGACGGTGCGATAATGAGGCGAGAGGAGCCGCTGCGCGGTGGCGATGGCGTTATCGCCTACGTCTGCACGATAGGCGTGAAGTCGATCGATTCTTACATAGATAAGGTAGAATCAAACGGTGGAAAGATAATCGTCCAGAAGCAGCCAATACCTGGCGTCGGGTGGTTTGTACAGTGCAAAGATACCGAGGGTAATCTGTTCGGGTTGATGGAAGAGGATCGGAACGTGAGGTAGCAATGATATATTACCTTATTTGCTTTATATTGATCGCTGTGGGTATGCAGGTCTATTCGAACCGGAAAAATGCCGATGTATATGAACGGACACACGGCGTTATCAAGTCAGGGCTGGACCTGTTGGCGGTGAAAGCAGCGATCAACCTGAGTATGAAGCTCGCAGTGATATATATCGGACTGTTCGTGTTATTCATCATCGTGCTGGTTATTTCGGTCTCACGCGGTGGGTCACTTGGCGAGGCGGCATTCAGTCTGTTTGTCTTCGGTATTGTCACCCTTCCGGTTGGATTGATCGGCAAGACTTATGAAAAGAAGATCAAAACGTTGCAGGTGCAGGCCGATGATCCTCAGATCGCCGAGAAATTTCAATTGTATCTGAAACAATGGAATGAGCCACGTTGGCAGCTGTCTGACGACTGAGTGACGTCATGATCGTGGTCTGGCGTCCTTGAATTTCAGAAAGGAATATGCATGATCAAAAATACGCGTTCGCTTATAAGGTTCTGTTTGGTAGCAGCATTCCTGTTGATGTCCGTTTCCATTCGTTGCGGCGGCGGGTGACCGTATGCCAGCACAAGGTCTTTGTGCGATAGTGAACAGAAGATGTCGCAACCCGATCTGAATGACGACGCATGGAACCGGGGTGTGGATATTTTTTGAGCAACAAGCTCATATTATTGTATTAACGTTAAAGTTCTATGTACCTGATTGAGCCTGAAGATATTAGGAAAAATCGTGCCCTTCACGGGTCACCCCTGGAGCACATGCGTGCACCTGGGACAGTAATACTTACATTCAACCGAACGATCGTAGAACAACTGAGCGCATTATGCGGCCTGCGTGAAGCGAAATGGTTCCACGCCGATCATGTCCCGTACTGTTCTGCTTCGGCGTGCTGGGAGGGCATGGTCGGTGATAAGAAGGTCTATGTGTTCATTCCGCCTGTGGGTGCTTCGCCGATGGCTGCCTTCTGTGAAGAGTTGATATACTATGGTATAAGGCGGATATTTCTCCTTTGCGCGTCATGGAGTTTAGGTGGTGACATCTTGGGACAAGGTCAGATTCACTTACCGAGTTTCGCGGTCGGTCTTGACGGTACTTCGTGCCACTACGGTAATGTCGGTTACAGCGTCGAAGCCGAACCCGTGATGTCCGCCGCACTGGCAGATTCACTTGCCGAATCGGGCGCCGATTGGAAAGAGGGTGGTGTTGGTTGTTGCGAGGCAATTTACCGGATCACGCCCGAGATGGTCGACAGCTACCGCGAGCAGGGCTGTCTATCAATGGAAAACGGAGAAGTGGCAGTTCTCTACACTCTGGCAAGAGTGTTCGGCATACAAGTCGGTGTAGTGCTGCAGCCGTACATTGACCTCACTCGGGGTTTTGACATTACTTATATGGGCCGGAAATACCATGATACATGTCGATTGCAGGCATTTGCTGCAGTCGATACGATAGGCAAATTCTAAGGAGCACGTTCTATGACAAGCAAAGCGATTTCTTCCTGCGTATGTTTGTTACTAATTCTGGCGGGTGTTGCCCGTGGTAAACGCGGCGAAAAGGCGGATCATGGAATAACCCATTATGACATCACTGTTCGTATACCTGAGACGTTCGATAGAATGGAAGTTGACGCATTGTTGGAATTGACAAAGAGATCCCGTGCCGTGATTGATAGAGTAGACATCTTGATTGGTAAGAATTTCCGCGGCGTAAAGGTGGTCAACGTAGACGTGTCGGATGTACGTAGTGAACCGGTATCTTTCACTTTTGATGATACTCTGCTCTGCGTAGATCTTTCGCAAGGCAATTCTGATGGTGCCAAGCAGTGGTTGCTCGTTGAATATGATCTCGTCAAAGATACGAGTTTCTACGATGAATATTCAGCATTTTCATTCGAGATCTCCGATTCGCTCTGCCTTGTGAATGCATCGATTACGCGAACCGACAACTGGTATCCGAAGATCGCCGGGACCATGGCAGAGAGACTTGCCCCATTTAGATTCGTGATTGACGTTCCCGAGCGTTTTGAAGTCATGGCCTCTGGCCAGTTGCAGGATGTCGTCGTGGACGGTGGTAGAAAAGTATTTCAATGGCAGAACTACGAAGGCGTGACCGACCGGAGCCTCTATTTCTTCGCCCAGGAACAGTCGAGAATCACTAAAGAATTCTCTGACGGACTCAAGGTCATCATGTATGCTCCGGAAGGTGCGCGGGAAGAGAATATGGATTACCTTGCCGACCTTATCCACAAGTCCTACAGGTTTTTCGAGAAAGCATACGGAGATCTGCCGTGGGAAGAATACAAGATTATGTCCTTTGCGTATGGCTATTCGGGTCTCTTCAACTCCTCGAATGCACCGACCGCTCTCTTCAACGCAGAGATAGTCAATAACGATATCTACTTCCCGGTCAGATCTGTGATCCATGAGGTGTCACACACCTGGTGGGGTAACGTCGTCTCCAGCAATGCCGACGAGAATTACTGGCT
This sequence comes from Caldifarciminota bacterium, assembly GCA_020343455.1. Lineage (GTDB taxonomy): Bacteria > Hydrothermota > Tepidihabitantia > SM23-42 > SM23-42 > SM23-42. The sequence continues at coordinate 1,539,240 of CP070795.1, forward strand.
CTACGAAGGGTTCGGTAAGTATTCGGAAATTGTCGGTATAAGGCCGGCGCTGGGCGCGGACGTAGAAAGTCTCAGTTTCTTCCGCCTCAAATTGTGCACCCTCCCCTATATTGACTATGTGCCATCGATCAAGAACTCACAGGACGTCGATGATATAGTGCTGAGAACCGTCAGCGCGTACTACATGGGAGCGACTTATCTGAGGATGTTGAAATTCGTCATGGGCAAAGATAAATTCTATGCAGCGATCCGCGATTATGTTGGCAGGTGCCGCGGCAAGTGTATCGACACAGAGGATTTTATTTCGATCATGAAGAGACACTGTAAGAAGAAATACCACGCGCTCTTGAAAGACTACATCATGAATCCTGGCTATGCGCGATACAGGATGCAGAAGCTGGTTACCAAATTCACCGGCAAGTACTATGTACACTGGTACGTCATAGAGAACGTGGGTGATAAGGATATCTGCGTGCCTTACCGTGTGAAGAGTGACCTGGCCAATTATACAAGAACCTTCTTTCTGAAGCAGGGTCAAGACTTGAGCATCTATGTGGAAAGTGAGCATGAGGACGCAGTCGATCATGTAACCATAGATCCAGCTGGGATACATCCGGTGTGCAGGGCCGGGCTCAAGGGTGCGGGCGCCACTCTCTATGAAAACCAACAAGGAGAAGTTAAGGCATATAATATAATCGACGAGGGCCCTTTTGGCGCGGCGGGAATCACTGAAGATATGTCACTGCTCCGTTTGCAAGAGGAAGAGTTGGCGGGCAAAGGTTTGGAGGCCCTGAATCAATTGACGCTGAGACCTCCCGGTACCGAATTCGTGCTACTTGTAAGGTCCGGCGATACCGAACCCTATGAAATAACGGTGAGGTATTGATAGACATTTCTGTAAGATAAGTTGTTATCTCCGAAGTCAATGAGCATAACCGATGCTCAAGGAGGTGTAATGTATGAATTACGATCTTGAAAAGAAATTCCATATTTCATATTGCGGCTCTTATTGTCATATCTGTGATTGGCATACCGGGAGGATAAGAAGGACATTCCAGCTCGGTTCGGACATGGTCGACAATCTGGGGTTGAGGAAACAATTAGGTGACGATGTCGATGTAGAGAATTTTAAAATGGGTTTGCGAAGACTCGCGAGATCATCGATATGTCCGGGGTGCAAAGCTGAGGCAGGAACGCATGGTGCTGGCGGAGACCGCTGCGAAATCCGGCAATGCTGCCACAACAAAGGCTTTGTCTTGTGCAGCGAATGTCCGGAATTTCCATGTGAGACCCTGAAAGCAAACCCCGGTGTCGTAAGGTTCCACTGCATTGAAAACCTCAAAGCCATAAAGAAGAAAGGATTGAAGGATTGGATCGATCTACAGTGGAAGAAGTACACCACTGAACCCGTTGATTAGGAATTAGTGTAGGGCATGATACGAAAATGTTTACCGTGGTGATCGCAGGTTCTTATTTACTGCTGCTTCTGATATCGGTATTTCTCGATCCGAAAAGAAAGCGCAACGTAAAAAGGTTCTCAATATTCCAATTATTGCTCTTTTCCACTCTCAAATTGCTTCTCGTCATCGGTGTTGTGATTGCCTTTGCCTTATTCTACCAGAAAGACATGCCAGGCACGCTCGGTGTATCAGATTTTTCGTTCAGCGTAAAGAGTCTCGGACTTGGTGTGTTGACTGCGGTTGGATTCATTGCAATCTATATCATCTGGCAGTTGGTTGTATCAAGGTTTGCCGCGAAGCGCGAAGATACGCGGGATGCGGACTCGGGTATAGTGGGTTCGTTGCCGGGCCGCTGGTTCCCTCTAGTCGGAGTTTTTGCCGTGATAAGCGTACAGGCTGGTCTCCTGGAGGAAATATTCTTTCGGGCTATCATGCAGTCTCATATATCATACTATTTAGAGGCGCATTGGGCGGCCGTTATTGCCGGGGTTCTTTTTGGGGTTGCCCACTTCTACCAGGGTTGGTCAGGTATTGCCGGCACATCGATCATGGGGGTTTGGCTTGGCCTGTCATTTGCCTTCACCGGCAATATTCTGGTTCCTATTTTTGGCCATGTGCTTGGTGATTTTTCTTGTATGATGTTGGGTGCGCGGGGTATCGTAAATAGGAGAATGATCAAATCCGATCGAGATAGTGACACTCATGTTGGCGGCGTTTGATCGGTGACTGACGACGTCGACATAAAAGATCCTGCCGTTGCCAGATCGGCGGTGTCTATCCTTGACACCATTACTACAGAGTATATAATGACCGGATGATGGTTTGCATGCTGAGCATCACACTAATCTTACGTGGCATCAATGCGGACAGTGGACGCCCGCGCATTCAAGGAGGTAATAGTGGACATAAAAGATTTTTCTATTGAAGAAGCAGTACAGTACGGATGGAATACCATGAAGGCCAGTATCTGGTTCTTCGTCGGTGTGCTCGTCGTAGCATGGGTCATTGTGGGCATCCCGCATGTCATCGCCAATGCCCTGCAAAACCATTCTAATGGATTGGCATTCCTGTTCAGGATCGTAGGTTGGGTCGCGAGCATAATTGTGTCTATAGGCATGATCACGATAGCTCTGAAATTTTTAGACAAGCAGACTCCCAAGTTCGAAGACCTTTTCTCATTCCAGCCTCATTTCTGGAGATATCTCGGCGCGTCCATTCTAACCGGGCTCGTTGTTTGGGTCGGCATGATTTTATTCATCATTCCTGGCATATACTGGTCGATCAAGTTCCAGTTCTATGGCTATTTTGTGATTGAGCAGCGGTGCGAACCAGTTGAGGCAATGCGCAGGAGTTCAAGGATCACACATACCGTCAAGTGGAAGCTGCTGGGTTTCGGTATAGTACTTGCCCTGATAAATTTGCTCGGCGCAATGTGTCTATTCGTTGGACTCTTTGTTACTATCCCGATTACTCTGCTTGCCTACAGTCTGGTTTATCGCAAGCTATTAGAGCAGACCGAATCTGCGCAATTGACGCCTGCGGCACAGTAGACGGCACCGCTGGGGTAGGCGGCTCAATTTTTGGATGGATTGCTTCTTGAGTGAAAAAAAGATGCTTTGGTTCGGTATTAATATCTACGGGTCTCCGTTTCACCGTTTGTCAGATAAAGGAGGATGAATGAGTTCGGTCGTCGTAATTGGCGCCGGCTTGGGCGGTCTCATGGCCGGCAATCTTTTGGCGAAGAAGGGACACAAGGTCACCCTGTTTGAATCCCATAGTGCACCAGGGGGATATACTGCCGGTTTCTGGCGGAAGGGCTACTATTTCGAGAGCGGTACACTATCGTTCGAGATGTCGGATCTTGTTTTTGGGGCGATGAAGGATATCGGTGTATTTGATCAACTAACTTTTACCCGTCAGATCGCACGCTGGATTTCGGATGACTATGATTTTGTCATGCGTTCGCTAGATGATATGAAGAAGGCCTTGCTCGAGGCATTCCCCGCTGAAAGGAAGAGATTGCAGAGATACTTTGCGGAGATCGACAGGGTGTCTCGATTATATGGCAAGATGGAGAAACCGAAAAGTCTGCTCGGCAGAATAATATTCCCATTCCATGTCGCACGTTTCGCGAACATGGCCCGCATATATGGCAGGATGACATCCTCTGAATTTGCCGAGAAGTACTTCGAGAAGGGTTCGAAGTTGTATCGCCTGTTCAGTGATGTCGGTTACCCTGAAATGTCTGCAATGATAGTGCCGGCGGCATACAGTTCAATGCTCAATGATTACTGGACTGTGAAGACGGGTATGCAATCCTGGGCCGATGTCCTCGCGGAAAATTTTAAAAAGCTCGGCGGTGAATTGAAGCTGAAGTCAAAGGTCGATAAGATACTGACGAAGAGCGGGTCGGCAGTTGGCGTCACCTGTAGCGGCAAAGATTACGAGGCGGATTACGTTCTTTCTGCCAGCGACTATAAGAAAACTTTCTTGAACCTGCTCGATGATAGATCATTGTTGAGTAACAATTTCGTTGAGAAACTCAAGAACGCAGCGGTTTCCGAGAGTTTTTTCGTGGTATATCTGGGGCTGAATATAACCCCGGCAAAAATGAGAGAATATCTGAAGGTTCCTCATGTCCTTTACGAAGCCTGTAGAGCTCCGGGGCTCGATATGAGCGATGCAAATGACGAGAAATTATTCGAAAAGGTGTGGCTCAATATATATTCACCGTCACTCGTGAACGAAGAGCTCGCAACCAAAGGAAAATCTTCTTTAATGATCAGTTGCATGGTTCCCCCCAGATGGATGAAAAATTGGGGCGATGGAGACCGGAAGGTTTATAAGCAGCTCAAAGAGAGCGTCAAAAAAACGCTCATCAAGAGGACGTCGGGTCTTATCCCCGGCATAGAGAGGCATATCGAATTCGAAGATGCGGCGACCCCTTTGACGTATGAACGCTACACCGGCAATACCGACGGGGCATCGTCAGCGTGGTCATGGAATCCGAAAAAGTGGTATTACCAGAACCCTGGGAATACGACGGTCGATACGCCGGTGAAGAATTTGTATATCAGTTCTTGCTGGGCTTACGAGTTCGGCGGGATTCCAACCGCGATCAATGCCGCATATTTATGTTCAAAGAGAATTCAGTGAAGATCGTTATTGAGGGTCACTGCTGTGAATTCGTCTCAATGAAGCAAGACATCAGGGGACGGTGCTTGACAATTTGACAATTTCAGAAACAGACTGAAGAAGGTAGACGGAATTCAAGGCACTCCGCAAAGGAAATTGTCAAATTGTCAAGCACCGGCCCCATTATGCTAGAAGTATACCAGGTACTTAACCTTGATCGCCGCGATCCGTTCGGCCAGCTGAAGGCCGCTTCCCTCATCCTGGCGTAGGTTGTTGAACGCAACAAACAGCCAGCTCTTGGGCAGGAAGTTCCACGAGAATAGCAGTCCGATACGGTTCGAAGCTACTTCGGCCGTGCTGAGTCTTCCTTCTTCGGTATGGAATACGAATTCCGAATAGAGTGATATGTCTATGGCGGCGTTTATCTGGTATTCGATACGCGGTGTCCAGATCGGGGTGATCGCGTGCAGTTGACCCTGGGGATCCCACTCCACTACGAGGTCGCCGTACGTTATCAGCGACACTTGTGAGATCGGCATGAAGCTCATCCAGTGCCGAAGAAACAGCTGGTTGGCGATCCACTTTTCACCGTAGAGTAAGCTTCGATAGTAATTGTAGCGGTGTGAGTAAACGAAATTGAAGTGGAGGTACATGTATTCCCGTAGACCGCTCCATACCGATGTTTCAATACTTCGGTACAGGTAATTTGTGTCTGCTTCATACATGTCTCCGGCCTGGGCGTATATGTTGAATCCCCACAGGTTGCGGAATCGCGGTTCGACGAAAAGACACAAGAATTTAGACCATTGATCGCTCTCCGGGTACTTTGTAAGGACAAAGCCAGGTTCAAGGTAGAACCGGAGGATCGGCCCGGTCTGGGGGTATCGAGCAGGCCCTGCCGCAAAATAGATATCGGTCACCCCCTGCCACGGCACATACCCCATGTCTCCGACGTCGAATGAATCGTCCACCGACACAAAACTGCCCACGGCGATGAAATTGCTGGATCGGTATACACCGCCAGATGATAAAGCGTAGCCCAGCTTGGCGTTCTTGTCGCTGATCGCCGATTGAAGGATGAATTGCGACGGACCGGTACGGTATGCGGCATCGAACCCGAGTGCGAGATTGTAGTCGTCACGACTCGTTCCCGTGCCGCTGAACATGAGACCGATGTCGGAATTCTCGAGAAGCGCGCGGTTGATCCTTGCCACCGCGAAACCACGGTTTGGCAGGTTCAGTGTATCGCCGTTGATCGTATCATTGAATTCACTCGTGTAAGCGCCGAGGACGCCGAAATTCCAGTCACTGCTTTTGTTGATGAGTTTGATTCCTCCGAGTATCGGCAGCGAACCTACCCAAGGTGCTGGCAGCGGTGCTCCGACCGTTCTGCTGTAGAAAATGTCGAGTGGATCGAAGAATCCGAGGCCAAGGGACGACATTCTGAAAACGTCGAGCCCCTCGACAAAGAACGGGCGGTGTTCCTCGAGGCGTACCGGGTAGCGGGAGAGGTTGAAGGAATAAGGGTCCGATTCGATCTGGGCGAAATCCGGATTGACTGTGGTGTTGATGGTCATTTGTGATGAAGGGTCCCATTTGAAGTTGAAACTTAGGCTGGGTTTATAGTCCGTAGTATCACCCCTGCGGTCATAGCGGAAGAAGCCTTCCGGGTAAATTTCTACGTAGTATCCCTTTGATCTTGGGTGGACATTTCTCAAAGTGCCGAAATCGGAAACCTGCATGCCGTCTTGCTGAAGCACCTCGGTCCAGTGTGAAACCGCATAGTCTTTTATGTGCCAGCGCCGTATCTGAAGCCCCCACTCGTCCAATCCACCCTTATATCTGATCGATTTGAAAGGGATCTTGATTTCTATCTCATATCTCTCTGCGTATTTCTTTGCGCCAAAGAACCAGACATAGTCCCATGATATATCCTGTACCCTGCCATCCTCCAGCAGCAATCCGTCGTCATAGTGGCCGCTGAGACACACTGCAAACATATATGCCATACTCCTGCTGTTGAACGTGTCCAGATAGAGCCAAACGTGGTCTTCTAATCCCTTGAATGACAAGACCGGTTCTCTGCCCGGCGTGTAGCATCGTACAGCTACGTAGAGATTTTCGTCATCGGCGAGGAAATATGCGACCGTCGGTTCGCTCGTAGGGACACGGTCATTCGGTTGAAATTGGATGAAATCGTACGCTGAATCCGCCTGGTACCAAATGTCCTCGATGACACCATCAATATGGGGCGGCTCTGCAGTGTACCTTAACTCTATGCTCTTTTCGCCCAAAAGAAAAAAAGATAACATAAATGCGATCATGGTTACTCCTCCCTTTTCTTTTTTCTACGATTAGGTGTTTAGTATAGTATCTTCTGCCTGGAAGTCAACCGAGACGCGCTGCGCTTGACGCTGTAGGGGGACCGGCTCCGTGAGGTGCCTGTCCTCGTGATGCTTAACGCCTATGCAGCGTTGTCATCCACGATGCGAAGCATCGGTGTCTTCAGTCTGTCGCAGGCAGACGTGTCTCCAATCCGCTGGGCGGATGTGTCTTCAGCCGCAACAGGCGGCGTGTCTCTGGTGCTCTTTGCCCCATGCCCCAAGCGCTCTGCCCTATGCTCTTTGCATCAATCTTGCATCCAGCTGATCATATAATGTATTCTGTCGGTAAGCGGCGTAATCCGCGGGTCCTCGCGAACCCAATGTCCCTTCAGTCCATTCTTTGCTGCCCCCAACTCAAAATGACACATCGCAATGCCGATGTCCATGTCGTGCAGGTTCTTCTTCTCGTAACCCGGGTTGATCACCTTCTTGTGGAAGTGAAATGTGTTAAGGTTCGTCTCTTTTACAATACGCCACGGTTGTGTGTTGCCGGACGAGGGTGCAAAGCGCAGCAGTTCCAGTGCTTCGCTATACGGTCCGGCAGCTTCCGGAGCCAATGTTTTGTCGAATTGTCCATGGAAGAAAATCTTGTGCCAGTCATTCCTTCTCGATGCCCCTATTGCGAGCCGTGCGACTCTTTCCTTTAGGGTTTTCGTTTCTGCTGCATACCCGACGATAACAACGGCCGGGATTGCCTGGTTCTCATGCACCTGTGCATCCTGTGTCACGTACGGATCAAAGTAACCGGCCCAGCATGTGCCGATACCGCGTTCAGTTGCCTTCAGGACCAGGTGCTCCATTGCATAACCATAACTAACATTATGTGAATCAGATTTGTCGATTATACCGAAGAGAAAGCTCCTCGCATTCCTGATCAGTCCATAGGCGGATATCTTTCTATCTCTTAACGCTTCGATGCCGAATTCAACGAGGTGATAGGTGACCTTCTCGTCCCTGAGGCCGGTGTTGATAATCTGGCAGAAAGTCAACAGTTCCTCTTTATCCTTCTCGTCGATCAAACGGTCTGTGAATGTGCGACACGATATGCGCTTTCTTATCGTTACGTCGATCGGCTTGTTGAAATGCCTTGAGTAGTCTGCCACAGATCCTCGCGCGTAGTATAACTCTCGCGCACTGCGTTGTCAACACAACCCGGGTGGTTCAATTTGAAATTCTCAATTCGAAGTGTTGATGTCAGGTATCAAGCATCTACCCTTCGCGTCCTCAGACATCACTTGACATTCCTATGATCAGCTGTTACAATTCTTTTAGGTATGCTTTCGGCATTCAAGGAGGAAAGAATGAAGATTGTAGTGTCGGGTCTTTTATTTTTGTGCTTCTTGCCTGTGTATGTATCTGCTCAGATCGGCTGGACCGAACACATCATCGACACGAACTTCATGTTTGCGTCGTGGGTCTTCGCCATTGATCTGGATGGAGACAGTGATACGGATATTCTTGGCACTGCTTACGGCGACGATGATGTTGTGTGGTGGGAGAATGACGGCAATGAGGTTTTCACAGAGCACACGATCGCAGATAATTTCGACGGGGCATACTGTGTACACGCGATCGATATCGGCGGCGATGGTGACATCGATGTCATTGGGGTTGCCACTGAAGCCAATCGTGTCGCCTGGTGGGAGAATGACGGTAATGAGAATTTCACCTACCATGCATTGACACCGCTACTCAACTCCGCGATTGCATGCTACGGGATCGACGTAGAACCGGACGGGGATGTGGACATCGTCGCGTCCGGTTACTATACCGGCGATATCGTGTGGTGGGAGAACGATGGTAACGAAAACTTCACTTTTGATACGGTGGGAGTAGGTTTTATCGGTCCCTGGGGCCTTTATGCATGCGACTTGGACGGCGATGATGACGTAGATGTACTGAGTGCTGGGGTCTACGTAAATAGCATTCGGTGGTGGGAGAATGACGGCAGTGAGAATTTCACCGAGCGTCTGATAGTGAGTGGATTCAGTGAAGCGCGTGCAGTATACGCGATCGATGTAGACGGTGATTCTGATATGGATGTTCTGGGTGCAGCGCGGGGCATGAATCGCCTCAGTTGGTTCAGCAATGACGGCAACGAGAATTTTACACAGCACATCATCGACAACAACCTGCTGTACGCAAGCGCGGTCTTCGCAACCGATCTCGATGACGATACCGACGTCGATGTAATTGGTGCGGCTTTCTATGGAGACGAGTTCGTCTGGTATGAGAACGATGGTTACCAAACTTTCACGAGACACACGATCGCGGCCAATGACACGGGAGCTGCGGCGGTGTATGCTGCGGACGTTGACAGTGACGGTGATCTGGACGTTCTTGGCGCGGCGAGCAACAGCAACGAGATCGCCTGGTGGGAGAGCGACGTCATCGGCATTGCGGAGGGTGGGCACTATGCTGTTCCATCCGGGCACCTCTTCCCCACGGTGATCAGTGGCAGCATACGGTTGCCTGATGGTAGAGCCTTTAGGCTCTACGACATCGCCGGCCGCGAGGTGACCTCTGTTACCCGTGCTCCAGGCATTTACTTCATTGTGAGCGGCAACGTCGTTATTCAAAAGATAATCAAAGTCAAGTAAAGGTCATTTCGTCGGTGCTATTCTTTTCACGAACCTCTAATCTTACTGAGAAATTTAGTTCGGTTTATTCTTTGTCGGTGGATCAGGGTTTGTCCATCATCGTAATCTGTTAATGTTTAGGCCACTCAAGGAGGTAGAATGCGTTATGTGCTAATGTTTGTGATTGTCGTTCCGAGGTTTCTGTCCGCGCAGATCGGCTGGACCGAGCATCCGATCGCTACCAACTATGATTTCGCCTCTTGGGTTTATGCGATCGATCTTGATCAGGATAATGACATGGATGTACTTGGTACTGCGTACTGGGACAATGAGATAACCTGGTGGGAAAACGATGGCAGTCAGAATTTCACCGAACATGTCATTAGCAGTTCGTTTTACGGTGCCTATTGTGTACATGCACTTGATATTGACGGTGACAATGATATTGATATTGTCGGCGCTGCGACAGATTCAAATATTGTAGCGTGGTGGGAAAATGACGGTAGCGAGAATTTTACTTATCACGAATTGTCGGACGTTTTTGCCTCGGCGATAACTGTTCAGGCGATTGATATGGAACCTGATGGAGATGTTGACGTTGTTGCTGGCGGTTACTGGGCAGGTCAGATATCGTGGTGGGAGAATGACGGAAACGAAAACTTCACCGAACATAACATAGTAGCTGGATTTCCGTGGTTGTGGCGCATATACGCTTGTGATCTGGATGAAGATGGTGATAACGATGTGCTCGGGGCCAGCCAGTCGGCTCACAGCATTGACTGGTGGGAGAATGACGGCAACGAGAACTTCACGCAGCGAACTGTGGCTGGTGGATTCACCCAGGCCTGCAATGTCTATGCAATTAACGTTGACGGTGATGCGGATATCGATGTGCTCGGTGCTGCACAAGGCATGAACCGTATCAGCTGGTTTGAGAACGATGGCAATGAGAATTTTGTGGAACGCATTATCGACAATTCTTTCACCCTGGCGCGTGGCGTCTATGCAATTGATCTGGACGATGATAATGATATAGATGTGCTCGGCGCAGCTTTTCATGGGTATGAATTCGCCTGGTGGGAAAATGACGGGTCCGAGAATTTCTTGAAGCATACTATCGCCGTTAATGATTCGAATGCTGCTGTGGTGTACGCTGTTGACGTGGATAACGATACTGACATCGATGTCCTTGGTGCGTCATCTGGTACAGATAAGATCGCATGGTGGGAGAGCGACCTCATTGGCATTGCGGAGGGCAAAAGCAAGAGTGTCGTTTCAGAACCGTCGTTTCCAACAGTGTACACCGATCGAATCCTCCTTACGGATGGCATGACCTATAGACTCTTCGACATCTCAGGCCGCGAGGTGCATACAACCAACCCCGCACCAGGTATCTACTTCATCGAATATGAAGGCGCGATAGTGCAGAAGATCGTCAAGGTGCGTTGATTCCCAAGGGACTGGCTCCGCAAGGTGCCTGTCCCCGTTACGCTTAACGCAATACGCCTAAAGCTCTACGCCCCACGCTTAACGCTGAACGAACAACGCAGAAAAGGTCTCGGTGTCTCTGCGTCTCTGGTTCTCCCGGTCTCAGAAGTGCCTGTCCCCGGGCAGGAGTATTGACAAATCCCTATTTACAGATATAATATTTAAGTAAGATTTTGTTGACTTAAAGCAGCCGTGTCAAAAGCAAGTAAGATGTTGTTGCCTTACCTGTGCATTAGTTATTTAGTCAACTTTTGTTGACTTAATTATATAAAGCTGTGTTTTGGCATTAAAAATAGAGAGTTATTTATGGAGATAGCATGAACGATCGTGCTGGAGAGTTCATCAAGCAACCGGGCGGATTCAATGCCTTCATGCCCCGTCCATTGCCCCCTGATCCGCCGATAAAATACAATGATGAGCTGCAAGTGCTGCTCTCTGAGGCTGATCGCGCAATTGCCCGGCTTGATGGCATCGTAACCGTATTGCCTAACCCCGATCTGTTCATTGCCATGTACGTGAAGAAAGAAGCGCTTTTGAGCTCTCAGATCGAAGG
>CP070795.1:1550938-1557781 GCA_020343455.1 Caldifarciminota bacterium
AGGTTCAAGAAGACAGGCGACAAGTATAAGATCTATTACGCCGAGTACTAGAATCGAAGATACCCTGATCTCATAAGAGCAATACAAGAAAAACACCTTGAAAAATAAGGGTATTCATTGACAATGGGTGGAAAACCGCTATAATACACACATGGTTTTCAAGAAGGTGGCAAAACAGCTGGATTTTCCCCAGTTGGAACATCAGATTCAGGATTTCTGGGATGCAAATGGCATTCTCGCAAAATACCTGAAAAAGAACAGGGGTAAGAAGAAATGGTCATTCCAGGATGGTCCAATCACGGCCAATAACCCAATGGGCGTGCACCACGCCTGGGGACGGACGTACAAAGATATATTCCAGCGCTACAAGACCATGAAGGGTTTTGAACAACGCTACCAGAACGGTTTTGACTGCCAGGGGCTTTGGGTCGAGGTCGAGGTGGAGCGGGAGCTTGGCTTCAAATCGAAGCGGGATATCGAGGCTTTTGGCATTGATCGCTTTGTTGAGAAATGCCGCGAGAGGGTACACAAATACTCAATGGTACAGACCGAATCTTCGATCCGGATCGGCATGTGGATGGATTGGGGTGACTGGAATACCTCGATGAGTGATAGGGATTGGCTGAGGAAGAGCCATTCCTATTACACGATGAGCGAGGTGAACAATTATACGATCTGGCATTTCCTGAAAAAATGCCACGATCGCGGCTTAATATATGAAGGTGTCGATGTCATGCCATGGTGCGGGCGCTGCGGTACGGCAATAAGTGACATGGAAATAGCGACTGAAGGCTATAAAGAATTATGCCACAAGGCGGTCATCGTGCGCTTTCCGATCATCGGTAGGAAGAATGAATATCTGCTGGTCTGGACCACGACTCCGTGGACCCTGACGTCGAATAGCGGCGTCGCAGTACATCCCGATTTTGCGTATGTAAAAGTGGAAAACAGCGGCGAAACTTATTATCTTTCAAAGAATTTGGCAAAGGTGTTGAAGGGGAAATATGAGGTGCTCGAAGAATTACCCGGCAAGGCTCTCCTAGGTTTAACCTATGAAGGGCCTTTTGATTATCTCCCGGCGCAGAAGGATGTCGTTCATAGAGTCATCCCATGGGAAGAAATCAGCGAGACTGAGGGGACTGGCTTGGTTCATATCGCGCCGGGCTGCGGCAAGGAGGATTTTGCCCTGGGTAAAGAGTTCGGGCTTAAGACGATCGCACCACTCGACGAACTGGGTGTATACGTTGACGGATTTGACTGGCTGTCAGGTAAGGATGTGAAGGACGTTGCTGATCCCATCATAGAAGATCTGAAGAAACGTGGCATACTCTACCATGTGGGCGATTATTCTCACCGGTATCCGGTCTGCTGGCGCTGCGACAGTGAGCTGGTGTTCAGGTTGGTTGACGAATGGTTCATTTCGATGGACACGCTGCGCGATGAGATCGCTGAGGTGGCGAAGAATGTCGAGCAGTGGATTCCCGAATTCGGCCTGGCGAGAGAACTTGACTGGCTGAAGAATATGTCGGACTGGTGCGTGTCAAAGAAGCGGTATTGGGGTCTTGCTTTACCGATATGGAAATGCAAATGCGGCCACTTCATGGTGATCGGCAGCCGGGATGAATTGAAAGATAGAGCAGTTGAGGGCTGGTCAGAATTCGAGGGCAATTCGCCCCATCGACCGTGGATCGACAGCATAAAAATCAAATGCGAGAAGTGCGGCGAACTGGTTTCGCGCATCCCTGATGTCGGTAATCCGTGGCTCGATGCAGGCATCGTTCCATATTCGACGATCAGACCACCCGATAACATGTATGATCTGGCAAACGGCTATCCGCAAGAAAAATCCTACTGGCGCGAATGGTTTCCTGCTGATTTCATCACCGAGTGCTTTCCGGGACAATTCCGTAACTGGTTCTATGCGATTCTCACGATGAGCACAGTGCTGGAGAACAAGCCACCGTTCAGGGTTCTCAAGGGCTACGCTTCACTGCGTGATGAACATGGACAAGAGATGCACAAGAGCAAGGGTAATGCGATATGGTCTGACGACGCGGCAGAAAAAGTCGGCGCTGACGTTATGCGGTGGCTATTCTCGCGCCATAATCCATCGCAGAATTTGAACTTCGGATACGGACTTGCCTCTGAAACCAAACGGACTCTCCTGACGCTTTGGAACGTATACTCGTTCTTCGTGACCTATGCCAATATCGATGATTTCAGCCCTGAGGGCAGGACGATAGACGATAAACAGTTGACCAAACTGGACCGCTGGATCCGCTCCCGTATCACGTCGTTGATCTGTGAATGCGACGACTACTACGCCAGATTTGATACAACGTCGGTCGTCAAGGCGGCAGAAGAGTTCTTCGACGACCTTTCGAACTGGTACGTGCGCCGCAACCGTAGGAGATACTGGAAATCTGAGAGTGATGATGACAAGGAGACAGCATATCTTGTTTTGTATGATTGTCTGGTTAAGTTGATCAAGCTGATCTCGCCGATCATGCCATTCCTGACCGAGGATATGTATCAGAACCTCGTACGTCAGACTGGGGCGGGCGCACCGGAGAGCGTCCATCTTTGCGATTTCCCTGAATATGACAAGAGTCTCATAGATGAAGAATTAGAAAGGGAAGTGGCTTTGACCAGATCGGTGGTTTCTTTGGGCCGTGCGGCACGGAACAAGGTGAATATCAAGATCAGACAACCGCTGAGCGAGATCGTCGTGGACATGCCGAAGGATGATACTACTCTTAGCGACGCTGATAAAGAGATCATCCTCGAGGAACTGAACATAAAGAAATTCGGCATAGTGGGGAAAGATGCGCTTGCTGACATTTTCAGTTACAGCGCTGTGCCTTTATTCGATAAGCTCGGGCCAAAGTTTGGCAAGAATGGGAACAAAGTTGCTAGTTGGATCAAATCGTTGGGCGATGAAGAGATCCAGAAGTTGCTGCAGTTCAATTTCCTGAAAAAAGAGATCGAAGGCGAGATGTACGAGATCAACGACGAAGATGTCGAAGTAAAGAAGATCGAAAAAGCAGGATGGTCAGTGGCGATCGAGGATGAATACGGGGTCGGGATCAATACGGAAATCACGAAGACCCTGGAAAATGAAGGCCTTGTCAGAGAACTCATTCATAAGATCCAACTCATGCGCAAGGATGCCGATTTCAATCTGGTCGACCGTATAAAGATCCTTTATAAAGCAGCTCCGAAATTGAGAGATGCCATCCATGACAATCTTGACTATCTGAAGAATGAGACGCTCGCCGTTGAAGTGTCAGAGGGTTCTTCAGCGGGCGATGTCAAGCAGACGTTGAATATCAACGGTATAGAGACTGAAATTGTCCTACAAAAGATAAGCAGCGTGTGACACTTGAGAATCAGTGTTTGCCGTGTAATCTCAAGAAGGTATTCAGTATAGACCACAGGTAAGCAGGATGACGAAAATTCATGCATGGTTTGCGCTATCCAGGCCAGCCTTCCATACAGTCGGCATACTACCCTTTATTCTTGGAGCCGTCGTTGCCTACAAGGTCGGTGGTCTATTCAATTTTCAGGTATTCATTCTCGGAGTTATCGGGGTAGTACTGATAATGCTCTCAACCTACTATGGTGGAGAGTATTGGGATCACATTGAGGATTCCATTTCTGCACGAGGGAATAAGAGTCCGTTTGCCGGCGGTTCGGGCGTTGTGGCAAGAGGACTTCTGGCGCGCCGGGCTGCACTGTACGGTTCGATCGCCAGCCTGTTACTGGCGCTGCTTGTCGGATCCGTCCTTCAATTCATCTACAGGACCGGTCCCTTCACATTACTGCTGGGTGTAGTAGGACTCTTTGCAGGATTCTTCTATTCAGGCCGGCCCATACGTTGGGTGCGCACCGGATTCGGCGAGTTGTGGATAGCGTTCTGTTACGGTTGGCTGGCGGTCGGTGCGAGTTACTATATCCAAACACGAACCATTCACCCTCTTGTGCACTGGATCGCCGTACCCATTGGCCTGACCATTTTCAACGTCATCCTCCTCAATGAATTTGCTGACTATGGAGCAGATAGAGAGGCCGGTAAGACGAACCTCCTTGTGAGGTTTGGCCCGAAGCGCGGCGCATATCTATATGGCATTGCGAGTGTCACCGCCTGGATCTTTTTCGTTATATCAATCCACCGCGGCGTACCCCTGAAAGCCCTCTGGCTCTATTTGCCTGTATCCATTCTTGCGGCGATCCTCGCCAGCCTGGTCGTGACCGGTCGCTGGCAGAACAGCCGCCTGCTCAAGATCATGTGCGGTCTGAACATTGTCGTAAACCTTTGCACTACTGGTTCCTACATATTGGCATTTTCCTGATCGATGATGAATGAAAAATAACGAACGTATGAAGAACAGCGGCCCGCGACATAGAGTAAGACCCTACTGGTGGCCACCGAGCCTCATCCTTCGCCAGGCAGCGAGCGCGCTGGCGGTCGGCGCATTCACGCGCTGGCGTCGAATGCCGCAATGGTTTCTCAGGTACGGCATTAAATGCCTGCCTGGCGCCGGCGGTTCTCGGGGCATGGGCTGTATCGGTTTTCCAGACCACCCGGTCTGGGAAATGACCACGGCATGTAATCTCAAGTGCGTGCACTGCCATACGACAGGAGGTGCACAGGGTAGCGATGAATTGACGACCTCGGAGGCCAAGGAACTGCTTAGTGAGTTATCACAGTTTCCTAATTTCCGCATGATGGCATTCACCGGCGGCGAACCACTGATGCGTCCTGACCTGTATGAGTTGCTTGCCTATTCCCGGTCCCTTGGTTTTAAGAATACGATCGCTACGAATGCTACACTCATTGACGATTGCGTGGCAAGGCGGTTGAGCGACCACGGTGTGGTCATCGCAGCAGTCAGTCTCGATGGGTTCTTCGCGAAAACACATGACATGGTTCGAGGCCTGCCCGGTTCGTTCGACTCTGCAGTAGAAGGTATGCGTGCCCTACGCCGCGCCGGTATACTTCTTCACATAAATATAACCGCCATGGAATACAACATGGACCAGATCGATAAGTTGATGGATCTCGTCGAAGACCTCGACACCGGGATCCTTTTGATGTACCAGCTCGTCCCAGTGGGAAGAGGACGCGCCATCGAAGATGCGGCATTGGGTAAGGCGGCCAACGAGTGGTTGACCAGATTCATGGCAAGGGCGCAGAGTTCAACGAATGCCATTATGGAACCGGTCGCCGGCCCGCAATATTGGTCGTACCTATTGAAGCGAGCGCATATCTCAAGTGGTATGTTGAAGTATGCGGCGGAGACATTTTTCCATGGATGCTCGGCAGGTCGCGGTTTCGTCTATATCAAACCCGACGGTGCAGTTTGGCCATGTCCCTTCATTGAAAAGAGCTGTGGTAATGTAAGGGAGAGATCATTCCGGGAGATCTGGGTGAAATCTGAGATATTCAACGAATTGAGGCATAGGGAGGAATTACTCAAAGGACAGTGCGGGCAGTGTGAGTACCGCCGGCTCTGCGGCGGATGTCGAGGCCGAGCATGGGCTTCTACCGGGGATTATCTTGCCGAGGATCCTTGCTGTTTCATTCATGATGGTAAGGTGTAGTATGCCAAGAGACAAGCTGAAAGTAATAATGAAGCCACTGAGCAGTGAAATGAAAGCGATTGAATCGGTCATAAATAGGAATATGTCCATTGTTCAGCCCCCGCTGGATTCGATGCTCCGCTGTTCGATGGCTGGCGGCAAGAAATTGAGGCCTGCTTTGATCGTGTTGATCGGCAGGCTATTTAAATCGAACAGACGAAGAACACATATTCTTGCTGCGGCAATAGAGGTTTTGCATAGCGCGACGTTGATACACGATGATCTCATTGATGATTCGTCCTTGCGTAGAGGACATAGAACGTTGAATGCGACCTGGTCTCCAGGCGCAACTGTTTTGGCCGGAGATTACCTTCTTGCCCGTTCGGTTTCTTTGATTGCCGGACTCAATGAACCGCGTCTCTTGTCCATACTCGCCGAGGTCTTGCATACTATGTCGCAAGGCGAAATCAGATATCATTATTCCGCAGAATGCAAGCGAGAAAAAGCAGTATACTTCCGCAGCATAGAAGCCAAGACCGCGGCTCTCTTTTCTGCCGCCGCTCGCATGACCGGAGTTCTTGCCGGTAGAAGTCGCCGGGAGATGGATATTCTTGGTCTTTTTGGCCGTGAGTTCGGCATTGCTTACCAGGTCGTCGATGATATACTCGATATTACTGAAGCCGAAAGTCGCCTCGGAAAACCTTCGGGTAGCGACCTTGCACAAGGCACGATCACATTACCGGTGATATGCCATATAGAAAGAGGTAATGACGATAAGCTCATAAACAAGATTCTTTCCGGTAGAGGAACGGTCGGGGATACGAGGAAGATCATCCGATTGATCCGCAAATCCGGCGCGATCGCCGACGCACTGCAAGAAGCTGGGTTACATGCAAGAAAAGCAAAAAGGGCATTGTCAAAACTGCCTGCTGGCACAGCCAACGAATCTCTGCGCGAGCTAATTGACTATATCATTGCGCGCAAACACTAACGCCGGGGACATGCATACACTTTTGTACTTCCTGCTTCGCAGGTCGATTCACCGACAAAGAAGCCGGTATACTCATTTTTCTGATCAAATCATAGATTTGAAGTGAAATGGCAACAGCGATGAGGGACAGATTACAGTGATGATGCATATTCTGAGAGTTTATGCCTGTCCCCAAGATGTAATTGACTAACCCCCTAAAATCGCTATACTTGTCAGATGGCGGATGACAGATAACTGATGCCAGTATTTGTTTCATCTGATATCAGTCA
>CP070795.1:1557881-1582878 GCA_020343455.1 Caldifarciminota bacterium
TCCTGCAAATGGCGTCATAAATGTCATCTGCACGTCGAAAAGTTCTGTCTCTTTGGCGAAATCGGCCACAGCGTCAAATATGTCTGTTGTCTGTCCATCGAGTCCGAAGATGAAGCAACCCGTGACCCGTATTCCGTGGGATTGAATCTTCTTGATCGCTTGCCGGTATTTTGGCAATTGCTTATATTTCCAATTACTGCGGAGCTCCAACCCATTAAGGCCCACTTCGCTGGGACTCTCGAGCCCGATTAACACCTGTGCACAGCCACTTACGCGCATCAGACCCAACAGCTCATCGTCCTCGCTGACAGATAGATCGGTTTCCGCAAACCACCTTATCCTTCTTTTCTCCAATTTTGCGAGTAATTCCTTCCAATACCTTTTATCAATGATCGCGTTGTCATCCACGAATTCGATAAAGCGGCCTTCCCACAGGCTCTTTATTTTGTCTATCTCTGCGAGCACCTTTTCTATCGGCTTCTGACGGTATTTGTTCGTGATCAATGGCGAACTACCGCAGAATTCGCATAAATGGGTACAGCCCCGGCTTGTCTGAACAGTCAGCCGGTTGTACTTAGCGATATCGAGTAATTCAAAAGCAGGAAGCGGCGCATCTGAAAGGTCAAAGCTGTTCTTGACGGACCCGTAGTATCTCCTGAGCTTACCTCTCTCGCAATCGCTCAGAACATCGCGCCAGGTGACTTCGCCCTCCCCAATGACCACTGAATCACAATATTTCGCCGCTTCATCAGGCATATGGCTTACATGGGGACCGCCAAGCACGACCGGAACACCGGCTGCCTTGTACTGCCGGGCGAGCTCATAGGCCTCATCAATCTGTGCACAATAACTCGAGATGCCAACAAGATCCCAATTTAAAGGCAACGAATCGAGCGTCTTTATATCCGGCACTTCTACATACTCGACTGTATGATTCTTAGGTGTCATACCGGCCAGCGTCAACAGACCAAGACTCGGGAGAGCCGCGATCACCTTGCTGCGTTCGACAAAGCCAGGCAAAGTCAACCCAAGTTCCAACAATTCATTGTCACAACAACGGATGCCGCTCATGGCAATCAATCCTATCTTCATGATAACACGCCTCCGATGAGAAAGACGAACATCGCGACTATGATACTCACAACAGGAATAAAAAACAGATGACGGAAGATCATTTTGTATGCAGACAGGAAACAAATGAGCGGCATGGTGATGGCACCAACTATGAGCAAGACCGAAGGCAAGAACAAGGGCTTGCTGATACCGAGGTACACTATCGTGAAAACGAAAGCGAAGTTTATGAATGCGATACCAAAGAATGAAATATGTCCAAGCCTCAGCATACGCCGTTGCCATGAATCGTAACCACCAAACCATTCTTGTCTATGAAAGAATAGCCCGCTGAAGGCGCCGACTACGGCACCAATCAGCATACCGATCCACGCAGCGAATAGATTTACTGTTTCCATACCATCTCCTTTCCTCTACAGAATCATTCAATACGTACGACTTGCATCACTCATGCATCGCTTGATTATAGCACCTGAGATCATGGTGTCAAGTCACAGACCGGAGAAGGAATGTGGTGCCAAGTAACGTCGCCGAGGTTTGGTCAGATGCGTTTACCGGTGTCTCGCGCCTACTCTATATCGGCAGTCCCGGAATAATACGGCCGCGAACTTTTCTTTTATAAACCAGATATTTCTCACCCAACGCGCGTTCAAGCGATTCTTCCTCGACGAGCGTGTGTAGCAGCAATGCCGTCCACCACAGAGGGACGAGTGCCAAACCGATTATTGAACGGAACATTATGGACCAGCCAAGACACCACAATACTTCACCGAGGTATATCGGGTTTCTCACCAGCGCATAGAATCCCGTAGTCACCAATTTCATCTGCTCATTTGGCGCGGTAAGCGGTTTGATGGCCAACGCAGGTAAACTGAAGACCAACCCGATGACAAATATCAGACCGCCTACAAACAGATGCCACCCGTTCGCCTCGAACCGGGGCTGGACGCAGAAAGGCAGCACGAGCACGCCCCTTGCAAGGACGAACACGGTGACGATAACAGCTCCATAAAGGACAGAATAACCGGATTTCCTGCTCACGATCACACCGCCGCCGACTAGACAAAACATGCCGATCATAGCCCAGAAGAAAGGATTTTGGTAGAATGTCACAGAAACCCCCTGTTATGCCACACGCCCAAAGCGCTACGCCTTCCCGTCATTGCGAGTCCGCCTCAGGCGGACGAAGCAATCTCACCTTTATGCAATCCCCACTTCTCGATTCGACATCCGATATTCGGAATTCATCAATCTGGTGTCGAGAATCAAGAATCATTTTATCTTGCATCGGGGATCTTGTATTGTGTCATCGTGTAAGCGTGTATCATTTTTCTATCAGGTCTTCTGCCTTGGAGAAATGCATCTGAAATATTCTCCAATTATCCTCGACTTTTTCAAGCACACCGCTCCACCGGACATTCTCCCAATTCGCCGGTTTTCCCTGAAACTCGTTGTAGTCATCGAGTATGCAGGACCACCACGCGGTCTTCATGCTCGGTGACATGTGAATGCGGAGATCCTTTATTACAACCTTGATCGCCTTGAAGTCATCCCGCATGAAGAACTTCTCAGTTAGATTTCGGAAATCTTCGAAACCGGCAATCGTGCTCCTTGAATCGGTCTGAAAGAAGAACAATTCGTCGTTATTTACTACACTTCCGTACGACATGGCAGTATCCTTGTCGTGCACAGCCCACTCAATGCTGGCTCTTATGGTCTTCTCGATTTCTACCAATTCATCGTGTGGATTGTTCATGCTATTGAAAGTAAATGGACCACCCATCTTCACCTCCTCACACTGTACGACTGTGTCTTGTATCTCATCGGCCGATAACACCGTTACCGACAAAGCCGCAAGCCAGACAATCAACGTCTGCAGACATGCTCTCTTCATCTTACCTCCCTCCTAAATAGTTCACATGACGGGTAGATCACCAATGCCCTGATCATGACTCGCTGCAGAATAATATCATGTATCTTCACGAAATGCTCACATGAACTATCACAGATGCCTGAGTAATCAACAATGGTTTGGAAAATCCAAGTGTCAAAGCGTCATTCGTTGCACGTCATACCTTCTGGATACCGTGCCACGGTTTCTCGCAGGCTTGCCGGAACTTCCTTCAGGAAGTCGGTGCCGGAATAAGCTCTATTTATTAAGTCGTAGTTCGCCTCGTATGTATAATCATTGAAAATACCAGTCACATCACCGGCCTCGCCTGCCACAATATCCAGAACCTTCACCGGCGTATGGCATGAATAGTCAAGTTCGTTGACGGCGATATGGCGGATTTCGGGATTCGACAGGCAGCGATAGTAAATAAAGCCATTCCCCACATCGTAGACTATCCTGAACTGTGTAAAGTTAACCGCAACCTTCTCCAGAATGCCGAATGCATAGTCAACCGGCAGATCTCCTGCCATGGGATCCCAATTTTGCACTCCTTGAGCCGCCCATACGAAACGCTTGAGCGAATAGTCTGCCGAAGCAAATGCTTCTTTCTTCTCATCACCATCGAACATCTCATAGACAGACAAAGAATATGCGTAGGTACTGTTCGTGAGTACGCTCACCGGAAGTTCCTCGCCACCGTGAACGACCATCTTGCCTCCGAGGAATTCGATCGCTGCAGCCCTGCCGGTCCTGTCACATACGAGAAAATGCAGCGGCGTTGCGCGACGAACCGTAATCCTGACCACATCGTTACTGGCGATCACCTCATCAACCGTTGAGAAGTTATCCAACTGGTACTGAACCCACTGCAGATCTGACAATGCATTTCGGGAATCGGGCTGGGGATATTCGGTTTGCTCGAGCCACATGACTTCGATGACCAAACCGGCTTCGTTCATGCCGCCGAGCGGAAATTCCCGACCGTATTGATTGAACGTAACGCTCCCGTACTTTGAGATCCATCGTGCTGGATTGTCCTTTGTCAAAGCCACCTTCGCGACCCCGCGCTTGTTCACCATGATCAGACAATGTTCAATATACCAGTCATAATTCCTGCCGTAGACCCATTCTCCGTCATTTATGAAACAGAACGTCGTACAGGCAACAGCATCATTTGAATAGATCGCAGCTATACTTACCAACAAAAGTGCACACTTCAGGCACTTCATCTCATGCTCCTTTCCCGACACATTTGAAGAGAATCATTCCTTAATTATGACCTTGGGAAGAACAATAAGACGCCAAATGCAACACGCCTAACGCACTTCGCCATGCTCTTTGCTCCATGCCCCATGCAAATTACATGGGGGATCAGACTATCCTCGGTATGAACCTGAACGGAACTTTTTTCATGTATGTTTTATATTGATCTCCGAACCTGCCGATAAGGAACTCCTCTTCCCTGAACGCCGTCATGACGGTCAGGTACGATAGGATCATTGCTGGTATCATCATTATGGTCACTCCTGAAGCGATGGTCAAGCCTATGATCATCAGTATCAGACTGGAATACATCGGATGCCGGACAGTCGAGAACATTCCGTCTGTAACGAGTTTCTCGATCTTGTCCGATTCCTGATCGGCCTGTTTATGGATCGCATGCCCCTTAATATGGATCGATATTGCTGCGACAAAAACGATGACCCCAGCAATGTTCGAGAATGGGAAAAAAGGAAGCCTATAGGGCGTGAATATTGCACCACAAATACCAACCATGATCAGAACCGGCCACTCAATTACCATTCTTGTTGCGGGTTTTATTAGCAAGTATCTATTCAACAGCTTCATGACAGCCTCAAAATTCGATTTCACACGGCGCTATACTCAAGACATAAGCGAAAATAATTCTTAAGCAAACTTACAATCGCAGTGAAATACCGCCGAAGATGTAGTTGATCCAGGTAAAACTATACACTTCTTCCACATCTGAACCGCCTTCGAGGACACGGTAACCCATCTTCAGAGAGACGTTGTCGCCAACATCACCGCAGAGGGCAATCGACACATCCTCAGCTCTACCCTGAGGCGCTGCAAGGGCATCGCCATCCAAAACGAGTTGTAGGGACTCCATGAATTGCCACACTAGGCTGAATTTGACCAGCGGTACAAACCCAAGGTCGGTCTTCTCCGCCATCTTGCCTGAATCAGCAATACTGATCGCTGCATCACGGATCTTCGCGGTTACCCCCAACCCCACACGCACCCTCTCTCCGAAAAACCAGAAATGTTCATAGGTCAGACGGTAAGAGTTGAATTTGTAAACGGTATTTAATTCAATACTTGGCGCAAATGATGATCCCTCGAATATTATTTCACGGTCAACACTTCCCGATGCACGCAACTTAAGCGGTGCAATGAGTACTGAAACCATGTTGCCTTCATTAAAATAATAGCCCAAACGACCGCGCACAAAAAATGCCGGGTCGGTCTCCAGTTCATCGGCAAATGATATCAGTGTTCCAGTCGATTTTGGGATCTGGATGTCACTGTAACTGATGAATATTATTCCTGACTCGACGTCCAGGGCAAAATGCTGGACATCACCAGCAACCAAGCTGCCGGCTGCAAAGAGCAGCATAATTATTGTAGTTCTCATAGTCATCTCCATCAGATTATCCAGAATTGCGAGCCAAAGTCAAGACAGAGACTCCAAGCGCTTGACACACAACGCTCTACGCTCAATGCACAAAGTAATCTGCATCATATTGACAACGCGGAAATTTTCGACTATATTCATCCGCGCGAGGTAATTTGACAAAGAATACAGTTAAATCAACAGACGGCCTGAGGAATCTCCGGCTCGGGTTCCCCTGTACCGAACGTCAAAATGAGCCGTATTTACACAGGGAGGAAAGATGAAATACCATAAATCATTGTTTGTGACACTGGTTGCCCTTGTTGTTTACCTGCCCCATTTAGCATCGGCACAAGTTGACACAGTTTGGGCGAACAGGTGGACGAGCCCGGGAGCCGAATCTGACTGGGCATATGCCCTGGCTACTGATAATGAAGGCCGTGTCTATGTCACCGGCAAGACGAATAATGCGGGAACCGCAGATGACTGGACAACGATCAAATACAAACAGAATGGCGATACCGCATGGGTTCGCAACTATGCCAATCCGGGATCGTACAACGAACGTGCAAACTCGATCGCCATCGGGCCTGCTGGTAATATCTACATCACCGGTTATACCATGAGTTCAAGTGCCGGCGACTATTTCACGATCAAATACAAGCCAGACGGTAATGTCTCCTGGACCAGAGTATACAACGGCGTTGGGAACGGCTACGACTTCAGCAACTGGGTCACGGTCGATGCGGATGAGAATGTATATATCACGGGATACAGCAGGGCTCTTTCCTATCAGAATGACATTGCCACGGTTAAATACGATTCAAGCGGCACGCAATTGTGGGTCGCGCTGTTCGATGGTCCCGGTAACTACAATGACGAAGGACACAAGGTGATCGCGGACGGCAACGGCTACATCTATGTCGTCGGTTTTGTAAATCCCTATAGCAGCGGCGTCCTTCGCGATTACGTAACGATAAAATATGACGCAGAGACCGGCGATACCGCCTGGGTAAGGACATACAACGGTACGGCTGACAGTTCAGACATGGCGAGAGACATTACGGTCGACGCAGCAGGCAATGTCTATGTGACCGGCTCAAGCAGGCACAGTGGAACGCTCAGCGACATCATAACGATAAAATACGATTCATCGGGTACCGAACAATGGACTGCGCAATACAACAATCCCGATACCAGTCTCAGTGACGGCGGGTATGGAGTTGCGGTCGATGCCGAAGGCAACGTATTTGTCGTTGGCCAGAGCCAGGGTCTCGGTACCGGCTCCGATATCGTCACAATAAAATACGACTCTCTGGGCAATCAACAATGGGTGACAAGATATAATGGGCCGGCAAATGATTACGACACTCCTTCGACCGAAGACGGCGGCAAATGTATGGCAATAGACGCGGACGGCAATATTTATATCACAGGCGTGAGCCGGGGAGCTGCATCTGGCAACGACTTCGTCACGATCATGTACAACACCGAGGGCGTCGAACAGTGGGTTGCAGGGTACAACTACTGTGACAGCGTCGATACTGCGCTGGACATAGACATCGACACATTGGGTGGTATCTACGTGTGCGGACGAAGCATCGGCTTGGGCACATACTATGATATGGCAGCGGTCAAATATAAGAGTACTGTCGGGATCGATGAGAATACAGTAGTGTCTGCTGACCGGCTGCGGCTTGAGATCTACCCGAACCCGTTCAGTAACTTAACAGATATCAGATGGCAGATAACTGATAATGGTAGTACAGGAAGCGATGCAGGTGCCAGTCTCAGGATATACGACGCAAGCGGCAGGATGGTCAGGGATTTCGCACAGGAAGCGGCCATCGGTAATCAGTCATCTGTCATGTGGGACGGCACCGACGCTAATAACAGATGCGTTCCCGACGGCGTCTATTTCTGCGTCCTGGAAGTTGATGGCCAACGGGTTCAACAAAAGATCGTATCGGTAAAATAAACAACCGGAATCCAGGGGACAGGCATAACATTTTAACATTTTGACTTAAGATACTCACTACACAATCAATGTTAAAATGTTATGCCTGTCCCCCGCTAAGAGAAGACTTTCCAGACGAAGATACCGATCATCACGCACCCGATAACGAAACGTGTAAGGCCTCCGAACACCAAGCCGACAAGGGAACCGACGCCCGACCTCAACGCCTGCTCCGCTTCCTTTCCGACGATCAGTTCAAGGGTAACTGCGAAGACAAAAGGCAATACAATGATCCAAAGCAAGCCAAAGAAGATTCCCGCCAGGAGGCCGACTACTGCGCCGACTGCTCCCGCAACACTGCCACCCATTTTTCGTACCGAGAAGTAGTTAGCAAGATAATCGAACACCAGACCTAATGCTGTAAGGCCGGCAAATATCAGTATTGTATTGACGCCGATATATCTAAATCCGGTTAGGGCCGCGTATAATATGGCAGCTGCAAAGATCAACGGAATACCTGGCAGCACCGGGATAATTACTCCAGCCAAACCCACAAGCATGATCACCAACGCGATGATGAACATCAGGATCTCTATCACACTCGCCATGATCTTCTAAGTCATGATCGCCACGATGAAGCACCCAGGCACAAGCGTATTTAGTTCCAGCTCGCGGCAATCAAAGTATGTCTTATCAATGAGAGGTTCGACAACCATTCGACCAGACTACTCGCCCGTTCTCGCACAATTCGTTATTGAACCGTCAGTGAATATCTCCCTGAGAACACTGACCTCATCGTTCTTTCTTATGAACTTGACCCTGAAAAAATCATAGCGCTCAACGACAAAGTAATCAGACGTGACAGCCATCATCTTTCTCTTTGTTCTGTCCTTGTATTGATAGTACAACTCACCTTCGATAAAGGTGACCTTCCTCGTTCCGTAATTACCGGCATATGACTCCAGTATCTCCCTCGGAATCGAGAGTGGCTCATAGACCGCTCTGACACCGTCAAGCGCCCACTGGTATCTGTCCTTGGACGCTTCATTCGTAGCACCCTCGGCCAATTTCTCCAGGGCCTCCATATGCGCAGTCTGGAGGGCTTCCAGGACACCAACCTCTACGTCCGGCTCGACGCCCTTTCCTTCCCAGTTTATATCATATGCCGAGTATATTTTGCGCCAAACAGGGATGTCAAGGATATAATCATCGCCGATCACGACTGTGCCCAGCGGGTTCTCAGCCCCGGCCGTCGTTTCTCCCACAAGGATAGCGCGGCTATTTACGCATTTGATCTGGGCAGCAAACGCCTCAGCTCCAGAAGCAGTGCTACGTGAAATGAGAACGTACACCGGTATATCATTGAGTCTCTTTCCCGGCACGTACGGCAGGGTGCTCGATGCGTAGTAAGAGCTGTCTAATGTTGACTGCGCTACATTGAACATAACTCCGCAGCCGGACTCTGCAAAGTAGCTCAAAAGCAGGTTGACCATGTCATCCCACCCGCCTCCATTATACCGCAGATCGATGATAACCGCATTGCATTCAGACAAGAAGTTCATCGCAGCAACGGCTATCCGGCCGGCATAAGAAGCCGCAAAGAATAATCTCAGATCGAGGTAACCGATTCCGCCTTCCAGGATCTTCAACTCTTTGAATCCGTAATTATTCCATCTTTCAATGCGCGCCTCCCGGGCAGTGAGCGATTCCTCTGCGACCTCGACGTCCTTCAGCTTCTTCACTTGAGCCGCACCTTCAGGATCGTACATCATACGGAAATGCGTATCATTACTGAACCGTTCAAGGTCGATCGTCATCTTATTTGCGAAGTCGTGAGGGTCTGTGTATTCAGCATACTTCCCCTGATTGTGTTCATCGTTAACAGCCTCACTAGTTCTTCTACCAATATCAGGAAAGGGGTAGAGATCTTCTACCTTTTCGCATATTTCGGCGATGAGCTTTGCCTGCTCCTTAACCGAAAGCTCTTTGCCTGGTTCTGCGGCACTGATCCGCGGAAAGAACAGGATCATGAATGTAAATATAAATAGGGCAGAAGAGCGTATCACATTCACCTCCTCCAAAAACCTGCGTGAAAGTTACTGTACATCCAATACTTTGCCATCGACTGTCTCTGGGTAAGGTATTCGTGCAAGATGCGCCAGTGTTGGCGCAACATCAATTGTCCGCGCGTGCTCTTCAGCGATACCTTTTCCAACGCCCTTGCCCAGAAAGATGATCGGTACTTCCTGATCATATTTGTAGGACGATAGATGCGCAGAGCTTGCCGTGAACAACTGCGCCCCTTCAATGAACTCCACAATCACTCCGAAATTGCCCGGATGGTGCGGACTTATATTACCGCGTAGAACATCGATCGTCCACAATGGAATGAGCGATTTTATACCAGGAATATACGAATTACGATAAGATTCGAGAATATGGTCTGCAGGACCGGTCCCGGCAAGGTCCTGCGGTGTCATTGCATCTGCAATGAAATCCGCCTTTTCCAACTCCTCCGCAATGAGTGGAGGCAACTTTTCTTCGGGCCCATCATAGGCAACGATGAATTCTTCAATGCCGTCAAGCACCTTCCTGATCTCCTCTTCAGACACACGCCTTGCAGCACGCCCCTGTTCCAGTTCGTATTCAACGACATTTGGCGCACCGTGGTCTGCCGTCAAAACAAAAACGTATTCATCCTTTCCTATATTTGCATCGAGATAATCGAAGAATTCTCCGAGCTCGCGGTCGATACGAAGCACAATGTCCATTTGCTCCATGCTCAACGGGCCAAAGTCATGCCCAATGCGGTCGGTGATCTTCACAGCAATTGTCAGGAGATCGGTTTTTCCCCTCATCCCCAATTCGAGATTCTCGATCGCAACTTTCGCGAGCGCGAAAAGAGCTTGCTCAGCGCCAAAACTATAGTTGCAGAACCAAGAGTTGATCGATCTCTCGCTGGTATCGGGGTAGAAATGCTCGAATCTGTGAGGAAATGCTGTGTGAACACCATCGCCTTCATAGGGTGTGTCATCACGCCTGGCAAGATGCCTGTATTCATCGGGCACCGAATTATCCCAGACAAAATTCTCCTTGTACTGCGGCAAGATCTCTTCATTGAATGCTTGCAGCCAACGAGGGTATTCATCCCGGTAATGTGTCGTCGTGACAAATTGACCCGCGTTCGGATCGAGCCAGTACACATGGTTCTCGGTCCGATCTCCGCGCGGCTTGGTGCCGTAACACAATGCCAGTCCCAGACCAGTGCCTATAGCCACGGTCCTGGCGTTCGAG
Source organism: Caldifarciminota bacterium (assembly GCA_020343455.1). GTDB lineage: Bacteria > Hydrothermota > Tepidihabitantia > SM23-42 > SM23-42 > SM23-42. Next base: position 1,568,733 of record CP070795.1, read on the forward strand.
TCCGCCGCAACGACCCAGTCTGCAAGGCCTGGCACCCGTATATTTCTCGATGAAAGGCTCAGGGATCCAGGGAATCCGAGGATTTGCTCCTCGTCATCCTGGAGCATCATCTGTCTGCGTCCATCCATGATAAAAGCATCGGTGCAGATGCCGTGCGTTTTTGGATAGGCGCCGGTCGCGACCGTCGTATGCCCTGGCCAGGATAACGTAGGCGCATGATCGACCATGGCTTTGTCATACCGCCAGCCACTTTCCCGTAAACGTTTAAAGCCGCCGATGAAAGCATTGTCAAACCTTTCCAGGTATTCAGCGCGGAACTGATCAACGGTAACAACGATTATCAAATTCGGTATCTCTTCGGACCCCCAAAGCAAGGCCGGCAGAATAGCAGCAAGGTATGAAATGCATAAGATCACACTACGCATCATGGTTTCTCTCCTTTCGCGCATTAAGATACACTAAGATATCTACAACCACTGACCGACACTCCTGGTAGTCAAGGAATTCGTTTAATTGTGCATTGATAATCAGTGTATCCAATCACCAACACAAGTCAAGGCAATGAAGCGAAATGCTTGTCCCCAGATATACGATATAATGCTCATCCGACGGTCCATCCAATCTGTGTCTTGACCTACGATTCACGCCGGATTATAATACCATCAGGATCATCTGGAATCAACATGATTACCCCAACGACCAGCAGCATCACACTCATTGACAGAATGCAACACATACTCGCCCGTGCCGGACTCCGGCGCAGCAGGTTTCGCATCCGTCCAGGACTCTATGCACTTGGAGATCCAAATAGCAATTCTCAAGTTTTCGTAACCGCCAACTACGGCCTCAGTTTTGACACGCTGCGCAGCGCCCTCTCCAATATTGACTGTTACATACTGGTTCTGGACACTAAAGGTATCAATGTCTGGTGCGCAGCAGGCAAAGGCACCTTCGGAACGGAGGAACTCATACGTCGAATCGGAGAAGTAAAACTGAAAGATCACGTCACACACGATATATTGATCCTGCCTCAACTCGGTGCGTCCGGGGTGGCCGCCCATGAAATAGAAAGACGAACCGGATTCAAGGTTGAGTATGGCCCGGTTAGAGCCAATGATATCCTTCAATATCTGCAGAACCACGCAGCTACGCCCAATATGCGACGCGTAACCTTCAATTTCATGGATCGGTTGATATTGATCCCCGTCGAACTGACGCACGTGTTTCTGCCGACGATAATCCTAATGGCCCTTCTCTATTTTCTGAGTGGACCCATTCCGGCTCTTACCGTACCCCTTGTTGTCATTGCCGGCCTTCTGGTATTCCCTCTTCTCATCCCATGGATCCCGACTCCGAATTTTAGCACCAAAGGTTTTCTCTTGGGCAGCATGGTAGCAGTGCCCCTATTTCTATTAGCGTTGATCAGCTTTCCGCCGGCAATATGGTGGAAAAAATTAGGAGTAGCGTTGCCTTATCTTCTCATTGTGCCTTCGCTCGTTGCCTTCATAACGCTCAATTACACAGGAGCGACCCCGTTTACTTCCAAGAGCGGCGTGAAGCGCGAAATATTCGCCTTCTTCCCCATTATGTTCTGGATGTTCCTTGCCGGCGTATTTATCGGGACGTTGTTTAGATTCATTCGATGATCGGACGTTCGAAGAAGAGCAAGTATCTCGAAACGACTCTCAAGTATGATGCTACATTGTGCACGGGTTGCGGCATGTGCAGCACTGTGTGCCCGCATGGCGTCTTTGTTCAAAAAGATGGGATTGCACAACTTGCCCGGCCAACAGCGTGCATGGAATGTGGCGCCTGCGCCCTCAACTGTGCGGTCCGCGCGATCAGTGTCGATGCAGGTACTGGCTGCGCAACGGCGCAGATGATCGCCTCCCTGAAAGGCTCGAAAGAACCGACCTGTGGCAGTGGTTGTTGCTGAGGACCCGCAAGACTACAATTAGGTTCCAGCGAGAACCCGACAACATATTGTACATTGGACCGTATAGGGTTCTTTGCGGAATCAACAGTTATTATTTTCGCGGAACACGGAAAGGCGTTAGCACGCCATCTTCAAACGTGTAGACCTGCGTCGTTGTTCTCTTCAAGAAATCAATATTTTGAGATACTACGACATAGGAAAGGCCTGGTTCTTCCAATATCTCAGCGATCCTTTGGACCGTGGGTAAGTCAAGCCCTAGGGTAGGTTCGTCCAGTAACAATACACGTGGCCGCATTGCGAGGATCGTCGCCATGGCCAGTCTTCTTTTTTCACCTCCGGATAGATGATAGGGAACTCTATTTTTGAAGCCATCCAAACCGACTCGCGCCAACGACCGCTTGATGATGGCTTCTACTTCCTTTCCTCTCTTGCCGAAATTCAGCGGGCCGAAGGCGATCTCTTCGCGTACACTTGGACAGAACAATTGATCGTCGGAATTCTGAAAGAGAAAACCGATGCGCTCTCTGACATCAACAAAGTCATGCTCTTGCACCCGCCTTCTGCCGAATATTTCCACCGAGCCGTCATTGGGCTTGATGAGACCCATTATCAAATAGAGCATGGTCGTCTTACCGCAACCATTCGGACCTATCATCCCTACGCGATCACCCTGGCGCAGAACGAAATTCAGATCTTTGAGTAATGCCGGCCTCTCTCGATAGCCGAAATTCACGTTCTTGAGATCAATGATTATCCGGTTTTCCATTGCAGAATGATGATTATGACGGCACCAGCTGCCATTATGGTTGCAGCAAGCACATCCGATCTTCTGAGTACAAAATGGTCCAGCAGCCAGTACTTTCCTTTAAAGCCGCGGCAGACCATTGCCCTGTGAATCTGTTCCGAGCGTTCATACGCTCTTATCAAAAGCGTTCCAATGATCGACCCGTATGTTCTGTAGGTATGCATCGATGTCCTCGGTCTGAATCCCCGGATTTTCAACGTATCTGTCAGGCGGGCATATTCATAATGCATAACGTGGGAGAAGCGGAATATGAAGAACAAAAGATGGATGAGTTTATTCGGAACCCTTAAGTGATTTAGGGCATGAACCACATTAAACATGCCGCACGTGGACAATAGGCCAACATTGATAAGGATTATTGCGTTACACTTTAGGGTCAGCATCAGCGTATAGAGGACACCCTGCTGCGTCATATTCAGTGGCCCCACGCTGAGTATTGTATCTCCCGAGAAACTGAAAGGAAGAACGAGCCAAAACATGAGTACGAACACATTCACGACCAGCAACCGCCGCAATAAATGCATTGCGTCCAACTGCGCGAGCGTGATAAAAACGATCGCTGCCCCTAAACCAATGAATGCTACGCTCAGATTGCCGATCACGGCAATGATTGCTGAGTATACGATTGCGCAGATTATCCTTATCCTTGGATCGATCCTGTGTATAACGCTGTTGCCTTCTGAAAAATGTTCTTCTATCAATTTTGCTTTCTTCTCTTAAAGTACAACAGAATGCCGAAGATGCCGAAAATATACCCGATTCCGCCAATGATCGTAGTGAGCGATACTGACCTCTGCTGCCGGAGAATCAATCCCCGTATTGAGTTGATCTCCTCCTCCATTACTTCTTTCACTATCCTGCGCAGCTGCTCCTCATCCAACCCGATCGTTTCTGGACTAGTCTGCACCGTCTTCCGGGAATCGTTTCTCCTGCCTGGGGTCGGCGTCATCACCTCAGGCACGGAACTCGCTTTTATCACCGTCTCGGCCTTATGCCCCATGCCAGCATGAAGTACGACCTTTAGATCTTCCTTCACGCCAGCCGCGAATTTGAAGTACCCGGCATCATCAGTCTGCCCTTCCAGCAATTTCACGCCCGATGACCGAAAGGCCTCAATCGTCTGGTTACGTACTGGAGAACCATCGTTATAGTAGCACTGGCATAGTATGCTGTCGCCCTCGACGAACGTGAAAATATTCACACCGTGAGCCACCAGCGACGATGCCATGGTGACTGTTATTAACACGAATTTTGTGATTTTCATCGTATGTCACCTCCCAATAATTCAGGCTTTATCTTTCGCAAGAACAATATTATGAACGCCGTGACAATACCTTCGATGACCATGACCGGAACATGCGCCAACAGGAACAATCTTGCTACATTGGTGAATTGCTCACCGGTAGACAACAGAGAAAGAGCGACAAGGATTACGGCCAGTAATATGCCGGTCGCCCCGGCAAAAAAACCTCCAATCGCCGCACCGGCGGCATATCTGCTTCTGATGATTCGACTGTACAATAAGTAGCAAACGATGGCAGGGACGGCCATGACGACCGTGTTAACACCCAATGTCGTGATTCCACCGAATTGAAACAATATCGCCTGCAGCAATAATCCTACTAGCACGGCCGGGAAGGTAATCCAGCCAAGTAATATCCCGACGAGGCCGTTCAGTACTAGATGGGCACTGGTTGGGCCAATCGGAATATGCACAAGCGAAGCAACGAAGAATGCTGACGACAGCACCGCGACCTTAGGCGTGTTCTGGTAGTCCATTTTTCTCAATCCAACGGCACAACCGGCGGCTGCAGCGGCAGCCCCGGCTACGAGCACGGGTGCGGCAACGACACCTTCAGAAATGTGCATGCAGACCCCTGCTACCTCATTTCCTCGGCCTTGACCCAGATGAGACCGCCGATCTCGACCGGATAATATTCACCGTCAGCGTCATGAACCATCTTGTCTTTTGCTTCGTTCAAGGCAGCAAACCCCCACCAGCCAGCAACGGGTATCCCATACGTGAATACGCCATTGGCATCGGCTTTGATGACCTGGGTCACGAAGGGACCGGACAGGGTAGTGTATTTACGGGCTAGATTGTAATACTCCACCTCCACCTCAGTATGGGGGGCCGGTTTTCCATCAACCAGAACCAGCCCCTGGAAGGTGTTCCCTGCATAGAGACCGTAAGGCCTTGTCAGCGGATGGATCTCGGTGGGCAAGCCAACATCTGCGTCCCAGCACTTTTCCAGGCCGAAGGCGTGCACCACAACCTTGGTGTAGTGCACGATGAACTTCTCCTCCGCAGGCTCCCAGTAGGGCGCCGGGACGATATAGAAGACATGATCGCCCGGTTGCCTGATCTTGTACTGTGTCTGCCACGTAAGAAGACCGTCGATCTTTCTTTCCGTCAGGGTCTCAAGCAGATCCTCCTTGCTGCCCCCTCTGGCCATAACACCGAAACTGGACGGATAAGCCATGTTCATCAGTGCGCCCTCAAACGGATGGCAAAAAATGCAATCCATGGTCAGGGTCATACTTGCCTGATCCTCGATTACATTGCTGCTGGGAAGAAGTACCTGGAAATGACCCCTGAGAGGGAAAGCCAAAAAGATCGCCATGAGAGCAATCTTGCCAAATAACTTGCCCGACATCATACTGTAGTGCACCCTGCCTCCTTTTGTGTTACTTTTTCTGAATTAGTAACACATTATACAATGAAGGCACGCCATGTCAAGGACGCTGGCACACGTGCCGTCATACGCGCTACGCGTTACATCGGGTAGTTCCACGTCCAGGCTCTTCAATCATGTCGTGATGGTGAATCCTGGATCATGAATCACCTATCGTTCATTGTATCTTCTGGTCTTCTTGACTTCGGGATTTCTCCCTGTATGGCTACATGTGTCACAAAAATAGGGGATATCCCGGCAAGCGGGATATCCCCTTCCTGTCTAACGTGTCAGTACGATTTTTACGATATCCGTCTTTGCTCCGACTGTCAGCCTGCAGAAATAGACGCCGGCGGCAACCGGGGTACCGAAAGCGTCAACGCCTTCCCAGTGTTGGGTATACAAGCCGGCAGGCTGTCGTGCGCTCACCATCTCCTTTACGAACCTCCCCTGCGCATCGTAAATGGAGATCATGACCTGATTTTCTGTCGGTAACTGATAGATGATCGTTACATTACGCCGCGCCGGATTGGGCAAAACCTTTAACGCGTGTAACGAATTACCATGAACCAATTCATCCAATCCGGTGCTGATCTCCCAACGGTACATACCGCTGACATCAGTACCGCAGAATAGATAATTGTCGGGGAAAATGCCCAACGACGTAACATAGAGATCTTCGAGGCCGTCGCTCATTGCCTCCCAGGTGTCTCCTCCATCCGTACTCATGTAAACGCCGGTCGCGGTACCTGCATAGATAGTATTATGGTCATCCGGATCGACCAGAATGGCATTCACGGCACTCAATCCCATGTCTACCCACGTGTTACCATAGTTCGTAGATTTAAAGAGCCCGTTCGTTCCGCCGGCATAAACTACATTGGGTTCACTATAGTCCACCGCGACCGCATACGTATTGCCCGAAATACCGCCGCTCACAGTCTGCCATGTATCTCCGCCGTCGGTCGTTTTGTGAAACCCCGGATATCCTGCAGCATAGACAATATCGGGATCTGTTGGATCCACCGCCAAACCCCTGCAAGAACCGTTTGCCATTGTGAGATCGTATCGCGTCCAAACATTTCCGGCGTTGGTTGACTTCGAAACGCTCTTACAGTACAGTGATCCGGTATAGTGATTCCCGCCGCTCCAATAGGTGGCTGTGTTACTGGGATCGATGACAAAGGCACCACCGTCGAGATAAAACGAATCGATTTTTGTCCAGACGGACCCGCCGTCTGTGCTCTTATAGAGCTCGGCGTTGCCTCAGCCAGCGCCTTCAAGCCCCAACACCATATTTGGATTATCGGGGTTGACGGCGAATGCACCAATGTTGCCGCAGGTCAGCGGTGTGGGCAGCTTCACCCAGTCGTCACCGTTATTCGTCGTTCTGAAAACGCCGACCTCTTCACACGAAGTATAGAGCATAGGTGTTGCCGACCCTGTGGCGAAACTGCAAATCGATGAGAGATTGAGATTGTTATTGTATTCAAACCAGCTAGTCCCGCAATCCGTGGTCTTAAAGAACCCTACTCTGTTGCCCGCATACACTTCCGAAGTGTTGAACGCGTTGAACGCTATACCGCGCCAGGAATAGCCCTCAAGACCCGAGCCAGCATTAACCCACGTATCACCCGCATCCGTGCTCTTATATATCGAATAGTATGCGCCGCTTAAGACGAGGTCTGGATCGGCTGGGTTCGTCATGATGTTGTAGTTCGATGTGGCATTGTATTCGTAGGTCCAGTTAGTCCCGCCGTCGGTCGACCGATAAATGCCTGAACTCGCACCCAGGTAGACGATATCCGGATTCGTTGGATGGACGCCAATGGTGTAGAAATACACTCCAGTTGGAGAATTTGACGAGATGTCGTCAAACGTCGATCCTCCGTCCGTCGATTTGAACAGAAGAGGCACAGTAGAGGTCTCATAGCCATAGCCGCAAGCATAGACGATATCAGGGTTCGACGCGGACACGGCAACGTCCCGGGCGTAGCTGTGACCCGTGCCATCATACAATATCGAGGTTGTCCAGTCTTCACCACCATTAGTACTTTTGTGTACTGCCATATCCCACAGCGCATTATCATACTTCATCCCCGCGCCATACACCGTACCGCTCGCGGTCGGATGAACTGCGAGACTGTAGAAGTAGCTGTTTGTCACATACGTATAAGCCCAGTTCACGCCTCCGTCAGTCGATCTGTGTGCGTAATTGCCTCCGGCAGCATAGAGATTATTCGCATTAGATGGATCAATTGCCATATCCTGACAATAACCCATAGTCACCGAACCGATCGTTGACCATGAAGCTCCGCCGTCAGTTGACTGAGCTATTCTTGCGGGGCTGGAATAAGACATCACCCACACAACATTACCATCACTTGGCGAGGAAACAACAGACCACAGATATCCTCCGAATGGACCTATGGGCTCCCACTCTGCGTTCATGAATGCACACATGCATAGTATACACATCAACATAACAGGTATGCGCATAAATACCTCCCTTTCTCGCTTGGCATCCCCAAACCACACCTGCGCCTCCTTCAATAAGGATCCAAGCACTATTAACAAAGATGCTCGTGCTACATCCTCTTTCCTATGCTAACACACCCAATTGATTATCTATTGGATAATTCTATCCGCCTCCGGCACGAAGTCAATAGCAAATTAACCGGCCGCGATAACGTAAACGCTGGACGTTATGCGCCGCACGCTTGACGCCAAACGCTTTACGCCCTTTGCGCAATGCGCCATGCCCCTTGCAGCAAAGTCATTGCGAGGAGCCCACATTCACATATTACTTTAAATATGAAGTGGGGCGCCGCGGCAATCTCATGATAACGCTTGACGCCAAACGATTTACGCCATTTACGCAATGCACTCATAAGACGCGGATCAGAGAATCAGCGGTGAGATGACCTGCAGAATAGAATATCAGCAGCATAACACGGGCACTCGCTTACCATTTCTGGGGTGCTGATGTTCTGATATTCTGCCCATTGATATTCTGATTCGCTGATACGCATTCAGCACCCCGCTGTCCAAGGATTTCGAGCACAACGAGAAACAGTTGCAAGTTGATGGCTGGAGTAATCCTGCAAGGACAAGTGGCATCCCGAGGCGCCGCTTCTTAGAATGTGAGTATTACCGTGACCGATATGTAATCATCTGCGTTACAATGAAACATCGAGAAGGACCTACTCTAAAAGGAGGAGCAATGAAGACCAGCATTATCTTGTACGCATTACTCATAGCAGGGATCAGCTCTGCATATGCCCAGATCAGCTGGACAGAGCACCTCATCGACGGCACCTTTTCGGGTGCGATCTCGATAGATGTAGGCGACCTCGACGGTGACTCTGACATTGATGTCATTGGCGCCGCCTACAACAGCGGCGAAGTAGCATGGTGGGAGAACGACGGCAATGAGAATTTCACGAAGCACACATTAGTAACTGGTTTTGCCGGAGTCATTTTCGTGAGTGTTGGCGATATAGACGGCGATTCAGATACTGACATCATAGGCGCTTCAAACGCTACTGGCCGTGTATTGCTCTGGCTGAACAATGGCTCGCAGATTTTCTCGCCCGACACGATCGCAACCGCCTTTCAAGGCGCCCATTCCGTATATATGATCGATCTCGATTCAGATGATGATATGGATATTGTCGGCGCAGCTTACACCATCGATGCCATTCACTGGTGGAACAATGATGGAGAAGATAACTTCAGTGAGCATTCAGTAACCGACGCTTTTGACGGCGCCTGGACCGCATTTCCCGCAGACATCGACGGTGACGGTGATATCGACATCGCCGGCGCAGCACGTGAGGCGGATGAGGTATGCTGGTTTGAGAACGATGGCAGTGAGAACTTTACTGCTCACGTGATCGACAGTAACTTTGACGGCGCCCATATCGTCATCACCTCAGACCTCGACGGCGATGATGCAATGGACCTCATTGCAACGGCGCGGCACGCTAACGAAATTGCCTGGTATGAAAACGATGGAGAAGAGAATTTCACCAAGCATACCATAACTGACGATTATGCCTGGCCGACATTCGTCTATCCCTGCGACATAGACGACGATTCGGATACGGATATAGTAAGTGCCGGATACTCTGCAAACGATGTATCGTGGTGGGAAAACGACGGCAGCCAAAATTTCACGAAAAGGACAATCAGCTCAAGCTGCATCGGTGCGATACCGGTCACTGCAACCGATATCGATGGTGACTCTGATCTCGATGTCGCGGCAGCTGCCTACGACCTCAATGATGTAATATGGTACGAAAGCAATGCAACCGGTATCGAACATGGTAGCACAGGACATATCCGAGGTGATATCATGGGAGCATCCATCCTGACCTCGATGCAACAACTGGACCACCTCGATGTTTACACGATCTTCGATGCTTCCGGCCGTGTCACCGGCAAGGACGCCCTACGTCCTGGAACCTATTTCATTCAGGCTGACGGAAGGTTTATCGGTAAGGTGGTGGTGGTGCGGTAGATACACACGACGCATTACGCGAAACGCCTAATGCTCCACGCTTTACATCGTCATTGCGAGGAGCCACATATTCATATATTACCCTGAATATGCCGGGGGGCGACGAAGCAATCTCATGATAACGCTTGACGCCAAACGGTACACGCCCCACGCACTTTGCTCTTTGCCCTATGCATTTATCAAGTATCAATCAGTTATTGGCATCTTCTGAATTTCTCAACTTCTATACTTCTTGATCTCTGCTGTGCAGAATTCAGCGTCCCGAGGAGTTCAGCTCCGAGGGGAATCCTGTATCATGTATCTTGTAATCTTGATTATCTTAGCCTCTTATCTTCTCACCTTCTCAATTTCTGCCGTTCTGAAGTCTCCCTTTCTCAGAAATGCCCTATGCATTTATCAAGCATCGATCAGTTATTGGCATCTTCGGAATTTCTCAACTTCTGAACTTCTTATCTTCTGTCATTCGGTCTCCCTGTCTCAGTTCCCCCGGGTCTCAGTATATCATTCCATCTTCCTTATCCGCAATTCGGTTCCCTTCACGCTCTTCATCAATTCAACGATCTTGGCCGTATCAGTGTCGCCGTAATGATAAGGATACAAAACCTTTGGTTTGAATGCCCTGACCGCATCAGCTACCATTTGGGGCATCATAGTATAAGGAAGATTCATCGGCAGAAAGGCATAGTCAATGTTCTTCAGTGATTTCATCTCCGGCGTGTTCTCGGTATCGCCGGCAATATAGAACCGCTTATCTCCAAGCGTGAGCACGTATCCGTTCCCTTCCCCCTTGGGATGAAAGACTTCCCCATCATCACGCTTATGCACTAAATTATAAGCAGGCACTGCAACAACATCGAATCCCATAATTGCCTGCTCGTCGCCGTTCTTCATGATAATGCCGCCTTCGACCGTTTTCGCGCATAGTTCGGTGAGCACGATGATCGTGCTGTCGGAACGTAACTGCCTGATCACCGCGGTATCCAAGTGGTCGTAGTGGTGATGGGTCAGCAGGATCACATCGGCCTTTGGCATTTTGGTATAATCAGCCAGCTTGCTCCACGGGTCGACATGGATCGTTTTGCCGTCAAACGCGAACATTAGTGTGCCATGTCCGATGAACGTTATCTCGACATCCCCCGCAGACGTCTCAATGACGTCTTTCTCAAACTCTGCCTCTGCCATTACCGGAATTGCCAGACACACTATCAACAACGTCAGCGTAACCACATTGATCATTTAACACCTCCTGGTCATGCAATTCTATGCCATATATAGAGTTAGTCAAGCAGCCGAAGGTCGCCAACCACCTCACGCCATTCCCATTTGCCCGACAGTTATTCCTGGCTATTCCAGATAATCCTGTAGTATCTTTACCCTCAGATCCGCGATCGCTTTTTCTGCCTTCGGCGTGATACCATTCATCATGACACCAAGAGCAAGATCCTTCTCTCTGAAGACTAATGCAGTGCAGTAAAAAGTGCCGGCGCTCCCGTTATGACGGCTTACTTTTTGTCCTTCATGCTCCCTCAAACCCCACCCCATTCCATACTGCATTGTCGAGTCGATACATGGATGTAGGAATGAGTACGTTGCCGCCGTGAGAATTGTATCCTTGTCGTTCAGCCCAAGGAGATTTACCTGAAGGAATTTAGTATAATCAAGAATAGAAATACTCACATCACCTGCCGCAGAGGCTATGTCTGGCAACTGATACTCATCATGCGGATCATGAGGAAATACTCTCCCGCTGTCAGAATCAAAATAATGTCCCCAGGGTTGATCTGCTTCTGCATGCGCGGGCCAACCGATCTTGCCGTCGATCCCGATAGGTTTGAAGACTTCATCTGCCATTAGCTGTTCCCAAGATTTGCCGCTCACCTTCTCAAGCATTGCTGCTGCAATGCCGTAACCCGCATTGGAATATTGATAACCGCGCACTGTATCGAGTTCCACCGGCGCCTGCTGCAAGAGCCACTCAACGAAAGCCCTTCGTCGCTCGATCTTATCACCAACAAATTCAGGCAACCGAGCAAACTCTTCACCACCGGTAAATTGTCTTATCCTTGCCCGGTGCATAAGAAGATCCTTCAGCGTTTTGTCCCTGTATACATCCCTGGACAATGCTTCGAACTGAGGAAATATATCGAGTATCTTGGTATTCCAATTGATAAGCCCTTTTTCGACGAGTACGCCAGCCACAAATCCAGTCATGGCTTTGGTGTTGGAGCCGATATGAAATCTGTCATTGAATTGAATTGAATCCGCTTCACCCAACTTCCTGACACCATCAACTCCAACAGCGAGAATCGAATCGCCGGTCACGACCGCGGCAGCCATTCCGGGGATCCCATATTCTTCCCGGTACTCTCTCAAGTGATGCCGGAGCACATCAACATCTGCCGTCAATCGCTCCGCCGACTGCCCGTGACCCAATTGAGCTACAACAACCGATACAAACAAGATCACTGCCACTATTCTGTTCATTCATTCCTCCGCTTTTTCATTATGCAATTTCCTGACCATGCCGCAGGCATCCCGCATAACGCTTCACTCCGTCATTGCGAGGAGTGACGCTCTCCGACATTCTTTTGGCTAGGAGGCGGGACGACGACGCAATCTCGACGTAACCCCTTGTAATACCGAGATTGCTTCGTCCGCCTGAGGCGGACTCGCAATGACATAGGCTTGTTACACCAAGCACGAAGCACTTTGCTCCTTGCATGGATCAGTATATCGTGAACATATAGGATAACTTAACCAGGAATATATTATCGCTATCTTCCTCGACCAGAGATCGAATATCACTACCCAGATCAAATACTCCCGGATTGTCGTAGTTCAATCGACCATGGGTCCAAACGAGGTAGATCAAAGAACCAGGACGGTACTCCCAACGCAGCACAAAGTTTGCCTTGAACGACTTGAAGTTGAAATCCGGACTTGGCTCCTGATAATCATACGGCTCAAAATCATACGTTCCGCCTTCAAGCAGTCTCTTAAAGTTCGAATAACTACCCACTGCGATATACGGCTGAACATACATCTGTAGCGAAAGTTCTGGAGTGAATCCCCAGTCAAGCCGAATCGTCCCTGATGTCACCCTCTTGTCCAGATCAGAAAAAACATAACTTGTGTTGTAGGTAGACACTGCCGTGGGATCGGGAATATTTGCTACCCACTGCTGGTGTTCGAGCTGATCCACCAGGTCGGCACTAAGAGTCAGTTTTATCGATGGCGAGGGATTGTACGATAATTCCAAACCATACGTTCTGCCATAGCCGCCGTCCTGGATGAAATCATAGCTGACGCTTCCACTCAGCCTCAATTTCTTCCTCACGTCTGTGCCGACCGATAAATACGTAGCGGTATATCCATGATACGCAACGGCCGGCCCGCCTCTGGTTTGGTGCAAGTCGAGGCCATCAGGCGTATACTGTATCCACGAATTTACATTCCAGTAATTAAGAAAACTAATGTTGGTCATCGCATAGTATTGCTCGAAGAGTTCCCGTCCGTCAAGATCATAATTTCTCGACGTCATCAACCAGAGGTCGGCATTCCTGAACCAACCCGTCGGCTCATACCAATGGTAACCCCCAACGATAGAAGCATTGATAAGATTCGTTGTCGAGGTGAAGCCCAGATCATTGGTCTCGAATCCGGGCGAGATGATACCCAACGCGGTATGGAAACCGAGGTTCCCTTTTGCTTTCCTCACCGCAAGCCTCGCCAAATAACCTGACAGAGATGTCAGATTTGAATCAAGTGAAACACACTCGAGATCCGGACTCTGATAATAGTGTGCCGGCTCCTGCTGGAGACTCAATATCTTCTCCTCTGTTCCACTAACATTGGAATACGCTACTTTTCCGACGACACCCCATTCGCGTTCTTCGTTGAAAAACGACCAGCCATCCAGGCCGCAGACGAATGCATTACGGTTATTGATCATACTTAGTGCATCCGTTCTCAGATCTCTTGCCACACCGGTCACCATCAAACCCAAGCCCTGATCACCGCTATTGAATTCTTTGGAGCTTCTCAGAATACCGTAGTAAGTACGTGGTTCGATCTCCTCTTCATAAACCGTACCGGCCGAATCGATCCTCGCGTACTCCCGATCAGTGATCGCACTGATATGACCGAGCGCGTATTCACCCATCTGACCACTCAACTTCGCCGCACCGAGGATAGACGTCTGTTCAGGT
>CP070795.1:1582978-1610039 GCA_020343455.1 Caldifarciminota bacterium
TTTTGGTATCATGGCCGTAAATCATGGAGCAGACCAGAGTCGAACTGGCGACCTTCTCGCTGCGAACGAGACGCTCTCCCAACTGAGCTACTGCCCCTCATTCGTTGTGATTATATCAAAATCCCTATGTGTGTCAACATTCATCTCGTCGGCGGACGGCCGATCTCCTGTTCGATAATCGAGAGTATCGCTGCGACCGTGGCATCAAGTTCCCTGTTCTCTATCGTGTACTTGTAGTCATTCTTGTACGCCAATTCTTGCCGGGCCTTCGCCAGGCGGCTCTTTATCACCTCGTCCTGATCGGTATCTCTCTTCTTCAAACGCCGTTGCAACTCGGCAATGTCCGGAGGCATTATGTAGATGAAGATGCCATCGGGATACAGATTCATGAGTTCTCTCGCGCCCTGAACATCGACATCCATTAGGATATTGTATCCTGCCGAGAGTCCGGCCTCCAGGGATTTCTTTGGCGTACCGTAGAAATTACCGTATACTTCGGCGTACTCGACGAACAGCCCATTTGCGATCCATTTTTTGAATTCGTCGGTACTGATGAAAATGTATTCTCTCCCGTCAACTTCAACGGGACGTTTGGGCCTCGACGTAGCTGATATGGAGTAACGGAGATCGGAACGGCTCGACAGCAATCTCTCACATATGGTAGTCTTCCCCACGCCGGAAGGCCCGGAGAGCACGATGATCCGTCCCCTATTCAAGGTTCTGTACCTGTTCTCTGATCTTCTCGATTTCTTCTTTGATTATTACTACGGTCTTGCTGATCTGAAGATAGTTCGCCTTTACGCTCAATGTATTCGCTTCGCGTTGCATCTCTTGGAGAAGAAAATTCAATTTCCGACCCGGGTGATCTTCATTCTTCAGGGCATCTTTGAACAGCTGAAGGTGACTGCCAAGCCTCTTGCATTCTTCGGTGACATCGGTCCGCTCGGCGGTATACAGAAGTTCCTGGTAAAGACGGTCTTCGTTGAGTTCTTTCTGAACCGGCTTAATAATCGAAAGCAGGTGTTCTTTGTAGTACGCATCCCGTTTTGGGATAGTGCTTTCAGTCTCTCTTAAGTACTTAGCTATTTTCTTAATCGAATCGCTTATTTCTCGGGCGATGTTCGATCCTTCCTCTTTCTTCATTTGCATCAGGTTCTTGAGTGCCCGTTTCAGCACGGGTTTGAATTCTTTATAGATGCTCTCGGACTCTGTCTGTGGTTGACTGAATTTTATCAAACCGGGTATCGAAAGCAACGTATTTATATCTACTTCGCCGCTTGTGCCTTGAGTCTCACGCAATTCATCAGCGAGTTTGAGATAAGATTTCAGAAGCACACGATCCACTTCGATCTTGGTAGCCAAGACCTCCCGGTCCTGTTGGATAACGACTACGACATGTCCCCGGGTCACGATACTCTGCACTTCCCTTCTGATCTCGGTCTCACACGGCTGTAGGCAACTGGGAAGTTTAATCGATATATCGAGGAAGCGGTGGTTGTATGATCTCACCTCCACATCGAATTTCATCAAAGGATCTTTAATGTCGCCGCTCGCGCGGCCGATACCTGTCATGCTATAAGCCACTATTCCTCCAGGATAATCGTTACTGGTCCGTTGTTGACCAACCGTATGCGCATCCGCTCTCCAAATGACCCGGTTTTCGTTTGGATACCCCACGTGCCAAGCGTTCTGGCAAAGACCTCGTAGAGATGTCTGGATCTTTCGGGTGCTTCCGCATCGGTGAATGAGGGTCTTCGGCCGCGCGACGTATCTGCGAGAAGAGTGAACTGCGAAACGACAAGCGCGGAACCACCGATGTCCTTCAAAGAATAGTTGAACTTGCCCTCTTTGTCCTCAAATATCCTCAAATGCACGCAGCGTCCTGCGAGCCGCTTCGATTTCTCTTCTGTGTCACCCTTCCTTATGCCGAGTAAGATCAGTATTCCTTCACCGATATCCGAAACGGTCTCGGTGCCAACGGACACATTCGCTTCAGCGACTCTCTGGACGAGAGCGATCATCTTGCCTCCCTGTGGATAGAAAGCGGGGGACGGGATTCGAACCCGCAACCAACGGCTTGGAAGGCCGTGACTCTACCATTGAGCTACCCCCGCACGGCCAATTATACCTCAGTATTGAGCAAAGTCAACATGGACATGCTGGTGTATGATTTGTTCCTTTCCGTCCACCTCCTACTGACGATAGGACGACAATTCTCAACCGCGATTCGACTTTTCGCCTGGACCCCGTGCTTGTGTAGTTGACAATATAACTGAATTCATTAGAATAAAAAATCTGGTTTGGCAATGATGCATGAGAGAAAAGCGGGAGGAATGATGCTGGAAAGAATATTCAAGCTAGGGGAACACAGCACGACGGTCGGTCAGGAAATGATCGGCGGGCTGACCACGTTCATGACCATGGCATACATTATCTTCGTGCAGCCCGCCGTACTGTCGGCCGCGGGTATGGATTTTGGAGCGGTCATGGTTGCGACTTGTGTTTCAAGCGCAGTGGCGATATTTCTCATGGCGATTCTCGCCAACTACCCGATCGCACTTGCTCCAGCAATGGGACACAACTTCTTCTTCGTGTATACTGTATGTCTTGCCATGGGCATACCATGGCAGACCGCGCTCGGCGCGAATTTCATCTCGGGTGCCGTATTCATTCTTCTATCCTTTTTTGGTTTCCGTGAGGCGTTGGTGAATTCAATACCTAATTCATTGAAACAGGCAATCGCCGTGGGCATCGGGCTGTTCATTGCCCTCATCGGTTTTCAGTGGGCAGGTATCGTTACATACACGCCCGGCACCATTGTCGGTATGGGTGACCTGCACAGCACTCCCGTACTCCTCGCCGTCATCGGACTCCTCATCATCACGGTCCTGTACACTCTGAAGGTGAAGGGTGCCATTGTTATCGGTATTCTTGTCACTGCCGTCATCGGTGTTCCTCTGGGTATCGTCAAATACTACGGTATCCTCAGCGCACCGCCTTCCGTGGCTCCTACTTTTTTCAAGCTGAACATCAGCGCAGCCCTTACTCTCTCTGTGCTGCCGACGATCTTCATCCTTTTCTTCCTTGACCTTTTTGATACTGTCGGCACACTGATAGGGGTCAGCGAACAGGCTGGTTTTGTCAAGGATGGAAAATTGCCGCGTGCCCGCCAGGCACTTCTTGCAGATGCGATAGGCACCGTTACCGGCACGGTGATGGGCACTTCTACCGTAACCAGCTACATCGAGAGCTCGACGGGTGTCGCAAGCGGAGCGCGAACCGGTCTGGCCAATGTCACAACCGGCATACTGTTTCTGATCGCTCTCCTATTCTACCCGCTGGTAAGGATGATTGGCGGCGGTTATGCCGCAGACGGAGCTGTGCTCTACCCCGTTACCGCTCCGGCGCTCATTATCGTAGGTACTCTGATGATGTCCGGCGTCACGAAAATAGACTGGCACGATTTCACCGAAGCAATCCCCGCGTTTCTGACGATCGTCATCATGCCCTATGCCTATTCGATAACAGAGGGCATCGCCGTCGGATTCATATTCTATACTTTGCTCAAACTGGTGACCGGGAAGATCAGAGAAGTGCATCCCGTTCTCATTGTCTTCGCCGTTCTATTCATCCTTCGCTATATCTTTTTGATGTAATGGTGTAACATATGAACGAAGAATTGACCACGAAGCATCTGGAGGCATAATGATATTGTTGATAACATTCGGTTTTCTGATTAGTCCTTTTTATGACGCGAATTTCACGTCACTCCCGGCGCGTTCGGTAAGTCTCTTCTCCAATCCTGCAGGACTGGGAGTCAATACGGGCGCCGAGGCATTTGCGACCTACCATCTGGATTCGGACATCATAACAACTGGCGCGAGCATGGGTAACCTCGGTTTTGGTTATCGGAAGAATGATACGCTCGATTTCTATCAAGTTGGTGTCGGATACAAGCTGCCCGGTGCATTCTCTCTCGGTTACTCATACGAGTTCGGCGACACTTCGATCCACGTTCTTGGTATCGAATGTCGTCCGAGCGGACAATTCGTGCTCGGCTACAAGACGACCCTCGGTGAAACCAACTATATGTTCGGTGGCATCAGCATCCTCCCCTACGGTGATTATGTTGTGCTCAGCTTAGAGCTTGAGTATGAGGGTAATGACAGCATCTTCACCTTCTACTACGGCACACGCATTAAGCCATACAAAGGAATGAGCGCATTTTTCATCGCCGATGAGGATTTCGATTGGCACGCCGGGATCGAGATATCACTCGGCTACGCAAAGATATGTGGTATGTATTCCTACGAAGAGGAGAAATTCAGCGCAGGGCTCCTCGTATCAGCGCAGAGATACGAGACGTTTGTATCACAATAGAACAGCAGTTTAAATCATTACCTTAGGATTGACGATATCTCTCAGCAATTAGAATGATAACCAGTTTATATAAAGTAATTTATGCACTTTCTCAGTCAACGACGATGATCTTCGCGCACTTATCGGTAACCCTGTTCAATCTCACAAAATAGACGCCCATCGGCAACTGCAGCCGACTCTCGGGACTATCTATCTTGCGGACCACCTGCCCTATCGTGTTGTAAACGACCAAGGGATAGCAAGCAACGTTCTGCACAACTATGCCATAGGAAACACCCGAACGTACTGGATTCGGAATTATCGACAGCGCTATGATGTCATTTGTGAGGTCGCGCTCGACGATACCAATCGGCGGATTCGCGACGCCTGGGCTAGGTATCTCATAATCATGGAAGTCGGCCTCGTTGTTATCTGTATCATTGCCGTCCGGATACCTGCCAAGGCTATGTCCGGACGCAACGGTTGCAGCCGGTAACCACTCACCGGTAAACACCCATCCGTTCAGCACACCGTAACCGAGTGCATCGACCGGAATGCCATGGTACCTTATCTCGACGTTATCCGGACTATTCTGCAGATTTGCGAGCGGATCCACAAGGTCAACGTTTGTGACTGCAGCTCTGTCGCCAATGACAAAAAATCCATCGCCTGGAATCGAATACCCGGTCAGATCAAAGGTAGCGTAATCCGCGCCGCCGTTACCGTTTACGCCGACCAATGTGAACCCGTCAAGACTCATTGCGCCGGGTCCAAAGACCTCGATGAAACATAGCGAATCGGTCCCTGGTGCATCGTAATAGAGCTCGTTGACGTACACTCCAAGAACGCCCACGTAGTAGGCGTGCGTATCTGACGTAGCAGAGAATCCGTCATTGTCGACGAATTTCGCGTAGTAGAAGACAGTATCGCCCGTTGTTTGTCCAGGAATCTGGAAGCGGAACGTATCATTGGCGACTGCAGTGTGCGTAAGCGCGATTGGTGAAGTCAGTTCGTTGATACCGTAGAACAGTGTGTCGTGTTCGATCGTACCGTTATCTACTACGTGCATGTAGATATCAGATACAACTCCTTGTCCTGGATTGAACGGCATATGCCACGCTCGAAGCACGGACGGCGGTTGAGTCGCCGGCGGGCCGAAGTACGCATCGTCCACATAGAAGATTGCACTGACCCAGGGCGAACCTACATCGTAGCCGCGGATGATAAACCGTACCGAGTCGGCATTTGACGGTGATATCGGAAGATCATATGTCCAGAGCTGCCAGGAAGGTTGGTCTACTGTATATAAGTTCGGCCATACGCTCGATATGTATGAACCGTTGCCAAACCACTGTACGCCACCGCGCGCTCTGCCGGCCGGGTCATTGTCGTAGACCCAAAAGGAGAGCCTGTACAGTGTATTGGGCTGTGCGTACATGCCTTGATACAATTCGGCATCACCGGCTTCCGTTGAGTAGAAGCTGTCCTTGGCAGAGAACGTCCCAGCGTATACTATGACATCTTCCTGGAAAAGTTCAACTGAATCGCCCTTCATCCAATGCTCAGGTATGCTACCAGCCCACGTCTCGAAACCCGGGTTCTGTAAGAGGTTCTGGGATATGCCTAGCGTGAGCGCCGCCGCCAACATGACAATGATTCTTTTCTTCATGAACCCTCCTTTGTTGAAATGAACACCGTTCATCCGTTCACGCATGAACATCCAATTCTCTAAAAAATGCAACTCTTGTCAAGTATCAGCGCACAGAGATCCCGGGATAATCGTCGAAATGAAGCGCTTTCGCTGACCGAGCATTATAAGTCTACCGGCTCTGTGTCGGCCGCGGTGTTGACATAATCTCGATATTATATAATATTGGTACAAAAGGAGAAATGATGAGAATAATCTCTGTTGCTCTGCTGGCAATTATTTCCCAATTGCTCGCGCTCGAGGCGACTGAAATACTCGAAAGAACGAAGGAAAAATATGGGAATATGAACAGCTTCTACGCCGAATTCGAACAGGTATACTGCGATGAAGAGGCTGGGATCTGCCAGCGATTCGAGGGTAAGACCTACTACATGAAGCCGAATTTCTTCAGAATGGAAATCACACAACCGAACCAGGTATACGTTGGCGACAGTGTATCGCTCTGGATCTACATGCCTGATGAGAAGAGAGCGGTCAGGCAAAAACTCGAGCAGATCCCTTTTCAGATCAGCCCGGATGCCATCTTCGCCAACTACGAGGAAGAATACGAACCTTCGATCGCGAAGGAGGACGAAGAATACTACGAGATACTCCTTACACCAAAAGAGGAAAGCGGGATGTACCGAAGGATAACCGTACAAATACGAAAGAACAAATTCGATATCATGGCGATCTCTATAATAGACGGAGCAGGAACCGAAAGCAAGTTTGAGTTCACAAAGATGGAAATAAACAAGAAGATATCAAAGAAGATATTCAAATTCAACCCGCCCGAAGGGGTGCAGGTCGATGAGTACTGAATTCCTGATGGACGAGTACTGCTTTGCCTGTGGGGCCCGTAATGAAAACGGTTTGAAACTGAAGATAATCGAAGCCGACGACGGCGTTCGTGCAAGAATCGTGCCGCCAGCGTGGTCCCAGGGGTACGCCAATGTCGTCCATGGCGGCATAATTGCCACTATACTCGACGAGCTGGCAGTATGGGCGGCTTTCAAGCAGGGTTACAGATCGGTCACCGCCGAATTCACCATGCGCATCAAGGGGTCGATGAACACCAAAGAGATCTACACCGCATTGGCAAGGGTCTGCAATATTAAACACCGGCTCATCGAAGCCGAGTCAGAGATATGTGACGACAAGAACGCCTGCGTAGCCATTGCCCACGTCAAATTGTTACAGATCGAATCCTGAGGCACGCCCGTGAAGATCAATATGGTGTCGCTCGGTTGTCCGAAAAACCTGGTCGATTCGGAAAAGATCCTCGGCGCGCTGGGCGCCGCTGGCATCGAGATCAGCGATTCGGTCGAAGACTGTGATGCGGTGATCCTCAACACCTGCGCCTTCATCTCTCCGGCAACGGATGAGACCGAAAGCGAAATAGAGAACTGTCTTGGCCTCGTCACTAACGGCAGGAGACTTTTCGTTGTTGGTTGTGCGGTCAACCGATACGGCGATGAGTTGAAAAGAAGGTACCCGAACGTTACAGGTTGGTACAGGCTCGAGGAGATACCTGCGCTCATCAAGAAACTTGCGCCGGGGGCCGCACTGAACCTGCGTACGCGCCTGCCGACGACGCATGGGTTCACCTATTTGAAGATATCGGACGGCTGCTCTAACAGCTGCTCGTATTGTACGATACCGTCGATCAAGGGTCCACATCGTAGTTTTGACATGAACGATCTTGTGGCAGAAGCCAACGAATTGGCTGATTCCGGATTCACCGAACTCATACTGATCGGCCAAGATACGACCCGTTATGGAGCGGATGTCTACGGCAAGCCCATGCTCATTCCCCTCCTGAACCGGCTGTCCGGGATTCCAGGCGTCGAATGGTTGAGGCTGATGTACGCACATCCACGGACCATAGACGAAAGCGTGATCGAGGAGGTCGCGCGTAACCCGAAAATATGCAAGTATATGGATTTGCCGATCCAGCATGTGAACTCACGGATACTGAAATCAATGAATCGCGGCGTAGACCGCCATAGGATCATTGAGGTCGTCAAAGAACTGAAGCACATTGCCGACATTGCGCTCAGGACGACGATAATAGTCGGCTACCCCACTGAAACCGACGATGAATTCAGCGAACTCATGGAGTTGCTCAGTCAGGGATGCTTCGACTGGCTCGGTGTATTCCCGTATTATCGTGAACCCGGCACTCGGGCGGCTCAATTGCCTCAGCTTCCAGAAGAAGTGATCAGCGACCGCTACGAAAAGGCATTGGCACTGCAGCAGGAATTACTGAAACAGAAGAATAAAGAACGCTGCGGAAAGACCTACCGAACGCTCATCCACGCGCGCGATCACCAATTTGTCGGCCACGCAGAATTCTGTGCACCGGAGATCGACAGCCGCATACTCGTTGACCAGGGCAATCTGGTATTGGGCAGAATATACGACATTCAAATTACGGAAGCAGTTGGCACCGATCTCCGTGGTAAAGAGACGAACGAGGATGAAAAAGGGGGCAACTGAAGTGAAACTTAACAATAGATACCTTTTGACCGGTTGTGCTGCCCTCCTTTTGCTCGGACTCCTTCTCCCCCGCTCTGTGCTCACTGCGATCGAAGTTCCCCTTGAGTTTTATGGACGCGGATTTTTCGGTAAGTATTTGAATAGTGATACTGCCCGCTTCAATTTCGATGCATCAGTTGATATATACTGCACGACCCTGAGGCACCTACCTTTTTCAATGTACATATACTACCGCGATGATCTCGATATGGCGAAGCAAACCGGAGGCGTATCAATAGACCCGAGATATGCGCACTATTATCTTGCGGCGGGCATCGATTACTTTTTCAGCAATCATGTCGTGACCGCCTATTTTGTCCATGATTGCATCCATGACATCGACTACGACGTCGAAGGGACGCCTGTGTTCAATAGGTTCAGGCTGCGGTTCTCGCCGCGCGACTACCACTATTCGAAGCGATTGGAAACGGATGAACGATTCCTGTACGCAATAGATGTGGGTCTCTACCCCCACTGGAATTTCCATGGATGGGACATTAATGCCGGTGCGGATTACGTTTACGATTGTACATTAGAGGCAAGGTTCAATATTCTCACAGCCGGCACATTCGGTTTGGACACGAGGCCGACATTTACCATAGCCCGAGGAGATACTTCTTTCTACCATCGGCACGTTCTGAGCCTCCAGTGTTATTATAAGAAGGCAATACGGCGCATCGGACTCTCTCTCGACTACAATCTGTATGTCAACGATCCGCTCAAAAGCCCTGATAAACTATGGCTCTTGTCAATATACTTAGAATATTAGCGCTGTCCTTCGTATTATTTAGCGGCAAGGACGACGGCGCCTACGAATTATTCAGCATCGGCAGTCAGCTCGAGCTAGAGGGCAAGACGAGTGAGGCGATCGAATACTACAAAAGGGCGCATGCCATCGAACCGCGCTCGGTCGAAATCAACATTTCCCTGGCCGGTGCTCTATACTCAGTCCAGGAATTCGACGAGGGCATTGCCTTTGCCAAAGCGGCACTGGAAATGGAACCGGACAACGTACGGCTGCACCAGATGATCGCGCTCGGTTATGTCGGCAAGCGCGACCTTACCGAAGCCCTGGAATACTACGAAAAGGCCCTCGAATATGCCCCCAGAAATCCTGAACTCTACTTCGCCATCGCAACGCTGCTCGAGGCGAGCAGGCAGGTGCCGAAGGCCATATCCCTGCTCGAACGCATGCCCGAGGATATCAGGAGCCCGGAGAGCTATGCCAGACTCGCAGCGCTGGCAGGAAGAATGAACGATCATATGTCAGCAGTCGACTTCTATCGACAGGGGTATGCGCTCGATACAACGGACATCACTACTATCATAGGCATGGCGACTGGTTTTGAAATGCTGGGTATACAGGATTCGTCAATACTCTACTATGAGAAAGTACTTTCCGACACCCTCATCATCAATGTCGCGCAGCGGCTCATGGACCTTTATACGGAGAAGGACAGGTATGACGACGTCATGCGTCTTGCCGCTGAGATCCTGAAACACGATGAATACAACAACCATGTCAGGCGTAGCCTCGGTTTTGCGTACTACAAGCGCGGTGATTTCCTATCGGCACTTAACGAATTCCACGTCGCTTTGCGACAGGATCCAGGCGATACCTACTCCGCATTCTACCTCGCTCGCATATATCTCGAACAGGGCGAATATGACAGATCGCTCAGAGAGATCGAAGGCGCCCTCAGGATCAACCCCGACTTCATCGAGTTGTGGATTTATCTCGGATTCGTGGCGGTCGAAAAGGAAGATTATGCACTTGCGCAGCACGCGTTCACGGAAGCCGCTTATCGCGGCGGTGATCTCGCTCAGATCTACTACTTACTGGGTGCGGTCATGGAAACCAGAGAAATGGACCAAGACGCGTATTTTTACTACAAGAAAGCGTTGGAGGAGAACCCCAATAACGTAGCGACACTCCAGGCACTGGCGAGCCTCTCTTCGCGCATCGGCAGGGATGATGAGACACTGGAGATCTTTCGCACGATCCTCGAAGTCGATACGCTCAATGCCGTCGCACTCAATTACGTCGGCTACACGTATGCCGAGCGCAACGACAGTCTCAATTATGCACTCCAGCTGATCAATCGGGCGCTTGAGATCGACGTCGACAATGGATATTATATTGATTCGCGCGGTTGGGTCTTCTATAAGATGGGTCGGTATGAGGAAGCATTAAGGGAACTTAAGAGAGCTAATGAGATCGTCGAAGATGCGGTCATACTGGAGCATCTCGGCGATGTATACATGAAATTGGATGATCGTGAGAAAGCGCGTGAGGCGTATGAGAAGGCTGTGGAACTGGATGTCGGCAACAAATCGCTAAAGAAGAAACTGGATTCGGTACAATAGATGTACGAACCCTATCGTATAAAAGTCGTAGAACCATTACTCCACACCACGCGAAGGCAAAGGAAAAAGATCTTGAGGCGTGCTGGCTACAATCCGTTTGGCATCCCGGCAGAATTCGTGACGATCGATCTGATATCTGATTCTGGGACCGGGGCGATGACATCATCGCAGTGGGCAGCAATGGCCCAGGCACGCGAGGATTTCGCAGGTCAGACATCATATGAGGATTTCGTCATGAAAGCACGATCGATAACAGGATTCCCACATGTACTGCCCGTACATCAAGGGAGGGCAGCTGAGAATATCCTCTTCAAAACGCTTCTCGAACCGGGCGATACAATCGTCGCAAACACGCACTTCGAGACAACTCGCGGCAATATTGAATCATTAGGATGCCGGGCAATCGACCTGCCTTCAGATGAACCGCCATTTCTCGGCAATGTCGATGTCCGAGCCTTCGAAAAGCAGAACAGAGGACGGTCAAAGGCCAAGATCCTGATCATGACCCTCACAAACAACATCAAAGGCGGGCAACCCGTATCGATTGAGAATATCGACGATGCAAAAAGCGCCGCGAGCAAGTCCGGCACGTTGCTCGTCTTCGACGCAAGTAGGTTCGCAGACAATGCCTACCTGATTAAGGAATACACTAAATCGAGAACTAGTATCAGGAAGATCTGCCGACGTATGTTCAAGGCTGCCGATATTCTTTACCTGAGTAGCAAGAAGACCGGCCTTTCGAACATCGGAGGTTTCATCTGCGTGCGGACGAGGGATCTGTACGACAGATTGTGTCGGGAGATAATCCGCCAAGAAGCATATCCGACCTCAGGGGGACTGGCTGCACGGGATGTCGCGGCAATGGCGAGAGGTCTCGTAGACAGCATGGAAGAGGATCTGCTGCGTGCACATATCACTCAAGTGCGGTCATTGGCGTATGCTCTCAAACAGAACGGTGTTGAGGTCTTTGAACCAGTGGGCGGTCACGCCGTCGTCATATTGCAGAAAGTACCCGACCGCCACGCAGCCTTTGCTTTGGCTGCTTCGATCTACCTGGAATCCGGTATACGGGTTGGTGTCTTTGACGACACCGTGAGGCTAGCCATTCCTCGCCGCGTCTATACTGACAAACATATTGCGTACACAGCCCAAACGGTCTCGAGAGTATACCATAGGAACCTGCCGCGTTTGCGGCTTGTCCACAAACCGGCTGAATTCTACAATTTTTTTGCGCGGTTCACGGAAATCGTTCAAAGAAAGGTTTAGAGGAATCCCATCGAAAACACCCGATTATTGACACTGATTAAACCCAGACAATGCTTAAATTGTCATAATTGTTGACAATTACGTAATTTTGAATAGAATGGGATTAATAAGGAGGCTTTGTTGCAGGAAAGATTCACGGAAAGGGTAAGAAAGATACTGCACCTTGCCCATGATGAAGCACTGAGATTCAAAAATAACTTCATTGGCACCGAACACCTCCTCCTCGCACTGATAAAGGAAGGGGAGGGAGTTGGTGCAATGGTCCTAATCAATTTGGGAATAGAACTCAACGAATTACGCAAGAATATTGAGAACTCGATTCAAACCGGGCCCGGTGGTAAGATAGACGTCCCCTTCAGTAATGAAGCACGCGTCTGTCTAAACTACGCAATGGAAGAAGCAAAGAACTTCGGTCACTCCTACGTGGGCACGGAACACCTTCTGCTCGGCGTCATACGAACGCCGGAAAGCCTTGGTGCCCAGGTGCTGGAATCCGTTGGCGTTGACTATGATACGGTCAAGAACGAAATCATACAACTGCTCAGGCCCGAAGGCGTGATGACGAGCAAGGCGCGGGGGCGGCAGCGGGGTTCGGCGCTCGATCTCTTTTCGAGAGATCTGACGCAAATGGCCCGTGAAGAGAAGCTCGATCCTATCATCGGCCGTGAGAATGAAATCGAAAGGGTCATTCAGGTTCTCTCCCGTCGAAAGAAGAACAATCCTGTGCTCGTCGGCGAGGCTGGCGTCGGCAAGACGGCAATCGTAGAAGGGCTGGCGCAAGATATCATCGCCGGGAACATACCAGATTCGCTTAAAAACAAGCGCGTGGTCGCGCTCGATATGGCTTCGGTCGTCGCAGGAACAAAATATCGAGGCCAGTTCGAAGAAAGGTTGAAGGCGGTAATAAATGAAGTGACACGCAGCAAAGATGTCGTCCTCTTCATCGATGAACTGCATACGATCGTCGGTGCCGGTGCTGCCGAGGGTGCAATAGACGCATCGAGCATACTCAAGCCTGCTCTTGCACGGGGTGAAATACAGTGCATAGGAGCAACGACGCTTGAGGATTACCGGCGCTACATTGAAAAGAATGGTGCATTGGAACGGCGCTTCCAGCCGATCATGGTCAACCCGCCGACGGTTCAGGAAACGATCAATATCCTGCAAGGATTACGTAAGAAATACGAAGACCACCATCAGATCACTTACAGTGACGATGCCCTCGAAGCGGCAGCCCGTCTGTCAAACCGTTACATAACCGATCGGTTCTTACCAGATAAGGCGATCGACGTCATCGATGAATCGGGGGCAAAGGTTAAATTGTCGAGGATCATCAAAAACGACGCCACAGCGGAGTTGGAGCTAAAGATCAGCGAAGTGAAGGTCAAGAAGGAGAAACTCGTGGCCGAACAGAAGTTCGAAGAAGCCGCCCGATTGCGCGACGAGCAAAGAAAACTGACCGACGAATTACGTCAAGAAAGCGAAACGAGCACGGTAACCAGGCCCAGCGTGAGCGAGGAGGATGTTGCTTTCGTCGTCTCCCGCTGGACCGGCATTCCGGTATCCCGGATCGAAGAGGGCGAATCCAAGAGATTGCTTAAGATGGAGGAAGAACTTAAGAAGAAGATCGTCAGTCAGGATGAAGCAATTACGGCCATCGCCAAAGCGGTCAGGAGGAGCAGGGCGGGCATTAAAGATCCACGCCGGCCAATCGGTTCCTTCATATTCCTCGGCCCGACTGGCGTCGGTAAGACAGAACTGGCAAGGCGCCTCGCTGAGTTTCTATTTGGTGACATAAATTCCCTCATCAGTCTCGACATGTCTGAATTTATGGAAAAGTTCAATGTCTCGAGGCTCATCGGAGCACCTCCTGGATATGTAGGGTATGAAGAAGGCGGCCAACTGACCGAGAAGGTCAGGAGAAAACCTTATTCGGTCGTACTATTTGACGAAATCGAGAAAGCGCACCCCGATGTCTTCAATATCCTTCTCCAGATACTCGAGGACGGCCAACTCACTGATTCCTACGGCCGTCGCGTGGATTTCAAAAATACGGTTATCATTATGACATCCAACATCGGAACGTCGGAGATCAAGAGAAGCGACGGCATGGGCTTCACGAAGCTCGATGATGCTGTATCATACGAAAAGATGAAGAACAGGCTCATGGAGGAAGTGAAAAAACTCTTCTCCCCCGAATTTCTCAACCGCATTGATGAGATCATCGTCTTCAAGAAATTGAACAGGAACGATATGAAACAGATCATTGATATCCTCATAAGTGAGGTCGAAGAAAGGCTCCATGAGAAAAACATGAAACTCGAACTGGACGAAACGAGTAAAGAATTGCTCGTCGAAACCGGTTTCGATGCCGAGTTCGGGGCACGCCCGCTCAAGCGGACGATCAGAAAATTGATCGAGGATCCCCTCTCTGAAGAGATCCTCAAAGGAAACATCAAAGAGGGAAAGCGCATCAAACTCGTGAGATCAGGGGAAAAGATAGAGTTCACCCAGAAATGATACTGCTTCTATTTCTCCTGACCTATACGATAGTCGATGTTGACGTCCAGGCAACGTGGACCGACCATCAACTGGTTATTGAATCGAGCGGTATCAGAGCCGGCAATACCTTTGACAATGCCATGGTGCCCAAAGCAATTGACAATCTTTCAAGATTGCGGCTCTTCAATTTCATCGCAATAGATACGTCGATCGTGGGTGATGGCATATTCGTGAAGATAATCGTCGAAGAAGCTCCTTTTCTGAAAGGCATACCCGAATTCATCGGTAACACGAAGTTGAAGGACAGCGACCTCAACAAGAAGATCGAGCTGCGGGCAGGTCAGGTACTTACCGACAAAGCGATCTTCGAGGTCCGAAACAAAATACTCGATATCTATAAAGAGAAATACTTCTATGAAACCGAGGTCCGGGACAGTCTGGTTGTCGACACACTTAATAAAGCGAAGCTTTATTTCATCATCGACGAGGGCATTCAGCCGCGCATCGGCAAGATCATAATAAACGGCAATGAATCAATAACCGACAAAAAGATCAAAGGTAAGATGTCGACGAAGGAGAAAGGATTCCTGAGAACCGGCAAGCTCGTCGAGGAGAAACTCGAAGAGGACATCGAAAACATCGCTGCGTTGTTTAAGGAGAATGGATTCCTCAATGTGGTCGTCAAGGAACCGGTCATCGAGGTTGTCGA
Organism: Caldifarciminota bacterium; assembly: GCA_020343455.1. Lineage (GTDB taxonomy): Bacteria > Hydrothermota > Tepidihabitantia > SM23-42 > SM23-42 > SM23-42. The sequence goes on from CP070795.1 coordinate 1,598,407, forward strand.
CAATAGATTCACGATTACCATCGACGTTCAGGAGAATCAGAAATACTACGTCGGCGAGATAACCCTCGATGGTAATACAGTTTTCACGGAGACGGCGCTGCGAAACGTAATGAAGATAAAGACCGGCGACATATACAACCTTGTTTATGCCGAGGAGAGCATGCAGAATATGTATTCTCTCTACGCGGACGAGGGTTATATATATTGTTCGATCGTACCGGTCGAAGACGTGAAGGACAGCGTCATCGATATCGCCTACAAGTTCACCGAATCCTCGCCTGCAAATGTCAAACTTGTCACGATAACCGGCAATTACCGGACGCGCGAGAAGGTCATACGGCGAGAAATAGTAACCATACCGGGACAACGATACCGGCGGTCCGATGTGATCAGGAGTCAACGCGAGATCTTCAACCTCGGGTTTTTTGAAGACATACAGATTCTGCCCGGGAATCCCGACGAGAATGGCAACCTCGACATCATCTACGACGTTAAGGAAAAGGAGGGTGTCGGCACGATAGGCGCCGGGGTCGCCTATTCGCCGCAGGACAGGATGACGGGATACGTTGAATTTTCTCATCCCAATCTCTTCGGTCGGGGTCAGCGATTGTACACGAAACTCGAGCTGGGCGGGCGGCTCACTAATGTTCAGCTCGGCTTCACCGAACCGTGGTTGTTCGACACCAGAACCTCTGCAGGTATCGATCTGTACTACGTCAACCGATTATGGGAATACTACACGAAGAGGGACATTGGATTCGCCACGCGGGTATCTCTGCCATTCTACCTTGATTATACGAGATTGGGCTACGGATTCAGGACCGAACGCACGCAAATCCTCGATATTGCCAGGTCTTACACACCGCCGGAGACAGGATACAGCTTGTATGACGACACACTACCCAAGTGGACGATCGCCAATTCGTTTTCGATAACCAGAGATTCTCGCGACTATATATTCAACGCCTCGAGCGGGTCACTCATCACATTCAGCGCGGAATTCGCAAAGAAAGTTCTCTTTGCCAACGTGGACTATAACCGCTACACGCTGGATGTACGAACCTACTTTCCTATAGTCTGGAAGATTGTTCTCATGACAAGGCTGAACGCCGGCGTCGTGACCAGCAATGATGAAGTACCCATATACAAGAGGTTCTATGCCGGTGGAGCAGGTTCGGAAGGAGTACGCGGTTACCCTGACCGCTCACTATCACCGATAGAGGACGGCAGGGTAGTCGGTGGTAGCGCCATGCTAATTAACAATATCGAGTTGAAGATGAAACTCTCTCAAACGATGGCCTTCATCCTTTTCTTCGATATGGGCAACACTTTCACGTCGTACCGTGACATAAATTTCCACGATCTCTATCGCGGCGCCGGGGCCGGGATAAGAGTGGAAGTACCTATGATCGGCGTGATGGGTTTTGATCTGGGATATGGGTTTGATCGCGAAAATCCGGGGTTCGAACCTCATTTCCAGATCAATCCTTTTGGCATGTTCTAATTCCGCAAAGGAATCCGTGCAATCATCCACGTCACCATTATTTGGAGGTACAATGAGAAGATATTTACTCCTGGTTATCATGATATCGAGTATGATGACGGCGAAGGAACAAATGATCGGACTCATCGACGCCGAACGGATCATGAACGAATACCAGGCAACGGCTGTGGCCACAGCTGAATTCAATCAATTTGTGTCGCAATATCGTGATTCGGCTGCCGTACTGAAGAGAAGGATCGATGATCTGAAATCGGAGGTGGAGACCCAGAAGCTTCTCCTCTCCGAGGAAGCAAGATTGAGAAAGGTCGATGAGATAGAAGCCCTTACTGCATCATACAACCAATTTTTGCAGACCATCTTCGGCGCCGGCGGAAAGGTCGAACAAAAGAATGACGAATTGATGGCACCGCTGCTGCAGAAAATTAATACCGCGATTGCCAAGATCGCCGAGCAGGAGGGATTCCAGATCGTCCTTGAACTGGCAGAGGGTGTGTACTATGCTTCGAGTGATCTCGACATCACCGACCTCGTGGTCAATGAATTGAATCTCGAGTACGGGCCCACGACGCTTCCCGCGGGAGTTGTCAAGAAAGTCCTAGTAGTATTTCCTTTCCGAGAAGAGAATCCTGAAGCTAGCAATGCTGAATTAGGTCAAATCTGCCAGAACGAATTGTACCGAACGATTAGGACATTCAGCGGACGTTTTACCATCATCGATAAAACGACGATTAACATGGAAATAGTCAAAAGAAATCTCGGAGTGAACGCTATCGATGATAACCAAGCGTATGAGATCGGATCATCACTGCTGTGTGATTACATTATCACGGGCCGCGTTTCAAAGGTGAGTACAAAGATCGAGTACACGGTCACCCTCAAGGCCGTAAAGGACAAGACAGAAGTCGCCAGGAGAACGAACAGCGTGACTGAACTCGTGAAGTTATACGAAAGCCTGAATAATGACGTTAGGGTATTGATCGATAAGATTCAACAATAATCGGCCGAGCATCTCCCTGATCGCTTAACGGGGCCTCAGTTTCTTAACTTCTTTTATCATTTCCCTTATCTCACGCTCAAACTCATCCTGGAATATGATGTATCTGGCCTGTTGGCTCGGGGTCAACATTTTTCGAATTTCGCCCATTTTGCTCAGTTGGCGCTCAATCCTTTCCCTGAAAATACCCTCGTACCTGGTGAGTGATTTTATGATATCGACATCCGGAGCGTTACCGCCGACCTGCTTCTTGAGGTCTTCGATGATCTCCAGCTGTTGATTACGGAATTCTCTTTCTATCTTCTGTAACTCACTCAATTTGGGAAAGAGTTCGACCGCCTGTTCTGTCGTCAAATCCAGTTCTTTGGTGAGACGATAAATCCGTACCTTCTCTATTATTGCCCGGGGATCGTTCTCTTGACCAAAGCCAACTGCCACGATAATTGACAGCATCACTAACACAATTCTCATCATACCTCCTAACACGATTACCATTCCATAAGTTACGTACCTACCGGGTACCGCTCTTGAAGGAAATTAACAAGTTCATTCTTCTCGTCAGCGGTGAGTTCGTCAATAGCTTGCTCAGTTTCAGGAAACAGATAGTACTCGATTGTCGAAAGATCATGGGCCATATCCTCGTCGATCACGGCTGCCACTGCAATGGATGCGATGTCAACATCTTCGATGAGCGTAGCCACCGGAACACCAAATTCCACTGTTCTACCACGTGGCCAAATGACCACCAGCAACATTATGGCTGCAGCCGCTGCCGGTAGCAAGAATCTCAATGACCTGGTGAATGTAACCCGGACGCGACCGCTTGCTGCCTGCCGTGCCTTCTCCTTAATGTGATCGAACACCGCAGCAGGAGGGAAGACAACTTCATCCTCACGCATGATTCGATACAATTCTGCATGCTTCTCGTACTCGTGACTGCACCGAGGGCACTTCGATAGGTGATACAGCAAGTCTTGCTTATCAGACCCGCTCAAAGCCCCGTCGAGATATTCAACGATGAGGTCTGCTGTCTTGCCGCAGGTTATCACAGCCAGTCCTTCAGGAATCTGCGCATCTTTTTTACTGCCTGGTGGTGGTTAGCTTTTGCCGCACCCGCTGTAATGCCCATTATGCCCCCTATTTCATCAAAAGAGTATCCAAAATTGTGACGCAGGATGAAAGCAAGCCTCTGCCTCGGTGGGAGTCGCTGAAGCGCATCGTCTATTGCCTTCTTCAAGGTTATTCTCTCGCCTAACGGAACACCGTGCGAGACCACTGGTAGCGCTTGATAAACGTTTCTCTCCCTTCGCTTGAACGATATGCAGGCATTGACCGTAATCCTATATATCCAGGTGAATAGCTTCGCGCGCTCATTGAACCCGTGGAGATTCCTGTATATTTTGATGAAGACATCTTGAGTAAGCTCACTAGCATCTGCCCCGTTTCGTGTATACCTATAGCAAATGCTGTAAATAGGTACTTTGTATTTATCATAAATGCGGTCAAAGCAATCATCTTCGCCATTCTTGAATCGCCTGACTAGATCCTGATCTTCCAGGTCACTCACTATTTTTGACGCGTGGAATCGTCAAATGGTTTAACGATTAACAAGGGCTCATTCCTGATGTTGCACTCTTCGGTGGAGAGCAAATCTTTATTAATCGCGCTGGCTATTCTTCTTCTTCAGTATACGGCTCAAACTGATCCTTCTCGGCGCCGCATTCAGGGCAAACCCAATCATCCGGGAGATCTTCGAACGATGTTCCAGCTTGAATGCCGTTATCGGGATCGCCAAATTCAGGATCATAGATATAGCCACATACCGTGCATTGCCATTTGACTATCATATGCCTCCCTTTCTAAAACCTTTGAATTCTACAGAATACATATTTGCTGTCAAGGCTTCAAGACGTGCCCGTACAATTTGGAGTATTCTCTTGCCGATCTATTCCAGGAATAGTCGTACTCCATGCATTGTTCGGAAAGGTTCTCGAATATCTCCTTTTCGGCGAATACTCCAAGCGCCTGTACAACGGCCGAAACTAGTGCTTCGCCATTATACGCAGAAAAAAGAAAACCATTGCCTGACATCGATTCACGGTCGAACTCGACCACGGTATCGGCGAGTCCACCCGTCCTTCGGACGATCGGCACGGTTCCGTAGCGGAGACTGATCAACTGCCCCAAACCACAAGGTTCGTACAATGAAGGCATCAAAAAGAAATCGCTGCCGGCATAGATGCGGTGAGCAAGCCTATTATCGAACTTTATATTGACCGATAGACGGTTGGGGTAGACGTTATGGAGTTGCATAAGTTTATCATGATACGATTCCTCACCGTATCCGAGAATTATCATGTTATAGCCAAGTCCGATGATTTCATCCATGGCGCACACGAGGATGTCAAACCCCTTCTGGCCGGCAATACGTGAAACCATTCCGATCAGCGGTCTGGTGGCATCGAGGCAGCATTCCGCGCAGAGTCGTGTTTTGTTAATTGCTTTTCCTGCAAAGTCGCTGTATTTTTCATATAGCAGATCATCCGATGCTGGATCCCACTCACAATAGTCGATCCCGTTCAGGATTCCATGCAGGTCGCCTGCACGCATCCTGAGGACGCCGTCGAGGCCGAATCCCAGTTCTTGTGTCTGGATCTCCTGCGCATAATTCGGGGATACTGTGGTCACGGCGTCACTGTACACTATGCCAGCCTTGAGAAAACTGATGTCTCCGAAGAATTCGAACCCTTCCGGCGAGAAAAACCGATCATCTATTCCCAACAGAGGGAATTTTGTCTTCGGGAATTTCCCCTGATAACCAAGGTTGTGGATCGTGAAGATAGTCTTCGCCCGGATCTTGCGTAGTTTCAGGTACAGAGGAACCATACCAGACTGCCAATCGTGGCAATGAACGAGATCGTAGTTGCCGCTCTCGACTATTTTGCCCACTGTTTTGCAGAAGAGAGTAAAACGTTCGCAATTGTCCGGATAGTCACCACTTACATCTCCGTATAAACCGTTACGGTCGAAGTACGGGGGATAATCAACGAAGATGACACCTTCACTGCGCAGAAGCCCTACCCGGTGAGAGCCCTGCACGTTCACATCAAAGGTCTTTTCTCTCTTTCCTTCGATATCTTTGTAGCGAGGCATGATGACCGTCGCTTCGATGTCCAGGTCTTTTAGGTATTTCGGTAACGCGCCGACGACATCTGCGAGGCCACCGGTCTTTGCGTGCGGAACGGCTTCAGATGCAACGAATGCCACTCTCATCTTACTCCAATACCAAGGCAATACTCAATTCCACGTCATCGTCACAGGATATTCTTCAGGTATGCAGACGAATCCTCAGGGCCTGTCGGGTTTATATAAAAACCTGTCCCCCATTCGAACCCGGCGATGTGCGTCAGGACCGGTATTATCTCCAGATGATAGTGGTAGAAATCGATGCCCCTGACCGTTATTGGTGCGGTATGTATGATGAAATTGTACGGAGGCGTATTCAGAGCTTTCTTCAGACGCATTAGGCAGTCTTTAAGAATAGATGATAGATCCTTGAGTTCGTCCGGGCTTGCATCTTCGAAATTGGAGCGATGGTTCCGTGGCAGTATCCAACATTCAAAAGGAAACCGCGGTGCAAAGGGACAGACAAGAATATAAGAGTTGTTCTCGGCGATCAAGCGCTTCCTGCCCTTCGTCTCCTGAACCACAATATCACAAAAGATGCACCTTTCCCGATATTCGAAGTAGCGCTTTGCGCCATCCATCTCTTCCATCACCCTCTTAGGGACTACCGGCGTTGCTATCAATTGGGAATGGCTGTGTTCTAGTGATGCGCCTGCCGCGGCTCCGAAGTTCTTGAAAATCATCACATAGCGCAGACGCTCATCCTTTCGGAGATCGAGTATCCGTTGTTGATAGGCATGGACAACGTCGCCAAACCCGTTCAAGTCCATGTCTGCTAAGTCCTGATTATGGTCCGCGGTCTCAATGATCACTTCATGAGCACCAATCCCATTCATATGATCATAGATTCCTTCACCACGCCGGTTTATCTCTCCTTCGATCCGCAATGCGGGGAACTTATTCGGAATGACCCGCAGTTTCCAACCTGAAGTGTTGGGCTGAGAATGATCATCCCGAATCGCATGGATTTCAGGAGGCGTTGCGGATTCATTGCCCGGACAGAAAGGGCATTCCTTTGCCGTGATCTTCTTCGTTTCCGGGGCGGATTTGAAGTCCTTGGGTCTTTTCGCGCGTTCGGTCGAAATGATAACCCAGCGGCCTAAGACAGGGTCCTTCCTGAGCTCGGGCATGGCCCTCTCTTAATCTTCTGTGTCTGATTCCGGCTCGGTCTCGGGTATTTCTTCGGGCTCTGACAAGAGAATCTGGATGTCCGCTTCTTCTTTGATCTTATCAAGAAACCCGCCCGCCAGTTCACCTTGTAGCTGGCGCCTCATCCGTGACTCTATCATGGGCCATACCTCGTCAAGACTCCGATAGCCTTCAGGCTGGTGTTCGACCATTTTTACAATCGTCCACGTTCTGTCATTGACTTTGAAGACACGGCTGATCTGCCCAACGGTGAGTTCAAAGATTACCTTGTCATACTCAGGTCCCCGCATGCCGCGAGATATTAACCCTGGTTCGCCGAGTCGCTCCTTCGAAGGTGCGATGGAGTATTCCACCGCAAGAGAATCGAACGCATCGGGCCTGGCTATAGCCTCTTTGTATACTTTGTCCGCGACCTCTTTCGAGTCAAATAGGATCTCGAGGACACGTGCGGATTCCGGCATTTTGAATTCCTCGATTTTGTCCCGGTACTGCCGTTCCACTTCTGCCGAATCGATGACGATAGCATCGAGAACGATCTTCTGATACAATCCCTGATCGAGTACGGCCTTCAGTAGGTCCTTCATCTGCACAAAATACCCGTCATAGAGGAAGTACTTGTTCCGCCAAGCGAGTTCGAGCCTGAGCTCTTCGTCGAAGATGGTGTGAATCAGTTCCTCTATTTTTTCCTGGTCGGCAAGATTGAACTTCGCGAATTGTGGCGTCATCGATTCATTGCGGTGAAGTATGTCACCATAGGTAATCGGGCGACCGTTGACTTCGGCGAGGACCACTGCCTTAGATTCCTCTGTCTTGTCCTTCGTTATCTTAATGATCGAATCTTCGTATACCTTCAGTTTCGCCTTCTTCTTCAGCCGGGTAGTAAACGCCTGCTCTTCCTTCGTGACATTCTCTGCCCTGACTTGAGATTCAATCTGTTTCACTACCTCACTGTAATCGCGATATTTATCAGGCTTGTAGGCTGTAATATAATAGATCCCGTACTTGCCGTCAAATGGAACGATCGGGCTAAGGGTATTCGGCTCGGTATTGAAGATTACCGAATCGACCGCAGCGGGCTTCCGCCCTGCGTAAACAGCACCCATGTTACCGCCGCTACGAGCATTGGGTTCCTTAGAATATTGCTTTGCCAGTGTATCGAAACTTGCAACGTCCTTCCTCAAAGAATCAAGTAGCACCTGCGCAAGGCTTTCCGATTCAACGACGAGTTCCTTGCCCATAACATGTTCGCGTAACTTGAACTTGTCCTTGTTCCGCTTATAGTACTTTTTCATTTGCTTCTCGGTCGGCGTCGTCCTGTTCATAACTTCGTAGGCGCGTACTTCATCGAGTATCAGCATCCGATCACGGGGAGGAAATCCTTCTTTGAAAAAATCGGTTGACATTACATCATACTTTACGGCATTCGTGTAAATCAAGCGTTCTATGATCATCTGGTCCAGAATCGCACGCTCGTCACTGCGTGCCATCGTACCGCCCCTTCCTGTCTTTTCATCGAGTTCAAGACGTGTAATATTGTAGCCATCGACGACGGCGACATAGTCCTGGTAATTCTTCTTGAAGCATCGTTCAACGCCCGTCAATGAAAAGGAATCCAGCGGTGCCTTCCGGAAGCGAGTCGCTACGATCTCATACATTCTTGCCGAGTTAAGATAATCCTCCTGCATCTCAAGGACCTGAGCAAATCGATAGTGCGCCCACCCGTCCTTGTGCTTACGATTCTCGACAACGTCTTTGTATATCTCAGAAGCCCTTTCGAAGTCATGCAATCTATTGTAGTAAACGTCCCCCATCTCCAATTTCCACTGGTAGGGGTTCTTGTTCCTCTCGATCATCCCTTCGCAATACTCGATTGCCTCTTCATACTGACCATTCATCACAAGATTTACATAATCCTGCGGTAAAGCCATAAAAAGCGCTAAAATCATGAACATCCAGCCTCCTTTCGTGAGTGTTTATTGTATATAAAAAGTATGATGTGTCAAGGTGGGATGCTTGATGAGGGACGCTCTGCACCTTATGCCGGGCGCCCGATGCATGATGTTGCGTCGTGGAACTATGGGATACTTACACCATCAAGTACTTTACAAACCGAGTAATTTATGTATATTTTGGGACATGCCGAATGCGATAACCCTCGAAAATATCACCCGTAGTTTCAGGAATCACTTCTGGCAGAGGAGCCGTGAGGTACTCAAAGGGATTTCCCTTGATATACAAAAGGGCGAGGTCTTTGGTTTTTTGGGACCCAACGGTGCTGGCAAGACGACGACCATAAAAATAATCACGGGATTGATAAGGCCTGACTCGGGATGCGCCACCATTTTCGGCCTTCACCCGAATTCTCTGGCTGCGAAGCGCAGAATCGGGTTCTTGCCAGAATCACCGTATTTCTACGAACACCTTACTGGTTATGAATTCATCAAGATCCATGCGATGCTGAGCGGTTCGAACGATGAGGAAGATGATGTCATGCACCTTGTTGAAAGGGTTGGGCTTGCAGACGCGCGGGATGTCCAACTCAGGTCGTATTCACGGGGCATGCTCCAACGCATAGGCATTGCGCAAGCGCTCGTTGGCTCGCCGGATCTCCTAATCCTCGACGAACCCCTGACCGGACTCGACCCGATAGGACGGAAGGACATAAAGGATCTCATACTGGAGGAGAAGGACAAGGGCACGACCATCTTCTTCTCTTCGCACATCCTCCCAGACGCCGAAGCAGTTTGCGACCGCGTGGGTATCATTATCGAAGGACAGATGCGGGAGGTCGGCAGGCTAAATGATGTGCTGAAAAGAGATATAGAAACAGATGCGATAACGCTCGAAGAATGGTTTGTCAGACATGCGAAGAAACTTGAATAGTGACAGTATTAATATATTTTCTAAGTGGCGTCAGGAATAACCTACATTTCAAAATAAAATGAAGAATATTAGAGCTATATTTGAAAATACGTTCAAAGAGAGTCTGAGGCAAAGGATCCTGGTCTTGCTCATAGTATTCACCCTGCTGATGATCATGGTATCGGTCTTTCTTGAACCGTTCGCTCTTGGCGAGACGTCGAAAATTATGCGCGATTTCGGCCTTGCCGCGACTTCCATTTTCGCAATTCTGACGACGATAATCATCGGCTCGGCGCTCATACACAAAGATGTCGAAAAGAGAACATTATATACCGTGCTCGCAAAACCAGTGAGGAGGAGCGAGATAGTGATCGGTAAGTTCCTGGGGCTCGGTGCGCTGGTTACAATACTCGTACTTGCGATGCTTTTAATACATCAAATCGTGCTCGTTATCTACGAGGGGCGGTTCGACCTCTATCTGCTCGTAGCATTTCCCTTCACGGTCCTCGAGGTATCGGTCATCCTCGGTATCCTCCTGCTCTTTTCGTCTTTTTCTTCGGTTACGCTCACTTCGATCATGGGTGCAATCTTCTTCGTCGTCGGCCACGCGATGCCAGATCTTAAGTTGTTTGCCGACACGACAGACGTCGCGGCATTGAAGCATATTGCGTATGGCTTCTATTACACTTTGCCAAATCTGGAGAATTTCAACTACCGAACGGATTTAGCATACAGAATTCCACTGCAGACCGATGGCATTCTTTTTTCGGTTAGTTACGGGGTGATTTACACGATATTACTCATTTATCTCACCACAATCATATTCGAAACGCGAGAATTCAAATAGAATACTTTCATCGATACCCATGACGAGAACACGGAATCTGACGAAACTGACCATTGGATTCCTCCTGGTGGCAGTGGTCGTTAACATTGCATACCGCATTGATTCAGCGAAAACGCCGCATGAACTCGTTGGCGAACTCATGTATTTTCCGTCGGGCTATGCGGTCCGCGCACTTTCCATGGGTTTCCAGACACCTCTGGCCGACATCGTATGGCTACGGTTCATTCAATACTACGGTGAGCACAGGTTGAGCGATGCGCGTTTTGACCTGATGCACCATATTCTCGACATACTGACGACGCTCGATCCGCGATTCACATACGCGTACACGCTCGGCGGGCTCATGCTGATCCACGACGCTGCACGCCCCGACCAAGCGCGAGATTTGCTGCAAAAAGGGATGCAACGGAACCCTGAAGAGTGGCGCTTGCCATTCATGTATGCTTTTATGAACTATATCTTCACCGAGGATTACCGCACTGCAAAGACATACTTCGGTATCTCGGCGCAAAAACCGAACGCGCCCGATATGCCAAAACGCTGGCTTGCATTCGTAACCTACATTAAACTGGGTGATTGGAAGACGGCACTTGCCCTCTGGGTGGATTTCTACAATGGAACGGACAATCCCGAAGAAAAACAGATCGCTGAAACTTATATCAAGAAGATTAAGATGAATATGGACATACAGTTCTTGAACGCTGCAGTTCAGAAATTCATTGCCACATTCGGACGAAAGCCTTCGATTCTGTCAGAGTTAGTGACCTTCGGTATCGCTGAATCCATACCTGTCGAACCCCATGGCGGTAGTTATTACCTAAAAGGAACCGAAGCCCACTCTACATCAGATAGAATGGGTGTGCAATAGCGCGACGGTCTTATCGGCCTACTGATTAAGACTGGGTATTCTTACCGGAATTCTTCCGTATCCCTTCCACCATCCGATTGAAACTCTCCGCCACATCATGGATCACATCATTCTTTCTGAATTTCAACCGCACCGAATGGTCGCCATTTTCGACCTTTTCCATGTACATCTTCAATCTGTGCAAAGGACCGGCGATGCGATGCGAGATGAATAGACACGTAAT
>CP070795.1:1610139-1614216 GCA_020343455.1 Caldifarciminota bacterium
TACCTCGGATCGCATTCGTCAACAAAATGGACCGTGTCGGCGCAGACTTCTACCGGGTGGTCAGTCAGATGAAGACGAAGTTGTCGATGAAACCACTGATCCTGCAGATCCCGATCGTGGATCATGATGGATTCTACGGTCTGGTCGACATAGTCAGTCAGAAAGCCGTGTACTGGGAGGAGAAAACACTGGGGACGGCCTTCAGAGAAGAAGAAATACCGGAAGAATACAGAAAGCTGGCCGACGGATATCGAAGTGAGATGCTCGAAACCCTTGCTGAATTCGATGAAGACATATTCGAAAGCTACTTCGGCGAGATCGCGATCCCGGCAGACGAGATCAAATCAGTGATCCGGAAAGGCACGGTCAACCTTCATTTCTTTCCTGTTTTGTGCGGTGCCGCGCTGAAGAACATGGGCGTGCAGAAACTCCTCGATGCAGTACTCGATTACCTACCATCGCCGGCCGATCTGCCGCCGGTAGTGGGATTGAATCCTGAGACCTCGAAGGACGAAGGTAGGCAGCCGTCGATCGATGCACCCTTTTCTGCCTTGCTCTTCAAGGCGCAAACCGATCCTCATCTTGGATTGATATACTACATGCGTGTATATTCCGGAAAAGTGGAAGGTGGGGATAAGGTTCGGGTCTATCCGCCCGATAGAGTGGACCGTGTGAGCCGACTCCTCCTCATGCACGCGAACAAGAGGGAGGAGACGAAAAGTCTGACCGTGGGTGAGATAGGGGTAGTTACGGGTATCCGCGAATGCAAGACCGGCTATACGCTTTGCTCGCTGAAGCACCCGATTGCCTTTGAGTCCATGCGCTTTCCCGAACCCGTGATTTTCGTCAGTCTCGAGCCCAAGACCAGAATGGATGACGCGAAGCTCGATGATACCCTGAGATACCTCCAGATCGAAGACCCGACGTTCAAGGTGCGCACCGATGAGGAGACTTCGCAGCGCATAGTTTCAGGCATGGGCGAGTTGCATCTCGAAATAATCGTTGAACGGCTGAAGCGAGAATTCGGCGTCGAGTGTCATGTGAGTCGTCCGCAGGTATCGTACCGCGAAACCATATGCAGCACGGTTACGTCCGAGGGGAGGTTCATCAAGCAGACCGGTGGGAGGGGACATTACGGTGTTGTGAAATTGAGGATCGAGCCGACCGAACGGGGCCGCGGGATCTCGATCGTGAACAAATTGAAGGAAGGAGTAATACCGAAGCCATTCGTTCCTGCGATCGAGCAGGGGGTACGGGAGCAAGCTGAGGTAGGTGTCCACTTTGGCTATCCGGTTATCGATATCCAGGTGACGATCCTCGATGGTCAGCATCACCCAATAGATTCATCCGATCTCGATTTCAAAGTGGCGGCCCAGATCGCACTGCGCGGGGCTTTCGAAAAGGGTGAGCCAACGTTGCTCGAACCAATTATGTCACTGGAGATAATTGTGCCCCAGAATTACCTTGGCGATGTAATCAACGATATCAATTCCCGAAAGGGTCGTATCCTTAGTGTCGAAACGAACAAACAGGAGAAGATCATCGAAGCGAGTTTGGCGCTCGCCAAATCCTTTGGTTATGCAACCGATCTCCGGTCTATCACACAGGGGCATGGTATTCACACGATGCAGTTCTCTCACTACGAACCCAAGGAAGAGAAGGAAGAAACCATTTGATGCATACATTCGAATCAGCCGTTTTGGTCATTGTGATTTTGGCATTGGGATTTATTTGGTATTTGGTGCTTAGGATTTGGGATTTGCCCATTGGCAAACGGGCATCGTTACCTTTAAACGGCAGACGAGTTTTGAAAGTCGAGGTACAATGAAAAAAGAGTGCATTTTTATCGATGTCTTCACCGATACCGCCTATGCGGGAAATCAGCTTGCCGTCTTCCCTGATGGCGGTGGTCTTACCGTTGATCAAATGCAGAGACTGGCCAACGAAATCAACTATTCGGAGACAACATTCATTTTTGAAAGCGAACGGTCTGAGTCGGATTTCGATATACGGATCTTCACGCCGGGCAGTGAACTGCCCTTTGCCGGGCATCCAACGCTCGGTACTGCCTTCGCGATAATGGAGCTTTTTGATCTAGGGAAAGGCGGGCGTGATTCTCTGAGATTGGGAACGAAGGTCGGTGCCATTTTGCTCCAGAAGCAAGGGCGTATCCTCTGGATGACTCAGAACCAGCCCGAGTTTTTCGATCAGCACACAGATACGGAAAGAATCGCTGGGCTTGTTGACCTTTCGCCCGATGACATCTCGAGTGATCTGCCGGTGGAAGAGGTGTCGACCGGCAACCGGGTATTGATCATTCCAGTGAATACTCTGGATGCCATGGGCCGCGCCAAGGGCAATGCGACAAATTTAGGCAGATACCTGAAGGATGTCGCGGGCCCCTATCTCTTTTCCTTGGAGACGACGCGTGCAGACACGGCAGTGCATACGCGGTTCTTTGCGCCCCATCTGGGTATTATGGAAGATCCGGCAACGGGGTCTGCTGCCGGCCCGCTCGTCGGTTACTTGCTCAAGCACAACGTTTTCGGTGCAAGATTCGAGGGCGAGAACGAACAGGGTGTAGAGATGGGGCGGCGCTCAAGGATACTGATGCGCGGTGTACTCGAAGGAACTGAGTACACGATTCAAATCGGCGGCGAGTGCGCCTACGTTGGCAGAGGCGAATTCGAAATCTAAAAAGCTTTTATTCAATATTCACGGCTCAGGTGCTTTGCCGTGTGATCCTACGATGATGATTTATTCTAATTGATAAGGGGTTCCAACTCTACCAGACGCCGGTCTTGAGGTATTCGTGCATCGACCGGGCGGCAATGCGGGCATCACCCATGGCGAGGATTACGGTGGCGCCGCCCCGGACTACATCCCCACCTGCCCAACAGCCTTTCTTAGATGTTTTGTTCGTTTTAGCGTCGACCTCGATGTTGCCCCATTTACCGATCTTCAGGTCAGGCGTCGTCTGAGGAATGAGCGGGTTCGGACTCTGGCCGATTGCACATACTACAGTATCGACCGCAGCAATGAAGTTAGAACCTTCGATCGGGACAGGGCGGCGCCGTCCCGAGGCATCCGGCTCACCCAATTCCATGCGGATACATTCCATTTCTTTCACCCAGCTGTATTCATCCCCGACATATTTCAAGGGGAGCGTGAGGTACTCGAAGACGATGCCTTCTTCTTCGGCGTGATGAATCTCTTCGGCGCGGGCCGGCATTTCTTTGAGGGACCTGCGGTAGACGATCCTCACTTCATCGGCACCGAGACGAAGTGCCGTGCGTGCACAATCCATCGCCACATTACCGCCGCCAACAACAGCGACCCTCTTGCCGCGAACGATCGGCGTATCGTACTGGGGGAAGAGGTATGCCTTCATCAGGTTTGCCCTGGTGAGGTACTCGTTTGCCGAATAGACGCCATTTAGGTTCTCACCGGGAATGTTCATGAACCATGGCAGGCCGGCACCGGTGCCGATGTATACGGCATCGAACTCCTGGAGAAGTTGGTCGATCGTCGCAGTCTTGCCGACGACAAAGTCAAGGTAGAGCTTGACCCCGCACTTGAGCAGATAGTCGACCTCGCGTTCGATGATCGCTTTGGGTAACCTGAATTCCGGAATGCCGTACACGAGTACGCCCCCTGGTTTGTGGAGCGCCTCGAAGATCGTTATTCCGTGGCCGAGCATTACCAGGTCTCCGGCAACGGTCAATCCACCCGGGCCGGCACCGATGACAGCAACCTTCTTGCCGGTCGGCGGCGGTATTTCCGGTATCGATGTTTCACCCGCGGAGGCTTCGCGGTCGGCAGCGAAGCGTTCAAGACGGCCGATCGCTACCGGTTCGTATTTTTTCGCCAATACGCACAATTTCTCGCACTGGTCTTCTTGGGGGCAGACCCGGCCGCATACGGCGGGCAGGACATTTCTTTCCTTCAGGCGTTTTATGGCGCCGTAGAAGTCTCCCTCGGCAATGAATTTTATGAAGCCGGGTATGTCGATCTCGACCGGGCAGCCAGGTATGCAGGTAGGCTTCTTGCACTGCAAGCAGCGTTTTGCTTCGGCAA
>CP070795.1:1614316-1627921 GCA_020343455.1 Caldifarciminota bacterium
CGACATGTCATTCCTCTTCATCGACGATACCAGTCACAGCAGGACACTTCACCGCCACACGATCATATTTTCTTCCGATGGTCGCTGCCTCAACGTAGTATCCACCTATATCGATCCTGTAATCACCAATCGTACCGAGAAGAATCCCCCTGGCATTCTCCCGCCAGCGTACTGCACGTTTCTTAAGATTGACGGCACAGATCAAATTGATTTCACCGGGTATCGTCGATGCCAGATCCGCGTCTGACGGTATGACAGTCCCCGGACTGTTCCCGAAGACCGTATGTGAATGGAAATCGCCGACGAACTCGAGGCCCTGCGAGACCTTGCTCAGGATCTCATTGATCCGGCTGACTCGGTCCATGTCAACCGATGCATGCACGTAACCGCTGTCTGCAGTTTGATACGGGATAGCATACTCCACGCGGTATTTCCTCTCTCCCTTGAATCCAACGAGATATCCTATTGTTTCCTTTCTGAAGACCTCTACCGATGAAGAGACGATCGTCAGAAATGCAGGAAAGCTCAAGTAAGCAACGATCGGTTCTCTCTCTTGCCTCTTCTTCTTTCCTTCCTTCTTATCCTTTTTTGAATCCATCCACGAATCTCCTTATCCTCTTCAAACACTTCTCTTTTCCAACAAGTTCCATCGTCTCAAAGAGACCAGGCCCACCCTGTTTGCCGGTCACCGAAAAGCGAAGGGGATGAATAATCCGTCCTGCTTTTATCCCGCTTGCCTGCGCATGGTTACGCACTGCCTGTTCGATCGCCGGAGCATCGTATGGTTCAACACAGTCGAGGTGCGACAAGAAACCTTCTAAGATTTCAATCGTCTCCGCATTGCAGTGTTTCTTCAAACCGTCATCTTCATATTCAAAATCCTCCACAAAGAAATATCCTGCCACATCATTGATGTCCGCGAAGGTCTTCAGCCGCAACTTAATCAACCCGCACACTTTCAACAACCAAGTTCTTCGCGCCAAGATCTCATCCCTTTTCAGCAACCCGAATTCAAGAATGAATGGGGTCAGACGTTCGTACAACTCTTCATCACTCATCGCGTAGATATACTGTCCATTCATCCATTCCAACTTCTGTACATCAAATACGGCATTTGACGGGTTTATGCGGCCGAGATCGAACTCCTTGATCAACGTTTCAATGCTCATTATCTCCCGGTCATTGCCTGGAGACCAGCCGAGCAGGGCGAGATAATTCAATACGGCCTCTGGCAGGTACCCTTGCTTACTGTATTCCATCAGTGATACTGCGCCGTGGCGCTTCGATAATTTGCTCTTATCCTCACCCAGGATCAAAGGGAGGTGGGCATATTTCGGAACGGGCAGCTCCAGAGCATTGAGCAGCAAGATCTGTTTCGGCGTATTCGTTATGTGATCCACTGCCCTTATTACATGACTGATATTCATCTCATAATCATCGACGACGCAAGCCAGATTATACGTTGGGACGCCATTCGAGCGCAGTATGATAAGGTCTTCTATGTCCTTTGCCTCGCGCTTTATTTCGCCGTGCACCATGTCACAATAGGACACAGGTTCATCCGGTACTAGAAAGCGTACGACCCTCGGTACTTTCTGCTCTTCCTTTTCTTGACGCCGCGATTCTGACAAGTCGAGACACCTTCGGTCGTACTGCCAGTCTTCCTTACGCTTGTACGCAGCTTGCCGCTCTTGCTCAAGGTCATCCGGGTTGCAGTAACAATAGTATGCACGGCCTTTATTGATCAGCATCTGTACGTATTTTTGATATATCGATATTCTCTCCGATTGAAAAAAAGGCCCCTCATCCCAATCGATCCCCAGCCACCTGAGGCCATCCAGGATGACGTCGATCATCTGCGCCGACGAACGGGCGACGTCGGTGTCTTCGACCCGCAGAATGAATTTGCCGTTACTATGCCGTGCAAAAAGCCAATTATACAGTGCTGTCCGGGCGCTTCCCATGTGGAAGAATCCTGTTGGACTGGGCGCTATTCTGACCCTTACTTCATCCTTCATGTCTACTTTAGTTCTGCTCCCTATATTCCTGTAATTTCATTCTTGTTCAATATCTCAATCCCGCACCTTTTGGGGCATAAAGAGGCTGTATCGAATATGCGATCAAGGCTGACCTATAACGCATACAACGATCATCTCCGTAATCGAACGTGAAGCATATCACTGTAATCTACGCCGTCCAAGCGGCGAACGGAGAGGGGGAGATTCGAACTCCCGTCCCGTCTTTCGACGAGAAGCCGCTTAGCAAGCGGGTGCCTTCGACCACTCGGCCACCTCTCCATACAGCTAATGGCGAATTGCTGATAGCCTGTGGCCAGCAGCAATGCGCCGATCCATCATCGCATACTCTTGATAAAACTAATCACTTTCCTGACTAACAACTCAGCATTCTGATACATATCCCCATACTCCTCAGCGGTAATATATTTCCTTCTTCTTGCGACAGTCAATTGCGATACACTCTCGAATAAGGATTTCACTGCTATTCGAAGGAATCTTCTAAACTCTGCCTTACTATCACTGCCTGAGCCTTCAGCGATATTTGAGGAAATTGAGATACCTGCCCGGTTGATATCCGACGTTAAGCCGAATAACTCGGACCTCGGGAACTTCTTGGTCAGCGCGCGTATCTTCTCGCCATAATCGATTGCCAATTTCCATATCTCCAAATTTTCGAAACGAAATGCCACTGGAACCTCCAATATCCAACAATCAGCATCAGGCCATAAGCTGTGCCATCTCCGATGGTAGAACCGAGATACCCCTTAATTCCCACGCCATGACCATCTGCCATCGGCAATCAGCCATAAGCTGTGCCATCTCCGATGGTAAAACCGAGATACCCTTAATTCCCACGCCATGACCATCTGCCATCGGCAATTAGCCATAAGCTGTGCCATCTCCGATGGCACACGGAGAGCGAGGGATTCGAACCCCCATGGGATTGCTCCCGGCGGATTTCAAGTCCGCTGCCTTACCAGTTAGGACTAGCTCTCCAATGCAACAGTATCATCAAAATCAAGATACTTTGGTATGATTATACACGTCACGCATTGATTGTCAACTTAATAAGCTTGACGATGGCTATAATCGTAAATATAATGACTGAGTCTAGGATTTAGGATTTGTAATTTAGAATCTGCTCAAGCTGCGCTTGGATTGGGGGATCGTTCAATGGTAGGACGGTTGACTCTGGATCAACTAATCGGGGTTCAAATCCCTGTCCCCCAGGTGGCAAAAAAGGACTCGGGGCAACAACACGCCCCGAGTCTCAACGATCTTTAAGCGCCAACTCAAGGATTACTTGAGTTTAATCACCTTTTTCACCATTTCCTGACCGCCAGCATTGATCACCGCAAAATAGACACCCTGCGAAAGGTCTTTTTCAGCATGCCACACAACACTGCCCTGTCCGTCGATTTCTTCAACGCGCGAACCAGCGGCGTCGTAAATCGTGACGGTCATGTCCTTGTTCAACCCAGATGCAAAAGTAACCGTATTTTGAAATGGATTTGGAGAAACCGAGATGGAGGATACCTGATAGTTCGAACCTTCATTCACACCCACCGACGCCGTCACTTCGTTACTCAGGCGCGATTCGGTAACTGCATATATCTGCGCAGTTACGCAGTAGTAGTAGTCTCCCGTACCGGGAATGTCAACATAGGTGAGTTCTGCAATAACTTCTTCATTTATCTTATCATATGGGCCGCCGAGAACGTCGCTGCGATATACATTGTAACCGGCAATATCCGGTTCCCCGTTCATATCCCAAGATAAAGAAACCGTATCACCATTCACATCTGCGTTCAGATTCTGAGGCGGTAGCGGATGCACCCAGCCGGTATTCCAATTATCATGGAAGAATGTTCCCCACTCGACGAGATAATTCCGTAATGATACATCCTCGATCGTCCAGAGATTGACCGTGCCATCGGCAACGAGCAGAGCGATTTCTATATCACCGTCCGCATCGACATCGGCGACCGAAGCGCTATTTACATAGACATTTATCGTGTTCTGTATCGGCCAATCATCGACCATCGTTCCGTTGCCGTGAAATGCATAGAGATAGCCTTCTGGTGAATTCTCGCCGACTATCACTTCACGGTCGCCGTCATCATCGAGGTCGAAAACAATGGGTGAGCACTCATTGTTATGGACATCGACCGGCCACCCGCTGACCGGAGCGCCGGTGTGGTGCCGCGCGAGGAAACAATTGTAGCTGGTGTGCCCACCGCCGAATATCTCATAATCGCCATCGCCATCGATATCTGCCGCAACCGGTGTTACATAGGACTGCGGTCCGGGATACGATTTTGGCCAGCCACCGTAAGAAGAACCGTCATATAGATAGACGTTAACAGAATCGTACCAATTCGTCCAGTACGCAACGATTATCTCGTTCATCCCGTCGCCGGTGATATCACAAAGCACAGGCTGAGCATAACTCATGCCGCTGGCCATATTCAGCTGTGGCCAGCCGGGTTCGTCATTGCCATCCTTGTCCCACAGGTAGACGGAATTGAAAGAAACCGCACATATCTCGATTACGCCATCATTGTCAACATCTCCGACAGACGGCGTTGCGACACACATGTAATCGACTGTCTTCGGCCAACCGGCACAGGGCGTGCCGTCATGGTGATAGGCGCGCACCCGACCCTGGGGATAGTCTCGCTGGCCGATAATGATTTCGAGATCACCATCGCCGTCGATGTCAAAAACGACCGGCGATTTGAACCCACCGGTTTCGCCGACTATCTGAGGCCAGCCCGGTACATTCGTTCCGTCACTATGCCAGGCGTATACGATGTTCAATCGACCCGGTACGATTATTTCCAATCCAGGAAAACTCGTATCTATGTCGGCAACGGCAGCCTTGGTCTGGATCGCCTCGATCCCGGTCTTGGGCCAGCCGGTCAATAGATTACCTTGATAATCCCATACGTAGAAAGCGCCCTGGGTAGTACCGGTAAGGACTTCACAATAACCATCGCCATCGATGTCAGCGAGGGCGACACCGGCGGGTGCAAACAACGGAGGGACTGGCATCTGATTGGGCCACCCCGGCATCTGTTGTGGCGGTGTCCTGGCCGGATATGTCTTCACATAGGATTCGCTGAAGCTGGTGTGTGAATCATCGAGGTTCGTTATGCTTCCGTTCGTCTTTGCCAACGGTGTGGAAAGCACGACACACATTAGAATCGCTAACATAGGTTCCTCCCGCGGATGCCGGAGGGGGGATTTGAACCCCCATGCCCGAAGGCCTACGCCCCTCAAACGTATGTGTCTGCCAATTCCACCACCCCGGCATACTATTGATTTGAATCTAATAATATATAGAAACGGGGCCTTGTCAACAACCGACAGAATGTTAAACAAATACTTGAATTAAGTGCCATTTGATTTATAATTATCATATGGTCAAGGTTGTCTCCAGTAAGGACAGTAAAATCCATGTAGGCTCAAAGCTAATGAGAATCAATGACCAGGACATCGAAGATCTGATAGAATTCGAGTACTACAACGACCAGAGCAACACAAGGAATATCACCATCGAGTATGATAGTACAAGGAAGATTCTAACATATAAACCTGGACAGAAGATCGACATCACTCTTGAGCCACCTCGATACCGGCGTTGTGCAAACAACTGTGATTTCTGTTTCATCAACGGTCTTCCTCCAGGACTCAGGGATGAGCTCTATTTCCGCGATGACGACTACCGGCTCTCGTTCCTCTTCGGCAATTTTCTCAGCCTGACAAACATTGACCGGGACGACATCTCACGGATTGGAAGGCTCAGGCTGACGCCGCTATATGTCTCGGTTCATACAACAAATCCTTCATTGCGTATGGCATTGTTCAAAAATGAGAACGGAGCACATATATTCGAACAACTTAAGGCTTTGGCGGATGAAAACATCAGAATACACTGTCAGATTGTCGTAATACCTGGCGTTACCGACGGCCCTGGTCTCATTACCACGATCGAGAAACTTGGTACGCTATACCCGGCAGTGCAGTCGATTGGAGTCGTACCGGTCGGAAAGACAAAGTACGCGGACGGAATCCGGTCGGTCACAATGGCACTCAGCCATAAAACAATCGAATCCGTCAATGCCTTGCACCTCCGTTACAGGAAGGACCGTACGCACGGTCTCGTATACCTTGCAGATGAATTCTACATCAAAGCCGGTCATCCCATTCCGGATAGATCATACTATGATGATCTTCCACAATACGAGAACGGTATCGGGATGGTCAGATGCCTGCTTGACGAAATTGCGCAAGTAAGAAAGATCAAGAAGACCAGGCATAGGTACCTCATGCTGACAGGCCGCTCGGCCCATCCGTTCCTGAAAATCCTTCAATCACGCCTTGCACCATATGTTCATATTGACTTGATGCCGGTTGCCAACAGGTTCTTCGGCTCGACCGTAACAGTTTCCGGATTGATGTGCGCCAGCGATATAAACCGTTCGATCAAGCACCACGGCAATGGCTACGATCGCATCATCCTACCCCCCAATTGTACCAACGACGCAAGCCTGTTTCTGGACAATATGAAGATTAGCGAGGAACGCACCATCATTGCACCGGTAACGCTCAAGGAGTTACTCAAATGCCTACAGTAGTAATAGTCGGACGGAAGAACGTCGGCAAATCAACGATTTTTAACCGGCTCACAGGCACGAGACACAGTATTGTGTATAAAGATCCTGGTGTTACTCGCGACCGAGTCTTTGGCGAAGTCCAGTGGTGCGGTCGAACGTTCGGTCTTGTCGACACCGGTGGTTTCTTCCCGGCTGAAGAATTTCCTCTCGCCACAAGCATACAGAGGCAGATAGAGAACGCATTGAGGGAAGCCGACCTCATATATCTCGTTGTCGACGGCCGTGCTGGATTAAAACCGATTGACAAAGACATCAGCGACCGGTTAAGAAAGACAAATAAACCGATCTTCCTGCTCGTCAACAAGATTGACGAAAGCCGGATCTCGCACAATGCTGCAGAATTTCACAGGTTGGGGCTAGATAACATGTTCACCGTCTCAGCAGAAGCAGGGATCGGTTTTGGCGATGTGCTCGACGCAACACTGCAGAAGATACCGGCGAAGAAGATAGCAAACCTCGGCAAGATCATCAGGCTACTCATACTAGGACGTCCTAATTCCGGCAAATCAACGCTGCTCAATTCGATCCTCGAGGAAGAAAGAGCTATAGTGGACGCCCAGCCGGGTACAACAAGAGATCTGGTGAATGCCCGCGTTTACTACAAGGGTAAGACAATTGAGATAACAGACACTGCGGGTATTCGAAAGCGCTCCCGTGTTAAAGAACCCATTGAATTCTACTCTGTGATGCGGGCCATAAAGATGATCGATCGGTCCGATATCATCATTCTGATCTTCGATACCGGGCACGGCATCGTCGAACAGGATCAGAGGATCGCGGCGCTCGTTCTGTCAAAAGCAAAAGCGCTGATAATCGCTCCCAATAAGATCGATCTAATTGACAGGAAAGAGCACCATCGCATTATATCCTCGACGGCCGAGTCTCTGCCTTTCCTCGGTTTTGTACCGGTCGTTCCAATCTCGGCGAAAACAAGCGCCAATGTCGAAAGCCTGCTGCAGCACGTGCTCGACATCCACCGCGAAAGTGATAAGGCCGTCAGCCAGCACGTGCTCGATAGCATAACGGCAACGCTCAAACCTCCGCCAAACGGCGAGGTCCTTAAGTTAAAACAGATCGGAAGACGTCCCCCGGTCTTTCAGGCAACTATCTCTTCATCGGTCAAGGACAGTTACATCAAATATCTGCGCAACAGCATAAGGAACTACCTCGGTTTCGCTGGAATACCGGTCCTGATAAGAACAAATATCCGAAAGAGATATCGGGTAAGGTGAGAATGTGATAGCGTATTTCATTTCTTTCGCAATTGGATTTCTGTTCGGCACAATGCCGTTCTCATATATGATCGGACTGCTCCGAGGAATCGATCTAAGAAAGACAGGCAGCGGGAACATAGGAGCCACGAATCTCGGGCGCAATCTTGGGTTACCCTTCTTTATCGCCGGGTTTATTCTTGATTCATTAAAGGGGATCGTTCCAGTTCTCCTCTCTAACGCTCTCTTCGACTTCGGAACACTGGCCGGAGCCGGCGCCATCCTCGGCCATATCTTCAATCCTTTCTTCGGCTTCAGAGGTGGCAAGGGCATCGCCACCACGATCGGTGTCGCCATCGCGTTGGCAACGAAATCATTCGCCATCTCTCTCGCCATCTGGCTACTCGTATATCTATCTACCTTTATTGTTTCGCTCGCATCCATATGTTTCGCGATATGCATGCCCTTGTCGATCATCCTACTAAATGAAGGAACGCAGTGGGACCGGATACTCTTCCTGCTCATAGCAATCGTTGTCATATACGCGCACCGCACAAACATCATGAGACTGCTGCATAAGAATGAACCCAGAACTGTTCTCTGGAGAAAATAATGAAGATCGGCATTCTTGGTTGCGGCAATTGGGGATCGGTTTTCGGGATCATGCAATATGATAATGGGCACGAGGTCAGGATATGGGAATATGATAAGGAACGCTGCAAGGAGGTCAGGGCCACAAGGAGCAACGAACCCTTCCTTGTTGGATACAAGATACCGGAAGAAATCGAGGTCCATTGGGATATGGAACATGTGATCAGAAACGTTGATCTAGTTGTCAGCGCCATTCCATCACAGGTCATACGGAGCGTTGTTGAAAGAATGAAGGAATGTGATCTCCGTAATAAGTACTACCTCAGTTTGACAAAAGGCATCGAAATTAACACTCTCCTCCGGCCGTCGGAGATCATTGGAGAATTGCAGGCAGCTACCGGTAAGATATACGTACTCTCGGGTCCCTGCATTGCCAATGAAATAATCCGGAAAGAGCCGACAGCGGTTGTCATTGTCGGATCAGAGACACAAGGTACCCACGAACTTCAGATGGCACTGTCAACCGACTACTTTCGTATCTACCAGAGCGGTGATATCGTCGGTGTCGAGCTAGGGGCTGCAATAAAGAACGTCATAGCCATTGGTTGTGGCATCAGCGATGGTTTGGGCTTCGGCACAAATGCCAAAGGAGCACTCATAACAAGGGCAATTGTCGAAATGCAGCGTCTTGGCGCCCAACTGGGTGCCCGAGAAAAGACCTTCTGGGGCCTGTCGGGCTTCGGTGATCTCATTACGACTGCGTTCAGCGAGGAATCGAGGAATCATACGTTGGGCAAGATGATCGGCAGCGGCAAGAGTTACGCCGAAGCAAGCCGAGAAATGATAATGGTAGCCGAAGGTGCACCAACTGCTGAAGCAGTGAAGAAACTTTCGGCGCACCATTGCGTCGATATGCCGATTTGTGAAGCAGTATACAACATACTTTATCGACAGGAAAAACCAGTCAAAGCAATCGGCAGTCTGATGCGCAGGCCTTTGAAAAGCGAATAGTCAATGCACATATTAAAGGAGGAACATGGCTGAAAAGGAATTTTTCTCGATCAAGGAAGTGGCTGATATGGTGGAACTTAAGCCATATGTCTTGCGCTACTGGGAAAAGGAATTCTCGATATTGAGACCAAAACGCAATCGGGTCGGACGGCGATATTATTCAAAGAAAGATGTTGACGTCGTTCGTATGATCAGAAACATCTTGCACGAACAAGGTTATACGATCGCAGGTGCAAAGAAGAAGATCGTTCAAATAATCGAAGGACCCGAACAATTATCCCTGCCGTTAAAGAACAGAAATAAATTCCTTCGCGAACTCAAGGACGAACTGACAAAGATCAGCAACCTGGTGAAGTAACCGCCGGTAGCGACAACACCGAAGTCGTCGCTGCGCAAACCAGCGGCTATTCTTCACCCAGCGCAGTCAATTTCTGTATTGCTTTGTTCTTAAGATAGGGGGAATCAGCGAGCAAGCTCGCTCGTAGATAACAGTCCCTGCCCTGTACCCGGTCACCGATCGCCACTGAAGCATCCCCAGCGAGAATCAATGCGTCAGCCGCACCCTCTCTATTCTGCTCATACAATTCACAGGCCTTGAGATAGCGGTTTCTTGCCTCTAAGAAGTCCTCTGATTCAAAATAGAGGTGCCCGAGTTCCATGAATATGTCGGGCCTGGGACCCACACGTTCGCTAAGATCGGTCAAGATATTCTTCGCTGAAGCATAGTCACCCAGGTTCTTCAACGTACGTGCCTTGAGGATATGGGCATCCACCAAGTAGGTTGATTGTGGATAGCCGGAAATCAAGCGTTCGATCATCGTGATAGCTTCATGATTCTGTCCCAGGTGACTGTAGATATCAGCGATCTTCAAAATAGCGTTTTCGCTGTAGGCTTCGGAATTCAGAAGAAGATTATAGTAGTAGAGTGCCGAGTCGTACTTTGATTTCTCTGCCCAGAACGCGCCAAGCTCATTGGCTGCGTACAACCGGTACTCGGCAGCACTCTCACTGTTCAGCAGGGATCGCAGAGACCTCGTAATTTCATATTCATCTTCCATCGCGCGGCTCACTTGTATCCTGAGGATCCGCGCTTCGTTAGCAACGGGCTTTCCCTCATTATCCTTGATTACCTCGTCCAATCCATGCAGGCTTAGATAATATTCCCCTTGTTCATAATGCATCTGGGCGATGCGGAACATCACGTGCCCCACGAGACTTGACTTCGGGTTTTCCCTTACATATTTTCTTAGAGCTTCTATCAGCGAAGAGAATTCGTGCAAGTAATATCTGGTTTCGTATATCTTCAGATTGACTTCCGCTGATATCTGCTCGGGCGGAGAATGTTGAGCAACGAGGTTGTAGGCTGCAAGTGCCCGTGCGTACTCCTTCATATCAAAATATGAATTGCCTATCCCCTGAAGCGCGGCTGCTGCATAGGGTGAACGTGGAAACGAATCGGTTAAATCTTTCCAGAAGTCGATCGCACGTCCGTATTCTTTGCGCTTGTAGTTGATCGATGCGAGAATAAACAGTGCCCGATCCGCATATGGCGACCGGGGGAATCTGTCATGATGGTGCAGCAGATTCATCTCCGACTTTCCCCATAGACCAAGGAAGTATTCGGTCCTTCCTTTGAAGAAGAGGTATGCATCAACGGAATCAGGCAGGTCTTGTAAGTACGCCCTTGCCGAATCGTATCTTGCCTCCTCACTCAAGATCCTTCCCATCAGAAACCTGGCTTCGTCACTTGAATCATGTTCCAAGTACTTTCTCAAATAGAGTTTGGCTTTTTGCATCTCCTGAAGTAGTGCAAGCTCCTTGCCGGCTTCGAACAAACCCCACTGGACAAGCCTGTCCTCGCCACTCGATTCAATGACGCTATCCAGCAAAGCCAGGCTTTCCTTATATCTGCCCATTCTTGCGTAAGTGAGTGCCATCCCGATCTCACGATATCCATGGAAATTTTCTATCCCGCCATACAGATCGATTGCCTCATCGTAGCGTTTTTCTGCATAAAGGCGGCGAGCTTCGATGAGCATTTCATACTCGGATATGTGGTCGGCAATATTCTGCCGGCCTCCAGAATCGGGCACTTTCGCCAGGAAGGACAATGCGGCCTCCACGTTATTTTCCTTGAGGCTGATCAATGACTGGTAGTAGTAAGACTGCCAGACATCGTCCCTGTGTTCGTTGAATCTCTCGAAATACTGCGCTGCCTCCTCCATCTCTCCCAGCCAGTAATACGCGACACCTAGATAGAAATAAGCCGCAGGTTCCACTAACTTCACCCTTTGAAGGAGATCGATGCCGCCCCGAATATCGCCGGAAGCGAGACGGTATATCCCGAAAGTTAGAACGTCGTTACGGTCGGCCGTTGTGGCCGTCTCGAATTCGAAGAACCGGGGGCTCTTTTGCACGTTCCGCGCGTCCCACGCCGAAGGCCAAATCATGAGTGCAAATGCCAGGACACTATTCAAGAGGCACCTCTGATGTGTAAATGCTCAACAGATCACAAGATTCGGCATCAAATATGAATTGCACTTGATACCCCGCATATATAGGGTGCTCCGGTATTCTGGCAAAATAGCGCAGTACGAGAACATCTTTTTCTCCGTCCAGCGCAGCATATTTGAAACGGTAGCCAAGGTGCGGGTCGGTATAGAGTCTCTCTGTCAGTAGATCGAGGACGTCCATATTCTGGTCGATGACCCGGCGCAGCCGTTCGACCGAAGCGGCATATTCTTTCCCATCACCCAAGAACACCAATCCCCGTCGATACGACTCTCTGTATACCTTGCTCATGTCGCCTTTGCGTACAATTGACAATACATCATCTTTCGCACATTGCATCGATAGAATGCAGGCGAACGAGAACAGCAATACTACCCCAGAGCGTTTCATAACCACCACCGGCTTCTACTCAGCCCTTGGATGCGCCTTCGCATATACATCCTTCAAATGTTTTGTCGTCAGGTGCGTGTATATTTGAACTGTCGACAGTGAAACATGCCCGAGGAGTTCCTGCACCGCTCTCAGATCGGCGCCCCGCTCAAGCATGTGGGTGGCAAAAGTATGCCTGAGGACATGCGGGCTAGTGTTTCCGGCACGAGCCACCTGGATCAGATATTTGCGGACAATACGTTGCAGCGATCTCGTCGTCAAGCGGCCGCCCCGGTGGTTGAGGAACAGAGCACTGCATCCTTTTGACGATTCCTTACGCGAACGAAGGTATCTGGCCACCGTATCTCTGGCTTTCCGGCCCAAAGGCAAGATCCGCTCCTTCCCACCTTTGCCCATGACGCGCACCTCATCATTTTTCAGATCGACGTCGCCAACATCCAGCCCAATCAACTCGCTCGCCCGCAGTCCGCAGGAGTACAGTATTTCCATCATTGCGCTATCCCTTGGATGCTCGATCTTCATACCTTCCTCAATCTGCTCATATGAAAGGAACCCGGGGAGATGCTTCTTCTTTTTCGGAGTGCTGATAACCTCTGCAGGGTTTTCGGCGATAAATCCCATTCTCTTCAAGACCTTAAAGAACGACTTCAGGCTCGATAGTTTTCTCGCCACCGTGGTCGTATCTAGCCCGTGCTTCACGAGAAATGCCACAAAGTATGAAATGACGCTGGTGTCCACGGTCGGTATTCCACTCTCCGTCAGAAAATCAAAAAAAGCAACCATATCCTGCTGATATGCCCTGATCGTGTGTTCAGAGTAATTTCTTTCCTTCCGTAGATAGGTCAGAAAATGCGGCAATTTACCGAACAGGAATTCTGCATCCATATATTACAACCTATTCTACCACTTATCGAATTATTGTCAAGAAGCGCACTACCTTGACTTCAACGACATAGATCGTCCTTCGTTTGACGGTAACGATGCCCGTTTGCCAATGGGCAAATCCCAAATCCTAAGCACCAAATACCAATTCCGCACGGGAGACAGGCACAAAATCCCAAATACAAACGACCAAAACCGTGCGTCGCATCACCGAGATGAAATTTGGGTGAAGCCGGCTCATGCTGAGCCACGACGCAAAAATGAACCGCCCGGCATCACCCGTAAGGGTGGCGATCTTTGGGCGGCGACGTT
>CP070795.1:1628021-1650636 GCA_020343455.1 Caldifarciminota bacterium
CATGGCGCGCGCGCCATGGGGGCTTATAAAAATATGGGTCGCAAAAATAATATGCAGGTTACCCGACGGGTGAACATACAATGAAGAAGATATCCCTCAAAATGATCGAAAAGAAAAGGTGGTTGCTCGATAAGAACAAGAAGATCTTCTGTGTCACAGAAGCAAAGGAATTCGTCGATCGTCTTGGCCTGATTTCTGTATTCTGTAATCGCCGGCTGCCGTGTCTGTTGAAGGCAATATACACGGACGATCTGGTTAACCGGTTCGAGGCTGACAACAGACTGTGGGGGTTTGTCCACGTTTTGATATCGGAGAAGTGGGCATACTACGGACGTATATTGGGCGGTAATAACATAATCATCTCTATGCAACTGCTGCCGAGTCTCCTCCAGATCATGCCAATCTCTGATTACCGCAGCCTGTACGTTGAGGGATCTTTGAGTGCGGTGGAAAAAGAGATCATGGACACGCTAGATACAGACGGACCGCTCATGAGCGATGAAATACGCCGCAAGATGGGAATCGGTTCTCAGCCGGCAAAGAAGAGGTTCAACAGGGCTTTGGAAGGTTTGCAGCGGAAGCTACTGATATGCTGCGCTGGCAAAATCCAGAGCAGGTGGGGCTGGCATTCCGGTTTGTGGGCAACAACCGAGAGATGGATACCGAAGGATGTAACGGCACGTGCCCGCGTGCTCAGCGAGGAGGAAGCGAGAAGGAGTCTGATCGAGAAATATATCTATGCAACGGCACGAACGACGAGCCGGTCCATTGCGCGTTTCTTCAAATGGCCGATGAGGGATGTGGTCAGAATTGTCTCTTCGCTGATTGACAAAGAGATGGTTTCGTCCTATAATCACAAGGGTGAGACATATTTCTTCAAGGGTAACCTCTAAGTTAAATCAATCATCATCTCATAACTTTTCTAGTTGTCGATGAACACGAGAGACGAACAGCAACTTGCGCAGAAAATCGAGCGATGCGTCCGCTCAATGCGCGGCGACATTCTGTCCTTCACGCGTGATCTGGTCGCGATCCCCACAGAAAACCCGCCGGGTTCGCATTACCGGCAATGCGTCGAACTGATTTCGAAAAAACTCGTCGCGATGGAGCTGCGTCCGCGGTCGATAAAGGTGCACGGTGGTGACAGGCTTCATCCACGATACTGCCTCATGGTGCCTTATGGCAGTGGTAAGAAGAAGTTGTATTTCCACGGCCACTATGACGTAGTGCCCGGTCTGAATCCGGAACAATTCAAACCGCGGATTCGAAAGGGCAGGTTCTACGGCCGTGGTGCGGCGGATATGAAAGCCGGTTTGGCTGCAATGGTGTATGCGGTCCGTGCTCTGCAGCTCGTCGGTGTCAGTATGGAAGGTCAGATATGGCTGGTCTTCGTCCCTGATGAGGAGACCGGTGGCGCACTCGGCACCCGATATCTATTCGATGAAGGCTACATCGGTAGAGACGATTGTGTTGGCATGCTCATGCCTGAGCCCACCGGCGACGTGGCATGGAATGCATGTCGCGGGGCGATTTCATTGTCGGTCTCGATAAAAGGCAAACCTGTTCACGTGGTTCTTCAAAAAGAGGGAATAAATGCATTCGAACAGATGGTGGCTCTTCTAAATGCCCTTGTGAAACTGAAAGAGAGCGTCGAGAGGAGAACGACTCGCTACTCAGTTGCTTTGGGCGAATCAAAAAATTCGATACTCATGCTTGGCGGCGTCTGTCGATGCGGCACTAATTTTAACGTGGTGCCTGGTACCTGTACGTTCACCATCGAAAGACGGATCAATCCCGAGGAGAATTTCGCAAAAGAAAAGAAACGCTTGATGGATGTCTTGGCGAAGTTTCGGAAGAGCGGCATGAAGATAAGCGTGGAAATTCTCCAGGAAGGAGAGTCTGGAGGTGTTTCTTCGTCCAGTGACCTGGCGGACGCGCTGGGCTGGAGTGTGCGTCGGACCACGAACAGGCCGCTTAGATTCAATATGTGTCCGGGGCTGCTGGAGATCCGTTACTACCTTAGGAACGGAATCCCGGCTTACGCTTATGGTCCGGGATCGATACGGCGGGCCCACCACCCGCAGGAGTATGTGGAGGTCGACCGCGTTCTTCAATGCGCCACCGTCTATGCCCTGACCGCGTTGAGGATGTTGTCGACAGGGGAGCATGCGTGATCCGGATCAGCGAGATGACAACGGAGGATGTGACGTTTGCCCGTTCGCTAACCGATATTGAGCAATGGGGTCATCTTGAGGAGGATTTCCAGCGATTCGTGGAAGTGAATCCAGGCGGTTGTTTCGTAGCCTGGGAACGAAGTGAAAGGCTCGGGATCGTGACCAGCGTTGTCCACGGTGATTACGCATTCCTCGGCAATCTGATCGTGGCAAAAGAGGCGCGGGCTCGGGGGGTTGGTATGCTGCTTATGAAAAGGGTCATCGACATTCTCGACAGGAAAGGTGTAACGACGATTGAACTCGACGGTGTCTTCAGGGCAGTGGAGGCGTATCGCATGTTGGGGTTCAGGGACAAGTACCTGTCCCTGAGGTTCATGCGGCCTGTTTCAAAGGGGGCATGCATCAAAGGTGAACCGACGATCTGCCGTACGCCGGACATTTCATCGATCCTGCGGTTCGATCGTGAAAGATTGGGTATGGACCGTAGTATGTTCCTAAGGCACTTGATCGGGGCACATCCGGACGCGACTCCAGCGGTTGTCGGCCGGCAGGGGATGTCTGCATACGGCGTCGTCCGTATCAGAGCGACCGGCACCGTCCACATAGGGCCGCTCGTCGCCGGCGATACGGAAAGTGCATCAGCGTTGCTTTCCTCGATCTGTGCGGAACACGGGAAGTGCGATCTGACCATCGGCGTCCCGTGTATAAACACGTCTGCAATAGGCATCGTGCTAGAGCACGGTTTCTGTCACCGTCCACCTTCCTTGCGGATGTACCGCGGAGCGATCAAGGATTATGAGGATAGTGTATACGGCATAATCTCCGCTGATGTAGGTTGATCCGTATAATGTAGTATAAGACAAAGAGCAAGAAACAATCGGATATTGACTTCTGATTTATTGGAGATTATAATCAAAGGTGAACATTCATCATGCGTCATTGCATCGAGGTATAACGATCACATCTTCGAAGATATTCTGCAAGATCGTAACGGTCGCTTGCGGTAAGTTACCTTTGTAAAGTGAGTATGACAGTACATAGAGTCATTGTCGGCGGGCTCGGCACCAATTGCTACATTCTCGAATCCAATGGAACCGCCCTCATAATCGATCCCGGTGATGAGGCGGAGAAAATATTGGAGAGATTAGGGGATCTGGAAACGTTGAGGATACTGGCGACGCACCGGCATTCCGACCATATTAGCGCCCTGGGGAAAGTGAAGAAGGTGCTCCGAAAGAAGGCAGCGATCCATCGGCTCGATTGGGTGGCGGGATTCGATGAGGAACTCCATGACGGGCAGTCGATCGAATTCGGTGGCGAAGAGCTGAGCGTGATTCACACCCCGGGCCACACGCCGGGCGGCTGTTGTTTTCTTGTCGGTGATGTTCTCATCTCCGGGGACACTCTCTTTCCCAACGGCCCGGGCAATACGTCTTTCCCCGGCGGTGACGAGAAGGCCATTCGGAGGAGCATACGCGACAAATTAATGGTCCTGCCGGATAGGACAGTAGTCTATCCGGGGCATGGTCCGGAAACGACAATCGGCAAGGAGAGAAGACTGTATTGAAGAAAAACGTATTTGATGGTCTTGCACCGGTCTGCAGACGGCATTCTCTGTGCCTTTATGAGCGCGACTTGAGGGCGCGCATCCGTATCGTCGAGCCGAAGTTGGGGGTCCGGACGGTCGTATATGACCGTCCGGTTGATAGCGAGATGGTGCTGGCTTCTGGTGTCTGCGGATGGTTCGCAGCGGGCGACAGGATGTTCGTCGCCTATCACGGCGATGCGGCAGTCGGCCATTTGCTTGCCGCGACGGGCGAGTGTCCAGTCGGAGAGATCGACGATCGACTTCTCGTGGAAGAAAACGAGGTCTACTTCTATGCTGCTCATACAGAGCCCAGGTTCCGCGGCAATCTGATATACCCGTATCTCATTACCACGGCATCTGAACATTTCAGGCGTCGCTCGTACTGGTATGCGATGATCTTTTCTACCCGAGATAACATGAGGTCGAGGAAGGGGATCGAACGAAGCGCTTTCAACCTGTATGGAAAGGTGGACTACTGGAATCTGCTGGGTTTGAAATCCTGGCGATTCACGGTCGGAGATAGACATGTCCGCTCACGGTTGCGTGCTGAGTGTTGAACGGCTCTCCGCATTGGGGAAGATCTGGCACCGGTTGTTCGCCGATGCCCGGAATCCATCACCCTTCGTTAGCTACGAGTGGTTCTCTGTATTGGGGAGGCACATCTTGCTGTCCGATCCCGAGGTCATGCTATGCCGAAGTAACGGCAAAGTGGTGGGAGTGCTGCCGGCGGCGATACAGGACAGCACATTGAAATTCATCGGCGACGAACGGGTCACTGATCTGAGCGGCATGGTGTGTGCGACAGGTTATGAAGAGGAGGTCGTCGGGGCAGTTGCCGATTTCATAAAAAGCCGGGATTTGAAGGTAGATCTCTTCCCGGTTGAAGAAGACAGTATATTGGCGGGGTGTTTGAGGAAGAAGCTACCAGAACTTTCGGTCAAAAAGAAAGATGTGTGCCCGCTGCTCCATTTGCCTAACACATATGATGAGTACCTGAAAGGACTGGACGGAAAGTCCAGACACGAATTACGTCGCAAGATGAGGAGAATAAACGGTACGGCAGTTGAGGATGTCAAAACAAAGAGTATTGTATCACTCTTTGAACTTATGGCGGCATCGGATGATAGTAAAAAAAGATTTCTGACGCCGGTCATCATGTCATTTTTCAGAGACCTGGCGTGTAATTTTGAGCGGCTTGGGTGGCTCAGGATGCGTGCGTTGTACTTCAACGGCCGGACGATAGGCATTGTCTTTGCGTTTTCATTGAAAGAACGTGTCTATCTCTACAATATGGGTTTTGATCCCGAATATCGCAGGATGTCTCCGGGGATCATGACCATTGCGCTCGATATTCAGTCGGCAATAAGTGAGGGTTACGGATACTATGACTTTCTTCGCGGTGACGAGGACTATAAGTATCGATTCGGTGCAAAGGAACGCTACACGTTGAGGATTACACGATGAGGATCTGCATCATTTCCTATCATTCATCGCCCCTTGTACCTGTCGGTGCAGGAAAATCGGGGGGAATGAGCATCGTGATCCGGAGTCTGTATGAACGGCTTGGCCGGTATGCAGACGTCGATATCTTCACGCGCGGCAACGAGCGGGTCGTGTGGGTTCATCCTGGTGTAAGGGTACTGCATATTCGAGAGAATAACCCTGGCCGTTTTGTTGAAGCGATTGTGAACAATCACAGAATGCATGGTTATGACCTCATGCACACGCACTACTGGTCGTCCGGCATTGTCGGCTTGCTCGCGAGCCGTGTTTTGAAAATACCGTGGGTCCACACGCTCCATACGGTAGAGGTTCTCAAGACGATTGAACGGGACAAAGCAAGGATCGAGATCGAGGAAGAAATAATGCGTTCATGTGATCTGGTCATTTCACCGACGACTCAGGAAGCGCTGGCGATCCAAACACTCTATCGCGATGTGAAGACGATGACGATTCCCCACGGCGTTGATACGAGACGTTTCGCACCCAGTCATAATGGGCACAGGAATATTCTCTTCGTTGGCCGGATCGATCCGATAAAAGGAATCCACCTCTTGATCGACGCGATCAGATTGACAAAGCGGGACATTGCGTTGACCGTGGTAGGCGGGCCGTCAAAAGGTGACCATAATCTCCAGAGCATAGAAAGACACGCGTCCGGATTGGATGTCGATTTCGTCGGTCCGGTCAGACATGACCGGCTTGCGGATTACTACAGCCGGGCCGCCATGCTCGTTGTACCTTCATATTACGAATCATTCGGTCTGGTCGGATTGGAAGCGATGGCGTCGGCGCGGCCGGTCGTCGGTTTTTCGCATACCGGATTGAATGAAACTGTCGGTGATGATGCTGGTATCCTCGTGAAAATGGGTGCAGGCACCCTTGCTCGGGCGATCAAGAAGCTCGCCGTCGATCACAACCTGCGCCAGCGGCTGGGTAATAGAGGAAGGAAGAAAGCGCTGGCATTCGACTGGTCGCTCGTCGCGCAGAAATACGGAAGACTCTATGAAAGGGTCGTCGAAAAATAGGCTGATTGTCATGGCACATCCGGATGATCCGGAGCTGGCCTGCGGCGGTAGCATTGCTCGGTGGGCCGAAAACGACCGCGTGTATAATGTTATCGTCTCGTGCGGCGAAAAGGGGACTTGGGATGAAAATGCCTCGCCGCTGGAAATTGCCAGAAAAAGAGAGAAGGAGGCGTTGAAATCCGCTCGATATCTCGGCGTGCGAAAGGTCATATTCCTGCGCCATCCGGATGGCGAGGTGGGCAGTATGAAGACGCTGAAACTGGAATTGGCCGCTCTCATTCGGAAACACAAGCCGCATACGATCGTGACCCACGACCCTTGGTCCAGATACTTCCATCCTGATCACCGGGCGACTGCACACGCTGTTATTGAGGGCATCATGATCGCGAGGGACTGGCACTTTTACCCGTTCTTGCTCGAGATCGGGCTTCGACCGCACCGCACCGATGAATTGTTGCTCGGAATAACCGAAAACGTAAATCATGTGGTCGATATCAGCGCGACCTATGAGAAGAAGGTAAGGGCGATCAGCATGCATAGAAGTCAGCTCGGTCAGTTGCCTGACTGGCGGAGACGTGTGCGCATGCGGGTGCGTAAAGACGGTGCCCTTGCCGGATACCGATACGGAGAAGGATTCTACAAGATGCACGTATGAAGAACTTGAACTGCATGCATTCTTGTGTAGAATAATCAGTGGCAACACACACGCACGGACATAAACATTCGGCGGGGATATTCGAATACCGTGACGTCGAGAAAAAAAAGCTGACCCTTTCACTGATCATAACCGCCGCAGTCATGGTGGTTGAAGTCGTCGGCGGTGTTCTTTCACGCAGCATTGCGCTGATCAGCGATGCCGGGCACATGTTTACCCATGCCTTCGCGATCACGATCAGTCTCGTGGCCATCGTCATCGCCTCACGTCCGCCTTGCCACCACCGCACCTTCGGTCTGTACCGCGCTGAGATCTTGGCGGCCTTCATCAACGGACTCTTCTTATTGGCAGTCGGCGGTCTGATAATTTACGAAGCGATCGAAAGGATCATAAAACCCGAAGATGTCCTGGCCTTGGACATGCTGGTCATCGCGCTCATCGGCCTGGCCGTCAATGCCGTGAGTATCTTGATTCTTCACGGCAGCCACAGGCGCAATATAAACATCAAAGGTGTGTTCTACCATATGATTGCCGATGCCGCTTCGTCGGTCGGTATCGTGTGCGCGGCAGTAGTGATCTATTTCACTGGTTGGAATATCATCGACCCTATCGTAAGCATCGGTATTTCGCTCGTGATCGTGTTCTGGGCCTGGGGTATCCTGAAGGAATCGTCCAAGATCCTTCTCGAGATGGCGCCGACCGGCTTGAACGTCGATGTCATATTGGAGGACTTGAAGGAGAAGTTCGATGAGATAAAGGAACTCGAACACGCACATCTATGGACGATCACGGCCGACATGCTGGTTTTCTCGGCGCATGTAATGCTCGACGATACACACAAGAGCGCTGAAGCTCAGAATCATGTGGTTGCAGAGATCAATAGTTATCTCTGGAAGAAATACCACATAATCGAATCAACGATCCAGATACTGTGCGAGGGTGCTTCGGCAACGTGTCCGTTGAGCCCCGAAGGGGATAAATAAGATGGTGTTTGCATTTACCATTGGGAGCGTGATCATCGTCAGCCTGCTGTCTTTGGTGGGCATATTCACGCTGGCCCTGAACAGGGAGCGAATGAGAAAGATGTTGATATTCGTCGTTGCCTTTGCCGTGGGTGCCCTTTTCGGTGATGTATTCATCCACCTGCTGCCGGAATCCTTCGAAAAGATCGGTGCGAACCTGACAACCTCGCTACTGGTGATCGGCGGATTCCTGGTCTTCTTCGCGCTCGAAAAATTCATACGGTGGCGACATGTAGGTGGAGCAGCGGAAGAGCAGCATGTCAGACCCGTGGTGATGATGAACCTCGTCGGCGACGCGGCGCACAATCTGATCGACGGTATGCTCATTGCTGCGAGTTATATAGTGAGTATTCCGATCGGCATAACGACCACCCTTGCTATCGTACTGCACGAAATCCCCCAGGAGATCGGTGATTTCGGCATTCTCATTCACGGCGGCCTGTCCGTGAGAAAGGCACTTTCGTTCAATCTGCTGGCCGCCTTGATGTCGGTGATCGGTGCGATGATCACACTCATTGTCGGAGCCCAGTTCGAGAGTTTTGCCGTTTTCCTCCTCCCCGTAACTGCGGGTGGATTCATCTACATTGCCGGGCCTGATCTCATTCCCGAGTTGCAGCAGGAAGTGAGGGTGACGCATTCGATATGGCAGTTCTCGGCGATCGCACTCGGTGTCGTGATAATGGCACTTTTGACCCTCATGGAGTAAAGGACACACTCTGGACCGATTGCTGCTCAGGCGGCAGTGGTCGAGTACTTATCTACTACACCCGGCTGCAATCTGAATCGAATAAATTACAGTTCAAAGAAGATCAATGCGGCACGCCTTGATCGAGGTCAAGTTTGATCGATATGAAGTTCATGATATCCTTCAGTGCTATGAGGCCGACCAGCCTCCCTTCTTCGATCACCATGAGCCGGCTGTTGCCGCTGCGGTTCATCAAGGAGAGGACCTTGATCACATCGGCATCAGGTTCGACGGTGTTTTCTCTCGAACACTCGCTAATGATCTCGCCCACGGTCTTCACCGGCCACTGTTCTTTCGGGATCTGACGGACGACTCGGGTGCTTATGCAGCCGATCAAGGTGCCCCGGGCGACAACCGGGAACATCTTGAAGTGGTAACGATAGATGTAGTCTTCAACAAGTTCCTTTACGCTGATCGCGGGCGATACGGTGACGGGATCCGCGATCATCAGATTCCGCACTGTTTCACCGGCGAGCGCTTGACGCGTCAGCAGTTGCTGGTATGACATGCGCGCCGCATTTTGCAGGAACATCCCGATCATGAACCACCAGATTCCGCCGATCAGGTTTCCTGAGAAAAACTGTATCACGCCCATTGCTATGAGCAGAAAGCCGAAGATCGTGCCGATGCGAGAAGATATTCGCGTCGCCCAGTTGATGTTTCCCTTCCACTTCCAGAGTGCCGATCTCAATACCCGGCCGCCGTCCAGCGGGAATGCCGGCAGGAGATTGAAGGCAGCCAGGATCCAGTTGATGAACGCGAGGTAACTGATGACGCCGGTGACTGCGATGGGTGCTGCCGCCATGCTTCCAACTGAGCTCAGGGCATAGAGGGCGAGTCCCAGGGCGACGCTCGAACCCGGTCCGGAAATGGCCATGAGAAACTCTGCTTTGGCACTGCGCGGCTCTTCTTCCATGTGCGCAACGCCGCCGAAGACGAAGAGAGTAATTCCTTTGATCGGTAGACCGAAATGCCGGGCTACGAGCGAATGTGAAAGTTCGTGAAAGACGATCGAGAAGAATAAACCGAATGCACCGAAGATCCCCATCCACCAGTATGTCGCGGGGTGAAGGTCCTTCAGGTAGTGCGGGAACAGTCCTTCGGCAAGGGACCAGGTGATGAGAAAGGCCAGGATCAACCAGCTGATGTCGATCTTTACGTCGAAGCCGAACAGACTGAATAGTTTTATCGATTTACCGAACATTCTTTCTCCTGTTGCTCCTCTATTGTTGCCATGTATCGGGCGCTGCCCTTGGCACGATGAGCTTGTTCCGGACGAGATAGTCGTAGGCGGAGAGGGCCGCTTTGGCACCCTCGCCAGCAGCAATGATGATCTGCTTCTGAGGCAGATCGGTCACATCACCTGCCGCGAAGAAACCGGGCATTGACGTGGTATTCTCTCTGGTGATCAGGATCTCGCCCCCTTCGCTGAGTTTCACTATTTTCTCGACCGGAGAAGTGTTGGGCACGAGGCCGATTTCCAGGAAGACTCCGTCGACCTCCAGATCCTTACCAGGTCCGCCGCCTGCCGCTTGTACTCTGATGCCGGTGAGTTTGTCGCTGCCCAATATCTCTTTGACGATTGTATTAGGGTGCATATTGACGTTACGCGCAGCCTTGATCTCTCTGACAAGTTGCGCATCGGCACGGAACGTGTCGCTCCGGTGAATGAGATGGATCTCGCGAGCAAAACTCATGAGGTCGCGCGTCGAGGTAAAAGCCGAATTGCCGCCGCCCACGACCGCAACTTTCTTATTCTTATAGAGCGGCGCATCACACGTTGCGCAGAATGCCACACCTTTTCCCATGAACCGATCTTCGCCGGGCACGCCGAGCTTACGGTATTGCTTACCCGCGCAGTAGATCACGGATCTTCCCTTGTAGTTCTTGCCATCCTCAGTCTTCACGAAGAAACTGTCTTTCTTCTTTTCGATGATGACCACGGCACTTCCCAGCGCCTGGGCGATCGGGAACTGCTCGGCGTGGTTGACAAACTGCTCGACCATTTCTTTACCGTCAATGTTGGGCAGCCCAAGGTAATTCTCAACGAGTGCGGTGTAATTGATCTGACCGCCCAAATCCTTTGCCAGCAGCAACACATCAAGTGCTTTCCGCACTGCATAGATTGAGGCGGACATGGCTGCGGTGCCGCCACCGACGATGATTACGTCATATTCATGGTCCGTCTCTGCTTTACGCACGTGACGGTGACCATGTGCTTCTCTTATGGCGGCTTCGATACGTTTGTACTCCTCGGGGTTCGTGGCTTTGAGCACCTCAAGGTAGAGACGGTCTGCGGGAAAGGCACCGACGAATGAATGTGTCTCATTGATGATTGTCTTGGGCGTGCCGGTGACAACGTAGCGCTGCGTGAGTTGGGGGAATTCGACGCTGTCGATCGCATCGGTGCGGATGCCGTCATTGGCCATGGCGAGTTGCATTGCGGCGAGTGCGGCACGCGGGCAGTAGGGACAAGTGAGCGTAGTCATTACTTCGATGTGTACGGGCGTATCGACATTCCCGATCAATTCTTCGAGCTCGACGGATAGTCCGGACTTGCCCGTGGCGATCATCACGATTGCTTCGATCAATGACTGGAACTCGTAGCCTGCTGTGAGACCGTAGAAGCGAATTCCGTAGTCCTTTTTTCCGACAGGAACGGTAGCGGGGATCTTGTCGATGTTATACTTATCGGCCTCGGCGCTGTCCCGGACAAAATCATAGATCTTCAGTTGTATCTTTTCGGAATGGCTGGCCACTTCTTCGAGTATTCGCTGCTGGTTCTGGCAGGTCGGGCAGGCATTCTCCTGGGTGAAGTAGATTATGCGGGCATTCCCGGACAGGTTGGCGAGCAACTTCTTAAGTTGCTTGCCGGTCTTTTCGTCGATCAAGTCAGGCATGCCTAATTATACGGGTCGGTTAACGCGTGTCAATTCGGCGAAGAGCGCAGCACCGATTATTCCTGCGTCGTCATCCAGTTGTGCCGGCACGATCTTGAAATCGCGATACTTGCTGCCCATTGCCACCTGCTGAACGGTCCGGCGGATCGGTGCGAAGAGAACCCGTCCGGCACGCGCGATCCCGCCTGAGATGATTACGATTTGGGGATCGAATAGGGCAAGTAGATTTGCAATACCGACCCCCAGGTAATAGCCGACTTCGGAGAAGACTTCGCGGGCCACCCGGTCTCCACGCGCTGCTTCACGGGCGATGATCTTCGGGGTGAGTTTGTCGTATTTTGCCAGGGTACTTTTTTGTTTTGCCATCTTGTTCCGCGCGCGAGCGACTATGAATTTAGCGCCGGCGTATCGCTCGATGTGTCCGTGCTGACCGCATACGCATAATGGGCCCTTTGCGTGGATCGTCGTATGCCCGAATTCACCGGCAAAGCCGTGTGCTCCAAAGAGCAATTTTCCATCGCAGATCGCGGCGCCACCGACGCCGGTACCGAGCGTGAAGAGAAAGAGGTTGTTGTGGCCGCGGCCGGCGCCGTGCTTCCATTCGCCCAGGCATATCGCGTTCACATCGTTGAGAATGTAGACAGGAAGATCGAACTGGCGGCGCAAGATTCTCGCAAGCGGAACGTTCTCCCATCCTTTTAGGTTCGGCGAGTACCTCACCACTCCTTTCTTCGAGTCAATGATCCCGGCGATACCGATCCCGATCGCATTTGCCGCGCTGTGGAGCGGTGATATGGTGGATTTTATCTGGTTCACCAATCTTTGAACACCGAGGTGGGCTCGGGTCGTCGTTCTGACTCGACGGCTCAATCTGCCACCGCGGACGAGGGCTGCTTTTATGTTGGTGCCGCCTATGTCGATGCCGATGATTCCCTTGCGTTTCATGATATCATTCGACCGGTGTCGAAATACTTTATCTGCCGATGCTGTCGACTCCCATGTATCTTTTCAGGGCATCCGGTATTCTTATGCGCCCGTCTTTGGTCTGATAGTTTTCGACAATTGCGATAAATGTCCGGGGCGTTGCGAGGCCTGATCCGTTCATCGTGTATACAAAATCGGTTCCCTTCCCGGATTTACGGTAACGAATATTGGCCCGCCGGGCCTGGTATTGCTCGTAGCAGGAGATTGATGAAACCTCGAGCCATTCTTTCATGCCTGGTGCATATACTTCGATGTCATATGTGATCGCCGAGGCGAATGTCATGTCTCCACTGCAGAGCAACGTAACGCGATACGGTAGTTCCAGCGCACGGACGGCCGCTTCGGCATCCGAAAGCATTTTTTCGAATTCTGCGTAGCCCTCTTCGGGTGTGGCGTATTTGACAAGTTCAACTTTGTTGAACTGATGCACGCGCGTGATGCCGCGCACCTCTTTGCCGTATGAACCTGCCTCACGCCGAAAACATGGTGTGTATGCAACGTATCTCTTAGGCAGATCCTTGGCGAGCAATATTTCCTCTCGATGCATATTCGTCAGCGGGACTTCGGCAGTTGGCGTCAGGTAGAGCGCATCGTCCCGGCACCGGTACATGTCCGATTCCAGCTTGGGTATCTGCCCGGTGCCGTACAGGCACTCCACAGGGTTGAGCA
Organism: Caldifarciminota bacterium; assembly: GCA_020343455.1. Classification (GTDB taxonomy): domain Bacteria; phylum Hydrothermota; class Tepidihabitantia; order SM23-42; family SM23-42; genus SM23-42. The sequence goes on from CP070795.1 coordinate 1,641,287, forward strand.
CGGGCGGGAATATCTCGGTGTATCCATGCTGCGTCGTGTGAAGATCGAGAAAGAAATTGATCAGTGCACGTTCAAGCAGTGCTCCCATTCCCTTATACAGGACGAAGCGCGACCCGGCTATCTTCGTTGCCCTCTTCAGGTCGAGGATGTCGAGGGCTTCGCAGATCTCCCAGTGCGGCAGGACCTCAAATTCGGGCTGGGGAGGTGTTCGGTCCCCGCGCACAAACCGGTTGGCCTCTGGGCCCGTACCTACCGGTACAGAATCGTGCGGGATGTTGGGCAGCCACTTAACCAGGTCTTCGAACTTGCGCTCGAGTTCACGTTGATCTTCTTCTTTCTTCTTTATGCTTTCGGTGAGAAGGCGTGCCTCTTTCATGAGCTCTTCCGGTTCTTCCCCTTTGCGTTTAAGAGTCCCCACCTTCTCCGATAGTTCGTTCCGCCGGCTCTTCAGTTCCTGGATTTCGGTCATGCTCGCGCGGCGCGTTCGGTCCATTTCGATAACAGTATCGAGGTCGAGTTCCACTCCCCTCTTCTTAAGAGCAGCGCGGATGGTGTCGGGGTCCTCGCGGAGCATTTTAAGTTCGATCATGTAGTATTATAGCATATTTGGAGGCCAAGTCAACCGACGACATGATCGGAAAACCCTTCCGGCGTTGTCGTTGACATATGCTTGTAATTAGATAGAATATGCCATGGATTTGAAATACGGGAAAGGCTCGATACGGTTCGAGCCACCGCCTGGGATGATGGGTGTCGTCGAGCCTCGTACCGCTGAGGTAAGGCCGGTCAGAGTACTCCTGAAAGAAAGTTTCTCTTCGCCGGTCGGACAGGCGGCTTTGGGCCGCGCTTTACGAAGGAACAAACCAGGCGATGTTGTGATCATTGTGTCGGACATAACCAGAAAGATAAGCAATTATGAAGAGATTCTGAGTTTCCTGGTCGCAGAACTGGTCGACGCGGGCGTGGATGAAAAGAATATCAGTTTTGTCGTTGCCCTGGGAACTCATCGGCGGCATACGGATTCGGAGAGTAGCCAGTTGTATGGAAGGCTGCGTGACGAGTTCAGTTTTCTCGAGCATGACTGCCATCGTGATCTTGTCCCGCTTGGCCAGACATCTACGGGCCTAGAGGTTTCAATCAACCGACGTGTTCAGGAGGCGGATTTCGTCATCGCCACGGGCCGAGTGGGCTTTCATTATCTGGCTGGGTACTCGGGCGGCCGAAAGTCGATCTTGCCAGGCGTTGCCGCATACGAAACGATCCGTAGTAATCACAGCAAACTCGTTCGCAATGGCGTTTTCGTGGGCAAACGCGAAGGTAACATCATTGCCGAGGAGATGGCCGACGCGGGACGGCTCCTGGCTGTCGATTTTCTCTTGAACGTTGTCGAAGCTTCGGATCGAGAGACGGCCAGGATCTTCTGCGGCCACCATGAACATGCATTCGACGAGGCGGTCAAATATCTCATCAGGACACGTGGGAGCAGAATACCGGAGCTGGCAGACTGTGCGATCGTTTCCGCCGGCGGCTATCCGGGGGACAGGGATTTTTACCATACACATAAGGCGATTAATCTGGCGATGCTCTGCCTCAATCGGCACGGCAGTATCATTCTCGCTGGAGAGTGCGCGGAGGGTTTTGGTAACGAGAAATTCATGGAGCTTATGCTCAATAATGAACTCAATGAACTCATTCACCATCCTGAGGAGAAGATCGAAGTCGGCGGGCACCGTGCTTATCTGACCGCCAAGATCCTGAAGGACCATCGCGTGTACGTGTGCGCCGATCTTGATCCCGTGATATTGAAACGTATGAAATTTACACCGGTCCAGAACATACAGCAGGGCATCGATGCGGTGGTTCGCGAAAATGGCAGTGATCTCAAGACACTCGTCGTACCGGACGGCGCCGCCGTACTTCCCTTGTTCAATGGACGGAAGAACGTAGTATTTCCGACAGGAGGTTAATCATGATGCAAACCTTGCGTAAGAAAACCCGTTTGGTCTTGTTCATTGCGTTGGCATTTTTCGCCGGTTTGATATTCTTCCAGTGGGGTCTGGACATTACTGGTATTCGCGGCCGACCAGAGAGGGATATCGCCAAGATTGGAGACAGGACGATTACCTACCAGGAATACCGGAGTTTTGCAATGGCCAGGGAGAGCGAGAACAGAAATATCACGTCCGATGAAATATGGAATATGCTCATCGAAGAATTCGTGTGGCGTGATCTCGCTGGAAAAGAACGGATAGGAGTCAATGATAATGAGATATGGGCGATCATAAAAAGCAATCCGCCGCCCCAGATATACAACTCTGAATTCATGCAGAATGAACAAGGTGAGTTCGACTGGAATAAATACAGTGAGTTGATAAAATCACCGCAGAGCCTGCAGTGGTTGTATGAATATGAGATGCAGTTGCGCCGGAACCTTCCCAAGGAAAAACTTCGATCGCTCGTATCGACGATGGCCTGGGTTTCTCCGTTCGAGGATAGCTTGGCCCTTTATGGGCAGACCGTCGCTTATGACATATCTTTCTTGAGTTTACAGGTAGTTCATCTGCGCGGATCGATCACCATTGACGATGAGGAGGTGGCGGATTACTACAATGAGCATCGGGATGAATTCGCGACTCCCGAATACAAGGTATTGAAATACGTGTTCTTCGATCGCAAACCTTCGCCGGGCGACACGCTTGAGGCCAGGGAGCGTCTTGAAGATTTGATCGCATTGGTCTCCGAGGGTGAGGACTTCCTGCAACTTGCCAGGGAGGTATCCGACGACACAACGATCGAATACAGTTTTGAGAACGAAAACATCCTGCGACCGTACATGCGTGAAGTCTACAAGAAGCTGAGAAACGGCGAGGTATCCGGCGTGGTCCCGGCGGCGCGTGGTTTCGAGGTGATGAAGCGGGTGCGCGATGGCCTGATGTATGTTGCAAAGGCTAACGTTCAGGTGTCACGAACGACGGTTGGAGAAATTACCGACAATATCGCCGCATTTGTCGAGACGGCTGAAGATATCGGCTTCGATTCTGCAGCGGTAGATTTGGATATTGCTGTACGCCGGACCTACCCACTGGGGCACGAACGATCGACCTTTCCTGTGCGCAATGTCGAAGGCCTGTCAGATTTCGTGGAGAAGGTGAAACCGGGTGACATCAGCAACCCGTTTTCCAGTCTGGGCGGCTACTACGTCTTTGCCCTGGACTCAGTAGTACCGGCACAGAAGCCTTCGCTCGAGGAATCCTTTCCACGGGTGAAAGCGGCGATCGAAAATGAGGAATACGGGAAGTTGTTGACCCGACGTCTGGAGGATGTACACGCGCAGTTGATGTCCGGAAGGTCGATGGAGGATATTGCCGTATCGGATACGGTTGTGAAGTTCCAGGGAGGTTTGAGAGATCAGAATGTCCATGTTCTTCGCAACATGCACGGTGATGAATTTGCGGGTGCGCTTATTTCTCTGGAACCGGGGCAGATGTCAAAGCCCGTGATCGCGAGATACAGCGGCTACATCATTCGCTGCGATCGAAAAGAGGAGACGCCGGTTGATTCGACGATGGCTGGTATGCTGCAGTGGAGCCGTCAGATGAGGCTTCAGCACATTTCCCAGGTTTTGTTCACGCCGGAAAAACTGGTTGACAATAGGGATCTATTCTTTGAGTGATCACTCGAAGATGTATCCGAGCAACCCTTTGCCGATCGATACTTCCGGGATCGTCTTTATCCGGACCTTAAAGTCATAGCGCCACTCGTCACCCAGTTGATTGAAATTGAAGACGGCTTCCCAGCAGTGAAGATCACGTACGATGCCAAAACTGTAGTCGACGAGCTTCTTGGTCGGCAAATCATAGCGCGCTGAATATGTCATGCTCCAGTTTCGGGTAGGTTTGATCTCGCCGTTGAACCAAACCTGATAACCGCTCTCCTTTCGGTAGCTCTGGTTAACGGTTAGCGAAAGAAAATCGAGTTTTATTCCCGATGTATTCGTGATATTATAGGTGTAGTCCCTTGTGTAAGGATCGATAGTGCCGTCGACCTGGACCGTGAAAATCGAGACGGGTGGAGGGAATGGATTATGCGGTGCAGAAACGAGAAAACTGAACGGCGACAGAGAATCTGTGATGAAGCTGTATCTGCCCCCTAGATTGATCCTCAGAATATTCACTTTTCTCTCTTCATCCCCGATCTTTGCCTCGAATTCTTGATTCAATCCGAAACTCAGGCTGTTCGTGTGATTGTAAGACGGTATTCCGGTCGCTCGCGGAAATCGGGCAAAATCAAATGCCGGCGTGTATGTATAGGTGACGCTCGGCAGGACTTTGTGCAGTAATCCATGCACCCCCATGAATTGAATACCGAAGACGCGGAAGAAATTCGTGCTTGCGGTCGTGGAGAAGGAATAGCCGAACCGGGAAGGCCACCGATCGCCTAGGGTATCTTCATTGAACACGGCCAGATCGAGGTCCAATTTCGGTGAGACCGTCAGTAGATTGAGCACATTCTGCTGTAATGAGGGTGTCGTGTGGAGGTTGGCGCCGATGACTTCACTGGTATCTATGCTGGTGGTGAGGCGGTCCCTGCTGATGTGTCCGGTGATGGCATAGTTAACGGTTGAGAGCAACATCGACGAGGGTCCGCTGATGGTGTAGTACGGCAGTTTAAGGCTGACCGTCGTGTCGGAGAAATCCTGACGCCGTTCAAATGCCAGGGTGTTCTTGAAACCTGCCACGGAGCGCGTCAGAGTCGCCGCCGAGGTGATTTCCTTTTCGAGCCAGATCGCCGTCGTCTCGGCGTAGTCCTGGCGATAACTGTTATCGCTGACGTATTTGATGTCCCAGTTGAGGCTTGACCCCAGCAGGAATAGATCCGAGGTATTGCGCGCTTCGACACTGTATCTTACCTTTTGCGTCTGCGTGTCGCGGATATAGGATGCGTAGATCTTACCTTTTGAGAAAGGTGCGTAATCCCAGATGCCCTCGACGTGCGGCATGATGCCTTTCTTCTCCATTGCATCGAGCTGGAACGTCACATCGGCATAGTCGGATAATACGAGGTAGTACGCGAAGCCCCGTATGTACTTGCCGAAGGTGCTCGAATTACCCATTCGGAACGGTAGCAAACCTGACTTTCTTTTCGAAGATATCGGCACGAACCAGAACGGGGCGCCGAGAACCGGGATGTCCTGGATGTAAAGGAAGATCGGGCGTGCGATGACCATGTCGCCGAGGTACACTTTCATCTTTGGAGAAAAGAAGTAGTAGTGCGGTGGAGAGTCGCTGCAGGTAGTGTATTTGCCTCGATAACTGTGCACTGTCTTTTCGTCGATCCAGAATATTTCCTGCCCGGTAATGAATCCATTGTCGATCTGCGTACGACCGCTTGCCATCAGAGCTTTCTGGGTTTCGATATTGTACCTAAGGAATTCACCGCGGATCGAATCATCTGCCTGTTTGAGATCGCAGTTGCCGAATGCCTCGAGAATGTTCGATTCTACGTGGTAGTAGGCACTGTCTGATGTCAGAATGATGTCCCTGTATTTTATGACGGACGAATCATTGAGGATTATAAGAGAATTCTCCAGGTCATAGGTGATCCGGTTTGCCCGGTAGTTAATGACATCGAGGGTGTCGCTCAGAGTTGTATCCTGCAGTAACCCCAAGCACAAAAACCAGATCATTCTTTGAGAATTTCTTTGTAGCTGTCGAGTACGACCTTGTAGTATTTCAGCGCTTTGTCTTCTTCTCCGAGAGCACGATGGACGTCAGCTAACCCTTCATTGAGCGCGATGACGAGTTCAAGTTCCGCTGCATCTCGCTTGCGCTGACATAGCTCAAGCGCTTGATTGTAGTATTCGATGCCAGATTCATAACCGCCCTTGCGCACGGCCTGTTTCGCCGATTTCATCAGGAATTCTATTGCTTTTCGGTAATTCTTTGCCTTACGGTAATGAAAGGCTGCCTGCTCTTCATGCCCGCTGATCCGGGAGTAGTAATCGGCGAACCGAAGATGCATGTTCTTCTTGTTTGCAGCGAGTTCATACAATTCGTCGTGCAGGATCGGGTTAGCAAAGACATAATAGTCATATCTCCTTGTTAAGTATCCTGCTCTCACGAAATAACCGAAGAGTTCGGTATTCCCCTCTTCAAGCGGAAATTCATCAGGGCGTATCTTGACGCCGGCAATCGTCAGGTTCGATATGAAATTCTTCTTGTCGTTGAGGATCTCAAACCTTCTTTTGATTATGGTCTTGAGATCGTGGTAGGACAGAGCAAACCCGGCTATTGAGGTTTCACCCTGGTATTGCCTGTACAGGTAGGTTAGTTTTTCTTCGCTATATAACCTTATATACTGCATGACGTGAAAGGGGGTCGTAGGCGGTAGTGTCATGGTCTCGCCTATCGTCTCTTCCACAAGCCTGGAGAGGTCCTTCTTGACGATCTCTTGGAGTTCGAATTCCTGCAGACCGGAAAGGTTGGTGTGTGAGAGATAAGAGCAGAAAATGAACGAGACGTCCTCCTCGGCCAGTTTGGTTATCAGCTGCTGCATGAAGATTGTTGAGGAAGCGTCCATGTTCTCTGCATCCTCAGTGATCAAGACTACCGGTTTGCTCCACGATATCCGCTTCATTATATCGGCGACGGTGTCGGTCAATACCTCGACCCTCGTCTTCAGCGCTATCTTTTCGAGTATTGATTCTTCGTCCGAGAGTGAGAGGAAATCAAGCATGGACAGGTACGATGTTGCGATATCAACGATCTTTAGTTCCTTCAATTTCTGTTCAATCTTCTTCTGTTTTTCCTCAATGTTGCTGGCCGTATCGATTTCGAACAACTGCGCTACCAGATCTGTTATTGGCTGGAACGTAATCCCGCGCATATACGATGGGCATGCGGTACGGTATATGATCTTTTGATCGCGCCACCGGTCAACGATTTCGTCAAAGAAAGACGTTTTGCCGCCTCCGGTCGGGCATACGACGAGCACTGCCTTGGTGACGGTCAGATGATGTTCGAGTGATTCGATCTGGCTTCGGCGAGAAATGTGAGGCACGGCCGGTTTTTGTTCTGGTGGTTTGACATCCTTGGTCGGTTTTTCGAGACGGCAGACGAGTATTTCGTTCGCCATGCCTTGAATGGATAACATCCCCAGGCATGTTACATTGAAGTCGTCGATGACGATCTTCTCGATTTCTTCGGATATGAGTATTTCGCCTTTTTCGGCAATCTTAGAGAGCCCCTTTGCGAGTACCACGTGTTGCGAAAATCCGAAGCGTGCTTCAGGGTACTCTTGCTTTAACTGGAGGAGGCAGCAGAGAATATTGCTCTCCCTGCTGCTTCCGATGAGCAGATCCTTCTCTCCGATGTCGATCCTTCCCCATGATCTTTCGATCGTGTCTGCGATTTGGAAGAATTGGTCCTTGGTCAACTTGGGGATGTTTATGCCGAAATGAAAGTGCATATGGCGATCCGTTATCTTTTCAGCCGGAACGGCTTAGAGATCAGGGTATGGAGCGGGTAAAAGCAGAATTCTTTCTTCGCATTCATCGTTGTTATCAGTATGTCCGGCGCAAGCTCGGCGTACACCTGCAGGCACGCGCCGCACGGCAGTATTCTGTCTACTGCTGGCGAGTAGAGAAGCAGTAACAGGAAATTCCTTTCACCTTCCGATATCGCTTTATACAACGCTATCCGTTCCGCACACATCGTCACTGAATACGAACTGTTCTCGACATTGCAACCCGTGTATATATTCCCGTTTGCGCAGTAGAGTGCCGCACCGACAGAGAGGTTTGAGTAGGGCGCGTAGGCATTCTTAAGCACGCGCTGAACGCGCCTGATCAGTTCACTTGAAATCTTCTTAGAAACTGCTCTATTTGAGGAAATCTTTGCCATGCCGTATCCCCTCGATGCCGAGATGGCGCGCTGCCGTTTTTGCCAGGTCGGCGAATGTTTCGCGCGTTCCCAGGCTATAACCTGCCATACCTTTGCTGTGTGCAAGAATCGGGACGTGCTCCCGCGAATGGTCGGTGGAAGGGGTGGTGGGGTCATTGCCGTGGTCGGCGGTGATGAATATCAAATCACCTTCCCGGGCACGTTTGATGATACGTTCGACGCCTCCATCCATTTCGACAAGACCTTTTCTGAAACCTTCGACGTCGTTGCGATGTCCCCAGTCCATGTCAAACTGTACGAAGTTAGCGACGATAAGGGCGCTGCCATTCTGCTTCATGACCGATATCACAAGATCAACACATTCCATGTTGTTCACCGAATGGAATGAACGGTCGAACCCCCGGTGGTTGAAGAGATCATCAACCTTACCGATCACAGTGACTCCGATGCCATTTTGGTGGGCAATATCCAGTAAGGTCGGTTCGGGTGGCGCCATAGAGAAATCGCGCCGGTCCTTCGTCCTGTAGAAATCGGGGTTCTGACCCGCGAAGGGACGGGCGATGACCCGCGCAACGCCGTACTCACCCTGCAGGAGTGAACGAGCGACCTTGCAGAAAGAGTAGAGGTCTTCGAGAGAGAAGACATCCATGTGACATGCGACCTGAAAGACACTGTCGGCCGAAGTATATACAATCGGTCTTCTTTCTCTGATGTGCGTTTCGCCGAGTCGCTTGATTATTTCGGTGCCTGATGCCGGCATGTTGCCAAGTATCCCGTGGCCGATCTTTTTCTCGAATGAGGTGATTATATCAGAGGGGAAACCGCGGGGAAAAGTGGGAAAAGCCTTTTCCAGAATGATCCCGCACAGTTCCCAGTGCCCTGATGTGGAATCTTTGCCCGGAGACTTCTCTGCCATCTTGCCGAAACAGGCAGATGGCTTTGTTTCCTTTTTCACCCCTTTTATTTTCGCAATATTCCCGAGGCCGAGCTTCTGGAGCATTGGCAGATTCAAGCCCTTACATCGCTCAGCGAGATTGACGAGCGTATTGCTCCCTTCATCGCCGTATTTCGCCGCGTCCGGCAGGGCACCAATCCCCACTCCGTCCATGATCAGGACGATCGCCCGTTTCATTAAGGAATTATATATTTTTTTCTATCTTTGTAAAGAATCTGTGAGCAGGAGCAGTGGTACAAGACCGCAAACCGGAGGTACGATTCATGTTACATGATTCACGCCCCGCGGTAAAGAAGCAGCAAACCTGTAAACAAGGATGTCGCTTGGAAGGGGGTCGGAACAGTAGAATTTCAACGATGAAACAAGTATGAGCAGTATGCTTCCTCGTCCGGTACTCTGCTGTCCTGATGGTCTTCTCATATCCTGGTGCGCTTGGCTTGAATCGATTATCTCGTTGTTAGGAATATTTCTTCAAGTTGGTGGTATCTATAGAT
>CP070795.1:1650736-1668191 GCA_020343455.1 Caldifarciminota bacterium
GTTCTTCGGTATATGATGGTGACTTTTTTGACATTGTGCAGGCGGTTCGCCACGCGGGCAGCATCGACCGCAGAGTTGCCCCCGCCGATCACTCCGACCCTCTGACCAACGACGACCTTCTTGCCAAGGCTGACCTGGGTCAGGAAATGCATTGCCGGGATCACACCGGTGGATTCCTCGTTGGGGATGCCGAGCTTGATACTCTTATGCGCGCCGATGCTTATGTACACTGCCTTATAACCCCGCTCTCTGAGTCGTTCAAGAGTGAAATCTCTACCCAGTTTTTGGTTCGTTTTTATCTCAACACCAGCATTGATCACGCGTCTGATGTCCTCTTCGAGTGCCTTTCTGGGCAGCCGATATGCCGGTATGCCGACTGCGAGCATACCACCGGCGATTGGTAGGGCCTCAAAAATAGTCGGGGCACAACCTTCTTGGGCAAGCGCGAACGCAGCCATGAGTCCGGACGGTCCTGAACCTATGATTGCGACTTTCGGACCGGCGGCAATCCGTGGTTTCCTGCGTTTCCTGCCATTACTGTACTCGATGGCAGCGCGTTTGAGCGCACGGATGGCAATCGGTTTTCCGCCCTGGCCGGCGCGGCACTTGATCTCGCACGGGTGGTGGCAGACGCGGGCACAGACATTGAGCAGTGGATTATCCTTCAAGATTATGTCGTATGCTTTTTCGAACTCGCCGTGTGCGATGTAAGCGATGTACTGGGGAGCTTCGGTGGCGATCGGACATGTATGCTGACACGGTGAAGAGATTATCTGCTTGCATACCACGGCAGGACATTTCTTGTACTTGATATGTGCTTCGTACTCATCGGCAAAATAGTTGAGCGTGCTCATGACCGGATTCGCAGCAGTCTGTCCGAGTCCGCACATCGATGCGTCCTTTGTCGCCGTGGCCAGCTCTTTGAGCAGGGAGATGTCGTCCGGTTTGCCTTTCCCTTTTGTTATCCGGTCAAGGATTTCCCATATTCTCTGCGTGCCCTCGCGGCAAGACAGGCATTTGCCGCATGATTCATCTCGTAGAAAATTCATGAAATATTTTGCGACATCGACCATGCAGGTATCGTCATCCATGACGATCATTCCGCCGCTCCCCATCATGGATCCAGCCCCTTTCAGGCTCTCGTAGTCGATTGGTAGATCGAGCAGTTGTTTGGGTATACAGCCGCCTGATGGACCCCCGGTCTGAACAGCTTTTATCTGTTTGTTGCCGGGGATGCCGCCGCCGATCTCATATATGATATCTTTCATGGTAATGCCCATGGGTACTTCAACGAGTCCGGTGTTGTTTATCTTCCCGACCAGGGAGAAAATTTTCGTGCCTTTGCTGCCTTCGGTTCCTATCTCAGAATACCAGTGTGCGCCGCGTAATATAATATGGGGTACATTTGCCCACGTCTCGACGTTGTTGATATTGGTCGGTCTCTTCCACAGTCCTTTCTGCACCGGGTAGGGTGGACGTTGTTTGGGAATGCCAATCTTGCCTTCGATCGCCGCCAATAATGACGTTTCTTCGCCGGAAACGAATGCACCGGCACCGCGTTTCACCTCGATCGAGAAGTCGAAACCGGAATTGAGTATATTCTTGCCAAGCAAGCCGTATTTCTCGGCTTGTTCGATTGCGATCCTTATTCTCTGCAGGGCGAGCGGATATTCGGTGCGAACGTAGATGAAACCTTCCGCAGCACCGATCGCCCTCGCGCCGAGAATCATTCCTTCAAGGACGGCATGGGGGTCTGCTTCGAGGATGCTGCGATCCATAAATGCACCGGGGTCGCCTTCATCAGCATTGCAGACAACATATTTCGGGCCGTTCTGCACCTTCCTGCATAATTCCCACTTCAAGCCGGTCGGAAAGCCGGCGCCACCGCGACCTCTGAGTCCCGATGCCTTGACTTCACTGATGATGTCGTCCGGTTTCATTTCGGTCAGTGCCTTTTCAAGTGCGCGGTATCCATCAAATGCGATATATTCGTCGATATTTTCTGGATCGATGCGTCCCCGGTTCTTCAGAACGATTAGCCGCTGGTATTTGAAAAATCCGATGTCCATCATCTTCGGCACTGGTTTCGCTTCGGCCGGCGGAACATACATCAGGTCCTTTACGGGCCGTCCTTTGAGCAGGTGTTCTTCAACGAGGTGAGGTATGTCATCCGTCTTCAACCGTTGGTAGAACACGCCGTCGGGCTGAACGACCACGATAGGCCCTCTTTCACAGAATCCATTGCAGCCGGTCGCAATGACCGTCACTTCATTCTGCAGTTTCTTCTTGATGATCTCTTTTTCGAGTGCCTTCTTGATATCAAAAGATCCTGCCGCAACACAACCTGTTCCCGCACACACGAGCAAGTGCATTCGAAAGTCTTTCAAACTAACCTCCTTGATCTACGCACAACGCGTGACGCCCGACGCTCTATGCATATGGCGTCTAGCGTAAGGCGTATAGCGTTCGGCGTCAATGTGTCCTTTCGCTGCCGATGGCAAGGGCGTATTCGTTGACGATATTACCTTTGATTACGTGCTGGCTGAGGATCTTTTTCATTTTTTCAGTTGTCAGATCAACGTATTTAACCGGAGGTTTTCCGGTGATCTCGACCGTTGCCATAGGCTCCCTGCTACAGAGTCCAGCACAGCCTGAGGTCGTTACGATGACGTCGCTCAGCTTCTTTGATTTGATGTCCTCGAGCAGGCCGGAAAGTATGTCACGAGCGCCGGCTGCAATGCCGCAGGTTCCCATATGGACTGTTATCTTTGCCCTTGCTTTACCTTGCCTTAGTACAGCGGTTTTTCTTACCTTGTCGCGTATCTTGGCAAGGTCACCGATCTTTAATTTCTTCATATTTTGCTCCTTTTGGAAATTGATTTCACGCCATCCCGGATTTCTCTCTTGATAAAGGAGATAACCTCAGGGTGGCAAATTGTGATCTCTTCGAGCACCTGTTTTATTTCTGCGGTGTAAAAGAAAAACTCCTGATCACCCCGACGGTGATGATAAGTAAGATCGACTTTCTCGCCGTTGCCTGCGATGAAAGCTGTTATCGTCTCAGCCATATCGCCTAACGGCTTACGGTCAATATGATCGTGCATGAAACGTGCATGAATCTTCGTACCTCTGCCGGGTTGTGATTGTACCTCGAATTTGCCCCCGGCTTCATTTGCGGCTTGAGCCAGCATAGAGAGACCCAGTCCTACCTTGCGGACGGTCTTTGTCGTGTAAAAAGGATCGATTGCCTTTTTCAACGCTTCTTTGTCCATGCCTCTTCCGTCGTCTGCGATTTCGATCATAAAAAGATTTTGCTCTTCGTCGTCGGTGATCCGGACCTCAATATTCGTAGCGCCTGCTGCAACCGCATTTTCAATGATATCGAGGACATGCAATGATAAGTCATCCACACCTAACCCCTGAGGGATATGCTCCGCCCATTTTCGCGGCGCAATGCTTGCCGCAGCTCGTCGAAGTCTGGGTTTTCGATCTTAAAAGAAGTTGCAATCTTTCCAATTTCATCCAAGCTGTGGGCATCGGAAGATGATACGATAGGGTATTCTGTTAATTGTGGTATCCGCTTTACGGCCTGGTCAAAGGTGGTTGCAGCAGATATTTCCAGTGCGTCCAGTTGGAGATTTTTCGGGACGAACCCCAGTTGTTCGATGATGCTATACGCCTGGCGGTCGACATGGCATGCTATGGCCAGACCACCAAGACGGTGGATCTCGGCCACAACTCTTTCCACTGATAGGTTGGTGGCTCCAATCAACAACCGTCGGTTGTACTCTTCGACCTCATCAAATTCATTGACGATGATCTGATCGCCAAAAAGTGCCGCGTTGTTCTCGCCCGGGGAGAGTTGACTGTACACCAATTCCTGCAGGGTCAAAGTCGCGTCCGCGTCTCTGAAGATGCCACATACGTGGACTTCTTCTGAACTGGTTACTTCCATACCGGGAAGAACCGTTAATCTCGTATTACGCGCCACTGTCATGGTGGCCTCAACGTTCTCTGCGGAATTATGGTCGCACACTGCTATCATGTCGAGTTTCTTCGCGATAGCGGCCTGGACTATTCTCTTGGGTGACATCATCAAATCGGCGCACGGAGACAGACAAGAGTGTATGTGAAGGTCCACTTGATGACATTTCAACATCAACGCGTTCCACGCAAGCCCATGCCATACAGTTGTCCAGTCACATCGAAGGCCGAGCGTTCAGTGCTCATGATGGAAACGCTTTCGGTTTCGGCTTTGGTGATCGTGTCTTTTTCCGGCTTGCGGCCATTGACGATTACGATACCTGAAATTTCTTTGAGTACAGCAACCGCGACGATATTTGGATGTGCCTGGAGCGTGATCCAAACGGCTCCCTTCTTGCAGTGAGCCATGACATCGCTGAGCAGGTCACTGACATAGCCTCCGGTTATTTCGCGGTCTTGCATTTTTTCTCCAGTCAACAACTGGAGATCGCACGCTTTCACGATTTCTCGAATCTTCATTTTTTATCTCCACTATTTTTCATTTCACCCGATGATTTCTTTTTGATGTATATGCAATCCTCGATCTTAGATTCACCCCGTACAATATCTTCGGCGAGAGTTGTACAGTCCGGAGCGCCGCAAACGCCGCAATCGGTGCCCGGGAGTCTTTTTAGCAATTCCTCTTTCTGCTTGAGCTTCAGAATCGCCACGTTCCTGTCCTTGTCAAGAGGAGGAAACGACTTAGGCTCAACAGCCCATTTGAACGAGAAGAAATTCTCCCTGTAGAGTGTCTTGACCATATCTACACTGACTCTTTTCTTGCCGCCGAAGTGTCGTATGAGACGCAGGACATTGCTCTTCGCAATGAATCGGTTTTCTACGGTGAGCGGGCCGCCAATGCATCCGTCAGGACATATCAAGCACTCGAGGTATTCGATGTTCTTCAGGCGACCTGACTCTACATCCTGTAGGAGCCTTATAGTATTAAGGACTCCAGAGACGGACACGGAATTCGTGTATTTAAGCCCCCTTATCTCGCCGCCCTCGATCGCCCAACCAATGCCGATGCCACTGATCCGTGTCTGGCTCTGCATCATGACCATCGGCATGCTGCGTTTGAGCCTCAGCATGACTTTGTTATAGATATCTTTTATCGGGATCGCCCCGTCGAGGTTCGACTTCTCCATTGTCTCGGGGTGGCTTATCGAGACCATCCTTGCAGAGCAGGGGGTGATGTCGATGATGCCGATCTCCTCAGGCGCTATTTTCTTTTCTCTCATGGCTTCGGAACGCAGGTTCTTGGCTGCGATTTCGCGAGGCGGTTCCAATGGCAGGATGTTCTTACAGAGAGAAGGAAAAAGTCTCTGGATGAGCCTTACGACGACAGGGCAAGTGGACGATATTATAGGTCTTGGTGATTTGTTCTCGTCGAGATATTCCTCGATTGCAACGCTCACCATTTCGCAGACGAGGGCTTCGTCGTATACATGGTCGAATCCGATCTCGGTCAGAATCGTGAGAATTTCACTGGGCATTACCGTGCTACCGAATTGGGAATAGACGACGGGTGAGGGCAATGCGATTTTGTAGTTGAATCGATTGAGGTCGGATGGCGAAGTGGTGACCGGTATGACGGCATGGTGCGGACAGATTCGTAAGCAACCGCCGCAATCGATACATCGTTCGTAGTTAATATGTGCTTTCCCGCCGCGTAGCCGTATCGCCTTGGTCGGACAAACCTTCATGCACGCAACACATCCGATGCATGTTGCATCGTCAACCTTTATTGAATGAATGAAACTACTTTCTCGTCTTTTTCCCATCAAGGAAGATCCGGATTTCGAGTTTCGTGCCGTTACCGACACGTGATGTAATGTTGAAAACGTCTGCGTTCTTCTTTATGTTGGGCAAACCCATGCCGGCGCCAAATCCCATCTCGCGCATTTCCTCGGTCGCCGTTGAGAATCCGGGTTGCATTGCCATATCGATATTCTGTATGCCCGGTCCTTTGTCGTCGATCGTCAGAAGGATTTCATCGCGGTAGACGCTTATTTGCATTGTACCGCGGAGAGCATACATGACAACGTTCATCTCTGCTTCG
Organism: Caldifarciminota bacterium; assembly: GCA_020343455.1. GTDB lineage: Bacteria > Hydrothermota > Tepidihabitantia > SM23-42 > SM23-42 > SM23-42. The sequence continues at coordinate 1,656,822 of CP070795.1, forward strand.
TATGCGGCAATTGCCATGCGCCGCACGATATCACTATCGACCCCGATCTCACGTAGCGTGTTTCTTATCATACACGATGATTCTCCGGCATTCACAAAGTCGCCGCCCTGAATCGTGAATTCCTTCTGAAAGAGCGCTTCAGGTCGCATCTGATGGATTTCCGTGTGTGCCGGGTGCTACACCCGTTATGCCGTTTGTATAGAGAATTCCACAGGTTTCGAACATCTTCAACTTCGTTGTGAGAAGTGTTATCTTGCATCGTTGGGCAAGTTCGATGGTCTCGGCCGACGGATTCTTGCCGCGCACGAAAATAATAGCTCCGACCCCGGCGATTTCGCAAGTTCTGATGACCTGTTTATTGGTGAGCCCGGTTATGAGGATTGTGTTACGATCGGAAAAAGGTTGGGAGAATGCAAGGACGTCGCTCATGAGGTCCGATGCTTTGGCATATTTTATGTCGGAGTTTTTCATTCCGTGTTCGCAGATGAATTCTGCATCGAGCAGGATTCTTATTTGGGATAGGGTCATGTCCTACTTTTTTCTTCTGCGAGTTGCCCTTTTCTTCGGTCTTTTTTTGTGGTATTCTTCGATTATCTGATCTGCTTTCTTCACTGTGGTCTGACCGTGGTACTTACCGTCGACGACAACGATCGGCGCCAAGGCGCAGGCGCCCAGGCAGTTGACGCTCTCCAGCGTGAACTTGCCGTCATCAGTGGTACAGCCCGGTTCAACTCCTAGTCGATTTCTCATGCGGTCGAGAACGAGCGGCGCTCCGCGTACATGACATGCTGTGCCCAGACACACGGTCACCACATGCTCCCCGCGCGGGGTGAGGCTGAATGCACGGTAGAAAGTGGCCACGCTGTAAACATCGATCAACGGAATACACAGCTTTTCTGAGACAAATCGGAGCGCTTCCGGAGGAAGCCAGTGATATTCTTCCTGTACATCCTGGAGGACGGAGATGAGGGATGACTTTTCATCGTGATATTTGCTAACTATTCTCGAAATATCCTTCGCGTTGATTTTCATATCACTCCTTTCTCGGGGCATTATTATACGTACTTTTGAGGCATAGTCAACAGGCTTCTTCCATGTTGTGCTATCGCATTATGCAATGGGTGCTTCATCTATGCCTTGCGTTTTGCACTCATACTGCTTTTGTGCACTCACTGGCAAAAAAAATGCCGGGTTCAGGTAGAACCCGGCTGGACGAATTTCTATGTACGGTTAGTTTCTGCCGATTTTACCGAACATTCTTATAGAATCTGCGACCCGCTGAACCGCGAGGATGTATGCTGCGTGGCGCGTGTTCGTCTTATATTTGTCGGCAACACGGACGACATCCCAGAATGCTTTCTGCATCATCTTCCAGCATCTGGTCTTTACTTCCTCTTCACTGTAGAAAAGCTTTTGCAGATCCTGGATCCACTCCAGATACGAAACGGTGACACCGCCTGCATTTGCCAGGATATCGGGCAGCATGAAGACGCCGTTTTCGACAAGGATTTCGTCTGCATCGGCGGTCGTAGGTCCGTTTGCGCCTTCGCAGACGATCCTTGCTTTTAGTTTGTGCGCATTCTTTTCATTGATCATACCTTCGACTGCGCATGGCAGAAGGATGTCGCAATTGAGGCTGAGCAATTCTTCATTGGTGATCGAATCATATTTCTTGAATCCCCTTACGCTCTTTGTCTGGGTTACATATTCGCTCAATTCAGTTATGTTTATTCCGTTTCTGTTGTATATACCGCCGTAGATGTCGGTTATCGCAATGATCTTGCAGCCATAGGGATATAACAATTCCGCAATAGAACAGCCGACATTGCCATATCCGATGATGGCGACCCGTTTGCCCTCAAGTGGGTATTCAAGATGCTTGGAGGCTTCGAGCAACGAGTAGTACATACCCAAGCCCGTTGCTCCGGAGCGCCCGAGTGACCCACCTATTTCGAGGGGTTTGCCGGTCACTACGGCAGGTTCAAAATGCCCGACATACCGGCTGTAGGCATCACAGATCCATGCCATGGTTCGGGCATTTGTCCAGACATCCGGCGCGGGTATATCACGATTCGGTCCGATTATCTCCTTAATTGAATAGGTATACTCCTTGGTCAGTTTTTCGAGCTCGCCTTCGGTCATTGCCGGCGGGTTACAAATTACCGCACCTTTGGCACCACCGAGGGGTAGATCAAGTACTGCTGTCTTCCATGTCATCCATGCAGCAAGCGCTTTACACTCGCTGAGAGACGCGTCCGGGCTGTAACGAATGCCTCCTTTGCCTGGCCCCCTGACCGTGCAATGCTGGACACGATAGCCCGTATAGGTTTCTACTTTACCGTCGTCCCGTGTTATTGTCATATGCACGGTCAATTCTTTTTCCGGAAACTTCAACCGGTTGTATATCCATGGTTCCAGATCCAGCGAGTTGGCAGCCCTTTCATATTGCATCGTTGCCTCGATGAATGGATCATATTTCTTCTCTTGAATTTTGGTGTTGTTTAATTTCACCATGACCAACCTCCGTTTACATCAAGTAATGCAATTGGCGTGCCTGCGAATTGTCTTTGAATTTTGAGACATTAATTGACGAACTATAGCATTTTGCTTGTGATTATAGCAAAATGCAGTGATGTAAAATGTCGTGGGTCGGTTAAGAAGGGAGGTTCTTTTGTACTACTTCTTCTTCTTGAGTCTTCGGAATAGCGAAGTGGGATGTATGCCCAGTATCTTGGCTGCCTTCGATTTGTTCCCCTCGGTATAGGTCAATACATCTTTTATGTATCTATCCTCCAATTCCTTCAGGCTCGTGAAGCCTTCCTGTTTTACTTGTTCTCTTATGACCGGTTCAATGTGCCTGCTTGCCGTTATCTCAATAGGAAGATGTTCGGCGAGTATCTCTTCGCCCTGATGGAGCGCCATGGTTCTTTCGACGATGTTCCGTAATTCACGTACGTTCCCAGGCCAGTCATATTCGGTCAAAGCACGCGCTGCGTCAGGGGATATACCTTTGAATGATCGATGGAGCTCGACATTGAATTCCTCGATGAATGATAGGGCAAGGGGTATTATATCTTCCTTTCTCTCTCTCAACGGCGGTATTGCGATCGGAACCACATTGAGCCGGTAGAAGAGGTCTTCCCGGAAGTCTCCTTGTTCGATCTGCTTCTGCAGGTCTTTATTAGTGGCAGCGATGATACGGACGTCTACCGTGATTTGATTCGTTCCGCCAAGCCGCGAAAAAGATTGCTCCTCAAGTACCTTTAGAACCTTCGCCTGCAGCGGAAGGGGCATGTCCGCGATCTCATCAAGAAATAGGGTGCCACGGTCGGTTTTTTCCAGCAATCCTATCTTGCGTCTACGTGCATCCGTGAAAGCCCCGGGTTCGTAGCCGAAGAGTTCGCTCTCCAACAAATTGTCCGGGATGGCAGCGCAATTCAGCTCTGTGAATTGCGCTTCAGCGCGTCCACTGTTATAGTGTACTGCTCGGGCGAAGAGTCCTTTGCCGACGCCACTTTCGCCCGTGATGAGGATGGTAGTTCTGTCCAGTGGCGCCACCCGTCGGGCTGTTTTTACGGCATCGGTCATACGTCTGCTCCGTGCGGTTATCCTGTCGAAGTAGTACTTGCCGCGTTCAGTTTCGATCGTGTCCGATACCCTTACCCGTAGCGATTGCAGTTCGAGCGCGCGCGCGATCCCAGCCTTTAGTTCGTTTATCTTGAATGGCTTCATCATGTAGTCATATGCACCCAACTTCATGGCTTCAATTGCCTTCTCGATGATCTCGTAAGCAGTGATCATTATGACCACGGTATTGGCTTCAAGGTCCTTTATTTGCTTCAAGACTTCAATTCCGTCGATACCGGGAAGCATCAGGTCGACCAATACTAGATTGGGGTGATTCTTCTTGAAGATCTCAATACCGGTCTCCCCGGAGTCGGCAACCATGACTTCGTATCCTTCTTTTGTCAACGCCCGCCTGAGATTGTTCAGGGTCAATACTTCATCGTCGATGACCAGAATCGATGTAGCCATTATTCAATGACCTGAGGTTGTTTCTTGGTTTTCTGTCTGATCGGCAGTATCAGTGTCACTTCGGTTCCCTTACCAAATTCGCTGCTGACCGTAATCCGTCCGTTGTGGTTCTTGATGTAACTATAGCTGATGCTCAGACCGAGACCGGTACCCTCGCCTTTCTTGGTTGTAAAGAACGGATCGAACACCCGTGTCAGATTTTCCTGGGAGATACCGTTACCCGTGTCGATGATCTTTAATTCTACTTGCTCTTCGAACTTCACCTTCTGAGATGTGACGGTGATGGAACCACCTCCGGGCATGGCCTGAGCTGAATTGAGAAAGACATTGAGCAGCACCTGCCTTATCTGGTTGGCATCAGCACTGATGTGTGGTATAGAATCGGCAAGTTGCGCATGGATCTTTATCTTCTTGAAGAGTGGTTGATGGGTGAGGAATGATATGGTTTCGGTGATCAGTTTGCTAATATTGATTTTGGTAAACGCCGGGGGTGAGGGACGGGCAAAATTCAAGAGCCCGCGTATCGTCTCTGAAATGCGGTACGCACTGTCCAATACTTGTTTCGCTTGCGTTCTTCTTTCTACATCCTTCTCGTCTTCGATGAGCAGTTCAATGTATGATGTGATGCCTAGCAGTGGGTTATTTATTTCGTGCGCCGCACCAAGAGCGACCTGGCTGAGGGCCGAGAGTTTTTCGTAATCGGCCATCTGGGCATGCATCTTTTCCTCTTGTGTAATGTCATTTATCAGGAGTGTCGCTCCAGAAATATCGTTCGCGTGGCGTATTGGAAATCCAGAGATGCTGAAGATGTAGTCGCGGCGGTCATTTGAGACCGAGATCCTTGATATGTGGAAAGGTTCTTTGTGGCTGAATATTCCTTCTACGGCTTTGACAATGATTTCGTTCTTCATGATCGGAAGAGCATCATACAGGTGTGTCTGTATAGATATTTGTCCCTTGTCGGACAATGTGCGTACGAAATCATTATAGTACGTTATCCGGAGCTTTCTATCAAAAGCGACGACGCCACTCGAAATGCTGTTAATGATGTTCTTGACGTACTCCTCTGAAACGCGTAGTTGTGTACTCAGAGATTCGCAGTCGCGCAACCTCTTTCTGAGCTCAATATTGATCGTATCGATCGTTCTCTTCTTCTGGCTTAGATCGTCGAGAGCCGATTTCAGAGCGGCGGTCAGATTTTTCAGGAGTTTGGTTACACGTCGCGAAAAGAATATCGACGAAAAAACAAGAAACACACCGAATATGAGAAAGATATAGAAGAATATCGTCTTCAATCGGACGACCGGCGCGAGTGCCTCTTCGACATCCATTTCCGACACAAGGTATCCATGGAATTCCTCGAAGCTCCGGTAGGCGCAGATTACCCTCTCACCGCGGTAATCGCGATGAATGAGCACTCCGCCGCCGTCTGCGTGCGGGTTCGTGTCCTTGCTGTAATATCCGAATTCCTTCAGGACCTTACCGCCGAGTTTGGACGGAGAGAGGAATACACCCCTTTCGTCGACGAGAAAGATCTCGCTGGTCTGGCCTATGCGCAGGTCGAGAATAAGCGCATAAAGCTCGCTCAATGATATGGATGCAAATATGACGCCGATCTGTCGGTCGTTGCGGTTGCAGAGCGGCGAAGATACAATCATCGCCGATGTATCCAGAATGTCGGAGTGGAATATGCCGCTGTTGTAGAATTCACCGGTCATTGATTTTCTGAAATATGCCAGGTCGCTGATGTTGCCGCGGAGGTCATTGGTAGAGAAGATGACAGTGCCGTGCGGGTCTGCTGCAGCAATGAAATCGAAGGATGGTTTTTCCTTCAGGAATCTCTGGAGGAATGCCTTTCTGCTTCGAATATCGCCAATGTCCGTTACATCCATTGTGGAAATAGAGAGAAGATCGTGCCTACGCTCCTCAAGGAAGGCTTTAATCGCCCGTGCATTTGCCTCGACAGAATAGTTGAGTTGCTGTTTGACCTGGTTCTCGAAGTGCCGTGATGTCTCTGAGTTGAGGATATAGAAAAAGATGACAAAGGGGAGCAGGAAGAGCCCCAGGGTGATGAGGATGTTACGGAATTGGATGCCCTTGTAGTAGTCGTGGTGTAATTCATGACCGCACTTCACACAGTGAGTGATGCCCTGCGCGCTTTGGGTGCCGCATTTATCGCAGACGATTGTCTCGGGGGTTTCCATCGCCATCTGCTCGATTATAAGTAAAATGCACATCCTGTCAACAACTGCACTGGATTTGCGTTCTTACTACGGGGTTATGGCAATGCAGCAGGAGCGGTTTTATTGATGATTATGGAACGGATACCGAAGCACTACGTGAAGTAGAGATCCTCGCGTCGGTCGAGGAAGAGGTCATTGTGCCGATTCATCTTCTTGTCGAGCGCCAGCTCTGGCTCCACATTGACCACCTTCACGCAGGTTTCTTCACCGGCACGGGTCAGGATGTCACCGTTCGGAGCGACAACCTGGCTCTTGCCAATGAAGTGATATTTCTTGTCACCTCGTATCTCGTCACCGGTGCGGTCTGCGGTGACGACGAAGACACGATTTTCAATGGCTCGCGTGACCATCGCCTCCGGGCAATAAGGTGTTACGAGATTCGCGGGGTGGATAATGATCTGAGCACCTTGCAGCGCCAGGGTTCTCATCGCTTCGGGGTAAATCCAATCCCAGCAGATGAGCATGCCCAACTTGATACCGGCGTATTCGAAGGTCTTGAAGCCGGTATCACCAGGATTGAAGAGGAATTTCTCTTCGAAAAACAAATGGGATTTGCGGTAGGTGGCGACAATACCGGCGGGAGCGACAAAGGACATGGAATTGTATATTGAATCCCCTGCGCTTTCCGGATAGCCGTATGCCAGAGCAATGTTTTTCCCTTGAGCCAGTCGCTGCATGAATTCATAGGTTTCTCCACTTGCAGGCTCAGCCAGATTGACCAACTCCTTTTCATTCAGAAATGCGTAGCCGGTATTGAAAAGTTCCGGGATTACCGCTATGTCGGCGACGACGTCCTTTAGCAGATCTTCGACCGCACGACAGTTCTTCTCTTTGTCTCCAAAAGCAGGATTGAATTGCAGAAAGCATACTTTCATATCAGTAGCCTAGGATGTCATTGACCAGCATGACATTGATCTTCGTCTGCCATGGCCGGTACTGCATGATCGTCGTTACCCGGCATATCCTGCCCGGCGCTTTGCAGTCAACACACTTCCCGGTCTCGGCACACGGTGTCTTGGCACCAACTCTTTTTGCATTGATGACACCGGCGATTTCCCTGCTGCGTCTGATCCCAGAATCTATGTCAGGAACGATCTTATTGTGACCGGCGACGATAATGACATTGTCAGGGCCAAATATCATGTGCGCCACACGATTGCCTATTCCATCGATATTGATGATATCACCATTCATCGTTATTGCGTTAGCGCTCGTCAAGTAATAATCAGCCAGCCCTTCTTTTTTTCTTATTTCGCGGTCCCTTTCTTTGGTGGCTTTGGGTTTCCAGTGGTGCGCTACCTCATTGCCTCTTTTCTCGAGCAGTTCGATGATCCCGAGTTCGCGGATCGTCACGGAGCCGCCGATACCGACGGCGGCATCGGCAGGTATCGCCTTGGTCAGTGCTTCGCTCGTCTCTTCGATCGTGGCGAAATACTCTGCATCGAAATCCCTCTTCTTCAGTTTGTTCACGACGTCGGCGAGGATCTTTTCATTATGCCACGTCCTGTAGCTGTCGTATTCGGATGTCATGCTTTACCGCCTTTCTTCAATTCATCCCAGCTGCCATAGGCTCTGCGCAGGTGAGGTATGGTTATGGAACCACCGGCAATGAGTCCGACCGTGAGAGCTTCGGCCAGTTCTTCATCACTGATCCCATTTTCGTGGCAATTCACCAGATGGTAGTTGATACAATCATCACACCTCAGCACGAGAGATGCGACGAGTCCAAGCAATTCTTTTATCTTTGCAGACAGGGCACCATCTTTATATACTTGTGAGTCGAGATGGAAGAAACGTTTGGCGTCCTGGCCGCAGTATCGGGACATATTCTCGATCAATTCTTCACGCTCCCTTATAAAATCTTCGATCGTCCTTTTACTCATATGCAGCTCCTCCGATTCTTTAGAAACACGCTTGAATCTTATAAATTGACTTTCTCATTATAACGCAATTGTGTGGTATGTCAATCAAGGTAGGATCTGGCAGGGCAGGGTATCAGGTAGTACTTGCACGATTGGTGAATTTCGATATAATAAAATTGTGAAGGAGGATATGTGAAAAAAGGATTATTGCTCACTTTTCTCTTCTGTACAGTTATTTCTGCTCAAGAGATGGGTGCCCGTTATCTGATCATCACGGATGATCTTTTCTATGACGCCATCCAACCCCTTGCCGAATGGAAACACAGAATGGGTTTGAGAACTAAGGTCGTACCGCTTTCCCAGATCGGATCCACGACCGGTGCGATCAAGGGATATGTGGACAATGCGTATGATACATGGCCCATAAGGCCCGAGTTTCTTCTGCTCGTCGGTTCGCCGTACCATATACCCTTTTATGCATTTTCCACTAACTGTTACTCTGACAACTACTACACAAATATGGATTATGATATCTACAATGAAATACTCTCTGGTCGGCTCACCGTGCACTCTGTTACCGAAGCACAGACCGTCGTGAACAAGATTCTGCTGTATGAAAAGACCCCCGATTTGACCGATTCGCTGTGGTTCATAAACGCATGCCTGATCGCCAACGAGGAAGAGTGGATATACCCGCCGCCCTATTGGAGTGATGATTCGATATATTGGAGTGATGTGCTCCACGCAAAGGCTCATATGTTGGCAAATGGTTATAACACAATTGACACGTTGTCGAAATTACTCGGTGACAACTCCACCACGGTCATCAACAGAGTCAATCAAGGACGCGCATTCGTCTTGTATCGCGGGTGCGCATTCAACCAATGGACCTGGCCGTTTGAGGTTGATGCGAACCAGACACAGAACGGTGCTAAACTTCCGATCGTTCTGTCAATAACGTGCGGAACGTTAAGCACCGGATATACACCGGCGATTGTCGAGAGGTGGTTCTTAACGGGGACACCGACGCTGCCCCGCGGTGGCGCGGGCTACTTCTCAACGACGACGAGCGGTTATGACATGGCCCATCTGAGGAGTGCCGTGTGTAAAGGTTTTTTCGATGCGCTGTTCGGACAGGGGAAGCAGACATTCGGCGAAGCGTGTGAGGGCGGGCGCACGAATGTTTACAATATGTACAATTCATCGGATGAGTATCGTGGGTTCACGACGGTTGGTGATCCTTCGATGATGATTTGGACCGCCGTTCCCAAACCGCTCGAGGTGCATCACGATTCCGCATTGTCCGTTGAGGATGAAAGCCTGGTCGTCAGTGTCCTCTCTCAAGGTGTGCCCTTGGAATCAGCGCTCGTTTGTGTGGTTCTCGATACGGTTGTGTATGACTATGGTCATACCGCAAGTGATGGCGAAATAATATTCAATTTCGACGGGCTCGTTGCGGGCAATATGCATATCACGGCGACCGCGCGCAATAAGATCCCGTTTCTTGACTCGATCCCGGTTGGTCCACCAGGGATCAGCGAGACTGCCGGGGTCACGGCCGTTCCCTCATCCCGCATCGAAGTATGGCCGAATCCGTTTACAGTGCAAACACAAATACGATACCCTATACTCGATGCTGGATATTTGATACAAGGCCAGAAACTCGTAATCTACGACGCCACCGGGCGTCTCGTTAGATCCTTCTATCATGAAGCGAGTGTCATGGAGCATGGATCAGTATTCTCGTGGGACGGTACTGATGACGACGGCAGGAAGTTACCGGGTGGCGTTTATCTATTGAGTGTTGATGGTCCAACGCGTTCAAAAACGATACCCGTTGTGTTGATGAGATAGTGTTGTTTTTTTCGATTTAAAGGAAAGGGCCGGCAGAGCCGGCCCTTTTTCGTTTCTTCTTTCTGACTACACCAGTTTGTCCGGAGTTATGTAATCGCCGTGTTTCTTCTGTGCATCGAGCAATCGCTTACGCTGGTCTTCGAGGACGTCGAACAGTATTCTAGGTGTGTCTGAAACTTTGGTTTCGTATATTTCCTTGATGCGGTCGAGCTTGGCCAGATTCTCTGGTACGCGTACCGTGAATTGCTTCATGTAGTCTTCTTTGCCGTAATCTTTGTTAAGAACGTCTTTGAATAGCTTCTTGAGGTCTTCATACTTTGGGATACGTCCGGTCGGCGTGTCAATGGCTTCTACGTCGTTGTGAGCCCGTAGTTCCATCCATTTATACCAGACTTTCTTATCGGTCTTGGCATTGAGGAAATTGCCTTCCTTATCTTTCAGGAAGTAGTTCACTGAAAAGATGAGCGGTGTCCTCTTCAGATCTTTGGCAAAATCCAGGTTGTTCTGAATATACTGGCCAACGGGTATGGACAAGAAATCGAGATTAGACATGAGATTGAACTTCCTCACACCGGCTTTACCCAATGTTGCGGCAGTAGTTTCCGATTCCAGAGAGGCTCCCTTGGTGATTATGCCGTGTGCCCAGTCAAAAGATTCCTCGACCGGTACCCACGTGTCTGAATCGCGTCCGCCGTAAACCATTCCGCCGATTACAACACCCTTCGGATCATGGAGTGCTTTGTCCAGATTCTCTAGATTCTCGAGGGACAGTGTGAAGCGCGCATTGGGGTGGGATGGTGGTATCTCGTTACCTTTTTCATCCTTCTTGCCTTTGTGCCACTCACCCGAATGGTTGTGTCCCTTTGGCGGTACTTCGCCGTCCTTGCCGATCCAGTGTACGCCTTTTTCAGGCGTGACGAGTACGTTGGAGACGATCAATTCACCCGGAGTATGAAGTGCTTTCCACTGGATCGGATCATCTTCGGAATTGATGCCCTGGATGATTCCGAACATTCCTTTTTCGACATTGACCGCGTGAACCTCGCCGTCTTTTTTCCTCAAATACGCTATGTCGTCTCCGACGATTGTCTCGTTGTCGAGCATGGCAGTGGAAGTCTTGCCGCAGAGTGATGGGAATGCTCCCGTAATATACGTCACCCGGTTGCCAGGACCGTGAACACCCATGACGAGCATGTGTTCGGTCAACCAGCCCTCTTTTGAACCCCGGTTTATCGCCAGCCGCATCGACAGTTTCTTTAGTCCGATTGTGTTACCGCCGTATTGCGTGTTGCAGCTGTAAACGAGATTCTCATGGAGATCAATATAGACACGGCGTTTGTCAAGATTTTTGCTTGTCTTGCGTTCGTCCAGTTCAC
>CP070795.1:1668291-1673606 GCA_020343455.1 Caldifarciminota bacterium
GAGATGGAAAATACGTTTACGACATAACGACAGATCACGGAGATTTTTGCCTGTACAGCGTCCATATCAATAGCAGAAAAGTGGTCAAGCTCACGGGAACGAACGAGAGGATCTACGATTTTGACCATGATCGGAAAAACACGTGGGCACTCGCGATCAGCAATAGCCGCGATCCGGGCAATCTCTATCTGTTGAGAGATGGATCTCGCAAGCAACTTACTCACTTGAACCGGAACTATCTGAAGTCGCGGCGGATAGTCCAGCCTGAGGAAATATACTGGAGGGGTTTTGGCAGCCACGAAATCCACGGTTGGCTACTGAAACCACCGAATTTCCGGTCGACGAGGAAGTACCCGTTGATCGTCCAGATCCACGGTGGACCGCATGCTGCTTACGGTAATTCTCTCTTCCATGAGTTTCAGGTCCTTGCGGCGCACGGCTTTCTTGTTTTCTATTCGAATCCACATGGCAGCGTGGGTTACGGCGAGAAATTTGCGCGCGCACTACACAGAAGGTGGGGCATACCGGATACGCAGGATTTGCTACGGGGAATCAAAGCACTCGCGCGGCGTAAATATGTGGACAGGAAGAGGATGGCCGTCATGGGGGGCAGCTACGGAGGTTTCATGACCAATTGGCTGATCGGCCATACGAATATCTTCAGAGCCGCCGTGACGATGCGGAGCGTAGTGAACATGCTTTCGTTCTCGACATCCGATTTCGGCTTCTCGTTGTCCAAGGAATTCAAGGGACATTGGTGGGAGAAAAGGAATTTTCAGTTCTACTGGAACATGTCGCCGCTGAAATATGTCAAAAGGATAAGAACGCCTTTGCTAATTATTCACAGCGAACAGGATCATCGGTGCCCCATTGGGCAGGCCGAAGAGCTATTCGTGGCTCTCAAATTGCTCGGACGAGATGTCGAGATGGTAAGATTTCCCGTAGATTGCCACGAATTGTCCCGACATGGTTCGCCGCGCAGGCGTGAAAAGAGATTAGAGTTCATTCTCGATTTCGTTAGCCGCCATTTGAAGAAGTAGGTTCCCGTCGGGAGATCGCATGGTCATGCAATTGGTGATTACTCTCATCATCGTATTCATCCTATATGTGGTTTGGAAGTACTGGGCGATTCCCGTGGGTGCTGGCTATGACCCGGCGCCGATGGACAAGGTTCACAAGATGCTCGATATCGCTGGCGTCGGCAGCAGTGACATCGTGTATGACCTCGGGTGTGGTGACGGAAGAGTACTGATAACGGCAGCTCGGAGGTTCGGAGCGCGTGGTGTTGGCTATGAGATCGACCCGTTCAGGTTCATCTTCGCATGGCTCATGACACTGTTCTCGGGTCAGCTCGAAAGGGTGAGTATCAGGTATGGCAATTTTTTCGGGAAGGACATTGCAGAAGCCACCGTTGTCGTGCTCTTTCTTTACGCGCCTACAATGGAACGGCTTAAAGACAAATTCATCCGCGAACTCAAATCGGGGACGCGTATCGTTTCGTATGTCTGGCAGTTCGACAGCTGGGCTCTCGACGGTCATCTGCCCGAAGACAGGATCTATCTATACAAGATATGATTACCTGCTACAATATTGACTTAGTCGTTAGTCAACCTATAATCGGGTGATGAAAAAAGACCTGTCTGTTGTCATCGTCAACTATAATGTAAAAGCCTTTCTCGAACAGTGTCTCATGGCGATCGATCGCGCGCGTGGCGATATCGATATCGAAGTTTTTGTCGTCGATAACGCGTCCGTGGATGGTAGTCAGGCATTGGTTAAAAAAAAATTCCCGCACGTGCGGTTGATCGAGAATACTACGAACATTGGTTTCTCCGCAGCGAACAATCAAGCGCTCCGCCATGCGAATGGTGATTATGTACTACTGCTCAACCCTGATACACTCATACAGGAAGATACGTTGAAGGTGCTCATTACTTATCTTAATGAGCGGCCCGATGTGGGTGCGGTTGGATGTAAATTGCTGAATCCGGACGGGTCATTTCAGATCTCCAGCCGCAGGAGTTTTCCCACGCCGTGGGTGGCTTTTTGTCGGATCGTCGGGTTGAGTCGGATTTTCCCACGCAGCCGCCTGTTTGGTAAGTATAATGTCGGCTATGTTGATGCTGATACAGAGACCGAGGTGGATGTGTTGTCCGGTTCGTTGATGATGTTGAGGAAGAGCGTGCTCGATCATGTGGGCTATTTTGACGAAGATTATTTCATGTACGGCGAGGACATCGACCTGTCGTACCGGATCAAGGCGGCGGGGTGGAAGATCATGTACACACCTTTCACAAAAGCGATCCATTACAAGGGAGAAAGCACAAAGAAATCCGAATTCTCCTCCATTGCGAACTTCTATTCAACGATGCTTATTTTTGTGAATAAACATATTGGCGGGCGCTATTCATTTCTGCTCAGGATCCTTTTGACGATGGGCATATATGTCAGGGCGGTGATGGCGTTCTTGTGGCAGACCGTGAAGAATCTTGCACCTCCGCTGGTTGATCTCTCTTTTATTTTGCTGAGCTTGCTACTGGCGATAAGGATCCGTTTTCCACACTATCCGCTTGAGCGATTCAATATCGTGGTGCCGGTCTACACGTTCGTCTGGATGTCGAGTATCTACCTATTTCGTGCTTACAGAGGCAAGGAGGTCTTTCCGCTGAAACCCGTCTTGGGGGGCTGTGTTCTCGGGCTCCTCGTCAATTCGACCTTCACCTATTTCTTCAAGCAATTCGCGTATTCACGAATCGTGGTTCTCATTTCATTCCTGCTCATATTCATTCTCATGGCACTGTGGCGCGTTGTCTACAGGGTCGCGGGTCCGGGAGCGAGGAGGGCCCCACTTTCGCGTTTACGACGGGCAATAATCATCGGCGCCGGGAAAGAAGGTAAGCGGATATTGAACAAGCTACGGTCGAGGCCGGACATGCACTATGAAATTTGCGGATTCGTCGATTTCGACACACAGAACATCGGTAAGGAGATTGACGGTACCGAGGTGCTCGCGACGACTGACAGCATCAAGGATGTCATCAGGGTGGAGCGTATAGATGAAGTGATATTCTCTTCGGACCGGCTGACCAATGCCCAGATCCTGGAAACCATTATCCGTGCCCAGGGCAGCGGTGTGAATTTTCGCATCGTGCCTCACGAGGTTGAATACATAGTGGCAAAATCATCGGTCGATGACATAGAATCGGTTCCTCTGCTTAACATAACGGGTTTTGCCGGCCCTCTGGATCTGATCGTCAAACGGATATTCGACTTCGGTACGGCGGTCGGTATTGTTATCATCATTTCACCGCTAGTGCTGCTCAATCTTCTGATCGGTGGGAGATTCATACAGCGAAATATCTTCGGCACCGGAGGGAAATCGCTGGCCGTTCCTCTCTTTGAAGGAGGAATGGCGTTCATGAAAAAGGTTCCCCTTCTGTTCTCAGTTCTGACGGGAAAGTTGAGTATCGTTGGCTCGGAGATGATCGACTTCAAGCCGGGTAAGTTTTACCCGACTTACAAACCTGGCCTTACGGGTTTGGTGCAGGTCAAAATGAGGGAGAAGAAAGGTACATTGAAACAGAATGAAAAAGATTACTATAATCTATACTACATAAAGAATCAATCGATCATCACAGACATGCAACTAATAATGAAGTCCATTTTCTGATCGGGCTCAGAAAACCTCAGGGACAGGCATAACCTTTTGAACTTTTGCTGCAATAAATCCCTAATTTTCGGGGGTTAGAGAACGTTACCTTCCTATAATAAAATCGCTTGATATTGCGTGCAAATCTGAGCTAAAAGGTTAAAAGGTTATGCCTGTCCCCGGGGTGTTAGAAGACTTCGAGCGGGTCAACGTCGATCTCGATGTCGCACTTTACGGGCTTATACACACGCAGGTAATCCAGTTTATGCTGGGGATGTTTCTTCTTCAATTTGAGCAAAAGGAAAACACGATAATTATCCCTGATTTTGTAGTAGAATGACCGGTTTGGCCCGAAGATCTGGAATCCGTTGTTCCTTCTTAGGGCGCTGTGGAGTTTCTCTGCTTCGTTCCACACATCGTGTTCGTTCTTGCCCTTTAGTCGCAAAAGGATCAATCTTGAATAAGGGGGAAAGCCGAGGTCTTCTCGGCAGCGTAATTCGTTCTGGTAGAATGACTCGTAGTCCTGCAGCTGGCCGAAGATCGTAGCATATTGCTCAGGGTGGTAGGTCTGTATCAGAACCTTACCCTGTTTCTTACCTCGTCCAGAGCGCCCGGCGACCTGGGTCAATATCTGGAAGGTACGCTCACCGCTTCGGAAATCCGGTAGGTGTAGTATTATGTCCGCATTGACTATCCCGACCAGCGTAACGTCATGGAAATCGAAACCTTTCGTCACGAGTTGTGTGCCGAGAAGGATTTTCGCTTCTCCTCGCTGGAATCTGTTCAAGATCGTCTGCATGCTGCCTCGCGGCCTTGCTGAATCCCGGTCAAGACGGACGACGAGAGACATTTCGTCCTCGTTCTTCAAATCCATTCCGGTGACGATCTTCTTCAGTATGTCCTCGACCCGCTGAGTCCCCGCGCCGCGATAAAGGAGTGTGGCGCGCCCGCATTTCGGGCATTTGCTTCGCACCGGTGACCTGTGCGAGCAAATGTGGCAGGAAAGTGACGCTTTGTCGTCCTTTTCGGGTTTGTGGTAAACAAGGGGAAGGCTGCAGAATGGGCACTTTGCGGTGAATCCACAGTACGGGCACATCAAGCTGGCCGCAAATCCGCGCCGGTTGAGAAAGATTATCGACTGTTCGCCTTTGCTTAGCGTGCTCTCAATGCATTCCTGCAACGTAGGAGAAATGTAGGGCCTGGTTTCTTCCCGGAGATCTATGATCTCGATCTCCGGAAGCGGACGTGAGTCGATTCTCTCTTTGAGGTCGAGCAACTGATACTTGCCGACCTCCGTGTTATAATATGATTCGACCTGGGGCGTCGCACTGCCTAATACTACGACGATATTATCGAATCTGCTTCGGGCAACCGCGACATCGCGCGCATTGTAGTGTGGCATTCGCGTATGTTCTTTGTATGACTGGTCATGTTCCTCATCGACGACAATGATCTGCAGCCCTGGTATCGGTACAAAGACGGTCGAACGAGGACCGATCACCACACGATACTTCCCTTCCTTTATCGCATGCCACAGGGTGCGGCGGTCTTTGTCGGTAAGAGTTGAATGTATTGTAACAACTTCGTTATGGAAGCGTTCTTCAAATCTGTCAAAAAGGAGGGGGGTCATCGAGATTTCCGGAACGAGCACAAGTGCGCGACCGCC
>CP070795.1:1673706-1703833 GCA_020343455.1 Caldifarciminota bacterium
TGTACATCATGTCCCACGGTCACAACGAAGAGAGCAAGGCGATCCGCCTTCTCGAATATCTCCTGTACCGGTGTCAAAGGTTCGTTGCGCCCCTCTCCTTTGTAGACGCGTGCAAAATCTTCTTTCGTGATATCGGCGGCGACGCCGATCGGGCGGCAGATTGCTTCGAATAGTTGTCTGGCATTCTGATATAGCTTCACTATCCTATCCGAGGGTTCTTTCGATGACGAAATTCCCTGTAGGGCAAGTGATTCCTCCCGTCGGGGAATGACATCTTTTACCGGGATCTTTAGCACATCCCTCATATGAAAATATCCGGCAGGCCGGTCATACCACAAGCATGCGCTTCCCGTAACATGATCTTTCTTAGATCGGCCTGTACACTTCCGGAAAGCCGCGAGGGAACGTAACTACTCATCAATCTGTCTACTTCACGGTTGGCTCGCTCAAGCAGCGTCAATCCACCCTCTTCCCGCCACCTCGTCCGGTTCGCCCTGTCTATGACCGGCCCTGGCAAACAGAGTTCTTCCTTTAAATATTTCTGGGTATGTTCCGAGATTAGGAGATGCTTTTCAGCAAGCAATTCCTCAAACCGCGGCAACGATGGGAAATCCTCTTTCGGCTGGATCCCCTCAACCAACCGCAAGACCATTCCGCATATTTCGTTGTCGAGCACGAGTTTTTCGAGACTCTGGCAGCTCTCAAAATCAAGCATACCAGGTCCGGATATGTTGTTGATCCCGGCCAGCGCGGCAAGGGTCGCGCCCATCGATGATTCGAGACCAGCCTGGGCATCGAGTTGCTTGGCATCGCTAAGCGATATATATGCCTGCGTGGGCATACCGAGATACTTGCCGACTTCGTTATACGCACAATCGATCATCTGCGTGCCAATGGCTCCCATCGGTGTCGTCTCATACCTGATATCGAATATCGCCGGTGACCCACCATAGAGTATGGGTGTACCCGGATTCACAAGCTGACTTATCACTATGCCGCTCAGTGTCTCAGCAGTATGCTGTATGAGCGTGCCTATAAGCGTCACCGGTGCCATAAAACCGGATAACGGCATTGAGATGAATTCTACTGGTATCGATGCGCGGGCGCAGTCAACGACATTCTGCGATGTCACATCGCTCCACTTAAGCGGCGATGTCGGACAACACGAGAATACTGTGAGTGGCTGTCGAGCCAATTCCTCTTCGCTGCCGCGCACCGCAACCTGCAACTCTTTCATGACCCCGACCGCCTCGACCGTAAACGCACCGGTCACCACCGGTTTCTCGCAATATAGCAGACTCAAGTAAAGGCGGTAACTGTCAGAAATCATTTCATGGACGTCAGCTGGAATGAAGGCAGTCGACTGCGATGCAATATTTCTGAGCTGACTTACGATCTTCGCATATCTGACATAATCGGCGGTCACCGGCTTCCTGATCTGCTGCGTCCTTCCGTCCAGTATATTCAGCGCTGCGGAGCCCGGTGTGAAATGCACGCCGTAACCAGAAAGATCGTGGGTCTGGTTGCCTAAGACGTCATATAGCTTAAATGAACGAGGCGTCGTCTTCAGGGCTCGATCGATGATACCGTCTTTAAAGAGGACATGATTCTTCTTTCTATCCACTTTCGCGCCATGATCATGCAGCAGCGAAAGGATATCATCGTTGTGTATCTCAACTCCGAGTCTACAGAGTATTTCGCGAGCCTCGGAGACAATCTTTTCGATCGTCTTGTCAGTGAGGAACCTTACAACAGGTCTGGGGTTGGTCAAATCATTCTCTTTTACCATGGTTAATACTACTCAAATTCGACCGGATTGCAAGTGTCCCCGACTCAAGCGCTGGGGGCCATTGTGGTATACTCGAATCCCTCAGTTGCCGAATGCTACTCGCCGACGATCTTTATCAGAACCCTTTTCTTACGCCGGCCATCGAATTCGCCGTAGAAGATCTGCTCCCACGGTCCAAAGTCCAACCTGCCTTCGGTTACGGCGACGACAACCTCACGCCCCATAAATTGCCTTTTAATGTGGGCGTCGGCATTCATCTCACCGGTCAAATTGTGCCTGTATCGCTTGGGATCGTGGGGTATATTACGTTCCAACCATTTCAAGAAATCCTCGTGCAGACCCTCTTCGTCGTCATTTATGAAAACGCTGGCCGTAATGTGCATCGCATTGACGAGGCATAGCCCTTCTCTTATCCCGCTTTCGCGTAAGGCTTCTTCGACCTGCGGCGTGATGTTCACCAGGTCCACCCGGCGCTGTGTGTTGAACCACAATTCCCTTCTATGACTCTTCATGTGATATTTCCTTCATTTCTCGACCTCATAAACTGACGGACGCTTCACTTCGATACGCGTGTGACCCTGCTTATCGAGGATATCCTGATCGGTGTGCGCAGCATCTGTCCGTCTGCCTCACCTCTCTGTATCTTGCGGACAACGTCCATGCCCCGCGCTACGCGTCCGAATGCGGCAAACCCCTGCCCGTCCGGATTTCGCCTCCCGCCAAAGTCGAGCTCCGGCTGATCATTGATACAAATGAAGAATTCTGAGCTCGCCGTTCCGGGCTCGGCACGGGCCATCGATACCACACCATCGAGGTGCACGACGCCGGTCTGTTCGGTCGTCTCATGAACGATCGGCGGGAGCCTCAATTCGCTCTCCACGAAGCCGATCCCGCCCTGGATGACCTCAATCTTGAAATCGTTACTTGGCTGATTATCCATTCTGACCACACGATAGAACGATGCCTCCTTGAAGCGTCCTTCATCGACATAGCGCAAGAAATTACCCGCCGTGATAGGACTTTTCTTTGCATATACTTCAACGACGATATCCCCAGCTCCGGTCTGCATGAGAACGAGAGGATTGTCGTTAGCGCCGCACCTGCAATTCAAAGACAGGGCGAAAATAGCAAAAACAATTCCGATGCACTTACCATTTATCAATGAACACCTCCTGCAATACTCTTATCTCTCAACCTCGTTCGCCATAATACACGGTGGTTAGCATTCAACCAGGTTCCGATGTATAATCACGCGATTCTGATGAGGATCAGACCGGTAACGACCAACACGATCCCGATCAATTTCCTGAGTGAGAGTGCTTCGCGCAAATATATTACGCCTAGAAGCGAACCGATCACCACTGAAAATTCTCTAACGGCAACAACATAGCTGACCTGTGCAATCCGGAATACGAAAAGTATTAACAGATAACCGGCCGTAGCGCCCAGGCCAATGGTCAAACCGTGTCTTTTGCGCTCCTTCCATGCGGTGGCAAGTTCATGTCTTCTGGCAACAAGCATGTACGGTGTAAGGAGGATCACGCTCAGCAGGAATAGCCAGAAGATGTAGGTTACCGGGTCGATCCGGGCCATTGCCAATTTATCGACGATCGAGTAGCCGACCATTGTACATCCAACGAGCAAAGCAAACCACAGACCCTTTCTGCTGTCATCGGATCTTTTTTCTACACTCGTTCCGACAACAAAGATGCCAGAGCCGGTGCTGATGATGCCTGCTAATCCGGCCACAGATATGCTTTCACCAAGCGACGCGATCGCGACGATCGCCGTACCGATCACGCCGAAACCGCGCGCGACCGGGTATACGGTCGAAATATTCCCGTGCTTATAGGCCTGCGACAGAAAGTAAAAATAGAGCGCGTGGATGGCTCCGGTCGCAATTACGAAATGATATGCAGGCGGTATGAACGAACGTGGAGACCTCAATAGCACAGCGGGCAGTAGGAGGAGACACATACACGATATGCCCAGATACAGAACACTAAGGTTCCCTGATACTCTCTTGGTCAGGAAATTCCACAAACCATGGAGCATGGCAGACATCAGCACAAGCACAAAGGCTATGCCAACCATATCAACGTCCCTGCGTTGGCGCTTGTTCCTCGCCGGCGTTTTGCCTCTTTCGGACAAAGTACTTGAGCATCAACCCGGTTTCATCGACACGTTCCGCGATGAACTGACGCGCCAGCACCCGTTCGAATGTATGTCTATCCATGCGCATATTCGGTCTCCCCAGGTGCTCTTCCAATCTGAACATCGTTTCGATATAGGGATAGGCAAGGTTCGGCAAGTCCAATACCATTCTTGCAGCCGGCTTGAGGACACGATGCAACTCCTCTAAGACACGCTCCGCATATTCGGGTACGCAATATTGCAGCACGCCTATCATTGCAGCGATATCGAAGAAATCTTCGTCAAATGGCATTGTCGCTAGATCCGTATTGTATAAACCGCCAATGATAATGCCGTTCTTTTCGACAAATGTCTTCATCGCCCTTATCAATTCCGGACTTATGTCAACGCCAAAGTATATACTGGGCCATTTGTCCAGTCTGTAATTTGCGAGATTGGCGCAGCATCCTCCATCGAGATAGCGCATTCCATTCATTGGTTTAAGATATTCTTTGATGTCAGCAGCACCACTACCCGCAAGCGGGTTGCCGGTGATCTCTCGGTAGCCTGGCAATCCCCTTATCTCTCGAGGAACAGAAGCGTAAGGGTCAATGCCTGCCCGGTGTTGGATTACGGTCAAATCATAAGCCTCGCGCACTTGTTGTAGTCGATCGTCAACGTCCCTCATGACGGGCGTCTAATACCGGGTATCCACATCGGCACAGAGCGCATGTATTGCTCATACTCTTCGCCGAATTTAGCAACCAACAGTTTTTCTTCGTGCCTTGCAATAAAATGATAGAAAACGATGATGCCGACAATGAGCAGAGCCGAAAACAGCGACAGCGTGAATGTCCACAAGCCGACGTAGAACAGAATAGACCCCAAATAGAGCGGATGCCTCATTCGTCCGAACACGCCTTTTGTGATCACCGCCGGGATCTTTCTCTTTTCGCCGAATACAATACGCATCCCCTCTGTCACCAGGAATATCGACAAGCCCAAGAAGATTAAGGCCAACGACACTCTTATGTAGGCCGAAACATACTCTGCAGCGAACGTCGAATAACGCAACGTAAATGAATCAATTATCCAAACGATCAGGAACATCACAAGCAATATCAACTGGCCGGCGTCGCCGAAGCGGTACTCGCCCGCCAGATCATCACGGTTCTGGTGGCCCCACTGCTCGCTCAAGCGTCATCTCCGTTCTGCCGCAGCAAAACATCTGCCTCTGCCAAACATTCCATGACCGGTATCTTCTGCGGACACTTGCCTTCACATTCTCCGCACTTGCTACACTTATCGGCTCGGTACTCCGGTTTGACGAACACCTTGTACATCCATCGTGAATCATCAAAGGCATCATACATGCATGCGTCGTTAAGGAGTTCAAGGATAAAAGGAATAGGTATCTTCTGAGGACAGGGCAAACAATACCCGCACTGCGTGCAGTTGACCTTGGTTCGCGACCTGTAGAACTCCCTTGCCTGTGCATATAACCGGAATTCCTCCGTCGCCAGGGTCCCGGTATGTTCAGTCGATGCAAACGCTATATTTTCTTTCACCTGCTCCAGCGTACTCATGCCGCTCAGTACACACGTAATTTCAGGGCGGTTCAAGATCCACCGTAGTGCGAATTGCGCGGGCGTCTGTTTCCACCGTGATCTTCCTATTATTTCCAGTACTCTCTGCGGTACGCTGTTGGCGAGTTTGCCGCCTCGCAACGGTTCCATGACCATAACGGCAAGACCCTTCTTGTACGCATATTCAAGGCCTTCTAGCCCGGCCTGGTAATCAACGTCAACATAATTCAACTGTATCAGACAGAAAGTCCACGGATACGCATCGACGATCTCCTTGAATAGCGGCAGTTCATCATGGAATGAAAAGCCTGCATACCGGATCTTTCCATCCCTCAGCATTTCGTCAAGGAAACGCAGGATTTCATACTCCTGGACCGTCTTCCAGGAATTATTGCTCAATCCGTGCAAAAGGTACATATCGATGACGTCGGTCTGAAGGCGCAGCAACTGTTCGTCCAAGTACTTGCCCGGATCATGCCTAGATTTCACCAGCCATAGCGGCATCTTCGTTGCCAGATACACTCTTCCCCGGTAGCCATTCTTCAGCGCCTTACCCAAGAAGATCTCGCTCTTTTGCCGGTGGTAAGGGTATGCACTGTCAATGCAATTTATGCCGTTGTTGATCGCATAGTGCAACATCTCTCTCGCTCTAGCTTCGTCGATTTTCGTCGGATCGTACTCCTCTGTCAGTGGCAATCTCATCGCACCAAAACCGAGTTGCGACAGCTTAATGTCTGTAGTGCCAAGACTGCGGTAGATCACTCGTCTATTGTAGATGCAACCGGATATTTGTCAATGAAGCAAATGTGCGGGGAATGCGTTCAACGACCCTTTGCTACTTAAAGTGCCGCTAATTGCCCTGTACTTCTATATATTCAGCCGGAACTTCTTTCGTCAACCAAATTCCGCTCTCGGTCCTGTAGAACTTGAATCCTCCCTCAAACATTGCCTGCGCCTTGACGATGAGAACGACCGGCTCCCCATGCCGCCCACCCACCTGAAGAGCAGTCTTTTCATCCTCGACCAGATGCACATGCTGTCTCGCGCCCGGACCGAGACCATTGTTAGCGATAGAGGAAAGAGACGTACGTGCCGTACCGTGGTACAGATACTCTGGAGGCTCCGAGGTCTCACGGCCGAGAGAGATCGGAATAGAATGTCCGTAATCGGCCTTTATACTCTCGCCGTTCGGGCTGAATGAGAAGCGTTTCTTCTCACTGTTTTCCACGATCTGGCGGAGTGTTGGACGGTCAACGAAGACCCCCGCATCGAGTGACTTCCTTATTAGTTCTTCGATGTTGGCCCACCCTTCTTCATCCAGTGCCAGGCCGATAGTTTCGGGCTTGTGTCTCAGTACGAGACAGAGGAATTTACTCAATCTAACCAATTTATCATCCATAATCATCGAATCACCTTACGCTTATGCATATAATAACCACACTATTACCGTTTGTCAAATAGTGAAACGCCTCCGGCCCAACATAAACAAAGTACTTGACAAAGTTCTATATAGGATTATACTATATAGAATAAACATAGGGAGGCAACATGAAGGGCAGTGAATTGAAGAAGGCATGTCTCGACCTAATAGCGTCGGTAGACGAAGCATATGTCACAACGGTCGACGAAAGAGGCTATCCCCAAACGCGCTGCATGTTCAACCTGCGCAGTAAGAAACGATTCCCGCGACTGGTCGATATCTTTCGGAGTCATAGTGATGATTTCATGGTCCTTTTCACGACCAACACCTCGTCGGCCAAGATTACACACATAAGACAGAATCCAGCGGCATGTATATATTACTGTATACCAGACGGCTTCGAGGGTCTAATGCTTTCAGGTGACCTCGAAATCGTTGATGACCCGAAGATACGTGAGGAGATCTGGCATCCCGGGTGGGAGCAATACTATCCGCAAGGTCCGCACGACCCAGACCATACCGTATTGAGGCTATGCCCCACAAAAGCAAAAGGCTGGATGAAGACGGAACCGTTTTCTTTCGAATTCCCGGATAAGAAATGAAGATACAACGCGAAGGCGGTTTTCTCATCGCGAAAATACATCAGCTCGCCGGCCGGATATTCAGTCGCATGTTAAGGGAGAGCGGCATCGAGATCAATCCAGCACAAGGCCGCATCATGTTCGTACTTTGGCAGAAAGACGGCATTCCGATCAATGAATTGGCAAAGAAGGCGTCTCTTGGCAAGTCCACCCTCACCAGCATGCTCGACCGTCTCGAATCCTCGGGCTACATAAAACGCGCCCAGCGTGTCGACGATCGCCGTACTGTACTGATAAAACGTACTGAAAAGGACCGTGCATTTGAAAATCTATACACCGAAGTATCGCATACAATGATCCGTATTTCTTACCGAGGGTTCAAAAGAAAAGAGATCGATCAATTCGAAGCGCAACTCAGAAAGATATTTAACAATCTCGAGCAACATGAGAAAGGTACAGGTCAAATGAATAGGTCGCGCAAAGTAGGAGCAAAATAAATGAGTAACAGCACCAGCGACAAAGAAATCGAAGGCGCGATCATCGCGCTTGAACGTGCTGCGCTCGACCGATGGGGCAAAGGCGACCCCTGGGGATTTACCGAGTTAAGCGCGGATGAGGTAACATATTTTGACACCGGCACCGAACATCGGGTGGACGGGATACACGAGCTAAGAAGACTCTACGCCCCCAGAGAGGGTAAGATCAAGATCGAACGGTATGATATGCTCAACCCTAAAGTGCAGGTTCACGGCGGTACTGCCGTTCTCACATTTAACCTCATCGACCATATGCGTACTGCGGCAGAACAAACAGAGGAACGATGGAATGCCACTGAAGTATACTGCAGGATCGACGGTAAGTGGAAGATCATCCACACTCATTGGTCTTATACGAATATACCCTCTTGAGGATGCATCGAAACATAGGCCGCTAACCGGTCGCGCCTCCACTCAAGCGTAGAGCTCAGACCTTTCGTTTCAGCCAGAAATCGAAAGACCTTCCGGGAACGAATATGTCAATGCCGATGGATTCTTCTTCCAGCGCGTTCTCGATCGAATGTTGTTCTCCGGCTCCAAAGTATGCTGCATCTCCGGGTTCGAGCAGCGACTCCTCACCACCTACCCCCTTGACCCGCATCTTCCCCTTTAATACCACACATACTTGCTCTTGAGAATGCTCATGCAATGGAGAGGCGTGGCCCCGCGGCTTAATGAAATATTCTACGGAGATATTCCTCTCATTGCACGTGCTGGCGCGCATCCAGCCGTTCTCCGGCTCGTACCTTTCTGCTTCGCCGAGATGTATCACTTTCATGGAACAAGTGTAGGCAGCATGATACCTCTGTCAATCATCCAATCGCGCCGAACTTGCTGCAATACGGTGTATTGACTTCACTTTTCATTATGCATACTATTCTATCAGAGGAATCACGAGATGCCACGCAAGAAGATCGAACGTGTCATAAGTTTCAACCTCCTTCCCGGCCGGATCCTGGCAAGCAAATACGAGGTTCTGTCGTTGCTGGGGAGCGGATGGGAAGGCGAAGTCTACCGCGTAAAAGAAAGAAATACCGGAGTGGAAAGGGCCGCAAAGGTCTTCTTTCCTCAGCGGAATCGGTATGACCGTGCAACGAAATTCTATGCAAGGAAGCTTCATAGATTAAGACACTGTTCCATTCTCATACAATACCACACACAGGAGCGCATCGTCTTTCACAGAGAACCAGTAACGGTTTTGATATCGGAATATGTAGAAGGCGAATTACTCATTGACTTTGTCAGACGCCAACCCGGAAAACGGCTCACCCCATTCGAAGGCCTTCACCTTCTCCATTCCCTCGCCGCAGGAGTTGAGCAAATACACCGGGCACGCGAATATCACGGCGATCTTCACGACGAAAATATCATAATCAAACGACAGGGACTATCATTCGTCGTCAAACTTGTCGACATGTATAATTGGGGCGCACCCGGCGCCGAAAACATCAAGGATGACGTATGTGATCTCATCCGTATCCTCTACGATGTGTTGGGCGGCGCCAAACAATACAGAAAATTACCAGCCGAAGTTAAGGAAATCTGCTGCGGCCTTAAACGTTCCCTGATCGTGCGCAAGTTTCGCACGGCGGGCCATCTGCGTCAATATCTTGAAAACATGTCGTGGCAGAAGAACTGAGGCATCAAAAGAAAAAGCCCCCTTGCGGGGGCGTTTTCTTATATTCGTTTAGTGTTATGCAAGTTCGACCTTTGTAGCTTTGTCCCCTTTGGGGGATTGGGTAATCTCAAACTTAACTCTCTCGCCTTCTCTAAGGGACCGATATCCTTCACCCGCGATATCCGCGTAGTGAACAAAAACATCACCGGTTCCGTCTTCTTTCTCTATGAAGCCGTACCCTTTCCTACTATCGAACCACTTCACCTTTCCATACACCATATCTGCTCCTTTCAAGTCCATATTTATTGAGGGGGTGAGAATTTAGATATTCTGAACTCCGCCAACAAACCATGTGACTTAAGCTAATTATATTAATTATCTCAAACTTGTCAATGGCGAAATTCGCCCCGGTGGTCAACAAAGATTGACAACAAGAGAACGTCGGATATACTCGATTGGATGTGTAATAAGACCCGCGGCATTTTTCCGCGGAACTGAATGCAAGAAAGGAGCGCAGGTGATCATTCCAACCACTGCATCTTCCATAATCGCAAAGGGTACCTCTGCAAGACTAACACCTTTTGACCGGAGCGGTTTCGGCATGACCGCCGCCGTCCTCAATCAGCAAGGTGCAAGTCTCAACACATTCGACAGCATTACTCTGTTTCCCGTTTGTACGATGGACTGATATGAAATGGAATCGTCTTTCCAGAACATCCTTCAGTATCATTCTTCTCTTCCTCGCTCTCCTCATTACCCGTCTCTCTTCTGCCGATGTGGATGTGATCATGGCGCCTGAAAATACGCCGATTGTCGTCACCGTTACCTATCCTGTATCGCATTCTGAAATTAACACGACCCTTCTCGTCGAAAGCATTCGCGCCTTCGGGGGCAGCATGGCAAATGCTCCCATTTGGTGCATGGTGCCCGAATATGGCAAGGCGTTATCAGACTCGTTCAGAGAGATAGCCTCAGCACTGAACATCGACTTGATACCATTCGAAGCCAGACCAGAGATCGTCCGTTTCTTCTTCGCCGCCGACATCGAGGCAGCGGCTCTGGCCGAATCACTCGCGGTCGGCAAAGCAAAACCACTAATCTGGCTGAGCTCAAATACCTTGATCCTTCGTGAACCGTCTGAGTTCATCCTGCCAGAGGATAAAAATCTGGGGTACCGACCCGTACACCATACGAATATCGGTTCGCTCTATGATAAACCGCTCGATGAATTTTGGGCACTCGTATACCAAAGCTGCGGAGTGCGCGAAGATCAAGTCTTCCCGATGAGGACGCACGTCGATGACAACGTCATCCGGCCGTATTTCAACGCCGGGGTACTTGTTACCCGTCCGGAACAGGGCTTATTCAGACGATGGAAAGATACGTTCTTAGGCGCCTACCGCGAACCGCAGTTCGTAGAACTCTACAAAAAGGATAATCGTTACCATATCTTTATACACCAGGCATTATTATCCGGCATAATTCTGTCTTCACTCCCCAAGAACGAGATATACGAACTCCCACCAACCTATAATTACCCCATCCATCTCTATGCCGAAGACACGACCGAATTCCGTCCTCAAACAATCGATGATCTGATTACAATACGCCATGAGAATTTCTATTTGGAGGAAGACTGGAGGCAGAAAATTCCGCTCGGAGATTCTCTCAAACATTGGCTCACCGAAAGAATGAAATAACCTCAACCGCGTACACGGCAGTCTCCATAGCACGTCAGGCACGCTTCACCGAACACCCCTCAGATAGCACATAATCCTCGGTCTTCAAGTAACCTGATGTCTACAACCCTCAGGCAGACTCTCTCAATACGAGAAGACATACGAAAAGGCGACATCGGGCAGGTCTTTGCGATTTGACTATTGACCCGAAGGAACTGCTGATTAATCTATTACGATCCAGCTCAAACCATAGCTGAACGTCTAATCTTTTCTCGTTGAATTCTAACGAATAGATCGAATGGGTAACCATATGAAGAAGTATGCAATAATTTCTGACATCCACGGAAACCGCGGCGCACTTGAGGCCGTTCTCGCCGATATCCGGACACATGCCGTCCGCAAGATCATCAACCTTGGCGATGCATTGTACGGGCCTCTTGACCCTGCAGGCACTGCCGAACGGCTCATGGACCTGAACATCATGTCGGTGTGGGGCAACGAGGACCGTATAATATATTCGGCCCCTGCAAATGAACCTTCACCCACCCTGCAATATGTGCGCTGCAGACTCAACCGTGAACAGGTCGAATGGCTCTCACGCCTGCCCGGTACTGCGATCATCGACAGTGTACTGTTCGCTTGCCACGCATCGCCGCGCTCGGATACCGAATACTTTTTCTGGCACATTCACCCTGAGGGTCCGGTACTGCGTGACGGCCGCGAGATGGAGAAGATGATAGAAGAAGTATCCAGTCGCGTAGTGCTGTGCGGACACGACCACGTTCCGCGGTCACTCTTCCTGAACGACGGAATTCTGGTCGTCGACCCCGGCAGCGTCGGACTCCAGGCCTTCCAGGACGAAGCGCCGTACCGTCACATAATGCAGAACCATTCACCTCACGCGCGGTACACAATTCTAACCGAAGACAAGGGAACGTGGCATGCGGAACATCAAAAGGTCGCATATGATTGGGAAGCAGCATCTGTTCTGGCAGGCGAGAACGGACGAGCTGATTGGGCATTTTGGCTCCGGACCGGAAAAGTGAAGGCGGATTGACACATCCGGTTCCGTCACTATAATACACATCATGAAAAGCGAACATATAAAGCCAAACGAACTGTGCATTCGATCTTCCGCACTCAAAGACCTTGTCGAGTATGCAGCCAACTCTGTTGTCAGTCGTGAGATTATCAAAAGCCAAGGCGGCACGGTGACCGCATTCGCCTTTGACCAGGGACAAGGATTGAGTGAACACACAGCTCCCTTTGATGCGTTCGTTTATAATATTGAAGGCGAAGGCGAGATCACGATATCGGGCACGAAACACACGCTGAGCGCAGGCGAAATGATCATTATGCCGGCGCGTCAACCGCACGCACTCCGGGCGACGAGTAAATTTAAGATGCTTCTCGTTATGATCAGAACGTAACCACTCGCCCCCAATTTAGGGCCTTAGCACGCGCTGCCCTCACATCTACAGTCCCCAGAAAGCAATTACCACAATCGATTCATACACAATTGCACATATGTACAAATATCGATATGATAGTTGAACGAAGTTTTTTGACTTTAGGGCGGGAGTAACAGACCAGATACAGCAAGGACTATAGGAACATACTTATCGCCAGCACGAGAATAACGGTTCCTATGATGTCGCCCAAACTGGTAACGAGCGGTATGACCGCATTCGATGGGTCAATTCGCACATTGTACGATAATGATGCAGTCAGGAAATCTAGAATGAAGATGATGAACGTTATTGCCACAATGGCGAAAATATTCATCAAGAGAAGCGGCACAAACGGCACTATCGGGATCCCGAATAGGTCTGCACCGAACTTTGTGATCAGTGCCACGATCGGCGATATCACCATCGCCAAAGCAATTCCGCCTAGGAAATTCTTGACGACGTAGTCATTCACACGGTAAGGCTTCAGATACCCAAGGTGAAGTGCCGATGAAAAACGCGCGCCGAAAATCCCACCTATACTTCCAGCCTTGGCTATGATCTGCGGCACGAGAATGAGCAGGCCGGGGATGAGATAGAATTTCTCATATTGCCAGTGCAGGTAAATCCCGGCGAGGACCCCAAGCATTGTGCATATGATCAATATTGGAATACTCTGCTTCAGTATGCTCAGCAATCGGTACCGGACAGGCACACGCCTGGCTGCCATCGCAATGACTGGCAGCAACAAAAGGGTCCACGCACTGCCGATCTCCAATCGCGACACAACGTCGGCAGCAATGAACACAACGGCAACGGTTATTACGTCACCAACCATTCCGATGACCGGCGCTACGATATTGTCCGGGTCCAGACGCTTATTGAAGGCAAAGAATGTTAGGGTCACGGTAAAGGGTATGAGCAACAGCGATGCCATTGCCGATGCAATGATCGCGATCAGAACCATGTTGATCAGTGGTATACTCGGAAGGCCAAAAATCTGGCACGCCAGCCGTGCGAACGTTCCGATGATCACGGAAACCATTAAAGATAAGAGAAAACCTGCCTCGATATTACCAAGGTTGAATCTGTTGAGCGCGAATCTACTACTAACAAGGCCGAGATGTAGTGATGCGGACATCCTCGAGCCAAGCGCCGTACCGATGTTCCCCCTCAGCCCCATGACGGCTGGAACCAGTATTATGAGACCGGGGATCAGATCGAGCCGTTCATGCATCTTCCCGAGTATCGACCCGGCAAAGAGCTCGCCGACCGACGTCAAG
Source organism: Caldifarciminota bacterium (assembly GCA_020343455.1). GTDB lineage: Bacteria > Hydrothermota > Tepidihabitantia > SM23-42 > SM23-42 > SM23-42. Next base: position 1,687,780 of record CP070795.1, read on the forward strand.
ATGATTACGGGAGTCGCCTGAAGGAGGATATCGGCAACTATTCTTCTATTTACCCGTCTCTTCTTTCTTGCCTTTGGCATATTCCTGCATCTTCCGTATTGCCGCGTCCCTTCCTTCGGTGATTATGATATCACCGCCCTGTAATCTCTTACCTCCTGGCGGGTCGAGTGTCCACTCGTCTTCCCGCCTCATTGCCATTATCCTGAAACTGGATTCTGGGTCCATTTTAATTTCGTCTACCTTCTTGCCATCGAGTTTCGACCCTTCCCCGATTTCGTGTCTCGTGATCCTAATATCCTTACGTGAGTAGGCGATCTTGATTATCGGATGGACACCCACATTTCTGAGTGCTATTTCGATCAGATCGTCGATTCCATCAGAAATCTCCTTGATCGCTACACCAATCTGCAATATGTTGGCGATCTGCGGGATATCCTCTTTTGCCGACCGGGAAAGGCGCGCAACCATCAAGGCTTCTTTTCTCAACTGATAATCCAGTTCCTTGATCTCTGCCTTAACCCTGAATGCTTCCTGCGCCAGTTCAAGATTGTCCTCCAGTACAGCCGCGTAACCCAGGTCGACAATGAGCTGGCTGTATTTACGCAGCAATATAAGAATTTCTTTCAAGTTCTTCGTCTTCGCCATGTTACCTCCTTCGACCTCTCCGCCATGATGAAATCGCTCACATCAAAAAGCGATTCAAGTTCTTTCATTCTGACACTCGGGACAGAAATAACATGCCCCACCAAGGTACTGAATTTTCTGTATCCTGGTGCCGCATTCAGGGCATGGATGCCCTGCCGTGTTTTTGTCCATCAATCGAATGTACTCTCCGGGAACGCCGTGAAGGTCGTACTCATCATAACGCCCACCCTTGCTGATGACCTTGCGCACCGTGGCTGTAACCGCCCTGTACAATTCCCGCCTCTCGTCCTTGGTCAATGCGTCGGCCGGATGTCTTGGGTGCAGAGCCGCCAGAAACATTATATCCTGCGCGATCGCGTTCCCCAAACCGGGGATCAACTGATCTTGAGTCAGAAGCCCCTTCACACTCTTCTTTTCGGGAAGAGTATCAATAAGTCTGCAGAAATATTCGAACGTGAATTCTTCATCTATCGGTGTTGTCCTCATATCCTTGACATACTTGCGGTTGCACGCTTTACCCTTTTCATATAATTCATACGCTCCCCACATCTGCGTCACCGCCGTGAAGGACGAACCATCCTCGAAAGCGAGCCACAAGTGATATTTCCTCGGGAGACCGGTTCCGGCAGGATGATACAACATCTTACCTCCGCATTCACCGAACAGTAGTTCGTATCCGGGCTTCAGGTCGATGAACAGCCACCTTCCTTTTGATCTTGAAGCGCCGACAGTCTTGCCGTGGGTCAACTTTTCAAACTCAGCATGCTTGCGGTTGTACCACACAAATTTGTGAGGTGAATTCCCCAATGTACCCTTCTTGATCTTCCTGCCCTTTAGGGTTTCGTTCATCTGCTTTGCTAGAGTTACGCATTCGGGTAATTCAAACATTAGACCCCCTTAAGATTCAATGCACAAAAAAAGCGCACTGATCGCCCGTTGTTTTGACATTATCCATCATCCAAAGTGGTCCAGACTCTGCTCCTTCTCCGACTCATTGCAATGCATTATATTACCCACATCTATCGTTATTGCAAGCAACTACATACGTTATACGCCCAACGCTTTGACCGGAATACAGTCTGTCACTGCGCGGACCCGGTAGAAATTGATTATCGAAATCTTAGCGAGATCAATGGAAGTAACGATAATAGCGAACACAGCGTTTAGGTATTGAAGTCTTGTCGCGTTATTGACATCACCCTCAGGGTAGCTATCATACTCCTATGGAATGGACAACGATTGTCATACGGCTTGCTACGTCCATAATGATAGGAGGACTGGTCGGCCTCGAACGTGAACTCGAACACAAACCGGCAGGTCTGCGCACGATAATACTTGTATGCCTGGGTTCGACCATTTTCATGCTCATCGGTCTCGAACTGGGTCTAGCCAGTTCCGAACTCGGCAGGATCGTTGCCGGCGCCGTAACCGGCGTTGGTTTTCTCGGTGCCGGTGCGATCATCCGCGCCCGCGGTGAGGTTTATGGGCTGACCACGGCGGCAACGATCTGGCTGGTAAGCGGCCTCGGACTGGCGATCGGCGCAGGTTATTATCTGCTCGCAATTATCGCCTGCGTCTCGGTGCTCATCGTCCTCAGAATCCTCGGAATCGTAGAAAAAACAATGAGTAGGAAGTAAGACAGAAATGTCAAAGAGGAGCCAGAACGATGTACAACAACATAAAAAAAACATATTTATTGGTCACCGTGTTACTCCTCATCGCACAAATGGCCGCGGGAGAAGCTGAAGAAATGAAGATGGACCCCAAAACAAAAAAGGCTGTCATCGAAAGCGTTAACGGTTTGATCATCGAACGATACGTGATACGAGATATTGCGCAGCAATTGGCAGACCATCTGAGCAAAAGATTCAAGAACGGTTCTTATGATAAACTACACAGTTCCTCGGAGTTTGCCCATGCGCTCTCGGTAGATCTCCGCGAAAGCAGCAATGACAACCACTTCTACATTGAATACAATCCAGAGCGGGCCAAGTTGGTCACCGCCGAGAAGAGTCAATCCCCCGAGGAAATCGAAGAGGCAAGAAAAGCAATGGCTGAGAAGGAACGTCTGACTAATTTTGGATTCAAGAAAGTGGAGATCCTGACAGGCAATGTAGGATATCTGGATCTCGACTTCTTCTCAAATCCCGACTATGCTGGAGAAACAGCAGTTGCTGCCATGAATTTGCTCGCCAATTCAGACGCTATCATAATTGACCTCAGAGATACACCGGGCGGCGAACCAACGATGGTGCAAATGCTGAGCAGTTACTTTGTTAGAGGTACTGAACAGGGCAGAACACACTTGAATACTCTGGAACAGGTGTACGACGGTAAAATCGAACAATACTGGACCATACCATACGTTCCGGGCAAGCGTATGTACGACACGGACCTTTATATACTAACCGATCGATACACCGGCTCAGGCGCAGAGGAATTCACACATAACATGAAAGCACTCGATCGTGCCGTCATAATCGGCGAAACAACAGTTGGCTCAGGGCACAATGTCGACATCGAGGTAATACAGAAGAGTTTTGTAATGCATCTGCCCGTACGCAGACCGGTCAACCCTATCACTGGAACCGGCTGGGAAGGCACAGGCATTGAACCGCATATTTCAGTTGGGGGCAAGCAAGCTCTCGACAAGGCGTATCTGATGGCATTAGAGAAAATCATGAAGAAAACTCAAAACGAAGATCGAAAATTCCGTATAGCCTGGGCAATAGACGGCGTAAGAGCAAGGATCGAACCGATAACCGTTGACGAGGTACTACTAAGACAATACGTTGGGGAGTACGGTGAACGAAAGATCACCTATGAAAACGGCGAACTTCATTATCAGCGCACCGGGCCGAAATACAAACTGATTCTACTTAAGGATAATCTCTTCGCATTGGAAGGACTGGATTACTTCCGAATAGAAATGCTCAAGGATAAGAAGGGTAAGGTGAAAGAATTGGTTGGCATTTACGATAATGGAAGAAGAGATGTTTCTAAAAGGACGAAATAACCAACCAATTGCATCACTTGACAGACCATTGGTTTCTACTGTAAAATGGCCCGGTAATGGAAGGAATGTAGCAGGTCTATGCCACATCTGTTGATCGAAAGGAGGGTGTAACCTATGGAGAAGAAGAACCGCAGGTCCGGTAAAGAACGTAGGTCCGGCAAAGAACGCAGAAAGTTTCAGGATCCCAATTATAAAGGTGTGGAACGCAGAAGCGGCAAAGATCGAAGGTCGGGAGAGGATCGGAGAAGGACAGAGAAGTAATTCAAACCTTGAATCTATTGATTATCACGGCGGTTCTCTGAGCACCGTCAGTTGGAATATTGCGATAATTCACTTTTTCACACACTGCCGGCAAATTTGGTTCGCAAGAGACTCACGCGTCGTCTTTAAAAGGTACATTCTTGTTCCCGCATCATAACGACCGAGTCGCTCTGCCACGTACTATTATTCAGCAGTTTATCTCTTTACGAGCAATCAATAGAGGATTCAGTTACGCGATCTGGATTAGACCATATCGGGGGCTCCCGCTCAAACCCAAACCGTGCCATTACGGTCTGTACGCTTTCTTTATCAAGTCCTCCGATCTTGCCGCAATTCTCACCTTGTTCATCTTTTCAATTTCGGCATGTTCAATAGGATCATTGATTTTTATCTCCAGATCAGCACCAGGATCCAAATACAGGCGCCTAACAGGTTTCAACTGATAAAACCCGTTTGCTGTCACTGGCAACAGATCGAAGTTACTATGCCGCAGAATGTATATAAAACCATACTTGAATCTTCCTATCTGACCATCGACAGTACGCCTTCCTTCGGGATAAATCAGCAAATATTGAATCTCCCTACTCCGATTCTTCAACCGCTCGTCAATAGCAGCCCTTGATTTCCACGCATTTTTCTGGTCTACGAATATTGCACCTATGTGCTTCAAGAAGAAAACAATGAACGGTAACTTAGTTAGAAAATCGTCGGCAACGAACGTTATCGAGAGGAAGGATTTCATCAATGCGAACGTAACATAGCCACTTGGATAATTGCATACTACAAGATATTTCTTGTCATTTCTGATCTTTTCCATACCAATGACTCTGATCTTCTTACCGATAACATCGAAAACTGCGTCAGCAAAGAATCTTTTGAACTTGTTGATCGTATTTTCTGCACCGAAAGTGAATACCATGAATGCAACGGGCATCAGCGCAAAAACCATTAGATGGGTGACTACATACATTGCGGCTGTTGAGACAATGATCGAACGTAGTCTACTCGCGCAGTCTATTATGTTGCTCCTCATCGCCCAAAACCCTCCGAGTGGAAGTCAAAAAATGAATTACCGTACTATGGCCAATCGAACACTACGATCTTACGTCTTTCAGTTCTGCCCTCGAAGCTTAGTGTCACAAAATAGACCCCTGGTGTTACTTCAGCGCCATCTGCACTGTTCCCACCCCAACGACATGAGTAACCACCCCGGTGATAGCGCCCTGACGCAAGCCTTTGAACGAGACGCCCCATGCAATCGTACACCACCAGATCGATGTTTTCAGATTCATTATCGATCGAAAAACTAATATCGAATCTTTCCCCCGGGTTTGGCCTGACAACGAAAAGGGGAGAACTCTCAAATGTCGACAATTCACTTACGGCAACACCTGAATCGATCGGAACGGCAATTGTAGCAAGCACAGCTATCGCCGTCCTGATGACCTCAGTTGCGAATTCAATATCATTGAACCCGGTCGGGCCAATGGAATCGCCGATCGTATGATAACCTGGACAAAGCACGCGCTCGATACCCCCGGTTGACACATAACCATGCTGCCAGAAACTCGCGTGGTCAGAGGAACCGCTCGTCCCGGTGTAGCGCACCGGACGTATCTTCAGTTGAGCGTAAGTATCTGCAACCGTCTGATAGAAATCGCACGCAAACAGACTACAGCCCGGGACGGCAGTCGTGTACCTCAGCCGCATCGTATCAAGCAGCGGAGCAGTAACATGTCCGATCATGTCGTAACAAAGAGCAGCAATGATGGTATCATCCTCACTGCTCGCCTCGGCCGCCAGGTAGTCGCTTCCTATCAGGCCCTGCTCCTCTGCATTGAAGGCGGCAAACCTTATCGTACGCTCGAAATCATAGTTACCCATCACGCGGGCTGCCTCGAGCATCGCAGCCACTCCCGAGGCATTATCATCGGCACCAGGTGCATACCCGTAATCCGGGACGTCATCGAGGTGCCCGCCGATCAAAACGTAGTATTGTGTCGTCGGGTAATACTCCCCAATTCTAATGCCTACGACATTATCGCCGTACAAACTTGAAAAACTGTGCCGGTAAACACTATCGCACCCGTATGCGATGAGCATGCTGTCGATGTAATTCACGGCGACTATCCTATTTGAGTCGCTCATCGAGAATCGCGTATACATATTCTGCAGGGTCCATACTATGTTCATAATGTTCTCCGGATCGACCTCTTTAAGCATCTGCTCAATGAGCGTATCTCTCGTGACCGGAAAATCATCGAAGTCGTAATAGTCAAGATCCCGTCGCACGATCGGTTTGAGCGTCAGCTGCTGTAGCTCTACCTGTAAACGATTCAATAGACGTACGTTATCCGGTGCCGTCGCTATCAGCACACACTCTTCATAGTTATCAATGATCCTACCAAGCCGCGCAATATTCTTTACATCTTCGCTGAGAGGAAAAACAAAGAGATATAGTTTATCAATGGGATTTTCATCGAGAATGACATATTCAGTTCTTTTTTCGCCGAATTCCTGCAACATTCCGTCATCTGCTACAAGCAGTGCATATCCATCGATCAACTCAATGACCTGCAAATTCTGCCCTGCCCGGGCATCGATCTTAACAAGATATTGTGTGGCATGAACATAACCGGACATCAGAAGCAGCACGCTAAGAACCATCACACTCAATCTCATATGCTCCCCCTATGGATCACCTTTCCCATAATCTCCTGACTGAACAATATGTCTCAATACTCCGTATCTTTCGGCTCATGTAGAACGCTACGACCACCGGTGATTATTATTCCGAACCTCGCCAGAAAGTCAAGCGTTACGAATTACGGTAAAGCCAAACTGTATATGCTCATCTACACCCGGGCATCTAACTTCCTCTGGATCGTGACGTAAGCAGCAAAGATCGTCGTCAGCAATTGAAGACCCGGTGAAATGAAAATCATCAAAATCAGCCAGCCAACAAAACTCAATTTGGGCTCGTACAGGATCAATGGAATACCGACATTCACATAATCTGTACTGGCATGAAAGAGCAGTACGAACATACGGCCCCAGATGACCAGCATAACCGCAAAGGTCACCAGCACGCTCAGAACACCATACTTTAATGTCCTGCGCATCAATCCTTGCAGATCAGCATACCCGTGTTCTTCCCATAACCTTATGACAACAAACCAGCCGACGATAAAACCCAGGATGATACACAGAACAGGCACGCCCATTCCCAATATTATAAAGATCAGGTCGCATGCCGCGTAGATCAATCCTGCGGTCCTCAAGCGCATTGTGGTGATTGACTTCATCTATTCAAGTAGTAGAGCCTGATAGATTCCCGCCTGGCCAGCGCGATCACGATAGACAATGACGGGAATACAGTTGACACCCACTCAGACTTTGTGATTTTCGACCCACGACGAAAGCCATTTCTGAGCTTTCTTATACTCTTCGGTGTCTTCCTTATATAAGCACCTTGTTATCCTGGCATGTTTGTTGCTGAAATTCATAATCATATCGTAGATACAGGAATTACACGATATGCATTGCGAGATACTCTTTCCCTGTCCTAAAAGCCACCGATTGGGCAAGTCCGGTTCACAGATCAATGGTCTGCACATTGCCATGAAATCCACCCTGCCGTTCTTGAGCAATTTTTCGAGATGCTCCACATCCTTATTACCCCCGACAAGAATGATTGGTATGGACAGGTGCAAGTTCTCCGTGTATGGATAAAAGTACGACTGTTTGTCTACCGAGTTTATTCGTGTATGTGATTCAGCTCCAGGCACGGGCCTGAATCCTAATTCCTCCTCCGTTCTGACCAGACAGTCATAACGGCCTCCACTCACTTCAATAGCATCAATACCCGCATTCTCTATCTCGGAGGCCAACTCGGGAAAGGAGTCCGCGTCGATTCCACCTTCAATGTAGTCTGTACAATTTGCCTTAATGAGAATCGGAAAATCTCCAGCGTCCTGCCGCGCCAGAGTCACTATCTCCCTGATTATGTTCACTCTCTTTCTGACGGTTCCCCCGTAATCATCTTGTCGCTTGTTGGCGTATGGTGACAGAAAGTCACAAAGCAAGGTCCCGTGCGCGGCATGGAATTGTACACCGTCATATCCAAGGGATTTCGCCTTGATTACTCCTTGCGCAAAGCACTCAATAATGACTTTTATTTCTTTTTCAGAAAGAGCCGGAGTAGGGTTCTTGCTAAAGGGCGATTGCCTCTGTGATGGAACTTTGCCAATGTATCCGGTGTTCAGTTGGGCAACTACCATGCACCGGCCATCGGTCCTGTGCACGACCTCGGCGATTCTTTCCAGACCACTGACCGCCACATCAGTAAAGGAAGTATCGGTCCTGATCGGACCATCCGGCGTTACGGGAAAATCCCCGGTTATGATCATCCCTGTGCCGCCCAACGTGATTTTCCGGTAGTAATCGACCACATCATCGCCCACTTCCCTTGTGACCGTGATTGGGACATCCCATGTTGCCGACCGTACAAGCCGGTTCTTTAGACTGAGGCCGACGATCTTGCCTTCCGAAAAGATTCTGTATTTTTCGCGCCCGATGTCTATCCTCCTCTACAAACTAGGACTTCACTGCCCTGTTGTATCTCTGCAGCAATTCTTCTCGGCCAACCAAAGGACGCGCAATAAGATCCAGAGTCTCCTTTGCGATCCTGCCGTTCTCCACCAGTTCTCGACCGGCTTGTCTTACCATTTCCAGAATCTTGGCGCCGTCCTTTGTCAATTCTCCCTGTTGCTTCATCAGGAAGGCATGTGGTCGGAGTATAGCACCAGCGAATTCAATACTTGCATCCTCAGCGAACTCCAAGGCAATGCGCTCTACAGTAGAGAGGTTCTCCTTCTCATACCAAGCACCGGTGGCAACGAGCACGACCTTGCGAAGTTTTACGTCATCACGGAATCTTGCCCTCGTTCGTCCCTCACGCGTCTGGAGTTCTGGAATCACCAGAGGACAGAGGCGGTTCATGATGTTTTGCATCTCGCCCGGCAGCGGGATATAGACCGGTGTTGCGAGGATGAGGATTTCAGCATGCTTCAGTATGGGATATACCTTCTGCATATCATCTTGTATGTAGCATTCGCCCGGTTTCTCGTACCAGCAGTGCATCTCTCCAGTACACGGTTCGATCTTGACATTCTTTGCATAGAACGTTTCAACATCGGCGCCTGCATCATTCATCCCCTCTATGAATGGAATCATGATCATTGCAGTGTAGCCTTTGTCTGCCCTGGGGCTTCCGTTAATTGCTACCGCCTTAACCACCGGGCTCCTTTAACCCTGCTTCGCTAAAAAAACGTCGAGGTTTCCAATACCGATCAATGCAGGTCTTACCTTCTAACCGGCCGGCAAGGATTTGTGAAAATGTACGATCATCCAACCTGCCTCAGCTTTCTCAAACGCCCACGTGCACCGGATCGGCAATTCGACCGGGTTATCCGCCATGTTCGCCGTCAATATCCATAAACATCTGGCCCAGGCCATCTTGCCGTCTGCGGAAACGTATATTTTCCGGTCACTCATTGTTATTTTTGTGTCCGAGAGCAACTCGTTCTGGCCTTCCATAACCTTTACCAAACCATCCCATCCTGTTATCGGCTTGCCAAACCCACCGAAATTCATCATCGTCGTGTCGTGCTTTACAAGTTTGGTGTAAAGTTCCATATCCTCGGTTTCGACGCTCTTCACATATTCATCAAGCAGCGCATTGATCGCCGCAATCTCAGCATCGACGTCAACTGCTGGCTGAGATTTGCAGCCAATGATCCCAATCAACACAATGACCAACACCAGCGTAATACACCTCATACAATCCTCCTATTCTCGTTGCGGCATGATAACCACGGATGCTTGCTAAACAAAAGAACTGAACAATCCGGACCTTAGTATAACAGCAGAAACCTGGATGTCAACTGCATGCGGCGCTCAGAATTTATGGACGTGCCCCAGGTAAAGATATAGGTATCGCTCGCCCCACTCCTCTCTAAAAATCTCCATCGCCTGATTACCCGTGCAGTGCGAAGGTGCGATAGCCATGACCCCCAATTCTTTTAGCCGCATCGATATCTCTCTCACATCCTTTTCACTAGCATTGACCAGGTGAAAGCCACCGGTGACCAAGGCGATCGGCCTCCCGGGAAGAATTTCTCTTGCTCGTTCGATTATTTCTACTATCCCGGGGTGGGCACATCCGGTGATAACGTACAAACCGTCATCGCCATCCAAAATCATCGCCTGCTCATAGAAGGCAATATCCCTGTAACTTGTCTTCATTTCGCCGGTCAGCCATACTCGTGGCAGTATCTCCGACGGCTCGTCGACAGGCACAAGATCGAAATGTGGATTCTGCTGCAGCACAGCATCCCCGGCAGAAGCCGGAACATAGACCTTTGGAGCCGTTTCGACAAGATAGAAGGCACCTGGCGACCCATAAACGTGATCCCAGTGATTATGCGAAATTACCATGGCATTTAGATTTCTCGAATCGAGTTCCAATGCCCTTACGTTTCCTAATAGGATTGTGGCGTCGCCACCAGCATCAAAAAGGATATTATGCTGGTCAAATACGATGAACGCACTAAATCCACCTCCGACTTGAAGGCCAACAGTTGTGTCTCCGGGAATGTTGTTATAGATTATCGTAATTGAATTCAGGGGCGGTCCACCTTCAGATAGTGTTTGGCCGTCAAGTACGTTCAGCGCCATAGCCACACCTATCCAGAGAATCCATCTTCTTTTTTCTGACATAACCCACTCCTTGTGATGAACGTTGCGTTTGCATCGACGACCCACACGGACAAAAGATCAACATTTCCTTGCAATATAATCTATGTAGGCTTGCTTAATCCTCTTGCCGTCGTGCAATTTTTCGACAAGCCGCTTCTCTTTACGCAGAATCTCGAAATGGCCGAAATACACATCTGCCTCGTTGTCACGAAAACGGGAGAACTGCTTGCTGCCAAGCATTCGCCGTGCAAAGGAGACTTCGCAGAATGGCCTTCTATCTGGATCATCCACCGACAGAAAATTCACAAAGCATATACCACTGCGTTTCAGAACCCTTTCTATCTCGCGCATGGCGCGTGCAATATCCGCTTTGGTCATGAAGAATATTGCATTGTAAGAGTATACAAAACTGAAGGTTTCTGCCGCGAACGGAATCCGCCTCATATCACCTCGCAGGATATTCAAAGTTTTATCATTCTCAATGCAGAATTGATGCGCATTCGCCAGCCCCTCCTCGGTAATTTCGATACCGTATGTTACATATCCCTGCTGAAAGAAAAGAAGAAGCGGGGGAGCACGGTTTGCAGACGAACCGGCTCCGCAATCCAAAACATTTCGCTCTAACGGGGCTGCGTTACACTGCCACAGAAATTCGTAAAGCGGCGTGGCCCAGATGATCTCATCCATTCCGCATTACCTTCTGGATAAAGCCTTCCACAGCGCTATTCCGTAATAACAATCTTCTCTTGAAAATCATTCGCGCCATCGTTACATCTCAGAAAGTATACACCGGAAGGGAGGCTTATGTCCACATAGACACTATGTCCATATGATGCGTCAGACCGAATACTTCTTACCAAACGGCCTGATACATCATAGACGTCGAAATCAATTTGCCGTTCCTGGTCTGAGTGAAGGCTGCACCTAATAATGCCGCGCGATGGGTTCGGGAAAACACTTAGCACAAAACGCGGGGCGTCGACCTCGTTTTCCGCCGCGCCCACAAACTGCCCGAATTGACTCAGTGCCGGATCACCGAAGAGATTATAATGATAAGCCGGCAGCCAGAAATTAGCATTACCCATGAAATCATTTCGGGCAATGTCATACGCGACACCAATGATGCCGGCGCTCGCAACTGTATCCTGAATTAACCTGTTGTAGAAGTGGTAAGGAATTCCGCCAGGGTCTGCCAAGCTCCCCCATGAGATACGTGAACTGCTGATCACGCCGGAGCCGCCGCGATACAAGAGCATAGCACCCAGACTGGTCTCCTCGGGTTTTCCGCAAAGGCATGAACGGAGAAAGCATGTTGAGGGATGATCATTATCCAGTGAATACACATCCGTGATATAGAATGATGTCGGCCAGGTGATCTCCGGGTCTTCGGGGACGAGATCGCCGTCATCCCACGCCCACAACTTGCGCGCATACAGCGGTACATTGCCGTGATGGGCTTCATACATGATCCCTTTATTCTGCCAGTAAGCTACATGATTGCTCCTCGTGAGCGAATCCGTGCACGAGAGCGTGCACGGATCAAGTCCTCCTTTTTCATAGAGAGTCACCGCGCTCGCACGAGGAAGCACCGAATCAACAAGCAATTGTTCGCAATATTCCGCGCCATCCCTGCGGGCATTGCCCGTATTGTTCTCGTTTGCGTAATAGTAAATGGCTCCGGTCAACAGAGACGCGGTTTTGTAGCCGACATCGTTGTTCGTATCAAAAGCGATCGTCTTTGCGCAAATGTCTTCGATGATATTCTGATCACTAAAGGGAATGCGCCCAAGATGTACGTCTGCATGGTAATCCGGATCATCCTCACCCAGCGGTTGAAAATTCTCCGTATATACTTCTCCGTAATATGAGTCGCCGTCACTATTCCATGATACGCTGTCGGGGTCGGTCAACTCGGCAAGATAGAGATCACTGGGAATGGGTGAGTAATCAGGATGGTTGTACGGGCTGTTCGGGTCGTTGTTAAAGGGAACTAAATTCCTCCACGGCATATCGGTCGAGAAACCAACGAGCAGCACGTACTCAATATCCACCATATTTGTCCTTAGATAATTTCTCAGCTTCTGCGGACCGTCAATCCCCGCCACATTTGCTTCGATATATTCTCTGGTAACTACGTTCACATCATATCCCTGGTTCTGTCGGTGTTGCACGAGCGCATCAACCGCACTTTGAAGTGCCGTCGGTATTATGATGTAATAACCATTTGCACGTTTCGGCTCGCTCGTATGATACCAGACCTCTGCATCACTCCAATTATAGATTAGATCTTTCGCGACCCCGTCGAACGTTATATCATCGATCAGACTTTGCCAATATAGAGCTCTGACGCTTGACGGTTCTGGTTCGTAATAGTATATATGAACGGTTATGTTGTCCGCGTAATACAACATACCGGAAATCGCATTATATGCAAAATGATTACACGCCACCGTAACCAACGTATACTTGCGCAACCCACCCGTCGATATGACACTCCCGTAAACAGAGGGATATCTTTCCTCTGAACGATAGAACAGCTCGCGATCTTGCGTAAATTTCTCAAGTAGGTTTTCTGCTGCTTTGCCGCGTGACAGTGGTAGCGGAGGTTCTGTTGGAGGCAGGGAAAGTGTACGGAGCTCATGCCACGTGCCATAGAAATCAGCCTTTTCTATCACTGCTCCGGGCGGCAGTGCAAGTGTAATCACCTTACAAGGAATTGCAGGCGCCCCGCTCGGGTTATTATACGCAGCCCCGGATACGATCAATCTATCTTCCTCAAAAGTGTAGGATGGCGCTGCCACGTTTACTGTTAACACATTCGCCCAACCTGCTGTAAGAGTTGCTAAAGATATCAATAGCTTCAATTCTATCCTCCCTTACACATTATACTATTCACACCGCACCGGTCAATGCGCAGGTTCTGCCCAATGTTGTGTGATGTAAATCACCATACCATCGGTATTAGCCGAAACCTCACTTTCTGCATATATTCGTCGTAACCGGGGAGTTCCTTTAAGAGCAGCCCCTCTTCATCTTTGATCCGGGGAATTAAGAATAACAGTGAAGGTATCATCGCAGACAATGCCCACAATGAACCAAGTGCCGCCGGGCTGAATAGGAAAATCATCAAAGCAGCAACGTACATGGGGTGCCGGACTATGGCATATGGCCCGGTCGAGATGACTTTCTGTTCTTTCTCAACCTCAACGACCCTCGAAGCATAAGAATTCTCTCGCAATACAAGAAAGAACAGCATATATCCCAGAAAGACTATCACGTCGGCGATCACGACAAGCACGACCGGCACCGATGACCACCCAAACCGGTGATCGAACCCCGGTATCAAGAATGCAAGAAAATAGAGTATGGTCGAGATTATCTGAGATTTCTTTTGAAACGGTTCCCTCTCCCTGGTTCTCATGCGGCGTTCGATTAGAGCAGGGTCATTTCTGATCAGATACAACACAACAAAGAACATCGGGATGAACAATATGGCCATGAATACCCAGGCATGCCAGAACCGGAGTGTGCCGGCCGAGCCAAAGAATAGAATGCCAGCAAGTACAGCACCCATTCCGAATCGGAATATCACCTGTTTGATTAACTTCGATCGCGGCATCGCGCACATACCCGCCTCCTTTATCGTCTCAACATAGGTTTATACGCAAACTTCGGCCCGTCAATTGATCACAGAGCGAGACCAGTCATTCACGACACCGGAGGGAGGGAAGCAACATGCATTGTAGCTGCCTAGCGGTTCATGTCAATACTGCCATGCAACGGAAATCAATAATGTCCGGTCATTCCACTGATCCCGCGAGATAGTACAGTCGATTGGGATTTGAACCACATTGACTGTTGCGCACGGATATTTATAATCGGATGTGTCCCCCGATGAATCTAAAGTAATTTTCACCAGCGTCGAAACGATGCCCGAACCAACGGGCAGGTTTCCAAAAATGATCGCGGCGCTTCACCACCACAACTTCCGGCTCTTCTGGTTCGGGCAGATGATATCGCTCGTGGGAACATGGATGCAGAATGTCGCCCGCGGCTGGTTGGTACTGCAAATGACTGACTCACCATTCCTGCTTGGCCTGGTTTCTATGCTCGGGACGCTGCCCGTGCTATTCGTTGCTCCTTTTGGTGGCGTCTTCGCCGACAACCTGAACAAGAGAACGGTTGTGATAACGACCCAGATCACGGCGATGTTGCTCGCCTTTACCCTCGCAACGCTCGTTCTGACCAAACAAATACAATACTGGCATATCGTCGTGCTTGCATCGATACTCGGCATAACAATGGCAATCGACGCTCCGACCCGTCAATCCTTCGTCGTCGAGATGGTGGGTAAGAAAGACCTGCTCAATGCGATCGCCCTCAATTCCTCAATCTTCAACCTTGCGCGCATATTAGGACCCGCTCTCGCTGGCCTGATCATCAGCGCGATCGGTATTGTTCTCTGCTTCTATGTTAATGGCATAAGTTACCTTGCGGTCATCGCCGGTCTATTCATGATGAGAGGCAATTTTAGTCCTGCTAAGAAGAAGCGGAACCATGTATTGCGGGATATCAGAGATGGCTTCGTTTATGCCCGGCATGACACGAACATAACGTCTCTGATCACGCTCGTCGCTCTCTCCAGTATATTCATCATGCCGTATCTAATGCTCATGCCTGTTTTTGCACGCGATATCTTGCAGGTAGGTGCCAGAGGCTTGGGTATCCTCCTCGCATCAGCCGGTATCGGGGCACTAATCGGCGCCCTTACCCTCGCTCTTTTCAGCGACTACCGGAAAAAAGGAAGATTCGTCATGGCTGGTACTACAACTTTTGTAATTGCCACGATGTTCTTCTCGTTCTCGAATAACTACCATGTGTCTCTCTTACTTCTCTTATTCATTGGCTGGGGAATGGTTACACAAAACGCTTCGATCAACAGTCTACTGCAGACGATCGCTCCGGACCATCTTCGAGGAAGAATCATGAGTCTCTACGTACTGTTCTTTGTTGGCATGATGCCCTTTGGCAGTCTTCAGGCAGGATTCGTCGCTGACCAATTCGGCGCCAAAATATCTTTGAGAATCGGCGCCATTATCGTTGCGTGTGTCGCTCTTTTCATCTTCACCAGAAACAAGAAATTGGCCAACCTCAAAGGTTGAATGTCGATGCAGCAAGGAAAGAAAAAGCCCCCTTTCGGGGGCTTTTTCGCATGTGTGTTATCACATGTTATGCAAGTTCGACATTCGAAGCTTTTGCCCCTTTGGGGGATTGAGTTATTTCAAACTTAACTCTTTCACCTTCATTAAGGGATCGATAACCATCGCCCGCTATGTCACCATAGTGGACAAAAACGTCACCGGTTCCGTCTTC
>CP070795.1:1703933-1719590 GCA_020343455.1 Caldifarciminota bacterium
AAAAATGCGTACATAGTACGTAATCTGGCCGGTATTCTTTAAGCAGCGAAGAGAATCTATGGGCGAGCACTCTGTGATATCTGTACATGAATTGAGAAGAGCCAGATCGTACGCCGACACCGCCGTAAAAGAATTTAATCAGACCTAAAGCATTCTTCTGTGCATAGTCGTAGATCATGGCGTATGCCTTTCCATATGGTGGATAAACCCAGTCAAAGCAATTTTCAAAGCGCACCGAAACACCCGGGGCCATCTTGTTCACCGCCTGGATGATCGCCTTTGCCGCTTTCATGTGACCTGCGCCGATGGGTACTGCCAACACCAAGATTTTCATAACAGTCTGATTATACGCAACCGGCTTGACTTTGCAAGTGCAATATCTATACTAAGACGGAGGCGCGAATGAAGAAAGTCTTAATTCTTTTCATGCCGCTTGTGTTCCTGGCGACTTTTCACTGTGGCGGGGAAGCGGAAGAACCCTTTATCAGCCATGTGTACGGCTATACCCAGCGCATCAGAGTCGTGAGTGATACAATAAACGATACTCTATCTGGCGTCAATGGTATGGTTCTCAGAATTTATGACATAGACCCGTACAATCTATCGACCTTCAGATTGCGCTACGATACGACTGTGAATCGTGACACGATCCCGGGCTGCTTTGAAATGGACAGCGTCTGCTACGGAACAACCAGGAACCAGGGAAATATTGTATTGATCGGTATCGACTCAACTGAAAATCCGGGGTGGACTACTCAATACCACTATCCCTTCATCTCCGGCGAGGTCGATACAATTACTGTGTACTTTTTTGAGTGAGCACGAGACCGGCGAATAAACTCAAGTGGCTGAGCAGCAATATACTTTGCCTCGGTCTGGTTAGTCTCTTCACCGACCTCTCGACCGAGATGGCCTACCCGATCATCCCGGTCTTTCTCAAAGAGGTGCTGAAAGTCCAACCATTATTCATCGGCCTGATCGAAGCGATCGCCGAATCGACGGCCAGCATTCTGAAGACTTTTTCGGGTTATATCTCAGACCGCCTTAAGAAGAGAAAACTGTTCATCTTCCTCGGCTACACCCTATCCGCCATTGCCAAACCCCTGCTTGCCTTTGCCGCTCAGGGATGGCACGTGCTCATGGTTCGCTTCTCTGACCGTGTCGGTAAAGGCATAAGAACCGCGCCGCGCGACGCACTCATTGCCGATTCTGCCAAGGATGCATACTTTGGACGCACCTATGGTTTTCACCGGGCGCTGGATACCCTCGGCGCAATGCTCGGCCCACTGACTGCATTCGTCGTTCTCGCCCTCTCGCAGAATAATTACAGATTGCTCTTTGGGCTTGCCATAGTGCCGGGAATAATCGCAATAGCGATAATCCTTTTCGGCGTGCGCGAAATCGTTCCGGAAGTGACACGTGTCTTTGGATTTTCGTTTAGAAAGATCAGCCCGCGTCTCAAGTTATTCCTGATAATCATGATCATCTTCACCCTCGGTAATTCCTCCGATGCCTTTCTCATCTTGCGTGCAAGGAATATCGGTGTCTCGCCAACGATGATACCTTTGCTCTGGCTCGTCTTCAACATTTCTTATTTCCTCTGGGCATACCCAGCAGGCATGCTCTCCGATCGTATCGGGAGGCGGAAAACGATCTTTCTAGGTTTCGTGATATTCTCTTTATGTTATACGGCATTCTCGCTCAATCACAGCGCGATTGTTATATGGTTCATATTCATCATATACGGCCTGTATTACGGCTTCACCGAAGGAAACCTGCGGGCATACGTTGCCGACCTAACGACCTCTGATATCCGAGCAACTGTGTTCGGAATCTACCATACCGTCGTAGGCATTACGCTGCTGCCCGCCAATCTCCTCATGGGCTTTCTATGGCAGAGATTCGGTTTCCAGACAGCGCTCCTGCTCGGTGCTTCGCTTTCCCTCATATCTGGCATTGCGCTCATTGCTTCAGGAAAATTTCTCGCCGGGGAAAGAGTAGGGGTATCAAGTGGCGTTATTAGTTAGCAAAGCTACAAGATCGGCGTATCGACATTGGCACAACCTTTGCCGGTTGATACGCTCAACAAGGGGGTAATATGAAAAAGATACTCATTCTATGCCTATTGTTGACGGCTGTGGTATACAGCAGCCAACGAACTGTTGTGGTTGAGGAATTCACAGCCACGGCTTGACCATACTGTCCTGGTACGGCAAGAGGTCTTGCCGAAATATATCCACGGGCATACGATACACTGACGGTCATTTCGTACCATATTTGGTCAAGTGACCCCTTCAACACACCAGAAGCTGAGGCGCGTGAAGCCTACTATAATGTGACCGGAACGCCCACGACATGGTTCGACGGTACGATCTCGGAAGTGGGTGGTCTCAACGCGGGTACCATGTATCCGTTTTTCCGGCATCACGTCACAACGCGTGCAGCCGTTGATAGTCCCTTGGAAATTGCCCTTGCCTGCGATTACGATTCAACAACGAACGAGGGTAGTGTTGAGGCAACGGTAACGAATACAAGTGGCAGCGCAGTCAGTGGTAACATACACTTCGTCCTGGTGGAAGACGATATTCCCTACAACTGGAGCGGCGGCAGTGAGCTCGATCAAGTCATGCGCGATATGATCCCCGATGCAAATGGTCAAGCAGTTACAATACCTGCTTCCGATACTATTATACGAACGAGGGACTTCACCGTCGACGCAACCTGGAATGAACAGAATTGTCGCATAATTGTTTTTGTCCAGGCTACAAACCGTTCGATATATCAAGGTGCAGAAGTATCCATCCTACCCGAATCTCACATGGTATACTACGGAATGACAGTCACAGAGCTTACCGGTAATGGCAACGGTTACGGAGAACCAGGGGAAGAGATCGAGGTCACGGCCTATGCTAAGAATATGGGAAGCAGCGTCTACACGCTTCCGGCTACGGTCGAATGCACTGATCCGCATATCACCGTCTTGTCTTCTATTGTCGACACCTTCGAAATACAACCGGGCGATGTCGACGACGTGATAACCTGGGCGTTTGATATCAGTGCGTCTTGTCCTGACCCGCACCTCGCAGAGTTCAATCTCACCTTCGGCGATGGCAATGAATCTCCGGTCCCCTTCCTCGTTACGACACGCTCCGGCTTTGCTGACGACATGGAATCCGGAGTTGGTGAATGGACTCACTCCGGCATCAATGATAACTGGCATCTGACAGAGCACAAAAGTAGCTCGCCGACGCATTCGTGGTATTGTGGCCTTGAAAATCTCTGGTACTACACCAATCAAAATGATGCCTCACTCGTGTCGCCGTATTTTATTGCATCGCCGGAGAGTACACTCCACTTCTACCATCAATACGATCTGGAGGTAGGCTGGGATTATTCATACGTAGAGATCGACAACGGTTCTGGATGGTGGCGCACGTTCGACGAGTACAATGGAAACCAAGCCACGTGGATCGGGGAATCGTACCCGCTCAGTGAATACAGCGGACAAACAGTCCGCCTGCGTTTCAGATTTGTCAGCGATTACAGTGCATATGAGGAAGGATGGTATATAGATGACGTACTTGTCCCCATGCTGGGTGTACAGGAATCGGGCACGCCCGAGAACCTGAGAGCGATATCCCTAAATGTCTCTCCGAATCCATTCGCGAAACAAACACAGATACGATACATGATTCAAGATGCACGAGATATGACACAAGAACCGAAGATGAATATCTACGATGCCACAGGCAGATTGGTGAAATCCTTCGACCTTGAATCTTCGAGCATGGATCGTGCATCGTCGGTCATCTGGGATGGTACAGACCAGTTGGACCGGAAATTGCCGGGCGGTGTCTATTTCATAACGCTGCAAAATTTCGACAGCAAGATCGTGAAGAAAGCGATTCTTGTGAAATAGACTACCACAAAGACAGAAGGGCAGTGCGTTCTACCGCACTGCCCTTTTTCTTCGGTATCAGTTGACACGTTGTCAGCCATGACTATAATTGACTCATGACCGATAACAAGAAAAAAGGCATACTCGCCACGGTCAAATGCGCGGGCTGAGCTTCTAAACTTTCTGCCGCGCAGTTGGCGCAGGCACTGGCTTATTTGCCGCCGGTCGAGGACCCTAACCTGCTGGTCGGAACCAATACAGCGGACGACGCAGGTGTCTACCGTCTGAGCGACGATCTGGCATTGGTAAAAACGATCGACATCCTCACGCCCGTCGTCGAGGACGCGTACACCTTCGGAATGATCGCGGCGGCGAATTGCATATCGGATATT
The DNA here is from genome assembly GCA_020343455.1 of Caldifarciminota bacterium. Classification (GTDB taxonomy): domain Bacteria; phylum Hydrothermota; class Tepidihabitantia; order SM23-42; family SM23-42; genus SM23-42. Next base: position 1,708,224 of record CP070795.1, read on the forward strand.
TATGCAATGGGTGGTGATCCACAACTCGCGCTCAACATCGTCGGTTATCCCGGCATCGGCGACGCCAAGACCCTTGGCGAAATACTGAAAGGCGGCAGTGACAAGGCAAAGGAAGCTGGTGTTACCACGATCGGCGGACATACATTCGCCTCACCAGAAGTGATGTACGGTCTGTCAGTTCTGGGTTATATCCATCCCAAGAAGATTATCACCAACGCCGGTGTTAAAACGGACGATGTGCTCATTCTGACCAAACCGGTCGGTGTTGGAACCATAATCCAGGCAATGTTGTTAGGTAAAGATGAAGGAATAGACATGGAACCGGTCATATCTGCCATGACAACATTAAATAAAGATGCTTCACTGGCGATGCGGAATGCCGAAGCACACGGAGCCACCGACGTCACCGGCTACGGTCTTATCGGCCACCTCGTTGAGATGAGTGAAGCGAGCAGAATAGGCATAGAGATTTCATTGCAAAAAATACCAACGCACAAGGGGGCCGTAGAAATTCTGGACCAGGGTATCTTTGAACCGGGTATTACAATGAATCTAAATTCCTTTAATGATCGGGTCGATAAGGGCAGCAGCGATTCGAATCTTGTCAATCTGATATTTGGCTCGGAGACTTCAGGTGGTCTCATCATTGCATTGCCTGAAGAACGGATCGAAGTATTCAAGAAAAACTACGGGAAGGATGTTGCCATCATCGGCCGCGCAACGGCCGCGAACCCCGGCCGCGTATCACTGGTCCCGTAACGACACAAATTCAAATCCCCAAGCACTGGTAATAATCACGACAAGCAAAAAGAACAACAGAAAATCACCCTGCGCGTTAGTCTATTGTTGTCGTTGACATAACCGTAGCCTTGTTGAACGAAACGGGCATCGTAACCCTTACCACCTTACGTTACCCATCATGTTGTATTTATTTAGAATCTCGTGCTTTGTTTTAGGATTTTATACATCGACGTTATTTCTTGAACAAGTAGATGTGCGATTGGTACTTGACATTTCGCCAACATATGCTATATTCGATTAGGAGGTGGTTATGCCAAAATATCTCATCACCCTTCCTAAGATGCCCAAGGACGAGATTATTGCGTCGTGAAAGGCTGTCATCACTGCTTCCGGAGGAGGCAGTCTATGCATGGACAAAGCATATATCGATGAAGAAAACAGCCAAGCGATATGTTGCTGGGATGCGCCGGATAAGAAGAGCCTCGAAGATTTGTTTACCAAGGCGCATGTCCACGTGGAATCAATAAGGAGCGTTGTCGAATACAAATAGTAGGCCATTCCATCCAATATTACGGGGCGGCGTATGCTGCCCCTTTTTGTTTGTGTAATACCCGATACTTCTTCCACACACTTAACCAAATGGCGGTATTCTGGTAATTACCAGAATACCAGTACGTGGCTTATACGATTTCGAGTTCCAATCTATGGATGAATTAGCACTTGACATCGCTCCTCATATGGATATTCTATGTGGAATGAAGTCGTACATTCTTTACCACAACGGAGGTAAGATATGAGGAGCAAAATACCGCAACCCGGTCGGGTGCGAGATCATATCAACCTCCATTGGATCATAACCCTATCACATTACACGTTTCAACTTGACCTTAATGCAATACCTCACCGTCAGGGCGGTAGAAAGTGACTCTGCCCATCACAGGACTCGGTCGAGTCCAGACAGAACTACTCAACAACGTTAATGTAGCAAATACGTTCAAGAAAACTCGCTGCGCAGCAGCCACACAAACTAATCAACAAGAACAGAGGATAATCAATGGGAAATAAATGGGACCCGGTAGTAGGCACTGAAGAGTACAACGAGAATCTTGTGAGAATAAACAAGATCGCACAAGAGAATGGCTACGTGCTCAATTCTGATCGAGAACGGCTCAGAAAAGTGGTCGGCCTCATGACGATGAACAAGATCGAATTCGGCGATTATTATTGCCCCTGCAAGCAGAGCCACCCGCTGGATGTACAGAAAGACGTTCTCTGTCCGTGCCCGGAGATGAAGAATGAAATCGCCAAAGACAATCATTGTTTCTGTCAATTATTCTATATATTGAAAGGAGTGTAATATGAAGTACATGAAGGACTTCACAATAAAGGACGTGCAGGACGTGTATGATGGTCCGGGAGGACTACTATGGGAAGCAGTCATGGGTGAACAAATCCACTCCGGCGGTCCGGAAGCGACCGACGCACTGGCAAAAAAAGTCGCGCTCAAGAAAGGCATGATTGTTTGTGATATCTGCAGTGCTCTCGGGGCGCCGGCACGCCATCTCGCTTCAAAATATGGGGTGACGGTCAAGGGCGTCGATGCTACCAAGACAATGCTTGACAAAGCACGCCAGCGCACAAAGGAAGCGAAACTTGAAGACTTCATAGAATACTATGAAGGCAATGCCATCGATCTTCCGTTCAAGAAGGAAACCTTTGACGTTGTCTGGGGGCAGGAAGCATGGTGCTACGTCACAGACAAGAACCGTCTCATCCAGGAAGCATATCGCGTGCTCAAACCGGGCGGCAAGATCGCTTTCACCGATTGGATTATCACAGGTGACATACCGGAGAAGGAACTCGACCCGTTACTCGAAACCATGGCCTTTCCGTACATGGAATCCTTTCAAGGCTATCAGGAGCTGCTGAAGCAGAACGGCTTTAGACTCATCGAAGCGCTGGACCAAACCGAAGAATATGCTAAATGCTTCGATGAGTACTACGAAAAAGTACATGTTGATTTGAAACCTACGATACTTGATAACTTCGGGAAGGACCTGTTCGACTTTGCGTCCAACCTGGTGACGATATGGCAAAGAGCCGCTCACGAACACAAGGTCGGCCGAGGGCTCTTTATCGGGCAAAAATAAGAAAAACAGGGTGCCTTTGAACTTGCCAGAGGCACCCTCGCTTTCGAACCACATGGATCAAAACGGCAGCAAGACAATTACTTGACTGATGACTGACATACCGTTATCATACGCACATGCTCTGGAGGTTCATTGATTGAATCAATAAGAAAAGCGGTCATTGAAATGGATGATGAGAAGGCAATCGAGCTCGTATCCATTGCCCTGAAGGAGAAAACCGATCCGGTTGACATACTTGAAAAAGGATTGATCTCAGGAATGCAGGAAGTCGCAACGCTATTCGCACGCAAGGAATACTACGTGCCTGAAGTACTATTGTGTTCCGAAGCCTTCTACGCAGGATTTGATATCATCAAACCTCTCATCGGGAAGTCTTCCCAACAATCAAAGACAAAGGTCGTTCTTGGTGTAATAGAAGGTGACATACACGACATCGGCAAGAATATCGTCAAGGTCATGATGGAAGCAGGAGGCTATGAAGTTATCGACCTTGGTAGGGACGTGCCAATTGCGAAATTCATCGAGGTAGTTGAAACGGAAAAACCCGACATACTTGCGATATCAAGCCTCATGACGACGACTATGGTACACATGGCAAACATCATCAGCGAACTTGAGCAACGGAAACTGCGTGATACTGTGAAAGTTATCGTCGGAGGGGCACCGGTGAACGAGGAATTTGCGGCAAGGATCAAAGCCGACGGTTATAGCCCTGACGCACCGTCAGCAGTGAAGTTAGTGGAAAAAATCATCGGTGGATAAAATCTCAGAGGTCATAAACAATAGAAGACCGTTCGCTGTATTTCCAATGGTCTGTGCTGATCACGGCGCACTACTCATGAATATGACACTCACGGAAGTTGCCGAAGATGGAGAAAGAATCGCCCGCGTTTTGCGATACTGTTATGACCTCTATGATTATGATATGGTACTCGTTTTCACGGATCCCTATGTGGAAGCGCAAGCGTTGGGATGTCCGGTAACACTCGACCCTTACCCTACCCTACGAGGACCGGCGTCCAACCATTCTGTGGACCGGACTGAGCAAATCATCAAAGCCGCAGATATCTTGAAATCCGAAATACCCGTTCCGGTGTTCGTTTCGATCAAAGGTCCGTTCACACTCGCTGCGTTCCTTGGCGGCGTTGAGCATTATCTTAAAGCCACGATGAAAAGCGAAGCCGAAGCCACGCACCTACTCCAGGAAGCGTTGCACCATCAACTCGCCTACCTGAGAAAACTATTATCACTGAGCGTGGATATCATGATCGGTGACCCCCTCGCATCATCGAGCGTCATATCACCCGGAGCCTTCTGCAAATATGCATTACCAGGACTGCAGACCATGGTCGACATGGCAAAAGCAAAGAATGTTCGAGTCGGCGTACATATCTGCGGCGAAGTCGCCCCGATATTGAAACATCTTGATGACCTCAGCGCGGATATACTGAGCATAGAAGACATCGACGTCGAGACAGAAACCATAAGAATGGGCGGCGTGGGAACCGATACGATATTGAACGGGGACGTTGAACGCATACGATCCGAGGTGAAGAATGCGCTCGGCAATAGACCGATTATCCTATCCACAGCGTGTGATGTTCCGCCACAAACAGATCCGGCCAGCATCAAGACTATGGTCAGCACCGCCCGCGAAAATGACCCGGACCATGGAGTACAAGAATGAATTTGATCGGCTACGCATGTTCCTACATTCCGGTCGAAATACTCTCCGCTACTGGATTGCATCCATACCGACTTCTCCATGGCGCCTTTGACCTCTCGAAGGAAGGGGAACGATTCGTACGGGTAGATGCCTGCCCCATGGTCAAATCAAATCTCGCTCATGTCATTAAGAATCAGGCAAAATTCGCTGCGCTGATCGGTTCCACCGGCTGCGACATGTCCCGCAGAATGTTCGACATCCTCGCCGAACATACAAAAATCCCAGTTTATGTCGTCAATATCCCGAGAACGGACAATCCCGCGATCTACAATGATGAAATTGACTGGCTCGCGAAACAACTAGAACACTTCACACACAAAGAGTTGATCGCCGAGATGATCACAGACGAGATCAGCAAATGGGAAGCGAGGCGGGCAAGATTGCGTAGCATTGACATCAAGCGAGCAGCCCACCCATCTCTAATATCGACCACAGATTTCCACAAATTGATGAGCGGCTACCATAAGGGCGCTCTCAGCGATGAGATAACCCAACACCAGGACCCTACGGACAAACCACGAGTATACCTCCTGGGTAGTGCGATCACTTACGAAGCCAATCATATCCTGCAATTGATAGAAGAAAAACTCCGCATCGTTGGCGATTTCAATTGTGGACTTTCCAGGCCTCTTGGTATCAGAATTAAAGAACAGAGTATCGACGGCGTAAAGAAGGCATATTACGATCAAGCACCGTGCGTTTACAAGAGGCCTCATCAGAGGTACTACGAATTCATAAAGGCGGAAACCGTCCGATTAGGTTGCACCGGTATCATTGCGTGGACGCTCGATTACTGCGATGTTCATGAGTTCGAACTTCAGAAGATCGAAAATGTGCTCAATCTCCCCGTATTGAGGATACGGAGTGACTTTTCCTTTCAAGGTCTTAGCCAGTTAAAGACGAGGATAGAAGCATTCACGGAGATGCTATGTACCAGGATCTGACCCCTGAGAAGATTAGCCTGAGAGAATGGAGTAGACAATTCCGCATGGTCGGCGATTCAGAAATAAGACAATTCAAATACTATAACAACGATGAATGGGGCATCTACCTCTCGCCGCCGGCAACGTTCATGGTCTACGGAAGCAGACAGCTAAAGAAGTTAAAATTCGACAATTCGCTGGCAGCGCTCAGGCTCTGGGGATTCACCTTCAACGAATCTGAAAGGCTTTTCCGGGCGCGTCAGAGCGGCAAGCGTATTATTGCAGCCATGGGTGATCTCGGCACAGTACCTGTCATTGCCTTGGCTTTTCCTGATTGTATTCCATTCTACCCGGATTGCACGTGGTGGACGCCATTCTTCAACGAATCAACTGTGCTACTCGACAAGGCGAGTGAGCTCGGCACACCTGAAGCAAGCTGTTTTGTCCGGTCAACCCTTGCAGCTTTTCACAAAATGGCTTATTTCCCGAAACCGGATATCCTGTTCGCATCGACCGGCGCATCATGTGATGACTATTCGTGTATCATGCAGATGGTTGAAGACATGGGTTACGAATTGAACTGGCTAGAGATCCCTTTTCGCAGGCAACGTCGATCCCTACATGTGCCTGAAGAACATACGGTGGCAGAAAGCGGATTCGAATACCCAAAACGCTTTGAAACATACTTAGTCGATGAGTACAAAAGGGTATGGCAAAAAATGGAGGCACTTACCGGCACTGGTGATCTGGAGGATCTAAATGCAAGTATCGAAAAAAACAACAGGATTCGCAGGTTGGTGAACGAAATAAAAGACCTGACTCAAACCGCGGCCGTCGCACCCTTCCCCGCTCTTGAGATGATGATCATAGAGTTCGGCAACCTCTACGGCTACGCCGATATCGATGAATGGTTGGATATCCTTAAGATGATAAAGCAGACGATCGCTGACCGCGTCGAGAAGGGAATCGGTGTACTCGCTTCGGATGCGGTACCTCTTGCGTGGGTCACGCCCACCGCTGACCCGTTGCTACTCAATATTGTCGAAGATCTTGGAGGGCGTATCGTGGCAACCGAGTACGTCATCAATCAAGCACTCACTACAATTGAAGAAGGTATAGAACCATTCCATGCCCTTGCAAGATCTTTCATGAATGCCTCATTGATCGGTTCGACAGAAGAACGGGTCCGTCAGATTGCCCGAGGCGTTGACTCAGGTAAGATCGCAGGAGTCATCATTACGAATATGCTGGGTTGTTCCCATTGCGCAATGGAAACAAGGTTAATCGAAGAGAAATTGAAAAATGTTCCTGTTCTCGCGATCGACATCCCCGCTCCCTTGGGCATAACCGCGCAGCTGAGGACAAGAATCACCGCTTTCATCGAGATGCTGAGATGAACGATATGCTGACCTCACGCGAAAGATTTGGTTTATTGGTAATCGATGAACAACCCGATCGCTGCAATATCATGCCGTTAATAACCTCCCACGCAGCAACCGTCAAAGGCATGAAGCTAAGAGATTACTATACAAATGGTGAGAACATGGCACGAGCGCAGATCGCTACGGTCGAAAAATACGAGCACGATGCGATCTCAATCTTCTCGGAAGTTGGTATCATTGCCGAAGCCATGGGTTCGGAATTCGAATACCCGGAGAATGATCTCCCGATACTACGAACGCCTGTCCTGGAAAAAAAGGATATCGAAGAGATCAAGTTACCTTCGCCGAGGGCTGACGGTCGACTCCCCGTCTATCTCGAGGCAATCGAATATGCGTACGCTGCACTCGGGGACAGAATTCCCATTCTTGCCTACATTCCCGCCCCATTCACGACCGCAATGATGCTATCCGACCCGAATAAATTCCTCATACAAACGATCAGAGAACCTTCCCGTGTCGAGAGCATCGTTGACAGGTCCTTGGCTGCAGCAATCGAACTATGCTACCACGTTATCGATGCCGGCGGCTTACCCATCATCGTTGACCCGCTCGCATCGTCGAGCGTCGTGAGCCCGAAGACATATAGGCAATACGCATTGCCTTCCGAAAGAAAGCTCGTCGATTTTCTACACCGGTACGATCTCGATATCATTTTGCATATTTGCGGAGACACGTCGCCGATACTTGACTTGCTGCCCCAGACGCGCGCCGACCTCATCAGCATCGACCAGGTAAACATGCAGCAGGCAATCGACAAGCTGTCCTCCAGGGTACGGATAATCGGCAACTACGACACATCGAGGCTTGCTTTCTCGACCCCGGAGGATATAGAAGCAGAAGTACGATATATGGTGGAAGGAGCATTGCACGCAAAAAAGGGATATATCGCTGCAACCGGCTGCGAAGTCCCCATCAAGGCACCCGAAAAGAACGTCGTGGCATTCATAGACACCGTGAAGGAGGTCGGATGGTACTGGGTATAGATGTTGGCTCGAGTTACACCAAAGGTGTGCTCTTTGATGGCAGCATAAGGCAGAAGGCCGTCGTCAAAACCTCTTTCAAACCGAAACAGGCAATCGAAGAAACCCAAAACCAACTCAGGGGGTACGATAGAATAGTCGCCACAGGTTATGGCCGGGAACTCGTTGCCGGAGCAGATAAGACCATAACCGAGATCACCGCTTTCGCACGGGGTGCCGGTTATTTTGAACCATCGGTTAGGACGATCATCGATATCGGCGGACAGGATAGCAAGATAATCAAAGTAAGAGACAGCCGGGTGGACCGTTTCATAATGAACGATCGGTGCGCTGCAGGGACAGGCAATTTCATCGAGAAGATCGCCCAGGCACTCGGCCTCTCACTGGATGAGTTCGGTGACCTCGCTCTCAAGGCAGACCGGGCAGAAACCATCGATTCTTTATGCGTCGTAATGGCAGAGACAGAGATTCTGAGTCTCGTTGGCGAGGGCAAGAGGCTCGAAGATATTGTTTCCGGAGTGTGCGATGCTCTCGTACGTAGAATTGACGGAATCGGCAGCCAGATCGGGATTGAGAAGCCGGTCTTATACTGTGGCGGCGCGGCTCTTAATCCCGGATTGGTAAAATCTATGAAACGCATATTTGGAAAGATCATCATTCCTGAAGATCCGCAATTCATTGGCGCCGTGGGCGCAGCATTATCACAGTGACCGCTAACCCTTCACGATTCAATTGTGTCATGAGCACATCCGGAACTCCCTTCACTTGACATCGAGATGCATATCACTATAATTTTGTCCGGAATACCACATGAAAAATAAGGAAATTCTCAGGAACATCCCATCGGTCGATAAGGTCCTCAATTGGAACGAGGTACAGGAATCACTGAACATCCTTGACCACGCGCATGTAACGACGATCGTTCGTGACAATATCGATCTGTTCCGCAAACGTCTGCAGTCAGGCGACGCTCTCACGCTCGACGACCTGAAGAAGATCCTTCTGGATGAGATCAAAGGACTCATCAGCCCCTATTTTCGTTATGCAGTCAACGCCTCCGGTATCGTACTACATACTGGCCTGGGTCGCGCACCATTCAATCGGCGCATTGCCGACATAGTCCGCGACGCATCACGGGGATACTCGCGCCTGCAGATCGACGACGAGGGTAAACGTGCCGACCGCTACAAGAAGATCAGCCGGCTGCTCGAGATACTGACCGGCGCAGAGGCGGGAATCATCGTTAACAACAATGCTGCGGCCACGATGCTCGTTCTCAATGCAATGGCAAAGGGCAAAGAGGTAGTCGTATCCCGCGGGCAGTTGATTGAGATCGGCGGAGCATTCCGTATTCCCGATATCATGGCACAGAGCGGAGCGATCATGCGCGAAGTAGGCACGACCAACCGCACTCACCTCAGAGACTATGAGGGCGCGATCAACGAACTCACCGGTGCGCTGCTGCGGGTACACCAGTCCAATTATCGTATCATCGGCTTTACCAAAGAGGTATCGCTTGAAGAACTCGTTGCCCTGGGAAAGAAACACAAGATACCGGTCATCGACGATCTCGGCAGCGGCGCCCTGATCGATCTGTCCAAATTCGGATTACCCAAGGAACCCATGGTACAGGAAAGTATTGCCGCAGGCGCTGATCTCGCCTGCTTCAGCGGCGACAAGCTCATAGGTGGACCTCAATGCGGCATCATCGTCGGGAAGAAAAACTACATTGAATCCATAAAGAAGAATCCGTTGACCCGGGCCTTGAGATGCGACAAACTCACCAATGCCGTACTCGAGGCGACCCTCCAGTTATTCCTTATGAAAGAAGAATTTTTAGTACAAAATCACAGCGTCTTCAGTATTTTACTTAAACCATTGAATGAGGTCAAAAAGGCCGCAAATAAGTGTGCCCGTACCCTTAGAAAGTCCTTTGGCAAAGATCTCCAAATTGACGTGAAACCTGACATGAGCGAAGTCGGTGGCGGTTCACTGAGCACAGAACAGCTGCCGACCTATGTGGTCACGATAAGATCCAGGTCTGTAAGCGCCCAGGAACTGGCAAAGGCGCTGCGACGTTACGAAAGACCGATATTCGGAAGGGTTGCCGAAGGTATGCTCCTTCTCGATTTTCGCACTGTATTTAGGGACGAGGAAAAGATCATCCTCCAAGCATTCAAGACGATAATGAAGGCAAGTTGACCCCGTCTCATGTATAATACCTGCATATTCGACAATGTCGGTAATGTTTCACGTTGGACGGTAACGAAGCCCGTTTCGGTTAGGGGTAACGTCTTACGGCACAATAAACGTAACCTAATGACGATTGACGATACGGGCATCGTAACCTTTAACGCCAAACCATGACCAGTGTTTCTAAGAAGCACATCGTGATCGGTACAGCCGGCCATATTGACCATGGTAAGAGCGCCTTGGTGAAGGCGCTGACCGGCGTCGATCCGGATCGCTTAAAAGAAGAAAAGGAACGAGGTATGACAACCGACCTCGGATTCGTCTTCTACAACCCTGATGTGACGATCATCGATGTCCCTGGCCATGAAAAATTCGTACGCCATATGGTTGCCGGCGCTTCAACAATTGATTTTGTAATCTTCGTTGTCGCCGCCGATGATGGCGTAATGCCGCAGACACATGAACATCTTGAGATCCTCAAGTTATTGGGAATTCAACAGGGTGTTGTAGCGATAACAAAGAAGGATCTGGTGGAAGAGGAAATGCTCGAGGTGGTCAAAGAGGACGTCAAGAGCGTCCTACAGAATTCATTTCTGGAAAATGCGCCGATAATAGCCGTGTCCAACGTAACAAAGGACGGAATAGAGACGCTCAGAAAAGACCTCGATGAGCTGATCGCTCAGACCAAGCCGAAGACTGATCGCGGTATCTTCCGCATGCCCATTGACCGGCGTTTTGTCATTAAGGGATTCGGCACTGTCGTTGCAGGCACCGTACTCTCAGGCAGTGTCACAGTCGGCGAGACGCTGGAGCTGCTACCCGAGAAGAAGAGTGTGAAGGTCCGGGGCATCGAGGTCCATAACGAGAAGGTCGAAGACGTCACGACAGGTTTCCGGGCGGCAATCAATCTGGTCGGTGCCGAAAAGGAAGAGATCGAACGGGGTGATGTTCTTGCGCAACCAGGATATTTCGAACCGTCCGTATACCTCAATGCTTCCCTTTACCTCCTCAAGTCGGCAGGCAAACCACTCAAGAATTTCACGCGCCTGCGCATCCACGTCGGTACAAGCGAGATATTCGGCCGGGTCGTATTTCTCGATAGGAAGGTTCTGAACCCTGGCGAAAAGGCAATGGCACAGTTCAGGCTCGAAGCTCAGGCCGTTTGTGATATAAACGACAATTACGTAATAAGGACCTACTCCCCTCAGATGA
>CP070795.1:1719690-1745451 GCA_020343455.1 Caldifarciminota bacterium
CAACATTATCGATACCCTGTCGTGCGGACTGGGTAATAGTGCAACCGATGTCGTACAGGCAGTGAACGACGGCCGCGGTTTCGTGCTCTATCGCGGCAGCGCAATCAATAACTGGTGGTCACCTTTCGGCGTCGTTCCCGACCAAACGGCAAACGGTGCGAAGTTGCCCATTGTGTTGTCGATAACGTGCTGTACTATGGGCACCGGCAGCACTCCCGCGGTTGCCGAAAAATGGCTATTGACCGGGACACCAACACTCCCCCGCGGTGCCGCCGGCTACTTTGCGACGACCACCGTAGGTGGCGGATTCATTACTTTCCTGCGCAGTGCGATATGCCGGGGCTTCTTCAATGCATTGTTCGCCGACGGCAAACAGACCTTTGGCCAGGCCTGCGAAGGCGGACGTAGGCACGTCTACGCACTGTACAACAGCGCGAGTGAGTACAGAGGATTTACCACACTCGGCGACCCTGAAATGAACATCTGGACCGACACGCCAACCGGGCTGGCCGTCACCCACCCGCAGGCTGTCCAGGTGGGTGCTGCTGAATTTGCCGTCAATGTCAGACAGGCAGCAGGCTTATCCCCGGTCAGTGGAGCAGTGGTATGCATCACCGCAAAACTTGATACTACACTCTACGCAGTAAACCCCACGGATGCAACGGGCAACGCGTATTTCAACATCACCCCGCAGATCGTGGCAGATACGGTGTATGTTACGGTAACCGGCAGGAATCTCAAACCCTACGAAGGATCGATGATCACATTCACGGCAGGCGGGTATGTCGTCCATCTAAAATCTTCGATCGACGATCTGGGCGGCGGAAATAACGACGGAATGATCAACCCCGGTGAACACATAAATCTCCCCTTGTGGGTAAAAAATTACGGAGATAGCATTGCCCACGATGTTACCGGTACTCTTCGCTCGACCGATCCTCTCGTCACAATGACCGATTCGGTCAAATCATTCAATTCACTCGGCCCCGGTGACTCGGCATTCACGGGCAGGGATGGATATAATTTCGAAGTTCTCGAGGATGCTCCTGACCTGCATCCAATATCATTCGGACTCGAATGCCGTGATCATAACGATTCAACATGGATATCGTCTTTTACCAAAATCGTCCATGCACCCAGGCTGATGTTCAGTGCCGCAATGATACAGGGCGGCAACGGCAACACCATATTCGAACCAGGCGAAACCGTAACCGTCGTTGTTGCCTTGAGAAACGAAGGAAGTGCCGGGATAGACACGTTCACGGCACACCTGCTCTGTTCCTCACCGTATGTCGGCATCATCGATTCGATGAGCTCATATGCTCCGATTCCGCCGGAAAGCACCTCGACGAATCTTACAGATCCATTCTCGGCATTTTCCGCGCCAGGAACTCCTCCTGGTACTGCCGTCGGCTTCCAGATCATCGTCAGCGGTGAATTATACAACGACACACTCGAATTCACATTGTGCATTGGCGGCAAGCAGTATTACATATGGAATCATGATTTAACACCGGCACCGGGGGCGAATATGCACAGTATTTTGACCAATCTGGGATATGTCGGTGATCACGGCACGACCATGACCGCGGACATCGACCTATACGGATCACTCTGGGTGTGTCTAGGCGTGTGGCCGAACAACCAGACCATCCCGATCAACAGCCCTGAAGCAACTGCGTTGGTCGACTACATGCAGGACGGCGGCTGTGTCTACATGGAAGGTGGAGATGTCTGGTATTATGACCCTATTGGAGGCGGACACAACTTCTGCCCGCTCTTCGGTATCGCAGCGATGGATGACGGCTCTGACAATCTCGGACCGGTGGCAGGACTGACCAACACGTTCACTACCGGGATGAACTTCAATTATGGCGGCGAGAACAATTTCATGGATCACATAAGCCCGGGAAGCGCAAACGCCTTCTTGATATTTCGTGACAGCAACGACAATTACGATTGCGCAGTAGCATATGACGCCGTAAGTTATCGTACTGTCGGCAGTGCTTTCGAACTGGGACTGTTGTACGACGGCTCTCCTCCGACCACACGAAGCGCGCTCCTCGATTCGATCATGCATTTCTTCGGTATCGCGACCGGCATCGAGGAGGCAAAAGATCTCGAAGCGAGAATGATCTCCCTTCAAGTCTCACCGAATCCGTCCTCGAATCTGACGAACATACGATTCACGATTGACGATCCAGGATACACGATAGGACATCCAAAGCTCCAAATCTATGACGCCTCAGGCCGTCTGGTGAAGTCTTTCAATCTTGAATCATGGATCAAGGATCGCGCATCGTCGATTAGTTGGGACGGCCGTGACGACCAGCACAGAAGAGTGAGCAGCGGCGTCTATTTTGTGCAACTGGTCGCGGGGAGGACCGAGCAAACGGTCAAGGTGATTCTACTACAATAGATGCCCGTGCTCAAGTCACGGATTCGTGCATTGTTCATATCTTGAATTTCCAGCCCAGATACAACTCCCGCGCCTTAGGATCTTCAATCAGAGTTTGGGCGCTCCCGGACAGCAAAACCCGGGCATCATATATCAAATAAGCCCGGTCTGTTATTTCAAGTGTTTCCCTTACGTTGTGATCGGATATGAGCACGCCTATTCCTTGGCGCTTCAACCTAAGGATGACATCCTGTAATTCGGCACGCGCAATGGGATCGATGCCGGTGAACGGTTCGTCGAGGAGCAGGAACTTCGGGCTATTTATCAGGGACCGCGCGATCTCAACACGCCGGCGCTCACCGCCGGAAAGTGTATATGCCTTCTGATTCTGAACTTGTCCGAGATTGAATTCTTTCAGCAGTGCCGCCGCTTTCTCATCGGCAGCAGAACCTTTGATCCCTACGATCTCGTAAACGGCGATCAGGTTCTCGATCACCGTCAGTTTCCTGAATACACTGGGTTCCTGACAGAGAAAGGAAATACCCATTCTCGCGCGTTGATACATAGGAATGTCGGTTATCGCTTTGTCATCGAGGAAAATATCACCGCTCTTTGGTCTTAGAAGACCCACGATCATATTGAACGTGGTGGTCTTACCGGCACCGTTGGGGCCAAGCAGACCGACGATCTCTCCCCGGTTTATCTGAAGGCTTACCCTATCTACGACAACGCGTCGGCCGAACACCTTTGTTAGGTCCTCAGTCACCAGCACTAGCCTGACTCCTTTTCATCGACAGTACGCCCCTGGGCACACCTTCCACCCGGATCGATACGGCCTTACCTTCACGGAACGTTATGGTAATCCTCTCACCGTCGACGACGTTTTTCGACCCCTCCTTAGTGTAGTAGACAGAATGCCCATTGACCACGTTCAACATATCTATCTCCTTACTTCTCATGCTAAATTCACCGCTGGTTCCCATCAGCTCGTTGTTACCCTCCCGGATGGTCGGGCGGGTCATCGTTCCCTTTTCTGAATCGAGATCATAGGAAAATGTGTCACAACGAACCTTGATACTATCAATGACCGCAAGTACCGAATCGTAACCGTGGAACAGATTGTCGTTTGTCAGCAATCTGAAGGATCGTGCATGAACAACGATCGGCGTTTTTTCGCGGCGTCCTATGCGCAGCTCCGGACCCCCGGACAGTGAACCTTCATCCGTGGCGAGATTGTACCACCCTCTCTGACCCGATACTACCATATTGTTCCTGGTGTCTTCAATGACGACATTCCCGTACATTTCGACGGAATCTCTACTGCCATCGTAATATAGCGAATCAGAGAACATGCGCTCGTTTGTTGTTATCACGGTAACGCTATCACTCATGTACCCACGCCCCTCATTGAAATAATACACAGCGGACCGTGCACGCACTTCCCCGTTCTCATCTGCAAGTCTAACCATGCCGGAGAGATCGATCCGACCGTTCGCTTCATTGATCGCCGCCTTATCACACGTTATCACGGCATCTCCACCTTCGATGAAGACATTCCCGATGAGATTGACGATCCTCTCATCCCCTTCCTTTGAGATCTCGACTTTATCGGCCCGGAACGGCGTCAACGTTATTAAGAGAAAGATAATCATATCGCTTTCCCATGTTCAGGACAGTGGCGCATTTTAGAACCACCTCATTGAACGCTATTTGCGGATATCGGGTATTTTTATGGGGGAGACACCCTTTGTCTCACCTATTATCTCGATCCTCGTAAGGCGCGGATCGGTTCTCAGACCCCGCCCCTCAATGACGGTGCCGTCGCCTTTGTATATTTTCACATAGGCGTCCGTTAATATCTTTGCCGAATCATTGAGCCAGAAGAGCGAATCTGTGTACAACTTCGTGGAATCACTGGTTATGACCACCACACTATCCGTGACGAATATATTGTGCGTTCGTGTGTTCAGTTCTCCCCGCGGCGCCTTCAAGACCGATGATTCCTTTTCAAGTTCATCATAGAAAAGCACTGTAACCGAATCGGCCTTGATGATTTCGTCGTAAACACCTGCTCGGTCGGCATTGAGCGTCCAGAGTTTTTGCCCACTCTTGGTCTCAGTAAGACATAATTTCTCGAGAACGATTTTCGGTATATCCTTTGGCAGACGCTCTTCGATCTCCTTCTCTTCACATGCAGCCAAGAGAAGAATCAGAGCAAACGTAAGGATGGCCGGGCGAATCGTCCTCTTCATCGCGACTTGTAAGCCCAAACGTAATCGAGCGGTCTGGCCATGACCATTGCCGTCAAATCACAGCCGATGTGCAAGATCCCCTCATCGCGACGGCGGTACGCCGCAAAAGGAACGAGAGGTACGCCACAGATCTCCGACAGCTTCCTCGCTTTTTCGTGCTTTTGAAAAAAGGTGTTGCCGTCGACGAGAATGCCGAATACTCCTCCCGATTTTATGAATCTCACGATCTCCAGCAAGTTGTCCGCGTAGAACACCTTCGTTCCGGCCCCAGCGCGCCATCGAAGTAGCAGGCGGTCAGAAAGACGAGCAAACACCGAGGCACTCGACCTGCCATATCTGTTGACGATGACGCCGATCCTGTAGCCTAGTCGTCTGAGCGTGTAGGGCATAGACTCCCAGACACCGTAGTGAAAGGAATACAGGACACAACCGCCATTCAGAATGCCCGTATTTCCTCGCAGCACTAATTCTTTACGGCTCAACATGAATGAGATATTACGGGCGACCTGGAATACATTTCGGAATGCATTCCGGCCAATTCGTCGCTTGAGGTAGCGCCGCCGATCACGGCACAACCAGTATAGACACCATGCGGAGCAAAGAAAGATTCCCTCGGCGACGATCGATATCATGTCTTTTTGAGCGCGGCGCTAATGAAATGGTAAAAGATCGGGTTTGGTGCAAGGGGCCTCGAGGTGAATTCGGGATGAAACTGCGTGCCGAGGAAAAAGGGATGGCCATTCACTTCGGCTATTTCCATGAGTTTCTTGTTCGGCGATCGCCCCGAGAATAATAGACCCTTTTCACTCAATGCTTTCACGTATTTCGGATTCACCTCATACCGATGCCTGTGCCTCTCTTCTATCAGATCTTTCCCGTAGATCTTGCGGGCAAGGGTCTTGGGCTCAAGCTGGCAAGGCCAGTTGCCCAACCTCATTGTGCCCCCTAAATCCTTGATCTTCTTCTGCTCTGGCAGGAGGTCGATCACCGGGTATGAAGTACTGTCATCGAACTCTGTCGAATTCGCACCCTTCATACCACAGATATTACGTGCATATTCGATGACCATGCATTGCAGGCCTAAACATATGCCAAGGAACGGTTTCTTGTTTTCGCGCGCGTATTTCACGATCTTTATCTTACCCTCCACGCCGCGCATTCCGAAGCCACCGGGTATCAATATGCCATCCGAATACGCCAGCGTATTGCTCAGTTGAATTTCATCCTCCATTCTATCCGTGTCGATCCACTTGACCTTCAGACGCGCATCGTTTGCCACAGCAGCATGGGACAGTGACTCAATTATGCTCTTGTAGGAATCCCTCAGTTCCACGTATTTACCGCATACGGCAATCTCTACGGTTTTCGTCGGAGACTTGGCTCTTTCTACAAAGAGTCTCCACTCTTCTAAATCAGGTTCTTTCACATCAAGGCCCAAATAATCCAGAATCAATCTATCAAGTTTCTGTTTGTGAAAAACGAGCGGTATCTCATAAATGCACTCGACATCAACAGCATCTATTACCGCTTCGGTCGGAACGTTGCAGAACAGAGATATCTTTCGACGCTCATCATCGGTCAACCATGAATCGCTGCGGCAGACAAGCACATCCGGCTGAATGCCGATCGCCCTTAATTCACGAACCGAATGCTGTGTCGGTTTTGTCTTGAACTCACGGGCCGCCTTGATATAAGGAACGAGTGTGAGGTGGACATACATTGTATTTCCTCGGCCGCGATCCAGCCTCATCTGCCTCGCAGCCTCAAGGAACGGCTGTCCTTCTATGTCGCCGACCGTGCCGCCGATTTCGGTAATTACGACGTCCACCTTATTCGAATTCGCCAATTTCATGACGCGCGACCTTATTTCATCGGTAATATGAGGAATGACCTGAACCGTCTTGCCAAGATACTCACCGCGCCTTTCTTTGGTTATAACTGAATAATATATCTGGCCTGTCGTAATGTTGTTGTCGCGCGTCAGTGCACTGTTCAGGAACCGTTCATAATGACCAAGATCCAGATCGCATTCTGCACCGTCTTCCGTAACGTAGACTTCGCCATGTTGGTAGGGATTCATTGTACCGGGATCGACGTTTATGTATGGGTCGATCTTCTGTAGCGTTACTTTGAGACCGTATGATTTGAGAAGAAGCCCGATCGACGCGGTGGCAACTCCTTTTCCTAACGATGAAACAACGCCCCCCGTGACGAAGATATATTTTGTCTCCATGGATTAGAGTATAGCTATATACACGTTGATGTCAAGAAAACAGAATGATGGTGCATTCCACTGATACAGACAGGCGGCACGGTACGAATCCAAGGAAAACGTTTCGTCGAAATACGAATGATGTACGATCCGCTCACTTTCTACTGATAGAGATGTCGTCAGCGGGTGTTCCTTTCTATTCGGTATTCTCTTATCTTGGTCCTCAAAGTATTGCGATGTATTCCCAACCGGCCGGCCGCCTCTGACAGATTCCAATCTGCCTGCTTGAGTACTGCCATAATATGGTTCCGCTCAACATCCGCAAGCGAACCGCCGCCACGATCACTGTCTACCGGTACCGTTTCGAGGGGTAAATCATCAACGTCAACGCAGGATCCCCGGCATAGGACAACCGCCCGTTCCATAACATTCTCCAGCTCGCGTACGTTGCCCGGCCATTCATAGCGCATCAGTTTGTCAAGCGCTCTACCGGTAATACTTTTAATTTCCCGCGAGCATTTCTTACCGAATTTTTCTACGAAATGATCGGCAAGAGGTTTAATATCTTCCTTTCTTTCCCTGAGCGGTGGCAATGTCAATGTGATCACATTCAATCGGTAATACAGATCCTCACGAAAAGCACCGCCGGCGATCTTTTTTTTCAAATCCTGATTGGTCGCGGTTATCAACCGTACGTCGACTCTTATTGGAACATTGCCACCCAGCCTCTCGAACGAAAATTCCTGCAACACCCGAAGGAGCTTAACCTGAGTGCTGACCGGTATATCACCCACTTCATCGAGAAATATCGTACCGCCGTGCGCCAATTCGAACTTACCGATTCTCCTCTTCTCGGCACCGGAAAATGCGCCCCGCTCAT
Source organism: Caldifarciminota bacterium (assembly GCA_020343455.1). Classification (GTDB taxonomy): domain Bacteria; phylum Hydrothermota; class Tepidihabitantia; order SM23-42; family SM23-42; genus SM23-42. The sequence goes on from CP070795.1 coordinate 1,727,433, forward strand.
AGCCAAAGAGCTCACTCTCGAGCAATGTCTCGGGCAGTGCCGCGCAGGAGATGGCAATGAAACGACCCCCCTTTCTGAGGCTGGCACTGTGTATCAGACGCGCCACCATATCCTTCCCCGTGCCAGATTCACCAAGGATCAATATGTTCGAATCGGAGCGGGCGACCCTTGAAACGAGGCTCATCATTTCCTGCATCTTCGGGCTTTCGGCAATGAACGAGTCGAACTTGAATTTCTCTTCGACCTGGTCGCGCAGCACTTGAATTTCCTCGTGCATATCTTTTTCATTTTGTATGCGCCCGATTATCAGTTCAAGTTCATCGAGATTGACCGGCTTGCTCAGATAATCATAAGCACCAAGCTTCATCGCCTGGACCGCTGACTCGACGGTACCGTATCCCGTGAGAATCACAAAATATGTCTCGGGGTCGATCTCTTTCATTCTTTGGATCGTTTCTATTCCGTCCAGTTCGGGCATTTTCAGATCAAGAATAGCGAGGTCGAATCCCATCTCTGCGTTTACTTCGATCGCTTCCCTGCCAGAAGCAGCGGCCCTGACAGTAAAACCCTTCTTGTCCAGAAATCCTGCAAGCAGATCGCGCTGCGATTCTTCGTCGTCAACGACCAGGATATGCATAATCTGCTACAGTAATTCCTTCTTGCGCATCTCCTGTGCGAGATTCCACGTAGCGAGCATCGTCGCACCGAAACCGAAGAGAGTCACAAAGACACGGACGAAAAAGTTCAATATTGGTATGAGACCGACAAGGAACAGTATGAGCATGCCGATAATGAAGGAGAAATATACAGAAACATCTCCGCCTTTCTTGAATAATCTAATCACCTTTTCGCCGAGTACGGCCGCAACGAATATCGAAGAAACATAGAACAGTATTGCGTAAGCAAAGAGAGCTAGAATGCCAAGCGGATAGCCTATGAGCGTTGCGAAAAGAATGACCGCAATGATCGGGATGACTATGATACCAAGAAACCCGAAGCCAAGGGATTTCCATACTGCTTTGCAGAGAGTATCCATTACCCTGCGCACATAGGCGTGGCATAGTGCAATGAGGAGAATACCGACGATTATTTTGCCTACCAATGCTATCACCTTGGCAACTGCATATATGAAGGCGAGCATCGGCGCAAAGGCAAAGAAAAAAGGTTTCTTTTCGTCCGGTTCTATCTCACGCACCGAGATCTCCCCCGTGATCGTCGCACCTTCATCGATCTGGGGCTCACTCTCGCTCGTCAGGATAAAGTCACCCGCGATCACCGCCGTCGATTTGATCCGTGTCCTATCTGCCTTGATCTTAACGCGCCCGCTCTTTCCGGCCATAACAAATGAACCGACACCACCTTTTATGCTGCCACCAACCTCACCGTCAACGTCGAGAAGATTCCCGTATGCCGCAAGATCCTTGCCGATGTGGGCGTCCGAATCGATATCGAGATCGACGCCAGCGAGAATGACATTCCTCCGCACATTACCAGAGACCCTCAGATTACCGCCCACGACCAGAACGGTTTGCACACTCCTTGCATTGATATTCGCCGTGGTGGCTCCCGTGCACAGTAATCCACCGATATCGCCGGATACATCGACCCTCGGTGCGAAGACAAATACATTGCCGGTCACCGTTCCTTTTATATCGACGCTGCTGCCGAAGGCGATCAGGTCATCATCTATTACCTCATCCGCAGCAACCTCAACCGACTCACCCCGTCTGAAGACCAGGCCACTTGAGGGAACAACAAGCACGAGGATGATGAGTACACACATACTACTACTGAAATGTTTCATAACCACCTCCTTATTAGAGGGCACTCATTACTCAATAGGGCTCATAGAATGCTGTTGATCGTCCTGAATATGCAACTCGAGATTTCTCGAACCCTGTACACTATTTTATCCACGGTGTTCGACAAATCAACCCCAAATGATCGTAGAACATTGGCCTAGCTCGAGCGGCAAACATCTCAGGATAAGCCCTTAGCACCCAAATCAAAATGCGCCAAAAATGCAGATGACCAACACCGGGCTTAGAATTTTGCACATTTGACATTTGATATTTGCGTTCAGGATCTTAGCCGCGAACGGGTATGGGGATATCAATCGTACTTGATGTGGAGGTCTTTCAGCTGTTCGGGTGATACCGTATCCGGAATACCCTCGAGCAATCCCTGTGCCGTTGTCGTCTTTGGAAAAGCGATGACATCCCTGAGCGACTTCACACCGGCGAGAACCATGACTATGCGGTCAATACCCGGAGCAATACCCCCATGCGGCGGCGCACCATATTCAAGTGCGTCGAGCAGCATAGTATATTTTGCCGGGTCCATACGGGCTATAGCGAACAATTTCTCCTGTAATCGGCGGTCATGATTCCTTATGCTGCCTGAAGCGAGTTCATTGCCGTTACAGACGAGATCGTAAAGTCGGCCGCGAACGCGCAGCGGATGAGAATCAAGATACTGGATGTCACCTTCTTGGGGCTGCGTGAAAATATGATGACTGGCTACCATCCTGCCTGCTTTTTCATCGAGTTCAAATATCGGAAAATCGGTCACCCACAGAAATCTGAAGCCGGATTCGGCAAGATTGAGTTCCTCAGCAAGGTCGATCCTGAGTTGACCGAGAAATCTGAATACTTCAGCGCCGCCCGCAGCAACAATAAGCAAGTTACCCTTACCCAGCGACAATGCATCGATGATCTTTTTATCCATCAGTTTCCCGATACTGCCGGTACAACTTTCATCTACCTTCGTCCAGAATATTCCGGTTAGACCGGCATTCTTAGCGCTTTCGTCGATCGCGTCGAGTCTCTTGCGCGACAATGCACTGCCCTCTTCAACAATCAGTCCGCGCACGTATTCCTTTCCTCTAAATGGGGCGAATTCCTTCTCTTTGAACGTTTCGCCCAGATCAATGACCTCCATCCCGAAACGCAAATCCGGTTTGTCCGTACCGTATCGCTCCATCGCGTTCGCGTACGTCATTCGCGGGAATGGTGTCGTGAGAACCTGTTCCATCACTCTCTCGAAGATATGCGCGAACATCCCTTCGGCGATGCCGAAAACGTCGTTCTCTTCGACGAACGACATCTCTATGTCGATCTGGGTGTGCTCAGGCTGACGATCATGCCTCGGATCTTCATCACGCATGCAGCGTGCAATCTGATAATACCGCTCAAACCCGGCAACCATCAACAGTTGTTTGTACATCTGCGGCGACTGGGCTAACGCATAGAATTTCTCCGGATATAACCTTGAAGGTACGAGGTAATCTCTCGCTCCTTCAGGCATACTCCGGGTCAGGACCGGTGTCTCTATTTCGATGAAATCGTGCTTGTTCAGATATTCTCGCATTGCGGTAATGACATTGTGGCGGAATAATAGGTTGCGCTGCATCGGCGCTCTCCTCAGATCGAGATATCGATAACGCAAACGCAACTCTTCGCTGGCCTTGACTTCACTCTCCACGACGAATGGCGGGGTCCTGGATTTGTTGAGCACTGCGAACTGCTCGACGCGCAGTTCGACGTCGCCAGTATCTACTTTGGGGTTCTTTTGCTTCTCGGGGCGCTCGCGTACTTCTCCTTTTGCCCGAATACAATCCTGCATGCTGAGACCCTTTGCGCCGGTCATCGTCGGATCTATTACGAGCTGCAACACACCACTGCGGTCCCTCAGATCCGCAAATATCGTTCCGCCGAGATTTCTGATACGGTCAATCCAACCGTAGACTGTCACATGACTGCCGATCTTATCCTTCTGAATTTGATTGTTGAATATCTTTTTGATCTTTACCTCTGAGTTTCCTCTCCCTCAATGACGATCTGCGAGAAATCCGCAAATTGAGAGAATAGACCATTGATGGAACTGACTATTGCAAGACGATTCGCACGGAGCTTCTCATCATCACACATGACGAGTACGTCGTCAAAGAATTTGTCGATCGCTGGCCTCATCTCGAGCAGCATCTTCAGTACCTCAGCATAATTCTTCGTTTCGATCATCGCTTCGAGGTTAGGTTTAACCTTCTCGCGAACCTGGACAAGGGCCTTCTCTGCTGGTTCCCTGACGAGTGCACCGTCGACAACCCTTTTGGTTCTGAGGTTCTTCAATATATTCCTGACCCTTTTCTGTCCGATTACCAGTTTGACGAATTCACGGCTACCCCTGAACGATTTGAGCGCATCACAGCGCTTCTTCGTGTCGGGAACGTTACCATTCCATGTTGCCAGGACCGCCTTGATTTCATCGTAGCGATAGCCATTATCCTGCAAATAACGTGTCATTCTTTCGTCGAAGAACTCGCGCATCACGCCTTCGTCCAATCTCTTCGCATGCAACTCCAACATCTTGGTGCCTGCCTCGAATAACGACAACTCAATCCCGAAAATATCGAGAAGATTTATGACACCATATCCATTCCGTCTCACCGCAAACGGGTCATACGAACCACTCGGTCGATTGCCGCTCAAATACGCTCCGACAATACTATCAAGTTTATCGGCAATCGACAGAAGCGCGCCGTTCAAGGACCTTGGCAAACCGTCACCGACATACCTGGGCAGATAATGCTCGCCAATCGCGCTGGCCACCGGTTCATCCTCACCGCTTGCCAGCGAATAGTAACCGCCCATGATTCCCTGCAGTGAAGTGAACTCCTTTTCTCTGACCATCTCTGAAAGCAGATCGGCTTTGCACAAGAGCGCGGCGCGTTTAAGTGCCTTCATATCCACGCCAGGTACGGCTCTGTAAACATCGGCAAAATTCTGTAGCCGCATCGATTTCTGATATAGACTGCCCAGCCCCTCCAGCCAGGTCATATTCTTGGTCTGCATCAACATATTCTCCAAGCCATTCTTCACGTCATTCTGATAATAGAAGTAAGCGTCATTCAGACGCGACTCGATTACTCTCTCGTAACCGGTCTTTACGTTCTGCAATGCTTTCTTCTTGGCACTGAAGACGTAGATGTACTCGTTCTTATCTCGGATCCAGATCACGTTTCCATGTGCGCGCAGCACGGTCATCAAAACCTCTCTGGGGAGTGTCATATAATGCTCATCAAAGGTGCCCGTGACAACCTCAGGATATTCGGTTGTACAGTTGATCTCTTCTATCATATCATCGGTATAGACAGGTTTGCCTTTACACTTGTCTGCCGCCTGTCTTATTCTTGTCATGATGATCTTCTTGCGTTCGTTCGGGTCTACGATCACTCCCCCATGACGCAGGAAGTTCATGTATTCCCGTGGTTTCTCCAGGCGTATCGGCTTGAAAGAAAAATGCTGGTTTGGCCACGAATAACGGTTAGCCTGAACACCTGCATAATCGAACCGTAACGGTTTACGATCCAGAAGAGCAATGATCCATCGTATCGGTCTGGGAAAGCGAACTCTCTCCTCATTCCAGACCATAGTCTTTTCGAATTCCAACCCCCCAATTATGAGAGGAATGTTGGACCGTAAAATGCTCTCTGTCGTCGCACCCGCCATCTCCGTCTTGCCGCATACATAATCACCCTTCTTCGTCCGTTTGCATATGATCTCACTGGCCTTCAGGTTATTCGTCTTCATGAAACCGATCATCTTTTCGGTTGGCTTTCCCTTCTCATCGTATGCAAACCGCTTGGGCGGTCCCTGTATCTCGATCACTTGTGACTTCTGCCTTCGGCTCAAACCCAAGACAATCGTGCCCATGCGCCGTGGGGTGTATATCGTACGGATCGAACGGAAGAATACCTTCTTCTCCTTGAGTAATGCCTGTATTCTCTCGGTAAGATCCTCGGCCGCCGGTCTCAAGAGACGCGGCGGAAATTCTTCGAAGCCGATTTCCAAGAGGAAATCAATCATTTGAAATGTCCGCTTGCTCATTCTCTCTATTTAGATACAGCAGCGCCGCCTGATTGGCCAACGCCCGCACCCTCCCTATATATTTGGCCCTTTCCGAAATGCTGATCGCTCCGCGTGCTTCCAACAAGTTGAACATATGTGAACACTTGATCGTGTGGTCATAACCGGGATAGACGAGGCCTTCATCGAATAACCTCTTGGCTTCTTTTTCGTACGTTTCGAACAACGTCGAGAGCATACCGGTTGGAGCCGATTCGAAATTGTACTTCGAATATTCAATTTCACTGAGGCGGTATACATCACCCCAAGTAAGTGTGTTGTTCCACTTGACATCAAAGACCGAGGATGCGCCTTGCAGGATCATGGTGATCCTTTCAAGTCCATACGTGATTTCAACGGGTACTATCTCGAGGTCTATACCTCCGGCCTGCTGAAAATACGTAAATTGCGTGACCTCAAGCCCATCAAGCCAAACCTCCCAACCCATACCCCAAGCTCCCAGGGTCGGTGATTCCCAGTCGTCTTCGACAAACCTGACTTCGTGCTCTTTTAGTTTTACACCAAGCCCCTCAAGGGATTCCAGATAGATCTGCTGGATATTTGATGGTGATGGCTTCATTATCACCTGGCACTGATAGAATTGCTGGAAACGAAGCGGATTCTTTGCGTACCTTCCGTCCCGCGGCCTCTTCGAAATTTCCAGGTAACAGACATTCCAGGGTTTGCGGTCAAGGATCCTCAAGAAGGTGGCGGGATTGAACGTGCCGGCACCGACCTCTGAATTGTAGGGTTCAAAAATAAGGCATCCTCTTTTCTGCCAGAAATGCTTGAGATTGATTATAACGTTCTCAAAAGTATGTACCTTCTTCACAAACCGAGTTCTCCAGAGATGCCCTGCATTGCCTGCAGGCAGATCTCAATGAATTCCTCCAGGTTCAATCCGAGGTTCTTACACAGCGCGATCTGTTCCCTGTTTGCGCCGGCAGCGAATCTTTTCTCTTTGAACCGCCGCACGACGAATTCAACATCGAGGGAATCCAGTTTCTTTTCGGGATGCATGAGTGCACTAGCGACAATTAGGCCGGTCAGGGGATCCGTGCTGAAAAGCGCCCAATCGAGTTTCGACTCAGGTGCTGCATGGCCCGAATGTACCTTTACGGCCCGGACCAGCGATCCATCAAAACCGGCCTCCTCGAGAAATCGGGCCCCCTGCAGGCCGTGACGAGTAGGATCGGCATTGGTCTCCTCGTAATCGATGTCGTGCAGCAATCCGGTCAGAGCCCAGATCTCTTCGTCCTCACCGAACCTCTGCGCCATCTTCTTCAGACAGGCCTCAACTGCCAGACTGTGTTTGAATAGGTTCTTATTCTTTAACTTCTCCCTGAGCAACCTGTACGCGTCCTCTCTCTTCATAGACAAATATTATGTATATATTTCAAAAAAAGTCAAGATAAAACGCCTTTTTCTTCCCAATGACCAAAAAATCACTGCAATATAGAGACTTTCTGCAGTGCAGACCAGATGTTTCAAAAGAACGGTTTTTCGCTTTCCGGTTGCGTCAACCAGCCTTGATGTTGACTTTGTTAACATTTTCGGGTATAATACTAGCTGAGAAGGAGGATTTCGTATGCGTCGTGTCATTATCATGGGTGCAGCTGGAAGGGATTTTCACAATTTCAACGTTTTCTTTAGAAATAACGCCGATTTTAGGGTAGTTTGTTTCACTGCCACTCAGATACCCAATATTGCAGACAGGCTCTATCCAAAGGAGCTTGCGGGTAAAGGCTATCCAAAGGGAATACCCATAATGCCTGAGAAGCAATTGTCACAACTCATTACTGAGTACAAGATCGATGTGGTCGTTTTCGCCTATTCGGACATTTCACACAACTACGTAATGAACAAGGCATCAACGGCACTGTCTGCGGGCGCTGATTTCTGGCTGCTTGGACCAAAATCATCCATGATAAAGTCCAAGCGGAAAGTTGTATCCATATGTGCGGCGAGGACCGGATCGGGCAAGAGCCAGACAACACGCCGTGTATGTGAGATACTGCACCAGCACGGTTTGAAGACTTCGGTCATTCGCCACCCAATGCCCTATGGCGATCTGAAAGTACAGATCGTTCAGAAATTCTCGACACTCGATGATCTGGACAAACATCGCTGCACAATCGAGGAGCGGGAAGAATACGAACCCCATATTCTGAGAGGTAATACGGTCTTTGCCGGTGTCGACTACGGTCTGATACTGAGGGAAGCCGAGAAGATCAGTGACATCATTGTCTGGGATGGCGGCAACAATGACCTCTCCTTCTATGAATCCGACTTACACATTGTCGTCGTCGACCCGTTCCGCACAGGAGATGAAACGAGCTACCATCCGGGTGAAACGAATGTCCGAATGGCCGACGTGGTCTTGATCAATAAGATCGACACGGCACCGCGCAAGAGCATCGAGAACCTCAAGGAAAACATCAAGAAACTGAATGCTAACGCCATTATTCTGGAAGCAGCTTCGCCCACGTCGGTCGACAGGCCGGAATTGATCCGAAATAAGAAAGTTGTCGTCATCGAGGACGGCCCGACCCTCACCCATGGTGGAATGTCCTTCGGTGCAGGTGTCGTCGCGGCCCGCAAGTATAACGCGAAGAAGATCATTGACCCACGACCGTTCGCCATCGGATCGATAAAGGAAGCGTACACCAAATATCCGCAGATCGGAGACCTCATCCCTGCACTCGGTTACGATAAGAAGCAAATCAGAGAACTCGAGTCAAGCATCAACAATACCCCTGCGGATTCGATTGTCATGGCGACGCCGGTAGACCTCACAAAATTCACGAAATTGAACAAACCGGCTGCAAAGATCGATTATGAACTCGAAGAAAGATCAGGCCCCCGTCTGGATGGGATTCTGAAGAAATACCTTAAGATCTCTTCGACATAAGCAGCCGACGTCTGAAGGATAAGAATGAAAGGAGTAAGCATGGCAGGAAGATTCGTATATGAATTTGGTGGAAAGCGAGCTCGAGGCAATGCACGAATGAAGAACCTGCTCGGAGGCAAAGGCGCAAACCTTGCCGAAATGACTAACCTGGGCATACCAGTGCCTCCCGGTTTTACCATTACAACAGAAGTATGCACCATATACTACAAACGAGGAAAGAAACTGCCGATGGAATTGAGAAAACAGGCAGCAGCAGCTCTGAGACGAGTGGAAAAGTCAATCGGCAGAAAGTTCGGCGATAGCAAGAACCCACTCCTCGTTTCGGTAAGGTCGGGCGCACGGCGCTCGATGCCCGGAATGATGGAGACTGTGCTGAACATCGGCTTGACAGCAAGAACGATCCCCGGTTTGATCGAACTAAGTGGTGACGAAAGGTTTGTCTACGACGCCTACCGGAGGCTGATCATGATGTACTCCGATGTCGTGATGGAAAAAGGCGCAGGCATTGAGCCAAAAGATGACGAATCCGGAATACGCAAACAGCTTGAAGCGATCATGGATCAGATGAAGAAGGAGAAAAAATACAAAAGCGATGTAGACCTCAAAGCAGGAGACCTCAAAGAACTGTGCTCAAGATTCAAAAGGAAGATCAAAGAGGTACTCGGCACTGAATTTCCTGACGACCACAACATGCAGTTGTGGGGTGGTATAGGTGCGGTCTTCGCATCGTGGAACGGAAAACGGGCGGTCAGCTACCGCCGTATCGAAGGGATCCCGGATGACTGGGGTACTGCGGTCAATGTCCAGGCTATGGTCTTCGGCAATATGGGAAAGAATTCGGCCACTGGAGTCGGCTTCACCAGAAACCCTGGCAACGGTGAGAATGAATTCTATGGTGAATACTTGATGAATGCTCAGGGTGAAGACGTTGTTGCCGGCATCAGAACACCGGCACCAATCAATGAATATTCAAAATCCGAACACAATAAAGGTCTGGTGACCCTCGAAAAGGCAATGCCGGCAATTTACAAGAAACTAGATTCCTTCCAGCGACGTCTCGAGCACCACTACAAAGACATGCAGGATATCGAGTTCACGATCGAGAACGGCACGCTTTACATGCTCCAAACGAGGGTCGGCAAGAGAAACGGACCGGCAGCAGTACGTATGGCCAACGACATGCTCAAACAGAAGCTCATATCCAAAGAGACGGCCGTAATGCGTGTTACACCCGGACAGATCGATGAATTACTACACCCGATGGTAGACCCAAGAGCAGAAATGACCGCCAAACCGTTTGCCAAAGGTCTGCCGGCGGGCCCCGGGGGTGCAAGCGGCCAGATTGTATTTTCATCGAACGATGCCGTATCTTGGACAAAAGCCGGTAAGCGCGTGATCCTCGTCCGTGAAGAGACAAATCCGGAAGATGTGGAGGGCATGCGCGCAGCCCAGGCGATCCTCACGGCACGAGGCGGCATGACATCGCACGCCGCACTCGTCGCTCGAGGGTGGGGCAAGTGCTGTATAGTGGGCTGCAGCGATCTGCACATCAACTATACGAAGAAGGAAATGGTCGCCGCTGGAAAGACATTCCGCGAAGGTGATTGGATAACCCTGAACGGCACCAAAGGCAATGTCTATGAAGGACAGCTACCCATGATGGAAGCGACCGAGGAGAATGTGCTGCTGCACCAATTCCTCAATGTCTGTGATTCGGTCCGCAGACTGGGTGTCCGTGCAAATGCCGACACGCCGGACGATGCACAGAGGGCAAAGAAATTCGGCGCACAAGGCATCGGGTTAATGCGTACAGAGCATATGTTCTACGGTAAAGGCTCTGAGGAGCCGCTGTTCAGGCTGCGCAAAATGATAATGTCCAAGACGCAGAATGAAAGGAGCAAGGCGCTCGAAGAGCTTTATCCCTACGTGAAGAAAGATATAAAAGGCGTACTCGAAGCGATGGACGGTATGCCGGTTGTCATGCGCCTGCTTGATCCGCCACTACATGAATTCGTACCGCGCGAAAAAGATCAACTCGAGAAACTAGCCCGGGACCTCAATATTTCAGCAGAAGAACTGAACCAGCGCGCAGATGCACTGCATGAATCCAACCCTATGATGGGACATCGCGGCGTGCGGCTCGGCGTGACCTATCCAGAAATCACTGCCATGCAGGTTCGGGCGATATTCGAGGCCGCCGCAGAACTCGTGAAAGCGGGTAAGGATCCCTATCCTGAAATCATGGTACCCGTTGTCGCTGAAGCAAAAGAACTTCTCAGCCAGAAGGAAATCGTCTACAGAATATACGGAGAGGTACTGGCCAAGTATAATCTGAAGAAGATCAGGCATCTATACGGCACAATGATCGAAATACCGAGGGCATGCCTCGTCGCCGACAGAATCGCTCAGACCGTGGAATTCTTCTCATACGGAACAAATGACCTGACTCAGATGGGTTTCGGTTTCTCACGTGATGACATTGGCGGCTTCCTTGCGGATTACATAAAGAAAGGCATCCTTCCAGAAGATCCTTTCCAAAGCATCGACCAATCAGGTATCGGTGAACTGATAAGGATCGGTATCCAACAGGGACGTAAGGCAAATCCCCGACTGGAGATCGGTATATGCGGTGAACATGGCGGTGATCCGCGCTCGGTCCACTTCTGCCACCAGGTCGGCATGAATTATGTGTCGTGTTCGCCATTCCGTGTGCCCATCGCGCGGCTTGCAGCAGCCCAGGCAGCAGTGATGTACGGAAACGGCGAGAAAAAAAGCAAGAAAAAAAAGAGTAAGAGAACGAAGCGGTAGTTCAACAGATAGAAAGCCTGCCGCACCATAAGAAAGCTGCGGCGTCCATCGAGCAACGTCAGATTTCGGCGCCGGATCCCTCTGGAGGAGAGGGGCTACCATCCACCTTGGGCCCCTCCAAAAGTTTGACCCTCAACTCCTGAAGTAACTCAATCGCTTCATCTATGGTACCCTTATCGATGAGGTGAATGAGCCTTGCCTTGTACTCAGCTTTCAGCGCTCCTTGACCGGAAACACCGAGGCTGTCGATATCGAATTCATGCATTCCTTCGGTTCTGAATTCTCTTATCGGTTTCTGCTCTTCTTCACCGGGTTCGACGCCCGCCTGTTCCGGCTGGGGGGCCGCTGGTGCCGTTGGCTCAAGTTCACGCACTTCGATATCTGATGATTTGCCGGGTTCTTCGACCTTTGTCTCTTTGCCTTTCAAAATGATGTCGAACACCGAACGCTTCTTTTTCTCTTTTCTCAGTCTCTCAATGATATCCATGTCATGACTCCATACCTACGTTTCGATCTTCCCTTCCTTATACAACTGAACTGCCTCCTTCGCTTCTTTGTTTGATGGATCGATCTGCAAGGCTTGGTTGTATGCGGCAAGGGCTTCATCAAACTTTTCCATCTCGATCAAGGCTTTTCCAAGATTCACATATGCCAATGCATTGCTCACATTCTTCTTGACCGATTCCCGGAATGAGATAATGGCTTCGTCGGTTTTCTTCATTTTCAAGTAAAGCAAACCCAGATTGTTGTGCAGCTCTGAGAATTCGGGTTCGAGCTTGATCGCGGATTTGAATGCCTTCTTCGAATCATCGTACCTGCCCAATTCTGAAAGAATAAGCCCTTTTAAGTTTAAATATTCCGCTGTCTTATCGATCTCTAGCGCTCTATCTATTTCACTCTGCGCCAGTTCATAGTTTCCTCGATAGTAGTATAGCGTCGCTCTGTCAAAATGGTCAAGCGCGGCCTTTTTCTTACTGAATTCCTCTTCCTTATCGAATCGTTCGGACTCTCTTTGGAGAAAATCCTTCATGTTTTGGAGGATACCCCTGGTATCGTCCGAAAGATTAGTCTGTCGGTCGAGCGATTCCTTAAACTGCTGCGTCATCGTCACCGCCATTTCACCGATGCGCTTGTTGAGGCCGTCAAAAATACTGGCGAACTCCGCCACGGTACCGAAGGTCTTTTCATACTGTTTGGCAACAGAACCAAGCTGATCGCTGGTTTTGCTCGTCATATCGCGCACCGATTCATTGATGGTTTCACCTATGTCGGCCACGCCTTTCCTCATACCTTCGGCAAGGGCTGCGATCTTACCAAGGGATTCGAGGTAGTTCCTGTTTAGTTTGTCCATCATTTCCGACATCGATTCCAGGCTTCCTGTTGCTTTCGAAAAAAGATTCCTCAATTCGGCGAATTCGCCGTGCAGCTGTCCAATCGAGGTCGATTGACCGTTCTTCAAGCTTGTTATTTCACTCTTGAGGCTCTCTATGTTGACGCCGATCTCCTCCTTAAAACGATCGGCCGTCGAAGATATATCAAAACGCAACTCGTTCATCACGCTCTTCATCGCGTCATCGATCGCCGTCAACTTTTCGATCAACTCCTGGCTGCGGCCGCCCGCAGTTTCCGACATCTCCTTGAAAACCCCACCGAGGTTGTCGAATTTAGAAGTGATGTTGGCCAGGGCTTCGGCATTCTGTGACTTGAGGCCCGTCATCTCTTCCTTCAGGTGGTCACCAATGCCCGTGACACCGGCTAGCAGATCACCGAACAGCCGCATATTAGCAGTACTTATCTCGGTCAATCTTTCCTGCAGAGACTGAACCGCCGACTTCAATCCTTCGACACCCTTATCTGCCGTATCACCCAACGCAACCACCTTGCTGCCAATATCATCATTCAAACCCTGTAGGCTGACGTTCAATTCCTCAAACTTGCTGCTGAACGCTTCCTGTAGCTTGTCGAAACCTAATATCATCACCTCTATCTGTTTCTTCTGCACGTCTAGGCGACCATACATACCCTCCTGGAATTTCTCGACAATCGTCGAAAAATCACCTCGCAAGTCTTCGAGACCACGGGATAACCCCTCCCTGATTTCTTTGACGCCCTTTTTGTAATCATCAATAAGCACGCCCGTTTTCATATTCGAGGAGAGTAGTGAACACAGCTTTGTCGCGCTGTCGTAAACCATGCATTCATTCTTCATGCACGGCAGCAGTTCGACTTCCTCATCTATCTTCTTTCCAGCCTCATCATACACGTCTCTTCTCTTGATCAAAAAAGGGCATCTCATCAGGTCCTCCCTTCGACAAAATACTTGCCCTTTGTCGCCCTCTTGGTTTGTGCAAGTCTTTCAAAAGTATTTATGCGCTGTTCCATTCCATCGACGCCTGCCTGCCTCAAGGCCAGCGCGGCAGCGCCGAACGACCCCATTGCCTCGTAAATATCAGCATATGTCTCCGCGGTCTCTTTGTCTAGCGACAACGTCTGCATGATCTCGAGTGCATCTATGGGGCGTTTCTTCTTCAGAAAGAGCCTCGCCCTTAAGATCGTCTGCCTCTTGAGAATCTCATCGTCACCGGACTCGAACTTCAAATCCCGTTCTGCTTCCTTTATCTTATCCATCATCAGATAGACATAGGCCCTTTCCAGCCTCGTATTTTCATCCTCACCTTGTAACATTACTATCTTCTCTTTATAGTAGTCTTCTCGGGCTGTCCTTATCATACGATAAATCGTGTTACGGTCCTTTGTACTTTGAAGAAGTTCCGTAAATATCCCTATCGCCTTCCCTGTCTCTCCCGCCTCATGCAAAAGCTGCCCCAACCTGATGACAATATCCTCTCGTCCAGGCATCAACTGCAGAGCCCGTTCAATGGACCGGACGGCATTGTCGAAATCACCACGCATACTACATACCCGGCTCCGTAGCAAATACGCCCCGCCAATATCCGGGTACTTCTGGATAATTAGATCCAATCGGCTGGCTATTGCCTCGGCATAAGAGGAGTCTATTGAGAGAAGCTCATCGATGACCTCGACGGATTCCTTTCCGTACCCGCTATCTATATACAAATCTCCAAGATATAGTAACATCTCTGGCGACTTATGGCGGTGCGTGCTGAGCGTATTCATGACGTTGAGAGCCTCAGTCGGTGTCATGTCGACCATTTTCTTGTAAACCTCAATCGCTTTTTCGTACGCTCCTTCATCGACAAAGATACGCGCGAGGAAATAATAAGAAGGAAGTGAGTGGACATCGACCTGCAAAATCCTTCCGATTAAATCTTTGATCCAAACACTCTCTTTTCTGTCAATGTTATAGATTTCTTCGAACAGCACCAGAATATCCTCCCAATTGTGGTTCTCAAAATAGATCGCCGAAAGGTGCTTTCGGCACTCCACATCTTCAGGATTATCCGTGCATATCCTCTTCATCTCGGCCACAACGGGCTCACGATACTTTGTATCCTGTTCCTGTGCCTGGCTGAACAATTCTACCGCCGAAGTCCTAAGTCCTGCCAGACTATAAAGTTTCGCAAGCGAGAAACTCAATAGTGGAGTCGACGCCTTCTTATGAAGACGCTCAAGGACAGGAATGACTTTATGCACCAGAGATGAATCAAGTTCGGACGCCTTCGTCAAATCGTCGATAGCATTATCATATCTCTTCTGTCCCAACTCAATGATACCCAAAGCAAACATTATTTTCGGGTGAGCCATCGCCCTTGATGCAAGCACTTTCAGCTCCGCGAGTACATGACCCGCGCGCGTCGGCAAAATCCTTGCCGTCAACATATACTCATCGACCGCTTCGTCAATGCGGCCCGCCTTGCTGAGTGCCCGGCCTCGAGCGAAATGCGCAGGTACGTTGCTCTTATCGGTCTTCAGAATTCTGTCTAAACCCTCGATGACTTCATTCGAATAATCCTCCTCACCGTCCAAGGAAATCATCAAGGGCCTTACTGCATCGCTCAGCTTGCCTGTTTCGACCAACGCCTGACCAAGTTTAAGGTTAAAGTACTGGGCGTCTTTATCGAAAACCTCAATCGCTCGCCGGGATTCCTCGATTACCTTATCCCACATCCCGCGGCTGTAGAACGTTTCGACGAGAAGAGTCCTTGCCTCACGGTCCTTCGGAAATGACTTTATTGCATCATAGAATTCATTGATGATCTCGAAGAAAGCCTGCGGATCGACCATCTGGGCGGTCTTGAAGAACTGTGTCGCGATTTCCACCTCTCCTTCGGTAATGAAGATCCGTGCCGCGGCAAGCAATAACGGTACTGCCTTCGGTTTCTCCTTGATCACTTCAATAAGGGCTCGTTTCGTAGTTTCTCTTTGTTCTTCTTCTTTCAAACACTTCTCAAAACTGCTCACGGATTTCCTGTACGCACCGGTGTATGCGTAGGCTCTTGCCAGTGCCAACTCAGCAATATATGCATCCGTTCGTCGGTACCGTTTATACAATGGTTCGATCTTCGAGAACAAATTTGGATCCTTACTCACAATCAAATCGAACGCAGGAAACAGCTGGGCAACCCCCTCTGGCTCGGCCTCCAGGTAATCCATACATGCCTGCATTGCCTCCTCTGTCTTACCCAACAGGACGAGGCTGGATGCTCGAAGACTCACATATTCGACATCCTCGGGATAGAGTTCACTGATCTCGGTAGCCGCCTTATTTGTATACTCATGCTCGCCTTGATCCATCAGCTTATGGAATACAAGCAAGGCGCTCTCACGATCGCCTTTACGCGCATAGCATTGTCCGATAAGATACAATGCCTTTACATTATCTGGATCTTTCTCGAGGATAGCATTGAGATTCAATATATATTCGTTCAGCAATCCCGGGTCCAGATTGTACACTAATTCAATGGTATCGACTGCGGCATCAATATCGCCGCGCTTAAGATACAGAGAGACCAGACTCTGGATGACGAAAGGATCGTTCCGCTTTATTTCAAAGGCGTGCCTGTATCTCTTGAGCACCTCATCGTATTGGTTCTCGTCAATATCATATATCTTGTCGAGTTCATTGATTGCCAACGGAATTCTCTTGGCTCGCATGTATGCGTCGGCAAGAGTATATAGAATCTTTATATCCTTCGGGTTGGCGACTTCAAGCTTCCTCAAATCCTTTATGATCGTGTCGATGTCCTTTGCATTTTCCTCCAGCATCTGCTGTAATTGCTCGATCGAAGTATCAAGATCGCCTTTAGTAATATACAAGTCAGTTAGCATTTGGGTGTATGATGGCTGGAGAGCAGGCGGCGGCTGTGCAGAAGATAGTATATCAATGAGTGCATCGGATACCTCGGGGAATTTATCGAAGATACGTTGTGTCTGCGTTAACGCAGCCTCGAAATCCTCATTCGCCAATAACACCTTAAGCAGAAGGAGTACGGCAAACGAATCATTGTAGCGCTCTCTGCCAACAACGCGCGCCCAACTCAGAAGGTGTTTCTTAAAAACATCTATCGCCATCAGCGGGTCGGCAAGGAGAACTGCTTCCTCGCTGGCGCCCACACAGAATTTCAATGAAGAAAGGATGACTATACTCTCGAATTCGTTCTTAAGAATAACACTCTTCCCCTCGGTACCTTGCTTTATTTTCTCGTACTTTCTAATCAGCAAATCTATTTCATGCTCGGTCAGGGCCAATAGGATCTTACTGATCTCGTCATATTTGTGTTGAGAGATGTACAATCGCATGAGGAATTCTCCGGCATCGATCGATGTATGGCGGTAGAACAGATCAGATAGTTGGGCTATAACCTCATCGGTCCTTGATGGAACCATTCCTTGAACCCTGCGCAACAGTTCGACTGCCCGCCCTCGCTGGTCAATGTCATAGTAGAGGCGGGCAAGCTCCTGGTAGAGTTCATATGATTCACTATCGTCGGTAAGGTTGTTCTCGAGCACCTGAATTGCAGCATTGGCTTTGCCTTCGCGGATAAGTTCGTGCGCTTTTTGAAGCGCCTTCTGCGGATCTCTTACGTTGAATATATCAAACACCAGTCACCCTTTCCGGTAAGTCCGCCTTAGTAGCCGCGTCCACCGCAACCATTGCCTTTCTCATCAATCCTCCGTCTTCCCGGTCTACAGAATCAAGGTGCCAAGTGATCAGAATGTCTTTGCTATAGAAAAGATAGTTTTCAATTGTTCGTCGGTTTTCCTCAGGCGCGCGGAAAGAGTCTTGGTGAAGATCCAAAGAAGTTTGTAGGCGATATCAGTCTGCCGCTCCAGCAGCTTGCGGAAATCATCTTTTCCTATGTATAAGAGCATCGTATCATCATTGGCAATCGCCGATGCAGACCGGGGTGCATCGTCGATCAACGCCATCTCGCCGAAATATTCTCCTTCTCTCAGGATGGTTAACGCTTCCTCA
>CP070795.1:1745551-1749563 GCA_020343455.1 Caldifarciminota bacterium
TCAAGGCGACAGTACGTTTCAGCCTTGTGTCTTCGGCCTTGTAGACGATCCCCATACCGCCTTCACCAAGCTTGGAGAGGATGCGGTAATGGGATATAGTACGACCGATCATTGAATACCGGATCGAATCTTTTTGAAGCCCGCTAATTACTCTATAACTTAATTAACCCGCATCAATAATAACAATTCAGAGATATTTTGTCAAAATATAAATATAATTAAAATTGTATAACATATTGTGAATTAATCTGTTGCGAGATAGTGGATCCGTTGCGTTTCGTCGATCTTATATACTCCGCTTGGGGGTTGGAGTCCCTGAAGGCATTCCGGAGCAGCATCAATAATACTATAAATACTGCATTTATTCTGTGCGTTTTACGATGATCAGGGTGATATCGTCCATCTGCTGGACACCAACCGTATGGTGCTGTACGGCCCCAATAATCTTCTCGATGATCTGCTCGACCGGATCGCCGCTGTACTTCTTAACCATCGAGATAAGCCGTTCCTCGCCGAACTCCTCATCCTTATCATCGAACGCTTCCGTTACACCATCCGAGTAGACGACCAGTATATCTCCGGTATCGAATGGAACATGCTCTTCCGGATAGGTGAAATCCTCTATGATACCGAGAACGATTCCGCCGGTCCCTAAACGGACGGGATCCTTCCCAGATTTGATAAGAAAGGGGGGATTGTGCCCGGCATTTGCGTACTGGAGCTCGTGTTTTTCACTATCGAGGACGCCGTAGAATAGGGTTGCGAATCGGAAAGGATCGGTGTTTCTGAACATGATTTTATTTGAATGTTCGAGGCATTTCTTTGGTGATAGTTGTTGTGTGATTTGACCGCGTAGGGTCGCCTGGAGGTTCGACATGAGAAGGGCCGCCGGCATTCCCTTGCCCGATACATCCCCGAGGCACAAGGCTAGATGCTTGGGATCGGCTTCGACGAAATCGAAATAATCGCCTCCAACCGACTTAGCCGGAAGGCTCTTACCAGCTATCTCGTAGCCGGCCACATCGGGTGCCGTCTTGGGCAGCAGGTCTGTCTGAATTTTGTATGCAAGCCGCATCTCCTCACGAATATGCATGAGTGTCTGTTCTTCTTCGTAAAGCCTTGCGTTCTCGATAATCTGTGCTGATTGCGATGCGATGATCGTAATCATGCGTTTGTCTTCTTCTGTGAATGCTTCATCGGTTTTTTTATTGAAAACGTTCAATGTACCGATCATCCGCCCCTTGAGAAGGAGTGGCACACTCAATAGGGACCGGATCGGATAGTTTTCCTTTTTTGCCTTCTGGAATCGATTATCGTTGGAAAAGTCATTGATAAGTAACGGTTTTTTATTTTTGAGCATCCACCCGGTAATTTGTGTGTCGAGATGGTATGGGAGAACGTATCGTGAGGTGTCCGCTCGCCGGACCATGGTTCTCAGGGCATCCTTGTTTTCATTGGTGTCGAGAAGGGTCACCGTGCCTTGCTCGACTTTCAGGTGTTTTATGCACTTACGAACCATGAGGTCGATAACCTCTTCGAGCGCAATGGTCGAGCCTATAGCCGTGGCGATGTCGTTTAAAACCGTGAGCTCGTCTATAGCGGTTCGAAGCCGCTGGTTCTCCTTTTCGAGCTTCGTTAATCTGTTTTCATTTTCTCGCTCAACCATTCTGTACACCTCTTTTATCGGTAATCTAAAACATAGTAACATGCTATGGCTTTGGCTTCAACAAGGTATGTTTGACCACATGAATATTTCACATTTTTTCTTGATAGCTATACATTTGTATAGTACTATGTTCAATGGGCATTCGATTCCCATTGATGACTCCATTGCAGGAGCCTGAATAATGGCCTACGTCCCTCTTCACGTGCATAGCGTGTACAGCCCGTATGAGGGGATGATCACGCCGGAGGAGCTCGTTGCGCGGGCTGCGTTCCTCAAGTTCCCTGCCGTCGGACTGACGGATCATTGGTCCACGTATGGGCACCACCAGTTCTACAGATTGGCAATTGAGAGCGGGCTCAAACCGATTCTGGGAGTGGAGCTGAGGCATCCATCCCTCGTCGGGGGAGATGGGCTCTACCACATCACGCTCCTGGCCGAGAACGACCGCGGGTACCACAACCTCGTAAGGCTGGTGAACCTTCATACACAGGGTAAGAGTGACGGCCACGTTACGGAGGATGAATTGGCCCGGCACAGCGAGGGAATGATAGCATTGACCGGCTGTACGAGGGGCGAGACCGCATATTCGATATTGCACGGCAACCTCGGGAGGGTTCGGGACATCGTTCAAAAGCTTCTAGCGATATACGGAGAAGATAATCTCTTCCTCGAGATCATGAACCACAATCTACCAGAGGAACGGCTCATCGTGGATCATCTCACCCTCATTTCGAAGAGGATCGGGGTGCCGCTCATCGCAACCAATAACGATAGGTACCTGAACAAGAGCGACGGAGAATATTGCAGTATACTCCGCATGATACGGGACAAGGAAGCGGCGAAGGAGGCCGATATCTCGCACGATGAATTTTACCTCAAACGAGGAAAGGAGCTCGAACCCTATTTCTATTCAATCCGTGATGCTTTGGACCAATCCGGTATCGTGGCAGAACGGTGTACCGTTACGCTTCCCGTGGAGGGGCGACTGAGGTTCTCGGCAGTGCAGGGATCGCAGGACAGGCTCAGGGAGCTGGCTCACCGGCGATTATTACTGCGGTTTCATGATAGATCGGCCGACGAGTCCGCACGGTTGAAGGAGCTGATGGAGAAGGAGCTCGCATGCTTGGAGCGTGAGGGACTTTCAGGTTTTATGATCTTTGTCAGGGAACTTACCGCGAAGGCCGCAAGGAAGGGAATATGGTTGGAGCTGATGAGTAGCAGCATACTGGAAAGCTTCCTGGCCTACCTGCTCGGCATCATCCCTCTGAATCCACTCGAGCATGATCTTTCACTTGAATCCTTCACCACAGCACGTCCCGGCACCCCGCCACCCGTAGAATTTATCACATCGGAGGGTAGCAGGGAGGCATTCATTACGATTTTAAAAGAGTTGCTTCCCGGCTACGATCCATTCTTTCAGATGACTCAGGAAGCGGTATCGTTCCAGATGTTGCTCAAGGAAGTGGGTGAGGTACTCGGGATGCCTCGGGAGGTGCAGGAGGAGCTGGGACGATTGTCGTCGGTCGAGAGAAGGCATCGCACGCTTGCGGCCATGCTCGAGAGTTCTGAGGCACTTCGGCATCTGTACAAGAGCGAGGAGGTTGTACGAAGAACGCTGCATGCAGCCGATGTCTTGCGGGGGAAGCTATTCAGGTTTCATATGAATTCATCGCGGCTTGTGATACTGCCGAAATCCTTGAAGGATGTGACATCATTCATCACGGGTCCAGCCGGCGAGCGGTTTGTGCAGATGAGCAATGCGACGATAGAAGTGATGGGAGGGTGGATCGTTGTAATTCAGCACTCGCATTTCCTCTCGGCACTGGAACGTGTTCTTATAGACCAGAGGAAAAAACGTAGTGAGATGCCGTCACTTTTTGGAAGAGATTCAGCAAAAAGCGGCAATTGGCTCCCGGAGATTCTCGACGATCCGAAGGTTTACGCACTTGTCTCATCCGGTAATACCGATGGTGTCTATCTTCTGGAGAGCCAGGGGATGCGTGATTTGCTCATGAAGGTTCAGCCGGATACCTTTGACGAACTGGTGAACGTGATATCCCTTTACAGGCCCGCGCCGCTCGAGGGGCGGCTCTGGCAAAGGTATCTGGAAAATGCGGAGAAGAAAGGAAAGGTGAAACTCCCGCATCATCTTCTTGCCGCTTCGCTCGAAAATACGCGGGGACTTCTCCTCTACAACGAACAGGTCAGGGAAATCCTGAATTACACCGCCGGGCTTGAGTGTGAACACACAGTGAGTGTGGAGAATGCCATCAGGAACAAAGACACCGGTGAGCTCTCTCAGGCGCGCCTCGAATACATGCGCGGCGCCATGGATAAAGGGCTCAA
>CP070795.1:1749663-1761634 GCA_020343455.1 Caldifarciminota bacterium
CACCGATGACGAAATCGAGACCGAGTTCAGTCATCAAATCAGATAGGCCCATTCTCTGCAGGAAGTATTCCATGAAGACGGGCTTCGTCAACGTGTGACCGACTCTAATACCGCTCAATTCAGCGACACTTGCGCTGACCGGATTTTCACTGTAGATATCGTCATATATAGATCCGAGGTAGACGACCTCGATTCTGTTGCCCTTAGGTGCTACACCAGTAGTGCAAGAAACCAAAAGGAGGAATACGATTGTCGTTAGCAGGAAAAATCTCACGATCTATTATAGTAAGCAGGATAGTGATGTCAAGTGATGCGGAGGCGCGAAGAAATACTGCAGACCATGTCATTGCGAGCTCCGTGCAGCGGAGCGAAGCAATCTCACCCCGCGAAACTTAATGCAAGGCTGTAGTCTTGCACCAAAAATACTAGAAAAGGTTGTTTTGTTGGTTACGGCTTGTCGCTGTCACCTGGTTCGTCGTTCTCATGCTCTTCGAGGAATTCCTTGATGCACTCTTCGGCTTCTTCGACATCCTTTTCGTCGACAAGCACATCGCCCCAGCCGCCTTTCATCATCTTGGGCAGCCCATCGAGCCAGGTCGTCTCAAACCGCCGCGTGATTGCCTTGATGTTTCTGCTGGCGAGCATTTCCTTGAGGGTTATGGCGATGAATTCATCGGGTGCGATGTAGACGCGTTTGAGCATGAGTGAGTATAGACGACCGTATGTCCTTGTCAATGCCGCAATGTCTATGGTGCACTGCGTAAGGTTAACTTTGTCAAATTAAAAGGGGGCAGAGAATTGGATATTGCAGCAATCTGGTTGACAATATACAATCCCACTTTCTTGAGGAAGAGCAATCCTATGAATGCCGACTGATTTTTTCCCAAAGTGTTCCATGTATGCTACAACAGAACACTTGACAGCAGTAATATTCCAGCTTATATTGATCGACACTGATATTCAGTTGATTTTGATTGTAGAACTTGAAAGAGGGGCAAGATGCGGACTATCATTGGAAGTAGCATTATCCTATTGTTGCTTTTGATTGCATGTGGAGGTGATGACGAAGCTTCCCCAGAGGTGCAATTCATATTCCCGGCAGGAAACTACGTAAGATCTTCTCCTGCAATCGGTTCAGACGGCACCATATATGTCGGTTCTGATGATCAATATCTCTACGCGGTGAATCCGGATGGGACTCTGCAATGGCGCTACCAGACTGGTGGTTGGGTTTCTGCTTCTCCCGCACTGGGCGCCGATGCCACTATCTACATAGGGACCTATCATTTGCAGGAACATTACCTTTACGCATTAAATTCGGACGGTACTGTACAATGGCAGTACCCGACTGAAGGGGGTGTTCATTCTTCCGCTGCCGTGGGCGCGGATAGCACTATCTACTTTGGTTGTGATGATCATTATCTGTATGCCCTCAATCCAGACGGCACGCTGAAGTGGCGCTATCTTACTGAGGGCGATATTGAGTCATCTCCTGCACTTGGTGCAGATGGTACAATCTATGTCGGATCCGGTGACGGTTTTCTTTACGCGGTGGACCCGGATGGAAGTCTGCAGTGGCGTTACGAGACTGGTGGGACAATCATGTGGTCTTCACCGGCCATTGCATCTGACGGCACTGTCTATATTGGATCTTTGGACCATTATGTCTATGCACTCAATCCAGATGGCACGCTCAAGTGGCGCTATCAGACCGGGAATATTGTGCAATCCTCGCCCTCAGTCGGTTCGGACGGCACTGTTTACATCGGGTCGCATGATTATTACCTCCATGCTCTGAATCCAGATGGCACGCTCAAGTGGCACTACTTGACTGGAGAATATATATTCTCTTCCCCTGCGCTTGGTTCCGATGGCACGATATATTTTGGATCATGGGATTATTATATCTATGCCCTGAACTCTGACGGCACGCTCAAGTGGCGCTACATGACTGATGGTCATGTAGGCTCTTGCCCGGCGCTCGGTCCTGACGGAACTCTGTATGTAGGGAGTACCGACAGTTGTCTATATGCTCTACGTGCGTCTGGAACCCTTGCCAATACTCCCTGGCCTAAGTACCGTCACGATCTAAGTAACACTGGAAGATTCGGTGGTGGTTTTTAGATGATTTTAGTTGTATTCGGAGTGTAGCACAAGGGGAGTGATCGAACCAAGCCACTACCCTTACTCCTGTGAAACGTTTGTGCCAAAACTCATAATGAAATGGCGGCGTCTTCTTCAGGCAACCTTTCTTGCAGCAAGGTAGAATCTATGCTGAAGAAATACTAACCATTCTTGCGCTATACTCTGGCTGTGTAGTGCCAAGAGTTTGCAAAAATACTTATCGATTGTGAAATCAGGTATGACCCAAGGAATATTGATCAAGTAATAAATGATTGTCTCCACATCTTTGAAATAGCTCCTGTTGTCAGTGACCTCATTTCTTGCCATAATCTCGAAGCCAGCCTGCTCTATATGTTCGCATGCAGAATCCAGATCCCAGCGATCCGCCAGTGAATTCTGATAGCCCAACGCACTTTTTAGATCGTGCCAATCCTCGCTGCCAACTTGTTGGGTAATGAAGATTCCGTCTTTCTTGGCAATCCGATAGATTTCTCTGGGATCATAAATGCTATGTCGGTTTATGATTGTATCAAAACTGCCGTTCTTAAAAGGAAGCGCTCCTGACTCGTCTACTTGGGTGATATGAATATTCAGGGGCTTGAGTTTCTTGTATGCACTTGTGACGTTCGGAGGATATGACTCAGTCGCAAACGTCCGAACGGGCAGCTTTGGAAGTGATGTCAGGAATTCTCCGCCTCCTGTATCCATGTCCAGAAGAGTTTCCTTTCTTTCTGCAGCCTTCTGAACCTCTTTTCGGTAATCCCACGGCAATGGTTCTGTTTTAGCTGTTGCGGAGACGTAGGAGAAGTCCCATCCAGAGAATGGGAATTTTTCCACTCGTTTCCACCTTGCATATAACTCGTTTTTGCTTCTCGTAGAAAGCATGCTCATGATACTACTCCGACCATTCTACGGTATTAATAGACCATGTCAACGCCTATTGATTATGAACGTCACCAACCGGATATCAGTTCGTTCATCCGGGTGTCCCCGTGGTTGACGATTGATGTCCATCGTCTATAATGCTCAGTGAAAGACGCAGTTGCGGTCGTACTAAAAAGCGACGATAGATATCTTCTTATCAAACGGGCAAAGCACGGCACGGCCGAGGACTACTGGTGTCCGATTACCGGGGCAGTGGAGGATGGTGAAACCCATGCCCAGGCCGTGATACGCGAGGCAAAGGAGGAAATGGGTATCACCGTCGAACCGCTGCGAAAGGTCTGGGAATGCCCGACCAATGACGGGGAATACCTCCTCCACTGGTGGCACGCAGGGATCATACAGGGTGAGATCGTGCCGAACCCTCTCGAGGTCAAAGAATACGGCTGGTTCACCACCACCGAGATGGAGAAGCTGCCGAAGATGTTCGGCGCCGACCGCACCTTTTTCGCAGAGATCGCTCCGGCTCTGGCAGATTCTTAGACCACGCCTAAAGGCAAACTGAGTGTACCAGTCTTTCGTTATTTTGCGCTCACGACCGGCGTGTACAATTCCACCCGGTCGGTGAAACCGAGCAAGAGGCTGTCGCCCACCTTCCGAAATGAAAAGTAGTCTTTGGCACCCTCGAAAGTATCGACGTCGATGAGGATATTCGTATTGTGATCCCCGTTGAGTTCGGCGAGCTGCTTTGCAAGTACGACGTTCCTGCCGATCAGGGTGTACATCTTCTTCACGCCCCGCGTGACATTGCCGACGAGAACTTGACCCGTGCTGATACCAATGTCGATCTCGACGAGAAAATCGAGTGCATGGCGCCACTTCACGCTGATGCGGTCGGCCGTGTTCTGGATATTCAGAGCGCAGAATATGGCATGGCGTGGGCCTTCGACCGTCACGCCAGGGTCGGCAAACATGATATACAGTTCATCGCCGGTAACATCGGCAAGCGCTCCGCGGTACTTTGCGGCAGCACTGATCACGACCTCAGCATAGTCAGCCAGGAATTCGTAAGTCTCGTTCAGATCGAGGATGTTCACGATCCGCGTATAGTCGCGGATGCGTGTGAACATAACTGTCGCAGTTACCCGTCTGTTCGAGATGCCCACGCTGCTATTTTACCTGGAGCAACGGCACGAAGCTCTTGTCGTAAGGTGCGATCAATATCGTATTGTTCGGCGATTCGTAGAGGTTTCTCAGGTTCTCGAGGTATTTCCAGGAAAGGTATGCTCGTCCCCTTTCGCCGACCAGGGACTTGGCAATGATATTTTGTGCTTCGGCGATTCCACTGGCTTCGATCTTCTTCCGCTGCGCTTCCTTCTGTTCTTTCTGGAGGACGAATTCCATTTTCTGAGCTTCCTGCTCGGCTTCGAGCTTCACCTCAATGGCATTCTTTACCTTAGTCGGCAGGCTGATATTCCTGAGCAGGACTTTTTCCAGAGCAATGCCGCGTTCGGCAAAATCCTTTTCGAGTGCCTTGCTGATCTCGGTCTGCACTTCTTCCCTGCGGTCCGAGTAGATCTCGACCGCCATATATCTGACCGAAGTATTCCTGATGGCGGTCCGGGCAGCAGGGCGGACGATCTTGTCGACGTAATCACTGCCGATCTTCTGAAACACGTTTGCCGCCTCGGACTTGAGCAGGTGGTACCACACGGTCAAATCCATTTTGATCTCCAACCCGTCGCGGGTCAGGGATATGATAGCATCGTCACCGTAGCGCTGTCCTTCTTCCGTGGCAATGGACATAGTGTAGGCCTGGGTTCTTATCGACATGATCTCGAGATTGACGAATGGATTGACGACGTTGAGTCCCTCTGACAGTGTGGATTTGGTCAGGACCCGGCCAAAAAGAATCTGAACACCGACCGAACCGGGGGGTACTATACGCAGCACCGAAGCGATGATGAGAAATGCGGCGACCAATGCCGCACCCAGTGTTGCGTACGTTCTGGTTCTCAGTTTATCCTGAATGCGAGGTTCGTCCGGCCGTACTTTGTATACGTTCCTGAAGATAAACAGTCCGATAATAATAAGAATGCCTATGATAAACATTGCTACCTCCTTTTCTTGTTTTTGCTTAATATCCTCGACAGGTCACTGTCGTAGAAATCCTCGCCATATTCGCTCTTCAGGTAAGCCTCGATGCCCCTGAAGAGTTCTTCTGCGGTCGTCCGGAGTCGCTCCCAGTCGAGGTGCTGGGCTCCCACCACGACCCTGAGAAAATCATCTATTCCGTCGGGTCTTATTTTCATTGTCCGCGCTTCGGTGATGAACTTTCTGGAAGATGTGTATGGTCTCTCATTGATGTACGACATGAATTTAAGGACGGCAACTACCGCCTCGGAAAGCACAATGAAGAGGTTGTCTCTGTTCCGCCGTTCAATTGCATTGAATAACTTCCCGAATGCTTCCTGCACTTCGTGAGTCGCGCCGCGTACCATGTGGCGGAATTTCTGCGTACGATCTCTGACGCGGTATTTTTCCAACCTCTTCACGAATGCCGGATTCGTCACGGCAAGCAGTTTATCTGAACCGGCGACGTACCACTGTTCGTTGGGTTCATGGATCATCCGGTGAAACTCTTGTTCCGTCACAAAGAGCCCCTCGATCAGTAAGCCGTCATGCACCCTGGAAAAACCGAACGGTAGATCCTTGCTGTCTTCCACAAAGATCATCAATTCAAGGTCAGAGTAAGGGCCATCTTCGCCGCGCGCGAACGATCCGTCCGCAGCAATTGCGATGAGATTCTTGCCCAGTTCCTTGCACAGCGTTGGCACGATGAATTCCGTCAATATCTGCGAGCGCTCAGCGTGTGTATGCTTTCTTAGCCCGACGAAAGTACACCGGGATGTTTTTCTTCTGGATGTCTTCAACCTACAACCGGTGAAGGGGATGCTATAGGCTCAAAGCCTATTTAAGGAAGTCTTGAGGATCTCAAAAATCAGTTCGTCGTAGTTCAAACCCATGGCCCTCGCTTCCAGAGGTAGATTCGATTCTGCCAGGAGTCCAGGGATCGTATTCACTTCCAGGACGTACGGCTCATGATTCCTGTCGAGCACGAAGTCGACCCTTGAAAAACCATGTGCACCGATTGCGCCGTGTGCGTCCAAGGCGAATCTCTGGGTCTTCTTGTATTTTCGATCGGGAATGCTGGCTGGCACTATGTATTCGGTCATGCCTTTTGTATATTTCGACTTATAATCGTAGAATTTTCTCTTCCGCGGCGCGATTTCGAGGACCGGCAACGGAACGCCGTTGACTATGCCACACGTGGCTATCATACCGGGTATGTATTGTTCGAGAAAGAAGTCACCGTATCTCGGCGCTCTCTTGATGGCAAGCTTGAGATCCTTTCGGTTATCTACGATCTTGATGCCGACGCTTGAACCTTCGGCCCGCGGTTTGACGACGATGGGAAGATCCAGCTTCAAGATCGCCTCATTGACATCGATCTGTTCGTTGTAATAGAATGCGGGCGTGGGTATGTCGAGCGATTTGAAGAGACGTTTCGAAGTTATCTTATCCATGCCGATCGCCGAACCCAGAACACCTGAACCAGTGTAGGGAATCCCCATGAAATCGAGAACACCCTGAATCGTGCCGTCTTCACCCGGATGGCCGTGGAGGGCGATGAAGGCGATATCGAAACCTTTGAGTTTCTTGACGAAGTCCCGCTGAACATCGATGGGTTTGACCTTTAATCCCTGCCGTCGTAAGGCATTAATGACACAGTCGCCCGAAGCGAGGGAAATCTCACGTTCTGAAGACCATCCGCCGTAGAGCACGCCGATTACTTTGTTCTGGAATTTCTTGTGTTCTTCGTCCATATAGTAATGATATTCACATTGTCCGAAAGGTCAAGCATCGAGCATCAACGACACGGCATACAAGAAAAGGATGGCTAGCTACCTGTGTTCTGTATATGATATTCGGTTATTTTGATCCGGCTCTTGCTGATCCGCAGATGATCTGATCTGCGGTCAGATGAGTCTAACAGTGGATCTGCATGCGCACGTGTCGTTGCCGGACGTTACGGCGGTCCCTTTGGGGAGATGAAGGAGTTCAGGCAATTACCATGTTGACAAATATACAGATATGAATATTATTGAACAGGAGGTTTGATGAGATTTTTGGGCTTGATCTTCGTGATCGTTGTAGTCGGTTTCATGATAGGTTTCATGGTCCTCAATTCCCAGTCAAGAGTAGATCTCGATATATTTGGCCACAAGGTTTATGACATTTCCCTTGCCATGGTATGTTTTTATGCATTTCTTGCCGGTATGATATTCATCCTTGTCTTTGCCCTGGCGGATGAAATCGTACTACGCACCGGTCTTTACAGGATGAACCGCGAGAACAAGAATTTGAAGAAAGAGCTCGATGCCTTACGCAACTTGCCACTCGAGGAGGAAAAATGACGTTGCTGGTCATCATTGTTGTTGCGTTGATGGCAATGGTTTTATACCTCTATTTCCATCGTCAGCGTGAGAAGACGACGGCACACCAACCGTACATTGAAGCACTGATCGCCCTACTCGACAGCAATGAAGAACTCGCGATGAAACGGCTCAAGGAGGCGGTCAATCTTGACTCTGACCTCTTCGACGCGTATCTGCGGTTGGGCAATCTTCACAGGAAAAGAGGTGATCCAGCAAGGGCAATGCAGATCCATCAGTCCCTGACCGCACGTCCCACCCTGAAGAAACACGAAGAGAAAAAGTTGTATCACGCTCTGGCCCAGGATGCACTCGAAGCGAAACGGCCGAACCGGTCGATATCATTCCTGAAGGAGATCCTGAAGATTGACAAGAAGGACAATGATGCGTATGGTATGATTCTTCGGATATATGAAGACATGGGCAGCTACAATGACTGCATTGCCGTTTACGAAGAAAGCAAGTTTGCCGCGAAGAACGATTACCGGAGGGCATTCTATTACGCCATGCTGGCGCAGAGCAGACTTGAGAAGATGACCGGAGAAGACCGTGATGCCGAGAAAGAGATTTTCGGATTGTTGAAGAAGTCCTTACGGATAGCTTCCGATTCGATAACCGGGACTTTCGCTTTGGGCAAATTTTTCGAGAGCACGGGCGACGTGCGCAAAGCCCGAGAGAACTATCTCAAGATCATCAATGAGCACCCCGAGTTTGCATTTCTTGTCCTACCTCACTTTGAGAGAGCGAGTTTCGAGCTTGGATCGTTCAATGATATCATTCCGATTTATGAGAGAATCGTTTCGGTCAACCCGGGTAATTTTTCGGTCGCCTTCGCACTGGCGAACCTCTACGAAAAAAAGAATGACATAGAATCGGCGCAGGAGCTTTACGCGAAAATGTCCGAGCAGTTTCCTCAAAGTATTCTGCCGAGGATCAAATCGCTGAGACTGATGACCAGTGATGATGTAGCCGCAGATAGGCTTCAGGATATTGAGACGGGTCTCGATGCGCGGGCATATACATGCGGTAACTGTGGTAACGTAAGGCAAGATTTTGTTTTCCTTTGCGAAAAATGTCACGCAATAGAATCATTTTCACCCTCGCTATAATACCATACCTGTTGTTCAGCCAGGACATCGATGAGGCGATTCGATCGTTCAACGCGTTTCGATTCAGCCGGGCGAAAGAGATTTTCATTGCGCTTGCGAAGGATGAAAACTATGGACGCATCGGCGAAGTGTACTACTACTTGGGCCGCCTTTCTGTCAATCCCGATTCAGCGGCCAGTTACTACTACAAAGTAATCAATAATCACCCCCAGTCCCGCTACGCCGACATTTCGTATCTTGAGATCGCGAAGATCAATATCGCGCGGAAGAATTTCGTGACCGCGGCATCCAATCTGGAAACACTCATCAAGCGGTATCCGGAGACCGAATATTTGGACGAGGTAATGTTCTGGCAGGGTATATCATACATTAGCATGGATGACAATGATCGGGGAGAAGAGATACTTAAAACGCTTCAACGCACCTACCCGAAATCAAAGTGGAGTGAGCGCGCCAGCAACATAACACATAAGAAAGATACCGTCCAGGAATTCTTTACTGTGCAGCTTGGTTCCTACCGCAGCAAAGATAATGCCGAGAGATATGCAACGACGTTGCGCGGAAAAGGTGTAGACGTTAGGGTGGTGGAAGCGCTCGTCAAGGGTCAGACCTACTACCGGGTATGGTCAGGGCAGTTTCTGAGCCTCGAAGGGGCCAAAGAGTACCTGATGAAACTCGATTCACTCGGTTTGAAGGGTAATGTAGTACGCGGTCCTTGAAGTCATCGTGATCAGGCTCAGGGTGGATGCTTTCGCTGGCTGCAGCCTGTCACTTGGTGTTAGATAATAATTGATGCATCTTACCCCACTTCTCGAACAGTATCAGAATATCAAGAACAAACATAAAGATGTACTCCTGCTCTTTCGTGTCGGGGACTTCTACGAGTTCTACTATGAAGATGCGAAGCTAGCCAGTTCGTATCTGGGTATCACACTTACAGCGAAAACGATCAGCAAAGGAGTCCGCGTCCCTTTGTCAGGTATTCCGGTAAAGGCGGCCGACGGCTACATTGCCAAACTTGTAAAAAATGGTCTGAAGGTGGCAATATGCGATCAATTGGAGCCGGCTACCAAAGGAAAGAAACTCGTGGCACGCGATGTGATCGAGGTAATAACTCCGGGTACTGTACTTAGACCTTCTCTACTCGATGAGACAAGATCGGTCATGCTGGCAGCATGCTTGCCCGATGATAAGATCACGGGCGTCGCGTTTTGTGATTTGACGAGTGGAGAATTCTCGTGCGGTGAGGTGGCATCTACTGATCTGTCAGAGATCCTTCTTCGGCGAGAGGTGAAGGAGGTTGTTGTCCCGGAGGGTGTGGATCTCCGTATCGATCAAACGCTGACCTGCCTCGACGGGTACCATTTCATCCATGAAATAGCATATAAATTACTGCTCGACCATTTCAGGGTCGTGGCGCTCGATGGCTTCGGCATTGAAGACGTCAAGCTGGGAATCGCTGCCGCCGGTGCACTGCTATATTACGTTACGGAAAACCAAAAGACGCCGCTTTCCCACATAGACCGTATCGTGCGGTTCGATGCTCAGAGTACACTCTACCTGGATTCTACGACGCGGCGCAATCTGGAAATTCTTGAGAATATTCATGGAGATCGTGACAAGACGCTACTCGGTGTTGTGGATCACTGTGTCACCCCTTTCGGGAAGAGACGGTTGCGCAGGGAGATTAGCGAGCCCATGCTCAACAGGGCGCAGATCGAGGAACGACTCGACAGCGTCGAGGAACTGAAGAGTCGGGAATACCTGCGCGAAGAGTTGAGGAATGTCCTTAAATCGATCCAGGATGTCGAGAGGATCTCGGCACGCCTTGCCTGTCAACGGATCATGCCGAGGGAGCTCGTAGCGCTGAAGGATTCTCTGTCAAAATACCCAAGAGTAAAGGAGTTGATTGGCATTTGCGAGACTGAGGGGATCACCAATATTCACGCGGAAATCAACGGATTCGATGACGTTGTCAAAATCATAGACGAAGCGATTCTGCCGACTCCATCCGCTACTCTTGAAGAGGGCGGGATAATAAAGGAAGGCTATTCAAGGGAATTGGATGAATTGCGCGAGATCGCGCGTGGAGGTAAGAAGTGGCTTCTGAAATTCGAGGAGAGCGAGAGAAAGCGTACCGGTATTTCGTCGTTGAAGGTATCCTATAATTCGGTTTTCGGATATTTCATTGAAGTCACAAAAGCCAATCTCCGTCTCGTACCACAGGATTACGTCAGGAAACAGACGCTGACGAACGCGGAACGGTACTACACTACGGAATTGAAAGAATTCGAGGAGAAGATCATAAGTGCCGAGGAGAGAACCCGGGAGATTGAGTACGGGCTCTATGTAGCAATTCGGGAAAAGGTGGCGGTTCGATGCAACGCGATCCTTCAAACAACACGGGCAATTGCTCTCCTGGATATGTTGCAGTCATTCGCCCATGCGGCAGCGGTTGGTAATTACAGCCGGCCCATAATCGCAGACGACCGGAAGACCTGCATTGTCGATGGTCGCCATCCCGTCGTAGAGCGGATATTGGAACGAGGCTCGTTCATACCTAACGATACCACGCTCGATCGCGAACGCAATCAGATCGTTCTGATCACGGGTCCAAACATGGCGGGCAAGTCGACATACCTGCGGCAGGTAGCATTGATAACCGTTATGGCTCAGTTGGGAAGTTTTGTACCTGCCAAGGAAGCCTCGATCGGCTTGGTCGACAAGATCTTCACGCGCATCGGCGCAAGTGACGATATATCGCGTGGGGTCAGTACCTTTCTGGCGGAGATGATGGAAACGGCGAACATACTTAACAATGTAACAGATAGAAGTCTGGTCATATTGGATGAGGTTGGTCGGGGTACATCAACGTACGACGGTTTGGCTCTTGCTTGGGCGGTCGTGGAGTATCTCCACGCCGCCAAGAAACCAAGGACACTATTTGCCACGCACTTCCACGAATTGACGAGGATCGAAGATTTCCTCAGGGGAGTCAGAAACTACAATTTTCTGGTGAAGGAATGGGGTGATGAAATAATCTTCCTGCGCAAATTGAGCACGGGGCCGAGTGATCAGTCGTACGGGATTGAAGTCGCTCGGCTTGCAGGATTACCTGATTCGGTCATCAACAGGGCAAAAGAAGTCTTGCGTGATTTTGAAGAAGGGGAGGTATTCAGTATGAGGAAGATGAAGCGCGCAAAACTTTCACAGCAGGACCTCTTCGTCGACCGCCCGTCTTGACATTAATGCTGGTTTATTTATAATAAACGAGTATCTAGACAACATTGTCAAAATACTAGATTCATTTCCCCTCCCGGTCGCGACCTGCGGGTCGCGGCCGGACTTTTTTCCAAAATC
>CP070795.1:1761734-1781781 GCA_020343455.1 Caldifarciminota bacterium
AGAAAAATAACCAGTGGAGTGCCGTGTTTGATATGCAGTATGGACCATACGACTAAGCCCATTGCCAAAGAGACCATGAGAATACGTTCTACAATGCGTCTAGACTTTATCATATTTTTCTCACAATTGTCGCTTGCTTATTCTCTATACAAACATCCAATTTTCTCACCGCGTTTTGCTTGTGTGCGGTGGGTTGTTTGCTATACTTCCGTTCTGGTCGCATGTTAGTCTTTACGTTCGCGGTGTGATTTTCTAAACGTTTTTATGATGACATAGATCCCGATCGCGCCAAAACCCAATACTATCGCACGTAGAAAATAACCCAGAGGAGTTGTTGGATGCATGATGTTTAGTATCATGAAGCCACACATCGCAGAAAAAATGATGAATGTCGTAAGCATATGCGTCCAGATTTGCTTTTCAGTTGGGCGTTTGCCAGTTCTCCTCTTGTAATAGAATATTGCATTAAGTCTGCCCATTAATACACCACCAACCACTATGAATATCGAGACCCCAATCGTAAAGGCGGTATTGGATTGAGTAAGCACAGCATATGTAAGGCACCCAGCCGCAAGGAGAACAGAAGCTATCAAAATGCATTTTGGCATACTTAGCTGCTTAAATTCCCGATTGGATCGCATTCTAATGTTCGCTTTGCGAGGCATCAACGTTCTGTTCAGAACGCTTGTGCCATTTTTGTAACAAGAGTTGACCGAGATGACCACCAACTGCGCCAGTGAGGATTCTAAGAGCCGATAGCCACCACGGATGCATCCGTAGCAAGTAGGTTCCGATTGTCCACTCAGTCGCTTCCGCACTAATGATACCCAATATGCAGATTACCAAATACACTATCTCAATGCTGGCTGCGATTGCTATTCCATATTGCCAACCGCGTTTTTTGGCGAGAAAAGCCGCAACTACTCCTCCGATGAACGTTGGAGTGCATTGGGGAAGTAATTGAAGAAAATCCACACCATGTTCCACTGCGACATATGTGCTGATAGGAAACTCCACTAGTTGTGATAGTATATAAGCAACTGTGAAACCAGCGAGCAATGGACGGTATTTTGTCTTCTGCCACATCCACATTGTTCTTTTACCCTTTGCCTAAACAGTTGTCGGGGTCAAATCTTCAAACTTCAAAATCGCGTGTTACTGGCCGTTGATGCTGAAACAGCTGGTGTCGTTTTGAAGTTTGAAGATTTGACCCCAGAGGTTCTCATGGGCGGTACTGGATTTGAACCAGTGACCTTTGGTATGTGAGACCAACGCTCTAACCAACTGAGCTAACCGCCCTTCAAAAAATCGTAGTACGTTATTCGGCTACGATGCCCGTTTCGTTCTACGTTCAACGTTTTCGTCATTCGACACCGACAGACGAAATATTACGTTCTAATTACTCTCCGTCCGTTAATTTTATAATTACCCGAAAGCACTATGTTTATCGCTTCCGTATAGATCCGATGCTCTTCTTTTAATATCCGTGCAGCGAGCGTTTCGGACGTATCATCGTCGAGCACCGGTACAACTGCCTGGGTCACGATCGCGCCTGCATCGACGTCTTCGGTGACAAAATGGACCGTGCATCCCGAGAATTTCACGCCGTATTCGATCGCCTTTCGCTGAACGTCGAGTCCCGGGAATGATGGTAACAGCGCCGGATGAATGTTCAGGATTCTCCCCTTGAATGCATCGAGCAAGGGTTTTTTTATGATGCGCATGAATCCGGCAAGGCAGACGAGATCGACATTATGTTCCTTCAGCGTCTTCACATAAGTCTCCTCATATTCCGGCAGCAGCCAGGTCTTTTTCGGACCCGGGTCGAGCCAGATCGCCTTGAATCCGTGGTCGCGGGTTATCTGCAGGGCGCGTGCATCTTTGTTGTCGCTTATCACACACGCGAGATTCGCCTGGAGCGTGCCGTTTTCAATGTTCTTGATTATCGCTTCCAGGTTAGAACCTCTCCCCGAAACTAACACGCCGATGTTTTTCACGGACTATTCTATCCGGTGCCATCGGGAAGTCAAGATGATACTTCGTGTGAATGATGGCAGAGAGGAAAAAGCAGATCGTAACGATACTCAATATTAGTAGGACGGTGATATCGGCTTGCTTGACTTCGGGTCGTACTCAGATAAAATAAGGCGTGGGTTTGAGAGAGATCGCGGTAATAATACCTGCCTATAATGCAGAAAGGACGATCGGCGATGTTATTGAGAAGCTGGTTCATTTCGGATTCGCAAGAAAAAACATAATCGTCGTGAATGATGGTTCAACGGACAGTACCGGCGGTGTCGCCGGCAAGCACGGCGTGATGCTCGTGGAACACGAAGGGAATAGAGGCAAGGGAGCGGCATTGAAAAGCGGCTTTGCTCACGCGTGGAAAGAAAACCTCGGCAAAGCGCTCGTCGTCGATGCCGACGGTCAGCATGAGGTTTCGGAAGCCATAGGGTTTCTGAAGATGAACGGTCAGTATGATATTACCATCGGTGAACGCAGGGACATTCTCCGGCGTATGCCCCTCGACAGGAGATTGACAAATAAGGTTGTGAACCTCGTTGTATCGCTATTGTCCGGCATCCGGACCACGGATGTGCAGTGTGGCTTCAGGTACATTGATCTGCGAATATTCGACAGAATACGATTACAGACAAATAGATACGAAACAGAATCGGAGATGGTGGTCAAGGCTGCGCGGAGAAAATACAGGGTGGGATTCATACCGGTCAGCACGATCTACGACAATGAACACAGTCACATAATTCCACTCGTTGACACAATGCGTTTTATCAGTATGGCAGTGAGGCTTCTGTGGCACTGATACTATTGACCAATGACGATGGATATGATGCTGCGGGGCTGCAGGCTTTGTATAAGACATTGCGGAAAAAGCACGACGTCTTTGTCGTGGCTCCTGATACCCAGCAGAGTGGAGCAAGTCATTCTCTTACGTTGAGGAAGCCGATAAGAGTCGAGAAGTTGCAGGACAAGTTCTATATCGTTAACGGAACACCCACAGATTGTGTTTTGCTTGCGTACCATGATTTGATGAAGACCGGCATAGACCTTGTTGTGTCGGGAATAAACCACGGGCCCAACATGGGCAGCGATGTTTTTTATTCGGGGACTGTCGCGGCGGCATTACAGGGAGCCAGCATGGGTATTAGATCCGTTGCCATTTCGATCCTGGGTGATGCCTCTTGTGACTTCACCGACGCCGTCGAGTATTCGTGTGATTTGATTGAACGCATTATGGTATCAGACAGGGATGATCTTATTCTGAATGTTAATATCCCGGAGGGTAAGATCAAGGGCGAGAAGGTCACCCGTATGGGCAAGCGAATATATAAGGATAAGGTCATCAGAGATCGAGAAAAGAAGAATGTCATATATTCGATCATCGATGGTGTCCTTTCTTATCGTGCCGATACGGACACTGATTTCAGGGCGATTGATAAACACTACGTGTCCATCACCCCTTTGAAGCTGGACCTGACCGATTTCGAGGTCATGAAGAGCCTGGCAGAGTATATTAAGGGGAAAACTCAATAAAGCATAGGATAACGGTCACATCTGCATATCCCCATGGCTCTCTGGTGTGGACGTTTCCACTCCGCATTATCTGTCGAAATGCATTGACTTTTGGGTAAATTCGGGTATCTTAGTAGGGTAATGATCGAAGCAAAGGAGTGGCGCCACGAAAGAGAACGAATGGTGAAGGGGCAAATCATTGCCCGCGGCGTCAAGGACGAGAGGGTGCTCGATGCGATGAGGCGCGTGCCGAGACACTTATTTGTCGACAAAATTTACGAGCACCAAGCCTATAACGATTATCCTTTGTCGGTCGGCCATGGTCAAACAATATCACAACCTTACATGGTCGCGGTCATGACCGAACTCCTGGAATTGAAACCTGGGGATACGGTCCTTGAAATCGGCACTGGATCCGGTTACCAGACCGCTATCCTTGCACTACTGTGTAAGATGGTTTACTCGATCGAGAGGCTGTCTGCACTGAAAGAGCGGGCACGCGAGCAGTTGGATAAGATAGGATTTACGAATGTCGCTTACATGACCGGCGATGGCAGTCTGGGTTGGCCGCAATACTCGCCCTTTGACGGGATCATTGTAACTGCCGGTGCTCCTGAAGTGCCGAACGCTTTGATCGAGCAGTTGGCGGAGAAAGGGAGGCTGGTGATCCCGGTCGGTACCGAGTTCTTCCAGACATTGAACTTGGTGACGAAGCAGAAGGGTAGAATATTCAGGAAAGAGTTGTTCGAATGTACGTTTGTGCCCCTTGTCGGTAAACAGGGCTGGAAGGAATAGCGGGGCGTGGCGCAGTGGTTTAGCGCGCATGGTTCGGGACCATGAGGTCGTGGGTTCAAATCCCACCGCCCCGATCGCTATGCATCAACATGACGTTACTTTCATTCTGCAAGCGAAACAGGTGGTCGTGGGTTCCCCGTTTCTTCTATGATAGTATCATGAACATGGTCGATGAAACGGGATCCTCGAAAAATGCACGAAATCAGAGATTTCGGATTTTGCGGGACAAATCCCACCGCCCCGATTTTGAGACACCGAGACAAGGAGATGGGGAGACACGGAGACAGGGAGACACGGGGACAGGGAGACACGGAGACAGGGTGACATGGAGATGGGGAAAGCGCAGGGATTTGATGCCACAAGACGTGATGCGAAATAACCCATGAGACGAAAGATCATAGCAGTCATCGGTGGGTCAGAGGCGAGTGACAAACACCTGAAGATCGCGGAAGAGGTCGGTTCCCTGATCGCTGAGCGCGGGGCGATTCTGATCACCGGGGGGATGGGTGGTATCATGTCCGCGGCATCGAAGGGAGCCAAGGAATCAAATGGTCTCGTGATTGGAGTACTACCTACGGTGGATAGAGAAAGTGCTAATCCATATGTCGATATCCCTATTGTCACAGGTTTGAGTAACGCGCGTAACTTTATCATTGCACGTACCTGTGATTGTGCAGTTGCCATTGACGGCAAATACGGGACTCTGAGCGAGATCGCCTACTGTCTGATGTACGATGTACCCGTCATCGGTATCGATACCTGGACGATAGAAGCACCCATCATTCCTGCAGAGAACGCGCGGGAAGCGGTTGACGCTGCCTTCAGCCGGATCTCCAAATGAATGCCATCATCACAGTGCAGGGCGTTGTTCAGGGTGTTGGATATCGGTTCTTTGTCTTGAATCAGGCACGGCTGTACGACATAAAAGGTTATGTCAGGAATATGCCGGACGGTACGGTTGAAGTGGTTGCTGAAGGAGATGAAGGTATAGTTAAGGATTTCATCAATCGTTTACGCATCGGTCCTGTATCTGCTCATGTGACCGGGACAAAAGTGAAATGGTCTGACGATGAACAAGGGTATACGGAATTCAGGCTGCAGCATTGACGAGATACAGGGCAATTCACGGCAATTTCCCGACACTTTCTTCCGGAAGTGCGGGAGGGCAATTGTAGCAAAGGAGGCGCGGTGATGGATTTGAAGAAATACATTCGTGATATTCCTGATTTTCCGCAGAAGGGTGTTATGTTCCGTGACATTACGACACTTTTGAAGGAGCCTGAACCTTTCCGGTATACCATAGATACGATCGTTGAAAGATACAAAGGTCAAGATGTCGACAAATTGGTGTCGGTGGAGGCGAGGGGTTATATTTTCGGCGGCGTCATCGCCTACAAACTTAATTGCGGTTTCGTGCCGGTAAGGAAGCCGGGCAAATTGCCCGCGGAAACTGTCGCCATGAAGTACAAGTTAGAGTATGGTGAAAATACTGTCGAAATTCACAAGGATGCAATCACTCCTGGTGAGAGGATATTGGTCTTTGACGACGTGCTCGCAACGGGCGGCACGGTGCATGCGACATGCAAATTAATTGAGAGGCTCGGCGGAAAGGTCGTCGGTTGTATTTTTATCAGTGATTTGACCTACCTCAAGGGAAGGGAGAAACTGAAAGACTACGAGGTTTTTTCTTTGGTGCAGTACTGAAGATTTAAAGAATCACTCGCCTCAGTGGTCAATTGGATAGATGTAACTGTTAGCGTATTTTGGTGATGTCATACTCGGTCATCGACCGAGTGCTTTTTTCATTGAAAGAAGTCTCTTGTCCACCTCATGGAATATCTCGCTCTCGGAAATGCCGGATTTCTGATGGTATTCAAGAGAGCCGTACGAAACGCTGCATTTCATGTTCTTATTCTCGGCGATGAAGACCTCGTCGGCAAAGCGTTCCTTCATTCTTTCCCCGAAAATGAGCGCCTCGTCTTCAGATGCATCAGGGATGATCGCGACGAATTCGTCACCACCCCATCGGGCAATGACGTCCATCTTCCTCGAGTGTACTCTCAGTATCTGCGAGAACGTCCTGAGAACCTGATCGCCCATTTTGTGGCCGAGTTGATCATTGACATCTTTGAGACTATCGATGTCAAAGAGAACGATCGATAACCTGCTATTGCTCCGTTTGACCTCGTTGATGTACTCACTGAGTTTGTGTTCAAAATAGCGCCTCGTGTGCAATCCGGTGAGGGTATCTTCGGTCGATATCTTATATAGCATCGCATTCGAGAGACATAAAGAAACGTGCTTGATGAGATTGGTCAGGAGGACGAGACTCTCCTTATCGAGGGGATCGGTCGGTTTGACGACTATCGTACCGATCGTTCTATCTCTTGCCACGAGCGGTAATTCAATTGCATTGATTGACTTCGGGGGGATCGTAAAATTCAGATTGCGGATCCTGGACCCGTTGTAATTTCGCATCACACTGATGCCCTGCTCCTGGTCGTCGAGAATTATAGTAACCTCTTCCGCATGGATGAATGAATGGACTTTCTTCAATGTGGTCGTTATGAGCTGTTCGAAATCCAGGATGCCTTCAAGTTTCCGGGCAATTTCATTCAGGTCTTCCTCTTCAGTGATCCGTTGCTTCATTCTAACCTGGTAACGGGACATGAGAAAGCCGATATACGAAAATACAGATATGCTTATGATAAGGGGGATCGTTGAAACGAGACCGTAGTGCAGGTAGAGCAGAGCCATGGATATTCCGATTGGATATATCAACATTTCCATAAGATCACTGAGCCCTGCTTCTTCCTTCAAGTACGTCCAGTAGGCGTCGCCCTTCAGGATGGTGTGGAGTGAGAAGAACAATTCGTTCAGGATCACGACGGTGAATATAGCCAGGACCCACTGCAGGTTGACCGGGTAAAAGGTCATGAGTGCACCCGTGATCAAGTACATCAGGCCATATACGGCCGCATTGTATAACCCCATCTTGATCGTATACCAGAACCGGCTGCTGTCTTTTCGCAGTAGGAACCGTATACTCTTCAGTGTCCAAACGATGAGCAGTGTGATGATCGCCATACACGAGGCGACCGTGCCGCCGAACATGATAAGAATAAAGAAATAGATGACGACTTCGAACGACAGGATGGTGTTTTTCAGTGTGATGTAGACGAGTGCGCAGAGTATGGACGTGAGAATGAAGAGAATACTGTCTGGCAGCGGCGGGAATGCGGGGCGAAGAATTAAGACTTGTGATATCGGCAAGCCAATGCCGAGGATCGTGACGATAAGTTCATAAAGTAAAAGCAGTCTCCGTTTCACTGCGATGATTATAACGAGAATTCATTTATTGTCCAGTATTTCGAAGGCATTCAGTGCGTTGAAGATTGACGTTGCTTCATTGCTGCGATATGGCCTTGTATCTGCACGGCTTTGCTGATACGTGCCTCGAAAAAGGCCCGGCGTCGATATGACTATTTGAGAGGGGATCGACGGCGGTGGAAGGTGTAGTGATATCGAGTGGAACATCCTGCGCGTTATTGACACGACTGGGGGTTTGACTATAATTGACCGAAGGAGCACTCATGGATGATAAAGATTACAAAAAACTTGAGAAGGTACTGTTATACGTTCTTTTGGTTGTTGTGAGTATTGTCTATTTGTACACGGTCGCGCCGACTCTTTCTTTTTGGGACTGCGGTGAATTCATCGCGTCCGCCTATACCCTGGCGATCCCGCATCCGCCCGGGACTCCATTCTACGTGGTTATGGGCCGTGTCTGGTTGATCATAATCGGGGCGATCGCGTCCCTTCTGCCGATTTCCAAGGAAGTCGCGTGGCACATGAATCTGCTGGGGCTGGTATTCACAGTCCTTACGGTTTTCCTGATGTACCGGTTGTTGCTCAAGATATTCAGGATGTGGCAGAAGAATAACAATCAACTTGCCTACATCATCGTGACTTTTGGCACATCTCTTGCAACAGCATTTTACTATACTGTGTGGGGGAACGCAATTGAGACCGAGGTGTATGCAGCTGCTACCTTCGTATTCCTGTTGGTCAATTACGTTACCCTTCTATGGTACGAAAGCGTGAAGGCCGGTGAACCAAAGAACAAGTAT
This sequence comes from Caldifarciminota bacterium, assembly GCA_020343455.1. GTDB lineage: Bacteria > Hydrothermota > Tepidihabitantia > SM23-42 > SM23-42 > SM23-42. Next base: position 1,770,194 of record CP070795.1, read on the forward strand.
CTCTTGTTTTCGTTCTATTTGATATTCCTGGCAACCGGTATCCACTTGACGCCCTTTTTGATATTCTTCCCGATCTACGCTTTCGTATTCTATGTTGAAAGACGTTACTTGAGGGATACACTTCTGTGGTTGCTGGGTGTATTCCAGGTTGTATTTTTTGCTCTGACATTCCTTTTCCCAAAGGCATTATACACGCCGGCTGTCGTCATTCTGGGGTTGGTGCTCCTCGCCGGCATATTATTACCGATCAGCAATATTACGAGGTATGCTAACTGGCGTTTCTTCTGGGCAGGCATCTTCCTTGTGATCGTCGGCATGTCTGCAGAGTTATACCTACCCATTCGTTCACGCGTACTCGATACGCTTTATAAACAGGAAGGGGTAGTCGAGAGATACTATGCCGGTGAAAACATTGCGCCGCGCATAAACGAGTGTGATCCCGGTGAGAATTTTGAATCGTTCAACAACGTGTTGCATCGGGCTCAATACGGTCCGGCAAAATTGATACCAAGACAAACTCAGGAGACGACCGGTTTCAGTGTGCTCGAAGGTTACTTCTGGCAGATGGCTCTTTTTGTCCGTTACTTGTCGTGGCAGCCTCTGCCTGAGATCGCGAACAACGCGCTGCGCGGCATAGTGCTTGCTCTATTCTATCTTTTCGGTATCTGGGGGCTCGTTGAGTTATTCAGGAGGGAGCGGAAAATCTTCTTCCTGATGGCATTCATAATGTTCATGCTCTCCTTTGCCATGGTGGGTTATCTGAATCTCAAATTTTCGCCGAGTGATCCGAATCCGCGACACCAGCCACAAGAGGTACGTGAGCGAGATTACTTTTTCCATACGGGCCATACCTACTTCGGTATGCTTGTGGGCATAGGATTTTTCGGCTTCCTGCAATCGGTCAAGCGTGGAGCAAAACACAGGCGCTGGATCGAGATCGGTGGTCTCGGAGGTTTCTTGGTCTACTCGGTCGTGCCGCTTGCGGGGAATTTCATCGTCAACAACAGAAAAGGTGATTTCATACCAAAGGATTATGCTTACAACATGCTCATAAGTTGTCGGGATAACTCAGTGCTATTTACTAACGGCGACAACGATACCTTCCCGTTATGGTTTGCACAGGAGGTATTGGGTCTGAAACGTCGCGTCATCAATGCTAACCTCTCGCTCATTAACACAAATTGGTATATCAGGCAGCTTAAGGACTGGGGCGTACCGATCAGCTTCTCAGAAAGGGTCATCAACCGGCTCGAACCTTTCATGACGCGAGACCGCAGAATCATCTGGGTAAGAGATATAATGATTCGTAATATCCTTGCGACAAATGCGGGCATAAGGCTTTCAGATAGCGATTATGTGATAACCCAAGAGGAATTCGCGGAACGATATCTTAAGAATTACCGTGGTAAGGTTCCCATCTACTTCGCCTCGACTGTATCTGCCGAGAACTACGAGGGATTTCGCCCTTACCTCAAACTCGAAGGGCTCGTCTATCGGGTGGTGGGAGACAGCATGGAACCTACCCAAGCCATAGACGTAGAGAAGACGAGCAATTTCTTCTATAGATCATACCGCTATACTGGTGTTTTCGATCCAGAACAGCAAGAACTCGTCTCCAGGATACTGGTTGACTTTGATAAGCGCAAAGAGGACGGTGAATTCTATGATTACGCGCTGTTCAAGGACGAGAACACACGCCGGCTCTACACAAACTATGCGGCCGGTCTTGCCAATCTTGGCGTCGTTCTGCGTGAGAGGGGCGACATGGAAGGCACTGCCAACGCATGGCGTCTTGCTCTTCTGTTCGAACCCTTCCAGAATATGTACTTCTCCTACAACCTCGGCGTTCTATTCGTGCAAATGGGTATGCCAGATAGTGCATATGCATACCTTTCGAAGATCGAAACGAGGGATCCAGCCATGATCGTACAGATCGGTTCGGTCTTTGCGAACACCGGCTTGTACGACAAAGCCATTGAGTATTTTCAGCGTGCGATCGGCGTTAACCCACGCTTCTCCCAGGCATATTCGGCGCTGGTGATGACGTATCTCGCAATGGGCGACAATAGATCAGCGGTCCAGGTTCTTGAGAACTGGCTGTCAATCAACCCTGGTGATACGAATGCCCGTAATATGCTGAACGAACTCAAAGGCCAATGACATTTCCGCTCCGGTCAGAGTTGTACTGAAAGTGTGAAGAGTAATGGCGAAGGCGGTAGTTCTTTATTCGGGCGGACTTGATTCGTCGTTGGCTCTGGAAATCGCAAAGAGGTGGGGTATCGATATATATCCTCTCCACATCTCACACAAGTTCATCTCATCGCAGCAATTGCCGGCCATAGATGGTTTAAAGATTATCGATGTGACTGATGAATTCGCAAAGATTGTCCAGGAGCCGGAATACGGATATGGTAAGAATCTCAATCCCTGCATCGATTGCAGAATTCTGATGTTGAAAAAAGCCAAGGAGTACATGAAGAAGATAGAGGCGGACTTCGTGGTCACCGGCGAAGTACTTGAGCAGAGACCGATGTCCCAGCGGTTGGATACACTGCTGCTCATTGAAAAGAGAGCCGGGCTCGAGGGCTTCGTGGTGAGACCCCTGAGCGGAGCGTTGCTGCCGCCGACAATACCCGAGACAAAAGGCCTTATTGACCGTAAGCAAATGCTAAAGATCAAGGGTAAATCACGCAGATTATCCCTCGAGATCGCAAAGACAATGAATGTCGTCGATTTCTTTTCACCAAGTGGTGGTTGTCTTTTGACTGATCCCGGCTTTTGTCGCCGCCTGGCAGACATGCTACGTTCTCAGGAAGAGATCAGTGTGCGCGATATTGAGCTGCTCAAGATCGGTCGTCACTTCAGAATCGCTTCGGGTGCAAAATTGATTGTAGGGCGGAATGAAGAAGAGAATGCCGTAATCGAAAGAATCGTTGACGAATCTCATTTCTTATTGTGTGTACCAGATACAGGAAGCCCCAGCGCATTGCTGCACGGTGATAAGAAATACGCGAGGGTGGCCGCTGCCATTACGGCGCGCTACAGTGACAGGAAGAAAGAGCCGAAGGTTGAAGTTCACTGCAAGCAGAAGGGCAAGACGACGACCATCGTTGTAGAACCGATCGATGACGAAGATTTGGATAAATGGAGAATATAACGATGGACAAACTATGGGCTCCATGGCGTGTTGAGTACATCAGGAATCCCGGAACGGGTTGTTTTTTTTGTGAGGGGCTGAGGTCGAGGGATGATAGAAAAGTGTACATCGTTGAACGCGGGATGAGATCATTTACGATCATGAATCGCTTCCCCTATAACAACGGGCATGTAATGATCGCTCCGGTACGACACGTTGGGCAGATCTTGGACTTGGATGACGAAGAGATAATCGCAGTCCATCATCTCATGACGAGGGTGATACGAGCAATTGATTACTCGATGAAGCCTCAAGGATATAATATCGGGGTGAACCAGGGTCGCGTATCAGGTGCCGGCGTAATTGATCATGTCCATTTTCATGTAGTACCAAGGTGGCAGGGCGATACGAATTTCATGCCGATAGTATCGGAAACCAAGGTTATCTCTGAGGCATTGATGAAGACATACGAGAAGATCAAGGAAGGGCTGGACCGATTGGACAATCTGGAGATATGAATCTCCGATATGAAGTAATCATCGAGCGTCCAACATGTGCGGGATAATCGGTATCAAGGGTGACGATAGAGCGATAGACAGAATCTACGCCGGGCTGCTCGCGCTGCAACACCGGGGGCAGGATGCTGCCGGTGCGGCGACGTTCGAGGGTGGTTTTCACCTAAAAAAGGGCAACGGCTTGGTCGTCAGCGTATTCAACGAGAAGAATGTTGAACGACTCCGCGGCAGCACGGGCATCGGTCACGTAAGATATCCCACGGTCGGTAGCGGATCGGCTGAGGATGCACAACCATTCATCATAACGACCCCATACGGTATTGCACTCGCCCATAATGGTAACCTCGTTAATTTTTTCGATCTGAAGAAGGATCTTACCGAAAATGAATTGCGGTATCTGAATTCGAATTGCGATGCCGAGGTGATACTGAATATACTTTCGGTCGAGCTGAGCAAGATGAATCTGAAGAAATTCACCCCGGAGAAGATATTCGGTGCGCTTGGACGTGTTTACCAGAGGTTGATGGGCAGTTTCGCCGTCGTTGCGATCATTGCAAACAAGGGGATGTTGGCATTCCGCGACAAGAATGGTATCAAGCCGCTCGTTGCGGGGAAAAACGGCGAAAGCTATTGTTTTGCATCAGAGAGTGTGGCACTCGATCTGTTAGGTTACACCGAGATCAAGGACGTTCAGCCCGGTCAGGCGTTTTATATCGACAGCGATAATGCGTGCCATGTGGGACAGATTGAAAAGGGTGACAGGGCAGGGTGTATATTCGAATATGTCTACTTTGCACGCCCCGATTCTATCATCGATGGAATCGGTGTCTATGAGGCAAGGCTGCGTCTGGGTGAAGAATTAGGAAAAGAATGCCTCAAACAAGGACTCAAGCCGGATGTGGTCATGCCCATCCCGGACACGGCAAGGGGCGCGGCGCTTATGGTGGCCGAGGTCCTTGGTGTGAAACATCGTGAAGGATTAATAAAGAACAGATATATCTATCGTACTTTTATCATGCCAACACAGGCGCAGAGAATTGAAGCAGTCCGGTTGAAACTCAATCCGATAAAGACTGAGATCGCAGGCAAGGATGTACTGCTTGTAGATGATTCGATAGTGCGCGGTAATACGTCACGTGAGATAACCTCTCTCGTCAGGAGCGCGGGCGCGTCGAAAGTCCATTATGCCTTGTACTCTCCGCCTTTAAGATTTCCGTGCGTGTATGGCATTGACATGCAGACGAAGGGGGAGTTCATCGCTAGGGATCGATCGATCGAGCAAATACGCAAGTCGATCAATGCGGATTCGCTCGTCTATCAGACCGTCGAAGGTCTGGCGCGCGGTGTCGGTGAAGGTGCGACCGGTTTCTGCACTGCTTGCTTTACCGGTACCTATCCAACCCGAATACCCCGCGCCCTTATGGACAGAATAGCGGAAGACCGTAAGGCGTCCAGGGTTTCGGATGAATAGCAGTTAAACACAGGTAGTTTTGTAGAAAGATTCCGAGGATTCTCTATTCTACTTCAGGTTTGGCCAATGGATCAAAAGGGTTCGTGCGTATCGCCAATGAGAACAGATATGGATAGCCATCTTTCAAGTGTTTCATATAGCTTGCCCACCCGCTGAGCAGAGAAAGATAGACACGTTTAATATCCCCGTTGATATGTTCATGATCGGTCTTGGATAATTTACCGATATCTCTTCGATGGCCGAGTTCATCTGCAAGGTGGAAGACCGCCCACAGTAGATTCGTGAACGAGGCGTGTTCAAGCAATATAGGATTTTCGAGAAGACGGATCAGGAAATCACGCTTGCCGACGAGAAAGGTTTTAATATCCTTGATATCTTTCGTGCCGGTATCGATCGTAGTATGATGCGATCGCAGCGTTCTGCTTAGCTTAAGGAATTCCTGGTCACTAAGATTCTTTGCCGCCGTGAGGCTGGCTCTTATCGTGTCGATGCTCGGATCGAAACGGGCGAAAGATTTGAGCAAATTTGTACCGACATCACTGTAGAATGTGCCAATGACCATGTTCATCTTTTCGAGCATGGCGCGTTTTTCTCTTACCGTTAGCAGTCGGTGAATGACAAGGGTCACAAGCAGCACCTCGATGAACACAAACGCGATGTCTCCGATAAGGTATATGAATATGTGATGGACATCGCGAAAGAGGATGTAGTGTGTAATATATACAGCCGTTGATAAGATGATCAGTGCTATGCCCAAGAAGATTTGCCAGTTGATCTTCTTCAAAGTATGATCTCCCGTTCTGTCGGCTGCTTCAAGGGGAACAGAATGACGCTACAGGATGGCCGACCAGCGAATATTCACTGATATGCCTACGGAAAGATGCCTCTTTCCTTATAGACCTTTTCCAATCGGGACAAAGCCACGATGTAGGCGGCGGTACGCCAGTCGGTCTTGTATTTCCTGGCGGCCGTGCGGACACGGTCATAACCACCGACAATCAGCTTACGCAGTTTACCGTCGACTTCTTCCAGATCCCAGAATTCGCTGCGTTTGTTCTGGAGCCATTCGAAATAGCTGACAATGACACCGCCCGCGTTGCACAGTATGTCGGGGATCAGATCGATTTTGTTCTGCTGTAGTATTTCGTCACCATCGGGATCGGTTGGTCCATTGGCGCCTTCTGCAATGACCTTTACGTTGAGTAATCGAGCAGTCTCGGCCGTTATCTGATTTTCGAGAGCAGCAGGTACAAATATGTCAGCCTTTGTGCTCAGGAATTGTTTGTGATCGACTCGCTTCAGGTTTTTGAAGCCATCAAACGTACGGTTCTTCTTGAAATAAACATTGAGTTCATCGGGGTCGATCCCGTGAGGATTTTCGTACGCTCCGCATATGTCCTCTACGGCAACCAATTTAGCGCCGTAGGGCTTCAGCAGAATGCTTGTCCATGAGCCGACATTACCGAAACCCTGTACAAAATAAGTTGCACCTTTGAGATCGAATTTGCGGTCCTTCGCCCATTCTGCAAGCGTGAAGACAACGCCTTGCCCTGTTGCCTTGTCCCGTCCCAGGCTGCCACCTGACTCAACGGGTTTACCAGTGACCACATGGACATTCGCCTGGCGCGTATGAGGTGGTTGCGTTGACAAATATGTGTCGAGTATCCAAGCCATGATCTGAGAATTGGTGTTGACATCGGGAGCAGGGATATCGAACTCGGGTCCGATATTGCATCCTAAAGCAAAGGTGAATCTCCGCGTAATACGCTGTAATTCAGACTGAGAATATTTCGAAGGGTCAACTTGAATACCGCCCTTGGCTCCGCCAAATGGAATGTTGACGATCGCTGATTTCCACGTCATCCATGTTGCGAGTGCTCTTACCTCATCAATGTCAACCGCTGGATGAAATCGCAAACCGCCCTTGTATGGTCCCAGTCCGTTGTTGTGCTGTACGCGATACCCGGTGAATATTTCGATGTGATCGTCATCCATGATTGCCGGGAAGTTAACGATCACCTCATTCTGCGTTTTGGCCAAGATCTTACGGATCTCAGGATCGAAATCAATAAGATCGGCCGCCTTATTGAATTGCCGCACAACGTTCTCGTAGACACTGACCTTCTTTTCTCCAACCTTACTCACATAAGCCTCCTGTCTGTGTGGTTGAGTTCTTAAGAGATGAACTTGGCTGGGGTAGATCCTCAGTACCAGCTACACGTGCTATTATATTGGGATGGTGCAGAAAGTCAAGACGTATCAATTGATACGTTTCAAGAAGAAACACTTCAGATATCGGCTCTCGGGCATGTTGAGCAGGACGGGGTGATCCAGCCCCTGTGTTGCTCTATGGATGATCGATAAATTGACACCTGCGTCGGTAGCGGCCTTGGTGAGGATGTCACGGAAATCCTCTTCGCCTAGATGGTGTGAACATGATGTGGTGATGAGTATGCCCTCTCTTCCCAGATGCTTCATTGCCTGAGTGTTGATGTCTCTGTACCCTCGCCGCGCCGCAGCCAATGTTTTCTTGGATTTAGCGAATGACGGAGGATCAAGAATAATAAGATCATACGTGTATTTGTCGGTTCGGAGATAATCGAAGACGTCGGCGTCAATGAAGGTAATCTGCTTTAATCCGTTGAGCCGGCAATTTTCTTTGGCAAGGTCGATCGCCGTTTTCGAGGAGTCGACGCCGGTCACTGATCTTGCACCTCCTCGTGCCGCATAGCAAGCGAACGCACCCGTGTAGCAGAAAAGATCGAGTACTTTCCTATTATTGGAAAGTGACCTTGTTTCTTGCCGGATGGCGTTGAGGTCGAGAAAGAAACCCGTTTTTTGCCCTTGCTCGATGTCAACGAGAAAATTCAGGCCATCGAGATCTACGGGAAATGGGTTCTTTAGAGTACCGTAAAGCAAACCGGTACGCTGTTCTAGTCCTTCGAATACTCGTGGCGATGTGTCGCTGCGTTCGTATATGCTTTGGGGGTCGAAGCGGAGCAAGGAATTGACCGCGAGGTCACGCCGCCTATCCATGCCGAGACAATTGATCTGCACTACGTAATTCGCATCGTACCTGTCAATGATCAGGCCGGGAAGCCCGTCGCTTTCGCTGTAGACCAAGCGAAAAGTTTTGCTGGTCACGAAAGTGGAGCGGTACTCGAACGCCTTCGTTATCATTGCGTCAACAAAATGCTTGTCGAATTCCTGATGTTCGGCTGAGAAGATTCGAACCGCGATGAGCGAATGCGGGTTGTAGAACCCTCTACCTATGAATTGTCTGCCCCGATATATGTCGACAACATCTTCATCGGGTTGAATGTCTTTCTTGTTTATTATTTCATTCGAAAAGATCCAAGGATGCCCGCGGTGATACCGCCGTACGTATATACTATTCATGTACATCAGTATAGCATGTATTCTGAGGGGCGTCAATTGCCAGCATGTGTAGTATACACGTATTGACAAAAACAGTCGTTTAGTTAGAATAAAAAAATGGAGGTTCAATGAGTATGGTATTAATAGTTTTCCTGATCTATCTTGTCGGCATGGTAATCGCCGGGATCGTCACCGCCAAGTTGGCGTCAAAGTCGCTGGATGACTTTATTTTGGGCGGTAAGAAGATGCTGACGCCGGTCCTTGCCCTATCCGAAAAAGGCACCGATATGTCTGCCTGGTTGCTGATAGGACTGCCCGGTCAGGCTTTCAAGATGGGACTCGGTGCAATATGGGCCGGTATTGGAGTTTGGTTGGGCAGCCTCTTCAACTGGTTGGTAATCGCCACGCCACTCCGTAGGCTTACCGGAAAGTACAATGCTTTGACAATACCAGACTATTTTGAATCGACATTTGAAGACGGCTCGCATCTGTTAAGGATCACCTCTTCGATTCTCATCGTATTCTTCTTCACCCTGTATGTTTCCGCGCAGGTTGTGGGTGCCGGTAAGGTATTGGCAGCAACCTTCAATATCGATGTAGTCGTTGGAATGATCATAGGACTGAGCATAATTCTGTTTTATACGATGATGGGTGGTTTTATTGCCGAATCATGGACTGATTTCTTTCAGGGTATCATAATGGTTATTGCACTGGTGGTGATGTGTATTATTGGCATCGTTCACTTTGGTGGATTCGGAAATATTCTGACACGCATCGGTTCTATCGATGCCAAAGCCGTAATGCTCTCGGCGGGTGAGAGCGGTACCGCCCTTTACCTGGGTTTGATTCTGGGTGGACTGGCGATAGGTTGTGGCTATGCCGGTCAACCACACATCCTCATGCGTTATATGGCACTGCGAAGCGAAAAAGAAGTCAAGAAGGCAATGATCATCGCAATGACCTGGACGACCATTGCCGTAGGTGGTGCGATATTTCTGGGTTTTCTGGCGATCCCATTCCTGCGTGGCGAAATCGCTGATCCTGAACACGTCACACTGGCTTTTGCAACGAGGATACTGCCGGGGTGGTTGGTGGGATTGGTCCTGGCTGCAGCAACGGCGGCGATGATGTCGACCGTAGATTCTCAATTGTTGGTTACGACATCCGCCATCACCGAAGACATCTACCGTAAACTCATCAATCCGAAGGCTACTCAACAATATCTCGTAAGACTGGCAAGGATCTTCACCGTGGTTGTTGCACTGGTTGCGTTCTTTCTCGGGCTGCGTGCCGAGCGTCTAGTTTACTGGCTGGTTTTGTACGCCTGGGGGGGACTAGCCGCTTCTTTTGGACCGCCATTGATCCTTTCTCTCAAGTGGCGCGGCACTACGAAATTCGGAGTCTTCGCCGGGATGGTGGTCGGTGCCGTCACAATTGTGGTCTGGTATAATGTGCCAGCGCTCAAGGGATTCTTGTATGAATTGATCCCGGGTTTCTTCCTTTCCCTATTAGCGACCTGGTTGGTTAGCCTCTGGACGAAAAAAACTCGCACCTGAGTCGATAAATAGCCGGGCCTTTGGTAGCCTAAACTCGGGGTCTGAAACCCTTGCCCACCACCTCGAAGACGTCGGTGAATATGACAAAGGCGTCCTTGTCTACTTGTTTGATCATCGATCTGAAAAACGGCGTTTCTTTCTTTGTTATAACGCACATTAGCACGGGTCGTTTCTCCTTGGAATAGGGAGAGTGACCATCAAGTATGGTCACACCGCGTTTCATCTTTTCGTATATCTGATCGGTGATCTCGTCTGTCCGGGTACTGACAACGAACGCGGCCCGTGCGTAATCGATTCCTTCCAGGATGAGGTCGATCACTTTAGAGGAAAGAAATAGGGCAAGATAGCCTAAGAGAGCGAGCTCGATCGAATGGGTCGTGATGCCTGCCGTTGTGATCACGGCGAAATCCACGATCATGATCCACATTCCCACTGAAAGATTGGTGTAACGACTGAGGATCTGTCCGACGATATCGGTACCGCCTGTACTGGCGCCGCCCCTAAAAATCAGACCTAGTCCAATGCCGAGCAGAATACCTCCATAGAGAGCGGCAAGCACGACATTATCCGTCGGCGTTTGGATCTGGACCTGGTAGACGAGGAAATCTATCAACAGATTGGTGTAGATGATCGCTCCGATCGATCGAACACCGAATCGCAGACCCAGTACGCGCAACGCAAGTATGAAGAGCGGTATGTTGAGGAGTATCGTAATGATCCCGACGGGCGTATTGTAGAGGAAACGTATTATCATCGCGATGCCGCTTACTCCACCGGGTACGATCTTATGTGGTATGAGAAAGACCGCATAACCGAGCGCAAAAATAACGCCGCCGACGATGATCGACAATACTTTCATTTCACTGAACTACCAACATCAGAAGGATATCTGGTCTTTCTTTTCTTCCTTGGGTTCGGCGGGAATTGATTCTTTCAAACGGGAAATGAAGATCTTCAGTTTTTCCAGTTCCTTGGTTCTTTCGGCGATATCGCGGTCAAGATTATCTTTTGAGGCACGCAGTCTTGAGAGTAAGCTTTGCAACTCATCGGTCTCGGCAATCGCACCCAGAGAGGCGTTTTTCTTCTCTTCGAGTTCTGCCAGTTCCTTCTTACCATCTTCGAGCAGCTGTGTTTGGTGCTCAATTTCTTTCCGCATCTTCGTTCTCTTTTCTTCCATCTCTTTGTCTAACGCGACGAGCTCGTCGCGGCGCTTATCGATCTTGGTAACCATGTCATTCTCAAACATACGTGCTTTCTCGACCTTGCTTGAGAGTTCGGAAAGTCGTACGTTCAGATCATCATGTTCCTCGTCAAGCATTTTCTTTCGCTGGAGCAATCGGTGGATATCGCTTTCATACTGCTCGCGGGTTTTAGCCAATTCCTGCGTCTCCTTGTTCAGTTGGGCGATTGCCTCCTTGTCCTTCGTTTCCAGAAGTCTCAGCGTATGCATGATCTCCGAAATCTTCTCCTCTCGCTGGCTGATCTTTTCCTCGATCACGGTCAGTTCCTTCTTACGCGTTTCGAGGAGTTGG
>CP070795.1:1781881-1789414 GCA_020343455.1 Caldifarciminota bacterium
TCTCGCGTATTGATTATTGCCTGTAGATTCGTAGATATCGATATCTGTTGTGTCACCGATGATTTTTACAATCTCCGGCAAAGCATCCTGGTCAATGTCGTAAGAACAGATAGGCGTGACCAGCGGGAATCCCACCGTATCCCGCCATACCTCCTGGGTAGGATAGGAAAATGAATCAGGGGATTCGGCGACCGAGATCACCATCGTCGGGTACCCTTGCGTGGCACTTGCATCAATTACTATATCCGCAAGCCCGTCCAAATCAAAATCTCCAATATCCCAGATTAAAGGACTATAGAGATAGGGAAGAGAATCCACTTCCCAGATGTCAGGTAGGTGTAGCTCGTAGATATAGATCTTCTGCGACCCTCCATAAGTACGAATGTAGAACTCGTGATTTCCATCGCGATCAGTATCGCTGATGAGTAATCTTCCGCATTCACCAATCATTCCCTGAGGAAAATACCACTTCTGCACGAAATTGCCGAACAACAGTGGTAAGATCAACAAGCCTATCATTGTTTCCTTTTGTGTAGGGCAAGGTCAATGGCACCCTACCCTACCCCTTGACTACTACCTTATCCTCAGCACCTTCTGCGAAATGATATCACCTGTATCAGAATTGTCAATACGCAGGAAATAGACACCTTGAGGTACGGTTCTACCATGGTCATCAATGCCGTCCCAGACAAAGAACGATTCACGATTCATGATACCAGATTCATGATACAAAGACTTTACCAACCTGCCGGTCACATCGTAAATCTCGAGCCTAGCGTTGTGCTGGCCCGTGGTCTGGTATACGATGTTCAGATGCTCGGTGAATGGATTGGGGAAGACAGTAAGCGAAGTGTTGTGCATGGGTTGACTCTGTTGTGACATCGGACCACCGCCGCCTACATCATTTTCATACCGGTAGATATAGATCGGCCCGATTGCGGCAAAATCACCGGCGATGCGATCGAATGATATGCTCAGAACACTGTCTTCATACAAAGCAGGCGGAATCCAACATTCCAATGTCTCGGGAACATTGGCATGGTAAGTCACGACGAACTGCAGGCTGTTGTCGATCTTGATTCGGCCACGCCACGGACCAGAACCTTGGTGATAGATAACGGCTTTTGCCTTGTAGGCGTAACCCTGGATAAGCGGAAACTCGTAGGTTGCCGTCGCATTGCCAACATCAACCGGAATCTGCCAGTCAGATATGAAACTGTCGCGGGCAACCAGATAAGGTGAAGGTGGATCGTTGCCATTGGCTGAACTCAAATATGCCATGTCATCGGTAGCTACGTGTTCCATTTTCTTGAAGCGGATCTCATACGGAGCAGCATCCCCGTCCTGCCAGGCCGTGTAGAGATAACTGCGCTGTGTGAATCGCGCGGCGCATTGCGGATACAGGGAGGTGTATGCCGTATTGCTGATAAGCGTGCGTTCATCTTCGGGTCTGCCTTTATAGTATATCTCGTGCGGAGATTGCAGTATTGGTTCTTCGGCATAAGCGGTGAAAAGACCTGATGCGTTAACCGGGTGGAGCGACACCAAGTTAAGCGTCAAACTAAGATCTCGCCATCGCCAACGATGTTCAGTTCTGTGTCTTGTTCCGCGATAGACCTCTTCTTTCTGGGTTGATGGTTCCCGATGCTGCCAGACCACAAAGATCGAATCACCATAGGTCTCAACAAATGGATGGGTAGATTGAAGGCCATCCGTATAGAACTGCCAGCCCCAGGTATTCCATGATTGATTTGGTGCTTTGCTTGCATAGCATATTGTATCGACCCGCTGCCAGACCGCATGGAATGAATTATCCACTTCGCAGCGTGCAATCGATGGATAAGAGCGCAATGGCGGGTACTGAGATGTGCTTTGTGTTTGTTCGATTACGATAAATGATCCGTATTGAGGTAGTGTAATGTTGAATGTGTAATCCTCAACCGTATGGTAAATTTCGCGCGTCGGTAAACCGCCTGAGCGCGTAACAAGAATGTGCACGATGTTTGGTGTGGATAAGTGATCAATGGCAATTGAAGGCGGTGAATTGATCTTTAAATCATCATAGTATGGATCCCAAATATGATATGTGTAGCTCCAGCCAGTAGGTGAATCCTGCCTCTTGTACCATAAACCACCTTCATTGTCAGTCCACGCCACTGAAGGTCGATTGTAAGAATCTAACGCAATTGCTGGGAGTATACCTTCACCTATTGTTGTCGGTAAGGTCCAGTTAGCGCCTCCATTTGAGGAATAGGTATAGCATATGTTGCCATGATTGGTATATACAAGATGTAAATCCTCACCTTGTGCTGCGCGTACAAGATGGCGATTGCCGGTATAAGCAAGAGCCAACGAGTCGTCACTTGATGCATAGGTGTCGAACAGACTTCCGAGGATATCACACGTGTCATCTGCCTCATATTGCCATGCAATCATGATCTGTCCAGCACCAGATGAAGCTACATCAGGGAAGATATGGTCGTGTTGTCCGTGGTTAACTGCAAAACCAGAGGGATCGAGAACGGTACCAGCTGCGGTGACCCTTGCTCCATATATATCGTAATCACTACCAGAGCGCTGATCGTGCCAGGTCACGATATACTGCTTGCCATCAAATGTAACGGCAGGGTATAATTGATAGCCATACTCTGTTGAGATGGGAATCGGTTGGGTATCAAGAACCAAAGCGTCGGGCGTGACTCTCGCGCCGTAAATGTTGCTTTCTTCTGCGCCCTCATACAAGACATGCCATACGACAAGGTAATTGGTGCCATCAAATGCAATCGAGGGATCACCTTCAGGAGATTCAGGGAAGATGTTGTTTGAAATTGGAAATCCACCGAAGTCCAAGACTTCACCATTCTGTGACACTCTTGCACCGTAAATATCCATGTCATATCGCTCATCCTGCCATACAACTAGGTAGTTCGCACCGTCGAAAGCGACAGCAGGATTTCGTTGGTCCCGATAACCATAGAAGGAAATACATATTCCTGAAGTGTCCAGAACCGTGCCTTGTGGATCTACTCGAGCACAGTAGATGCCAGTGTAAAATGTGGAGGGTTGAACGCGATTGTCCTCCCACACAACAAGATAATTGGTGCTCCCAAAGGCAATGGCAGGTTCTTTTTGTGTATGAGGATTGGTAGAGACGGCAAAACCGTCTGGATCAAGAATCTGACCCTCTTGATTGATTCTTGCACCGTAGATATCCGAACGAGGGGAATTACGATTATCTCTCCAGACTGTCAAATAGTTGTTGCCATCGAAGGCTATCGCTGGTGTCCTTGCGGCTGAGGTATCGCTAGAGATGGCGATTCCACCTGGATCCAGAACGATCGCTTCCTGACTGACACGCGCTCCGTAGACATCATAGTTACCATTTCGGAAATCCTGCCAGACAGCAAAGTAGCGCGTATTACCATAGGACACTGATGTATATTCTTGACTACTGTCAGCATCAGAGATCACAAGTGCACCACCCCAACTTAGGGTGTTTATAGTAATTACAACAAATATCAACGACATTACTCTCATTTGTTCCTCCTGCGATATACGATTACTACTATGATTCAGACAGAGATTCACTTAATCACGACGGGTTGTAACAGTGTATCCCGCCAGGGCATGCGAGCTACCGATAACCTCACCGCTGGGATTGGTCTGTTCAAGAGGGAACGGCGTGTTGATTTTCGGATCGCTGAGATGACTTCTAATGCGAATTCTATGGTTAAGCAGTACTTTGTACGCAAACCCGCGGCAACTCATATTCTCAAGAAGATTAATCTAATTTTCTGAATCCGATAAGTGGAAATTTTCTTTTTATTGTTAACTGATGATTAGTGGCACAAGAATGACACAACCAGCACCTATCAGAACCTCATTCAGCAGCAGAGCGCTGTGTGCATTACCGTCGAGGTGAGCAGAATGGAACCCTGCGGAGGGTAAGTCCACCGCGGCTAACCTGAAACAGCACAGCGGACTCCTAGTCCGTTGAGGGATGTAATGCAGTTGCGGATAAGCCTTGTGTTATCAACGCTTTGCATGATTATTTATTTTCACAGTAGAACATGTGCCACATTTGTGCCAATATTGTCTTTTTAACTAGTTGCCCTGCGGTTTACGAAACCGGCTCTCCCCTGGCGGCGAGAATGTATTACTAATGATTATCTCTTATTGCGGTGAGAATGTGAATGGAATCGATACCCTCTGCTCAAAAGGTGTGCCATCCTTTGTGGCAGGCGTGAATTCCCAACGACGTGCTGCATCAAGTGCTGCCTGTTCACATGCGGGATTGCCAAAGCTATTCAGTATCGCAGCTTCTTTCACACGCCCGTCCGTTCCCACAAGAACCCTGACAACAACAGTGCCCGATGCCTGAAATTCCAGAGCCGCTGCCGGGTACCGTGGCTGAACACGGCTGACCGGTTCGGCACGGGTGATGATTGACGGCTTGGGTGGAGGAGGAACAGATAGCGCAACCGTAGTGATCGTATCGCCCACTGTAGTATCGCTTTGTGCAGTCGCTTCAAGGATCATCTCCGGTTCCACCGAAGGAGATTCCTCACCCTCCGTGGCGACCTCCTCCGTAGCAAGCCCAGTCGGTGTACTCCTTTCGGTACTTGTAGGAGATGATTCCAAGGCAGAAGAAAGAGCGGCAATACCGACTCGACGCTCGGCTTCAGGTATCCAGTAGGATTGAGCATTCACTAACTTAACTTCATTTTCAACGCCTTTGACGCGCTTGTACGTCGCCGCGATTTGATCAGGTACGACGAGGAATGCGTAGGGTTGATCCTCATAAACTGTTTTTTGAAATTCGTTCCAGATGTTTCTTGCCTTCTTGCGGTCGAGCATAGCCACTCCCGAGTCGATCAGAGAATCGACGAATGGGTTCGTGTAGGATGCAAAATTGTAGCGACCTCGTGAATGCCAGTAAACTCCGGGGTCGATCTTGTCACCGACACGCCACCCCATGATATAACCGTCGAACTGCTGATCAACCAATGCACTTACGAATGTATTGGCGTCAACAGTCTGTGATACTACTCTCACGCCGATTCTTTGCAAATCCTCGCTAATGTATCGTAAGATTGCGACCCGGTCAGGATTCTCTGAGTTGGTGATAATCCTGACCGTAAAATCTGTACGATTCAAATCGATCGTGCGGTTGCGATTATAATCCCCGAAACCCTTGTTCTGGAGTATTGAACGTGCACCGTCAACATTGTACGGAATCGGATCAACCGTTCCGTCATAGCCCCAGGAAGACGGTGGTAAAGGACCGAGGCAAATTTCGCCCATCCCTCCATAGATATCCCTCAATATGCGTTGCCGGTCTATTGCCATGGCAAGAGCCCTCCGCACCTCTCTATCCTGAAGAAATGGATGATTCAAATTCCAGGCGACATACAAATACGAATTGCCCGGTTCAGAAATGATGCTGACGTTATCATTACCGCTCAGTTCGTTGGCAGCGGTCGGCGCAATATTGAATATTAAATCCACCACGCCATTTTGAAAATCATCGATCATTTGTCTCGTACTGGAGTAGTATCTGATGATTATCTCATCGAGGGGCGGTCGGCCCCTGTAATATTCTTCATTCGCGCTCAATACCATTCCCGAACCTTGTACCCACTCAGATATTTTGTAGGGGCCGTTTCCAACCGGTTCAGCGCCAAAGCCGGCGCCCGCCTGTACATACACGTGTTTTGGCACAGGCATGATGTCGGAATCGGTAAGAATATCGGAATACACTTTCTCAAACGTGAACTTGATAGTATGATCATTAAGCACCTGCACATCAGTGATGAAGCGTAACGAATTAACATTGGGATAGTTTTTCGAAGGGTCCTTCATCTGCTGATACGTGTACAGCACGTCATGGGCCGTCACAGGCTGGCCATCCCACCAGGTGACGTTCCTTCTCAGGAAATATGTAACCGACTTTAGATCTTCGGAGAATTCCCACGATTCAGCGAGCATGGGCTTCATTTTGCCTGTCTTTTTATCAATACCGTGTAAGCGTAGGAACAGCAACTCCATTATCTCGCCTGACGAAAAGATCGAAGGTTCAAGCGGGTCTATCCTTACGGGTAATTCCATCGTGCCGATCACGAGCTTGCCACCTTGTTCGCCGACAAACCTATCTTCCTCCTCTGCGCAGGAGATGAAGCCAATGGATAATATGGTCAAAAAGACAAGCAGACATCGCATATCAGCCTCCCATTACTAATCGAATTATAGCGCCCATCGCAAATCTGTCAATAGACTTAATTCTCGTGTGCGGTATTGCCAAAATAGACCTTCATATGAGGCCATGGTATTTCAATGCCTTCACGGTCAAATTCTTTCTTTATGCGTTTCCGCAACTCACCCATGACTTCCCACTGCATACTCGGCCTTGTATCGCCGAGAATCTTAATATCGATGCCTGAATCACCCAGAGCATCGACCCTCAGAACCTGCGGCGCCTTGAGTATCTTATCTTTCCAATTCTTCTCTTTCACCATCTCCGCGCACACACGGTTGATCACTCCGATAACACGGTCAAGGTCCTCGTTGTAGCTGACCGAAATATTCATGTTCACACGAGAGTACTCCTTGGTGAAATTACTCGCAACCCCAATCTCACTATTGGGTATGTGGTGGACGATTCCCTCCAGATCTCTGAGAATTGTCCGCCGCAGATTGACGTCTTCCACCAAACCACATATTCCTGCCACCTTCACGACATCACCTATACCGTATTGGTCCTCCATGAGGATGAAGAGCCCGTTAATCAAGTCTTTTATCAGAGTCTGTGCACCGAAACTGACCGCGAGCCCAAGTATACCCAAGCTGGCCAATGCCGGACCGATGTTTACGCCGACTTGCCCGAGTATCGTGAAGAGAACGATTATTCCCAGCAATATGCCTATTGTGTTCGTAATAACGTGAGAGATCGTCTTACTACGCTTTTTAATGACCAGATCCGATTTGTCCCTCATCCGTAGTAAGATCGTCTTTTTGATGACGCGGGGGACCAAACGCTGAGTAATCAAAAAGGCTAAGGCACCAAGAATAATGATTACGGCGATCTTGATACCATAAACCTGTAACCATTCAATCATCTTTCCTCCTGTTTGGATCGATCATAAAGAAGCATTGCGATCAGGGTGCCCACCCTATCGACCTATTCCACAATATACGAACCCCAGATCTTTCATCTTTTCGGGTTCGAACAGGTTACGTCCGTCGATGAACACCGGTTTGCGCATAGCCCTTCTGACCCTCTCTAAATCCATTTTTTTGAACTCATCCCACTCAGTGACGAGAATGATGGCATCGACCCCGTCGGCGGTCTCGTATGGATCACGGCAATAATCAATACCCTTCATAACCTTCTTCGCACGTTCAATCGCGACAGGATCGTAAGCCTTAATCACAGCCCCGGCCTTTTGCAGAGCTCTTATCACAGTAATTGATGGTGCGTCTCTCATATCGTCGGTGTTGGGTTTGAATGCCAACCCCAGAATACCGATCGTCTTC
>CP070795.1:1789514-1812568 GCA_020343455.1 Caldifarciminota bacterium
GGACGTTTTAAGATCTGCAAGAGTGTCTGTCCTCCACGCTCCTCAGGGATCTCGGTCTCGTTCTTCTTCACCAGAATTGGATTGGCAACAGAGGGTTTGACCACCGTAGTTCTCAGGCGCTCGATTTCGCGGTCTATTCTCATCCTCTGGTCAACGAAAACCTGGTACTCGGCCTGCTTGACAAGTCCACATTTCACGCCATAGTGCATGAGCCGATCGGCGACATTGTCGATCCTGAGGATCAACCGATGTTCGGCGAGCGATGTGAACATACGGTACGGCTCTGTCGCATTCTTGGTCACCAGATCATCGATGAGCACGCCGATATACGCTTCGTAGCGCTTGAGCACGAACGGCTTATCATCGCGTATCCGAAGCACCGCATTGACGCCAGCCATGAAACCCTGGGCTGCAGCTTCTTCGTATCCCGATGTACCATTTATCTGACCGGCAAAGTACAAATTATTCACACTCTTCGCCTCGAGCGTGGAATGCAATTGGACCGGATAGACAAAGTCATACTCGACGGCATAGCCCGGTTTGGTGATCTCTGCATTCTCCAACCCCTCGATCGAGTGTAGTATTTCTACCTGAATGTCGTAAGGGAGTGAAGTGGAAAGGCCGTTCAGGTAGAATTCATTAGCTTCAATGCCCTCGGGTTCAACAAAGATAAGGTGCGAATCGCGATCTGAGAAGCGCTCGACCTTGGTTTCGATCGACGGGCAGTAACGGGGACCAATGCCTTTTATCTTTCCTGAATAGAGCGGGGATCGATCCAGGCTGCTGCAGATAATACGGTGGGTCCTTTCATTGGTATGCGTAATGTAGCATGGTATCTGTTGTCGCGATACACCCTTTGTCCGAAAAGAAAATGGTACAGGAGACTCATCACCGGGCTGTGTCCGGAGATTCGACAGATCGACGCTCTCCTTATTGATACGCGGCGAAGTGCCGGTCTTCAGGCGGCCAAGGCTCAAGCCGAGCCCTTTCAACGACCCACTCAGACAAGATGCGGCAGGTTCTCTATAACGTCCGCCATCAAAGCTTTCCATTCCAATGTGCATCAAACCATTGAGAAAGGTCCCGGTAGTCACAATCACGGCATCGGCTTTGTATTCGTCACCAGATTTCGTTCTGACTCCACAAACCCGACCTCTATCCTCGATCAATTCGGTTGCCTCTCCTTCCTTGATGTCGATGTTCTTTGTCTCTTCGACGATCGACCGTGCGGCTTCCTTGTATAGGGAACGATCGTTCTGCGTTCGCGGCGACCATACTGCCGGACCCTTGGAACGGTTCAACAGGCGGTATTGGATCGCCGTTCTATCCGCAAGCACGGCGATCTCGCCGCCAAGCGCATCAACCTCTTTGACCAAATGCCCCTTTGCCAGACCGCCGATAGAAGGATTGCAGGACATCTGCCCTATCTTGTCGGGGTCGAGCGTGAGGAGCAGCACACCATGGTTCATGCGCGCGCAAACGAGCGCCGCCTCGATCCCGGCATGTCCCCCGCCGACGACGATAACATCATACTGATCGCTCATGACCCCATATAATAACAATATCCTAGGGGAAATCAATGAATGATTTCTTGCGAACATTGTAGTAATGAGCATCTTCCATAGTGCTGGCGCAATTGATGTGCAACAATTAGTTGTTTTTGACCAGGACTTAGGTCTCACATTGATTCTTGACGCGGTACATCTTTCGTCATACTATACTCTTAATAGTGTAGGAGAATTTTTGTATAAGTTCACAAGAGTGTAGAAATGCAAGTGGAGGCGTATATGGGTAGACATTGTATAATATGGAGCTCCATTGTCGGTATGTTGCTTTCAGTCAGTAATAGCTTTGCCTACCGCACAGTATGGTATGTACACCCGGACTCTGCTCTGAATTGCATACAGGCCGGTATCGACTCCTGTTCAACCGGCGACATAGTACTTGTGGCACCTGGAACGTACTTTGAGAACATCAATTTCAGGGGCAAGGCTATTACTGTAACTAGCGAACTCGGACCCGGCTCAACGATAATCGACGGAAGTACTCCTGCACATCCGGATACTGGCTGCGTGGTTTTTTTCGTCAGCGGTGAGGACACGATTTCCGTATTGCATGGTTTTACGATCACGAATGGTACGGGTCTGGTTATACCTCCATACGGAAGCGCCGGTGGAGGCATCAGCTGCTACGAAAATTCATCACCCACCATCACCGGTAATATCATCACTGAGAACACCGCCGTCTATGGAGGCGGCATTGACTTGTTTATAGATTGCTCGCCGGCCATCATCGGTAATACAATTTCCGGAAATACATCTGACAGTTCTGCCGGCGGTATCGTTATCCATGACAACTGCTCACCACTCATCTCAGATAATATCTTCACAGAAAATACAGGTTACGATGGCGGAGGCATCAATTGTGGCGACACCTCATCAGCGACCATCATCAATAATACCATAACGAATAACAACTCGCGCTGGGGCGGAGGTATTGTATCGAACTGGTCTTCACCGCTCATCAACAACAACACCATCACCAACAACACAGCTGTCTATGCAGGGGGCATCGACTGTTACGGGAGCCCTTCACCTACTATCATCAATAACACAATCACCGGCAATAATGCACTGTATGGTGGTGGTATCGACTGTGAAAATGATGCTTCCCCAATTATTACCGGCAATGCCATCGACAGTAACACGGCTGCATATGGTGCCGGCATCAGGTGTTGGAGTAACTCTGACCCATCTATAAATGAGTGTTCTATATCGAGAAATATCGGCGACGGTGTGTATATCGGGCAGATTTCCGAGCCTGTGCTACATCATAACAACATAGTGAACAATACGGGTTACGGAGTGCGGAATCTATATCCATTGATAATCGTCGACGCCGAGAACAACTGGTGGGGTGATACAACCGGCCCTTATCATCCTGATTCTAACCCGGGTGGATTGGGTAATCAAGTAAGCAATTTTGTAGACTTCACACCGTGGCTCATGGAACCTGGTATCGAGGAGAACGGACCATCAGCAAATGTGATCATCGCGCTGCAGATCATTCCTAATCCCTTTTGCCACTTCACCGATATCAGATATCAGTTGACAGACGACTGTGGTGACGTTGCTCTTGACGTCTACGACATTACGGGTCGCAAGGTCAAAGCGTTGCTAAAACAGCAATCGGTTACCGAATATCGGTCATCCGTAAGATGGGATGGAAGAGATCAACACAATCGTCAACTGAGCAGTGGAGTCTACTTCCTACATTTCCGCGCTGGGGGGTACACCACCACAGAGAAAATACTGTTGATACGATAGTCTGTTTTCGAGAAGAACGCGAGGTCGTTACTTCAAGAAAGGCGGTTCGGGGAAAATCAACTCAGCTCAACGACAGAGTGTTCTGAGTTCCTTTAAGAAGCCCAACGCTTCGCCATACCTTCCGATCGTGATAACATAAAACCCGTCGATATAGGGGAGGATCTCCTGTGCAACCGACAGCAACATGCTCCCTTCATCCTCGGCTTCGATCCGTGAGATGTGCTCGTAAGGAATACCCATGAATTTCATGAGAGAAAATGCACGCTTCTGAGTGTAGAGAAACGACAAGCCAGCGATGATCTTCGCTTCCTTATACCGCGCGCGGAATTCCTTGAAAACAGGTATTGCGCGCGCAGGCGAGAAAACAGGCTGCGTGAAGAAAACCTCTGCTCCACAGCGGTATTTTGAAGCCGCTTTCACGAATTCACCCTGGATATTGGGAACGTTGGGATTGAAACTGGTACACAAGCAAAAATCAACGGGCTCGATACTCTTGCGGGCAGAAGTCAATCCCTGCTTGAGATTCCGTGCGATCATGAGCAGCTGAGAAGAATCCAGTTCGAATGCACTACGGCCTTCCACGGGTGTGTCGCCCGTAACGCACAGGATGTTTTCAATGCCCAGTGCCTTTGCGCCGAGCAGCCTGCTCTCGTATGCCAGTAGAGTAAGATGCCGTGCCACAAAATGAGGTATGGTTTCCACATCGAGTCTTTCCCTGAGTATGTGTGCGAAGGAAATTGGATCCGGCCGTAATTTACCTAAGGGGTTCGACGGAATGTTGACAGCATCAATAAAAGGCACGACCGTCTCGATCGCCTCCAGCAAATCCCCTTCGACCGTCGAAACGGGCAAGAGTATCTCGAGCGATATAACCCTTTGCTTCTGTAGCCTATTGCGTAGCACGATTCTGTTTCTTCACGAGCTGCAAACCTTCGAATGCACTACGAGCCGCACCGAATGCTCCGATCTTGCGTGCGTAATCCGGGCTCACGTTGGGTCCGCCAATGATGACCTTCACATCAAGGCCGGCTTTTCTCAGCGCGGCGATAACCTTCTCCATCTCCGGCATCGTCGTCGTCAGCAGAGCACTGAGCCCGATGAAATCGGGAGAGTGTTTCCGCGCGGCCTGCGCTATGGTCTGCTCGGCGACGTCTTTGCCAAGATCAAACACTTCATACCCGGCCGATTCGAACAGCATCGCTGCTAGATTCTTCCCGATATCGTGGATATCGCCCCTGACCGTAGCGATGACGATCTTCCCCTTCTTTGGCAGCGCCGGCGTCGACCGTTTCATCAGATCGAGGACCGCCTGTGCAACTTCGGCGGCCTTCAATAGATCCGGAATGAAGAATTCTCCTCGGTCATAGTATCTACCGACTTCTTCAAGTGCTCTGGACAGATGTCGGTCGGTCAATTCCTGAATGCCCATGCCACCATCGATCATTGTCTTTGCCTGACGCACTCCCTCATCGACATGTCCGTTTATGATCGCACCTACAAGGTCGTGTTCATTCTCTTTTGCGCGCTGCAGCCCACGGCGCCTTTCTATGAATTCGTGCAGGGTGCTGCTTCCGAACAGCACACCAGAGGCACTAAGCGCCCCCATAACGTTCTCATCCAAGGGGTTGAGGATGAGAAAGGTAGCATTACCTTTTGCGACAGCCGCAGCCAGCGCAGCGTTCAATAGTGAACGGTCAGGAAGTCCGTACGATACATTGGAGATGCCGAGAATTGTATTCAATCGCATCCGATGGAGAATGCGTAGCGCCTTCAGGGTTTCTTCGATCTGACCGTCTCCAGTGGCTGCTGGAAAGACCAACGGATCGAAGATCATATCATTTACCGGGAAACCCAATTCTCTGGCGACGCTCAAGGCGAGTTTTGCGTTCTCTACCCTCTCCTTGCTGTTCTTCGGTATCCGTTTGCCTACGAGCGAGATGACAGTTTTGAACCCGCATTGCCGGACGAGAGGCAACCACTTTTTCAGACTGCTGCGCCGTGCCGGAATCGAGTTATAGACCCCGATTCCCGGGTAGCAACGCAGCACGGACTCGGCGGCCGAGTAATCCTGCGTGTCGATGAAGACCGGCAGGCTCGAGTGTTTCATTACGGCATGCACGGCACTGGTCAGCGTTACCCTTTCCTCCAGCACATCAACAAAGGCATTAATATCGATCGCGTCCGCACCTGCCCTTTCTTGTGCCTTTGCTTCGTCGCCATAGACTGTGTAGTTACTGCCTTTCAGAGCCGCCCGCAACTTCTTCCTTCCCGACGGGTTGAGCCGCTCGCCGACAACATAACTCCTATTGCGTACAACTTCTGTAACATTCCCTGGCGTAACGAGAAAGAATCTCTTCGGTGATCTTGCGGGACGGGGCCGCGACTTCTTCCGGGCAATCGCTTTTATGAATTCGGGTGTCGTACCACAACAGCCGCCGATCATGTTGGCACCTGCACGGACGAATTTAGCGTAATAAGGGACGAGCTCAGCCTCGGACATCGAGTTCTTCACGATGCCATCTTCTATGGAAACACGTCCCGCGTTCGGTTTTGCGATGAGCGGCATTCTGGAAACGGCGCGCATTCTCCGTATAACTTCGACCGCTACATCGGGCGCCGTGCAATTCACACCCACCGCATCCGCGCCCAGCGCATCGAAGGTCAAAACTACGGCTTCGGGCGTCTCACCCATGATCGTCCTGCCGTTGTCCTGGAAGGAGAGGCAGACATAGATGCTCTCGGCATATCCCTTTGCCGCCAGATACGCTGCTTTAGCCTCGATTATCGATGTGAATGTCTCGATGAAAAAACGACGCAGCCCGGCTCGCGTAAAAGCACGGTATATGGCCTTATATTCGTCCACTACGTCCTCGAAATCTCTAAGTCCATACGGTTTGATCAGATCGCCCAAAGGACCGACATCCGCAACGACATGCGCTTTATTTGCTGCTCGCTTGGCAAGGAGTACGCCATGCCTTATGACATTGTCCAGTGTCTTGCCGGCGAAATTGCGCGCGTTCGCGCTCAAGGTGTTCGTCAGTATGACATCAGAACCGGCAGCGACATAAGACTGATGCAGAGCAAAAACTGAATCAGGGTCCTTTATGTTCATCACGCTCGGCGATTCGCCCGGTGCCACGCTTCTCCTTTTTAGCAGGTTCGTACCTGTAGCACCATCGAGAATCAATACTCTTCGCTTGATGATCTTGCCCACGGTGTCCATTGACTATCTTATAGGATTAGTCCTACAAGTCAATACGCAAAGCAGCATGCATACGAAAATATCGGTGATTCAGGAAACTCCGGAGATAATCTTTCAGCAAAATTCTCTTGCAGGGAAGTTGTGGGTGAATTCTTACTTATTCAAATACCTTCTTTTTGACGGGTCTTTCTTTCCTTACTACCCCGAGTCTGCAATCTTTGATACTCACGCCGGGTTTTATATACACGAAAAGTAACTCCTGACGTGCAGCAATGGTCTCCGGAGGCAGAACCTTAGGCTCCAGCACATACGTACCTGGAGCAAGATTGGCGAAACGAAATGCTCCATCGGTGTCTGTCGCGGTCAAATAACCATTGAGCGCAAGGACGACATTGGGTACACCATCTTCATCTTCATCCTTCTGCCCGTTATTATTGTTGTCGAAGAATACGGAGCCGCTCAATGAACCCAATACCTCAAGCGGAAAATCGATCCGTGCTTGAGACAATAACCTCGTATCGACTGACTGGGATCTCTGTGCTGTACCGATTTCAGCAGGCATGCAGCCTAGATTTACGTTGACGGAGTGCTGACCCGATCTAACGAATGAGAACATGTAGACACCGTTCTTGTCGGTCTTTGTCGTACTCCTGCCGTCGATAACCACTTCGATGTCCGGTATAGCCTTGTCACCAAGATCGTATATTCCATTGTTGTTGCCATCCATGAATACCCTACCAGATATGAAACTTAGTCCAACCCGATCGAAATCAAAACTCTTGGAAACACTGAACGAAATATGCTGGTCGCTCGCTGAATTATGCCGTATGTATTCATACGTGAAATTAAGGTTGAGATCCCTGAACAATTTGGATGATATCTCAAAACCGGTCGTGTGGCTGCAGTGATCCTGACGAGATGCATAATTGAAATAGAATTTGAAATCTACATAGCGCGGGAACGGGAACATCATACCGAACTGCCACACGTCCGGTCCGCGTCGCTGGAAACTGGACCAAAGCCGACAATTTGCTATGTCTTGCGATAATCTAATACCGTAGGCGTGGTGTTCCCTCGACCATTCATAATTTGCATTGATACCGAGGTTCTTATAATGCAATTGTCCGTCAAGAACATGGCTCACCTTCTCTCTCGAAAGAGATACGCCGTACGTCACCACGGGTAGGCGTGAGGGTGACAGTCTCGTATTTAACGTGAGCCGCACATCCTGCCAAGAAGTATAACCTAAATCCTGGCTGAAACCGAGCCAATCCGTCGGTTTCTGATAAGTATTCAACCTGAACCAGCTGCCGCGATGCATCTTGACGCTGGAAAGGGGAATGTATTCTCTCGTCATAGTAGTAACGTTCAAGTGTCCGCCGTATTTCTGGGCCGTCAACTGGCCGTCAAACGCGTAACTCGCTCCTATCCCCTCCTCCGTGTGGCTGACCCATAGTCGGTTATCCACGGTCACCTTACCGACTTTGATCTCTGAATTGACGCCTGCTGCAGTATTGCTGCTCACTTGACTATGCCCTGCTTTATCGCTCCTCCTCACCAGATAGAAATCGAGTGGAATACGCGGTAAGGGCTGCCGGTGCAACCTCACCCCCAATATGTATTTATTGTCTTCGAATGTCGGCGGCAGCGATGCGGTATGATCGCGCTCCCTTCCCAAGAAAAGATCGAGACCACGACTGATCATGGACAACCCCCACAGGTCAAGATTCGTGCAGATCGGGGCACGCACGCGGTAAGGCTTATCCCCCAGTGCCAGACGAAAATCGCCAAACACAGAATCGATTTCGAAAGAAATGCTTTTCAGCCCTGTTTGGTCTCCCCGTTTTTCCAGCGCAAGCCGGAAGTCGTACCGGTGGAAGAAGTAATCGATGTAGAGATCGGTGACCGAATGACCCCCCACTCTATGATAGGTATAGAATGAAGTATAGACACGGTTATTGGAAGCGACCAACAAGAAGAGCACCAAGACGTTCACTTGACGAATTTCCTTTCACCCATGATCAACTCAATCGCTCCGTAATCGAAGATCACTTTAGCCACATGGACAACGTCGCGAAGTGTTTCGCTTATCCCGATATTCAATCTCCTTCTTCTACCCGGCATCACCACTAATTCAGGCAGGGAATCCTGCTGCACTATCTTGGTATCGTACGTGCTGATCACAAATTCGCCTTTGACTCTGAGGTGGACATTACCGGTGTTACTCAAAACGATCTGCAATGTATCATTTTGCACGAAGAAGCTGTCCAATGAAAATCCTTTCACTGCGTACTGTGACATCGTGTAGTAGATCGGGACGCCGATCTCGCCGGCGACATTGACGGCCGTCGAATAAGTTGTCGGGATCGGCTTTGACTTAAAAAGGATCATTGCCCGATATTCCGGTACAGCACCATTACGCGGCAAGACAGATGTGACCCTAAGATTTTCGACTCCCTTTGGCGGAACGACACATTCCTCCGGATTGACGGTGGCACGCGACGCCAGAGAATTGCTGAAGTGCCCGGGAGCATAAAAAGAAACATGCCCCATTTCGTCGATGTCAAAATCCTCGAATTCGACCCTGATTCTCAGGGAATCGTTTGTGAAGTTCTGCACCTCAAATACCTCGGTCACATTTTCTGCGCCCAACACGGTCTTCTCGACCTTTGCCGGGCCAACTGTGAAACCGAGATAACCGATTGCTACTAATGATATTATATTCATAATCCATAAACGCGGTAATACAACGTTATTGACTGATCACCGGATTCGTCGTCTGTTTCGGCTTTGAAGATATAATCCTGGGGGCGTTGGAATCTCCTTAACCCTGGACCACTGACCTCCAGGTGTTCTATTTCCTGATAGAATACGCTGAATGGCCGCCAGTTACCACCGGGAGGGTCGACCCCTGCAGGTGGTAATGGTTCCCCATTCGGCGCGAAATACAGCTGGCCAAGCCCAATTGAACCGGAGAAATCACCACTTCCTCTGGTCGAGACGTAGATGTCTGAAATGTCATGTTGGTTACCGACCCTCTGATATCCGACCGTGAGCAGTATTCCGTTGGGATTGAACCCAGATGCCTGTGTCGGCCGGTAATAGGTCGGGAAAACGCTGGGTGGATATATCACCTGGTAGAGATCAAACTCCACGTCGGAATCGATGATGACGATCAAGCGGGTACGTCCGAAAAGAATCGAGGCCGATAGGAAAAGCAGAAGGAAGATCGATTTGCCCATCGGCCTCACACCTTACTTCGATCTATTCAGCATAGACACGATAGTAGATTGTAACGTTCTCGCCTGCCGCAGGAGTCGGTGCATCGTCCGTTTCGGCCTGAAAAACGTAGTCCTGGCTTTCATCCTGCCAACCGGTCGTGTTCGTTCCATTGGCGATCTCCGCGTACGTGGTGGTAAAAGAAAGCCAGTTGCCGCCTGGTGGGTCAGTTCCATCAATTGGATTCGCTTCACCATCAGGAGCGTAATACAACTGGTCAAGTGCAATCGTCAAGCTGAAATCACCGCTGCCACACGTCTCCAAATGCCATGTCAACGTTTGCGAGTTAGAGAAGACCTCAACATCGACTCCGTCCGTATTAGTACCGCCCACTAATGTCGGGTCATAATAACCCGGAAAGACCAACGGTGGAAAGGTTACGGCAGCGTCGCCAAGGTCGAATTCCGTATTACCGTTCACGTACAACCCGATACGGGAAGGAACGCGAACCGTTACAAGTAGGGTGTCGATGAGCGTGTCACCAGGTGCAAAACCCATTATCCGGTCACCGGGTCCGCCCTCGATGATCCTTCCGAGCAACAGCGCCGGAATGAGCAGCACGAGTATCAATGTCACCTTCACTTTGCCTCCTTTGTTTCCTTATCACTCAAGTCAGACCATTATTTGCTTCTTTGTCGTCTTCAAGACTTAAGTCTAAGATATTTTACACAAGATTCGAATGATGTCAAGAGAAATATTCCATCGATATCATGACGCTTTGACACCCATACCAATACGTGCTCTAAGTAGAGTACCCGCATTACCTCTGTTGCACGCGATCTCGTAGTAGCCGATGCTCCCTTTCACACACACAACTTCGCCGGGTTGCGCGGTTCCATAACTGCCAGCCAGGGCTACTGTCTTGCCTGCCACGTGAATCGCCCCGATATCCGCAGAGTTCGGCAGATTTGTGATGCAGTTCCCGAAGTGATCGATATATACGATCTCACCGCAAAGACAACCTTGTATCTTCTTGAGTTCAGGCCTTCTGAAACACACCAAACTGGATGTCGGCCGCGCCAGCTCACCGATCGGCCGGCCTCCTGCCAGCCGCGCGGCTGCCGGACCAAATACGTCGCGAGCGTGAAATGTAGCGCTCGGTTGCATGTCGACTTCTATCTCGTAAACTTCCGAATCCCCTCCATATACGTATGAAAATATACCGTTATCCGGCCCCACAAAATAATGGCCGCGCGACTGGACGATGACCGGTCTTCTATCTCCACCCACTCCAGGATCGACCACGGCAAGGTGGATTGCACCGGTAGGGAAATTGCCGTATACAGCTGAAAGAATGAAAGCAGCACCCTTCACATCGTAGGGCATGATGTCGTGCGTAATGTCTACGATCTTCGCGGCAGGTGTGATCTTGAGGATTTCGCCTTTTACCGCGGCAACGAACCAGTCTCGGGATCCAAAATCAGAGATGAAGGTAATTATTTGCATCATTCAACACTACATCTTTGCGCGCAAAAACCTCCCGGATCCAATCGTACATGGGTTTTGGCAGAATCCTGCTCACCTGGAGCCCGCTGTCTGCAATCTGTGTGGCAAGCGACGAGTTGGAAATTATGCGCGTATCTTTCTTTATTAGCATCACGACGAGAAGAAAGACAAAACAGATGATGGCGCCTTTTGCCAAACCCAGTACTCCGCCCAACACCCGGTCTATGATACCAAGCGGTGTTATATGGATGATCTTCGAGATAATCCTGCCCGCAATCGAGAATATAACCAGTACTGTGATGAATATTAGCAAGAAAGCAAGTATCTCAGGAATCCGGACGACCGTACTGTAAGTAACTGCGATGATATAGCCGAATATGATACCGGCAATGTCGAATACGCTCCTAATTAAACCCGTGGCTATACCGTGAATGATCAGACTAATGATGATTATTGCTAACACGATGTCGATCCACACCATTGTCATATTATAGGAATGTCCTGAACTAAGTCAATGACATATGAGAAGTATTTCTCGATAAGACGGTCTGCTGCCATTACGAGGAGCTACCTTATCACAAGATTGCTTCGCCCGCCTGCGGCGGACTCGCAATGACGACCTATTACTCACCGTCATTGCGAGGAACACAGCCCCGAAGCAAGCTCACTCTATCCACTCGATCCCTTCAACGGCAATATCCTCGGGTTCCAGATCACCGACGATGAGTAGACAATATCTATCCGGTTTCAGATATTTACGGGCCGCTTCGGTCATCTGCTCAAGGTTGACCTGTGCAACATCATCCGCGAATCTGTCAATGTAATCCAATCCCAGACCTTCAGATTCGATCTGAGTGACAAGATTCGCCATTTCGCTGTATGAATCGTGGGTCAAAGGGAAATACCCGGTATAAAAATTCCGCGCTCGAATAATCTCCGCGATGCCCATAGAATCTTGCACGAACCGCATAGCATCAAGCAATGTAATGACCGCTTCTGCGGCCATATCCTTCTTCGTCTGAACCTCAGCCGCGAAATATCCACCGTTTTGATAACGCCCGAAATAGGAATAGGCAACGTACGCGAGCCCCTTTTCCGAACGGACCATTCTGTAGATGCGCGACATAGAACTCGCACCCAGAACGTAGTTCATGAGTCGCGTTGCCAGCCAATCCGGCGTGCCATAACGGGGACCTAAATGACCAAGAAGTATGTACGCCTGCGAGATATTCATTGGCACGATCCTACCGACAGTTTTCTCATACTCCACCGATTCGGCCGGCTCATCGAACACTAGTTCTTTCCTGGGCCAATTACCGAATTCGGCATTTAACCGCGCCAAGAGTGAATCTTTCTCGAAGTCCCCGACAAAGACCAGAAATGTGTTATTCGGTGTGAAGCGCGAAGCGTAGTACTCCTGCGCATCGGATCGCGCCAATATCCTAACCGTTGTATCGGAGCCGACGGGCATATGCGCAAGTTTATGGTCCCGGAAGACCAGCCTTCTGAATTCACGATTGCTCACTTCAAAAGGGTCATCAGCCATCGCCTTGATCTCTGAAACCGTTTCCCTTTTCACGCGCGCGAATTCGGAACTGTCGAAAACCGGATTACACAAACAGTCACTGAGCAGATCGACGAGCAGCGTGAGGTCCTTGCTCAAAACTTTGCCGGTCAGCCCCACGTGATCCTCACGGCAGAACGATGAAAGCACGCCACCGACCGCCTCAATCGACTCAGCAATCTCACTAGCTGAACGCCTCGCTGTTCCCCGCAGCAGCATGCTGCCGACGATATTCGCCAGCCCTTCCTTGCCAGCCGGATCATACACACTCCCGGCTCTCACAAACGCCCTCATCTCAATGACCGGTATCTTATGCGCTTCCACGGTGAGAACGACGATTCCATTGTCCAAGGTATCACGCTCGACGATCGTCCCCAGAAGGACAAACGGCGTCAGAAAGAGAATAAGGATTTTCATTCTTCCTCCTCTGGCAGTAAGTATCCGACCGTGCGATTTCCCTTTGTTAAATAAGTCTGGGCAACTCGCATGATATCATCCTTTTCCACGTTCATTATTTCCTCAAGATATTGATTCAGGTTGCGCCAGCCACCGGCTTCAATCTCCCACCAGCCGATACGCATGCCGATTCCGGCCGGAGAGTCCTGCTGATAGATTGCCGAAGCAAGGGATTGATTGCGCGCCTTTTCCAGTTCGGCATCAGTTACCTCAACCGTCTTCAGGCTGTCGATCCCCTTAAGTATGGCAGTCTCAAGGTCAGACAGATTCACACCCGTTTGGGGAACGGCGAAGACGATGAAACTGCCTCCATACTTGTACTTCAGATGGTAAACATCGGCGTTTATCGCCAGCCCCTGTCCACGCACGATGTTCAGTTCGAACCGTGAACTCAGACCCTGGGAGAGGATCATCGACAGAACATCGAGTGCGCATAAGTCCTCGTGGACGATGTCAACCGTATGGTTCTGGATTGCCAGAGCCGGTGTCTGCACATTCTTCTTGTATTCAAAGCGCTTTTCACCTCTTTGCGGCGGTTCTTCAAATGGAATTTCCTCGATTTCCTTACCCCTGAGGCTACCGAAATATTTCCTGACGGCATGGTATGCCTCATCGCCGGTAACATCACCCGCGACAACGACAACGGCGTTGGCAGGATTATAGTACTTTCTGTACCAGCGGTACACATCGTCGCGCGTGACCCGCTCAATGTCGGCCATGAACCCTATTATCGGATGCCTGTATGGATGGATTGAATAGCTTATCATATCGAGCTGTTCAAAGAATGAACTGTACGGATCATTCTCGCGGAGCCTCCGCTCTTCCATGATCACTTGTCTCTCAGGCATGAACTGATCTTCGGCAAGGAGAAGATTCAACATGCGGTCGGCCTCGAGTTTGAGTGCGAGCTCGTACCGGTCCTTGCCCAGATTGGCGAAATAGACGGTCCTGTTCACCGATGTGAAAGCGTTCTCGATACCCCCGGCTTCTTCGATGAGCAGGTTGTATTCTCCCGGACCATACCTCTTTGTACCTTTGAACGCCATATGCTCGAGAATATGAGAGATCCCTGTCATGCCCACCGGTTCGTTGTAACTGCCCACGCGATAATGTACCTGTACTGAGATAACTGGTGCAAAATGGTCCTCGTAGACAAGCAATTTCAGACCATTATCCAGGGTGAACTCCTGGACCTCGACCTGCTGTATGCAAATCATCAGAATGACTATGTTCAGCATGACTTACCCCCTGTTCTGAATGTCTTTAAAATATAGCCATATATGAACCACGGTCAATCCGGTTTGTCAGCCCTTGACAATTGGCTAATTTTCATTATAATGTAAACATATGTTTACCTACTTTAGACAAGGTTATGTCCAACGTTTAAAGGTTACGATACCCGTATCGTCGATCGTCGTACGGTTACGTTTACTGTACCGAATGAGGCAACCCCTAAACGAAACGGGCATCGTTACCTTAGCCTCTCTACGATCTTTACAATTGGAGGAAATCCATGAAAACACGGGATAAAATTCTCAAGGCGATCCAGGATTTTGTCGATGAATATGGATATCCGCCGTCGATCCGGGAGATCGCCAAAAAAATACGCCTCAAGAGCACCAAGGCGGTAAAGGTGCATTTAGATAACCTGGCAAGTGAAGGTTTGATCGACCGGGTCTCAGGTCAGGCAAGGGGTATCCGCATCAAGCCGAAATCGATGCCCATTGTCGGTCGGGTTGCAGCCGGTTTACCAGAACTCGCGTTCGAGCAAGTGGAAGGATATTTCGAACCCTCTCAATGGCGCGGGTGCTTTCTCTTGAAGGTAAAAGGTGACAGCATGGTGAATGCCCATATCTACGAAGGCGACCTCGTCGTCGTCAAACCCGGCAACCAGGTGGCAAACAATGAAATCATCGTTGCCAACATTGGAGATGAGACGACCGTAAAGAGACTGAAGAAGATAGGACGCGAAGTCGTATTGAAACCGGAAAACGACGCCTACCCGATTATCAGAGAAGCGTTTGAAGTGGTCGGCAAGGTAATCGGCGTAATAAGGAAAGTATGAAAGATCGGCTCCTCGTAAGAAGCAAAGAGGAACAACGACCCCATTTCTCCCATTGTCATTACGGGGAGCTATTCTATCCCGAGATTGCTTCGCCTACGCTCGCAATGACAAAAGCAGGACGCCATCGCGAAGAGCTATTCTATCCCGAGATTGCTTCGCTTGCACTCGCAATGACGACCTGTTACTCACTGTCATTGCGAGGGGCGCAGCCCCGAAGCAATCTCATGGAGTTATAAATGTACAAACAATACCACATATACATAATGACTAACAAACACAACACCGTACTATACACAGGTATCACCAGCGATTTAAAGAAAAGAATCTATGAGCACAAAAAGAAAATGGTATCCGGGTTCACTAAAAAGTATAATATCGATAAATTGGTCTATTATGAAACATTTGACAATGCATACGGTGCAATCACCAGGGAGAAAAAGATCAAGGGTAGCTCAAGACAGAGGAAAATCAACTTAATAAGATCGCTCAATCCTAACTGGGATGATTTGTATGACTATTGTTGAGATTGCTTCGCCTACGCTCGCAATGACGGGAAGGTACGAACCCGCAATGATGGAAGAAGGATTTTATTGCGAGGGGCGCAGCCCCGAAGCAATCTCAACCCACTCACTGTCATTGCGAGGGGCGCAGCCCCGAAGCAATCTCACCTAAGATTTAAAGATTATGTATCTCTGCATTGATCTGGATGCTTTCTTCGTCTCTGTCGAGCAGGCACTAAACCCATCATTGGCCGCAAAACCGGTAATCGTCGGCGGACTACCTCAAGAAAGAGGCGTGGTTGCCTCGGCGTCCTACGAAGCAAGAAAATTCGGCATCCATTCGGGCATGCCCACGTCCCTTGCTTACCGGCTCTGCCCCCAAGCAATATTTTTGAAGGGTAATTTCCGACATTACCGGCTGTATTCGAAACGCTTCCACCAGATCATCAGCTCTTATTCCCCGAGTGTCGATATGGTCTCGATAGATGAAGCATATATAAACGTTGCCGGAACGCGGCGCCTGTTCGGCACGCCTACCGAGATGGCCTCCAGGATGAAAAACGATATAAAAAAAACCCTGAATATACCATCATCCATCGGCATTGCTCGAACAAAGGTTTTTTCGAAGATCGCCTGCGAACAGTCAAAACCCGGTGGCATGCTCGCAGTATCAAGGGAAAATGAAATAGCATTCCTCGCTCCGCTGTCAGTTAATGTCCTGCCGGGCATTGGTCCAAAAACCGCGGGAATCTTGAAAAACCTGAATATCAATACCGTGGAGGAATTGCTCAAAACACCGGACTGGATAGTTGAAACGGCACTGGGTAACCACTACAAAATACTGAAATTTTTCATCCAGGGCGGCGACTACCGGTCGGTCGATACCATGAAATCGATAAGCCGTGATACGACCCTCCATGAAGATACAATAAACCGGGAACTCATCTATGCTTTATTCTACTATCTCACCGAGCGCGCGTGCAGCACTCTGCGCAAGAGGAAACTGACAGCCAAGAAGTTGACCGTGAAGGTAAGGTTTTCCGATTTCAAGACCGTATCGAAAGGAGCTAAAATGCCCGGCGCCAGCGCCCAGCAAATAGTATACGAACTCGGCATCAGGATCCTGCAGGATATGTTGAAGGAAAAGAAACGGATAAGACTGGTCGGCATTGCATTATCGGGGTTCGAATATGATGGCCTGCAGTTCTCAATGTTCAGGATGAAAGAGGAGCGGCTCAACCGGTTGAACGGCGCTCTGGACAGAGTGCGCGACAAGTTCGGATTCAACTCCCTCTTCGCCGCGAATACTACTGTCCTAAAGCGGAATTTCGAAGACAATAACTATGGCTATACCTTACACACCCCTTCTCTATCACAGTAATTATGGAGTTGGCGGTTCGGATTTCAAAGCTCTTTTTGAACACCTAGTCAAAAACGATCTGAAAAGTTGCGGGCTCGTCGATGCAACGTTTTTTGGCCTGCATGAATTCATACAACACGCCAAGCATTACGGAATAAAACCGGTGATCGGCACGATGATCCCCTGCAGAGAGAAAGCCGGCTCCAGAATCTATTTGATCGTGCAAAATGAAGAAGGCTACGGGAATATCTGTAAAATAATCACCATGGTTTCGTTCGCACGGATCGACACCGACTACATAAAGGAGCATACCGGTGGAATCATCCTGCTCACGAATTCCATGAAAACACTGAAAGAATTAGGCCCGTACTTTTCACTGAAATACTATCTACTTCTTCCCTGCCATGCGGTAGTCGATAGCAAAATCCCGGCGGTTGCAGCGAATGAAATATTTTACGTTACAAAAAAAGACAAGATCCTGTATAGATTGATGTGCACAATAAAGAACAACCAATATGAGCGTACCCCATTAATACCGAACCGCCTTTTAAGCAATGAGGAATTCAACAGAATATTCGCCGAATACCCGACCGCGATCCGAAATAATATCCAACTCTCGGAGTTATGCAGCTACATGCCTGAAAACAAAGGATGGATATTCCCTTCCTCGCCCCGGGACCTGAGTGAGATAATCCAGCAAAGAATCGGGAATCTAACGGAAGAAGAAAAAAGGCGCCTCGACCACGAATACGAGATCATTACGAACATGGGATTCGCCCCCCATTTTTCGCTTGTCTACCATCTAAAGGAATTCGCGCTCCAAAAAGGGATCGGCATGAACGTACGCGGCTCGGCCGCATCATCCTTTATTCTCTATGCATTAAAACTCTCGATCACGAACCCGCTGAAGCACAACCTGCCGTTCGAAAGATTCCTCAATCCACAACGTACCGAACCACCCGATATCGACGTCGATGTGGAATTCAGCCAACGTGATAAGTTGATCAATGAAATACACAAGAAATTCGGCAGCGACCATGTGGCACACATTTCCGTGGTCAACCGGTTCAAACGCCGGGCGAGTTTCCGTGAAACTGCCCGTGCATACGGTATCACGCCGCGAGAATTGAAGACAATCAAGAATCATCTTGAAGAGAATACGATCAGAGAAATACATGGCCTTTCCGAAAGGATCATCGGCTATCCCCACTATTTTTCCTGCCATCCAAGCGGTATCGTAATAACGCCGAAGACGATATTTGATTACGTGCCGCTCTATCCCAGCCCTGCGGACCAGATCACACACCTCGACAAAGACGGTGTGGAAATGGTAGGCCTGGTGAAGATCGATATTCTCGGCGTGAGGGGATTCCCTGCGTTGTACCTATCAAAAGAGAAAATAGACTTTGACGACCCCGATGTTTATAGATTTATCGGCAAAGCAAAAACCCTGGGTTGTTTCCAGATCGAAAGCCCAATGGTCAGATACATGCTAAAGAGGATAACGCCAAGAACGACCATGGATATTGCCAATGCGATAGCCATAATCAGACCGGGACCGGCCCAAGGTGGCATGAAAGAGAGATTTCTCAAAAGGATCAAGGGCGAGGAAAAAATCGATTACCCCCACCCCACGCTCCAAAGCGCGCTGCTGGAAACTCTCGGCATACCCGTTTATCAGGAACAGATACTGCAAATCGCCCATGACTTTGCCCGTTTCTCCCTGAGTGACGGTGATATGCTGCGCCGGGCAATGACCAAGGCGCGTAGCCAAGACAACATGAAAGAACTCGAAGACCTCTTCTTCTCCAAAGCAGAGATTATGGGTTATGAAACGCGGGAGATCATACCGGTGTGGGAACGCATAAAGGCATTCTCTTCTTTCGGTTTCAACAAAGCGCACAGCATAACCTATGCAACACTCGCGTACTTGTCGGCATACCAGAAATATTATGAACCCCTCAAGTTCTTCTGTGCAGTGATAAACAACAAAGGAGGCTACTACCCCACCATCGCATACATCAATGAAGCGAGAAGATGGGGCATCAAGATACTGCCACCAGATGTGAACAAGAGTGAGGCGAAGTTCAAGGTCCGTGATTCTTCGCTCCTTGCCGGGCTCGATGAAATAAAAGAACTGTCTGCGGAAACGATAGCACAAACAATCAAAAAGCGACCCTTCCAGGATGCGCGAGATTTCTTCCACCGCGTTCGCCCCTCAATCGAGGAAGGTATCTCGCTGATAAGATCGGGCAGCCTGGACACGTTCAAACACACCTGGCCCGAATTATATTTCCTGCTACTGGACTCAAAATTCTCAAAAGAGACTATCTATAACCTTTGGCATAAAGTCCCAAAATTGCAAGATTTTAACGACCATATTAAAGTATTAGACCAGCTAAACACAATAGGCTTCGTGCCCGAGTGCCATATTCTGGAGGTATTCTACGGACATCGTAGGATGCACATATCGAGCCTTTATAATAAAGCAAGAACACGCTTGATAAGTACACTCATCACCCGGAGAACGATCCGTGCCAGGAACAAGAAGTTGATGAGTTTTCTGACAATGGACGACGAAACCGATGTCCTGGAGGTTGTGATATTCCCCAACAAATACCGTACAGATCAAATCGGTCCAATAATGGAAATAACCGGAACTATGCAGGACGGCTCGCTGATCGCAGATTCCTATAAGAACATGCCCCTCCTATTCTACAAAACACCGGCAGAATTCACAAATGCAACCACTTCACTAAACCAACAATATCGATCTTGAACCGTCAATCACACAGTGAATATATCTGTTGACCCCTCACTCCATATTACTATAATAATGCAATTTTAGCAATTCGATAAGGAATGCGAAAGTGACAACTTCCATAACAACCGCACTGCTGGCAATGATACTCATCGGATCGGGCGATGCCATTAACAAAGGGGCAAGGCAGCTCGGCATCCCTATCGGATCATATCTGATAGTCCAAACCATATCCTACACGATAATCGTCCTCGCACTCACCGCGCTATACGGTGGCATTAAGTGGACAAATGCCGATGTTGTGTACAGTCTATTGAGCGCTGCGTTCGGCTTCGCTGCATTCTCGCTCATGCTACATAGCTTGACACATGGCGAAGCAGGTGTGAACTACACGATCTTCCGTTCGAGTTTCGTTCTCTCAGCAGCCGTAGCGATCCTGTTGTTACATGAACGCATTTCAGCGCACAAGGTTATCGGTATCGTCTTCGCATGCCTGGCAATATTTCTATTCTTTTGTCGAAACGGACGGACCGTACGAAGCACGGGATCCATGATCCTGGCAATCGGGGCTATGATAGTAGCTGCAGGGTTCCAGATAATATTGAAGGTATCAACGAATGTCTTCAGCTCGACACTCTCTTTTATATTGTTGATGAACCTATTCTTCGCAACCTTCGTGATACTGTACAACATACTCTTCGGTACTTTTAAGTTTCCAAAGCAAACCTTTGCCCTTGCTCCCCTGAACGGCATATTGATGGCTTTTGCAACACTGTGTTACGTTACTGCACTCAAACATGGAGAACTCAGTACAACGGTACCGATCATTCAATTGAGTTTCATCATCACGGCCATGCTGTCTGCGAAGTTCCTCCACGAAAAATTCGGCATGTCGAAAGTGATCGGTATCCTGTGCGCAGCAGTAGCCATCGCAGTATTGGGTTTCTTAAGAGGTCGATGAAGTGACTCATCTCATCGGAGAATTTGCGGCCCTGGGTACGGCATTCTGCTGGTCATTCGGTTCCATGTTCTTTACTGTCTCATCGCGCCGCCTGGGCTACAACGTCGTCAACCGCGTCCGCTTGCCCATTGCCTTGGTCTTGCTCATTCTAGCTCATCTGATTACAAACGGAACATTTGTGCCGCTGAACGTGACTACATATCACTGGTTCTGGTTCGGGCTTTCGGGGATCGTCGGCTTTGCCCTGGGCGATATGCTCCTTTTCAAAGCATTCGTGATGCTCGGTGCAAGGCTCTCAATGCTGCTGATGGCTCTCGTTCCGGTCTTCGGAACGATCATCGCCTGGCTTTTCCTCAATGAATCACTCGATCTAACCGAAATTCTAGCGATATCGACCGTCATCACAGGAATCGTCTGGGTTATATCTGAAAAGAGAAGCGATGGACAAGACAGAAACCATTATGCCATCGGCATTCTTTGCGGTATCGGAGGAGCAATGGGGCAGGCACTTGGATTGATACTGTCAAAGAAAGGCCTCGCAGGGGATTATTCAGCTCTTTCAGGGAACATCATCAGGGTCTTTGTGGCGCTATGTTTTCTGTGGCTGATCACGCTCATCCGGGGCCGGGTACCCGGCACGATCCGACAACTCAAGGACCGTAAGGGTGCCGTGGCACTCTTCGGCGGTGCGTTCTGCGGTCCGTTCC
The DNA here is from genome assembly GCA_020343455.1 of Caldifarciminota bacterium. Lineage (GTDB taxonomy): Bacteria > Hydrothermota > Tepidihabitantia > SM23-42 > SM23-42 > SM23-42. Next base: position 1,811,142 of record CP070795.1, read on the forward strand.
TCGGCGTCTGGCTGTCGCTCGTCGCGGTTCAAAACGCTTACATCGGCATTGCTTGTACGCTGATGGCCCTGCCGCCAGTATTTCTCATCCCTCTGTCGCACTGGTTCTTCAAGGAGCGTATAGGCCTCGGCGCGATATTGGGCACGATCGTCGCCGTCATCGGCGTCGCACTGATATTTTTGTTGTAGAGAAGATAACGTCTTGGGTTAAAGAGTTACGAAACCAGCAGCCCTAAGGGCAAGCACCAAGCACTAAATCCTAAATTCCAAACACGGTTCTGGTCATTGCGATTTGTTTGCTGTTTGGTGCTTAGGATTTGGGATTTGCCGTTGGCGGACGGGCTTCGTTAGCGCGCAACGCTGCCAGTAACTCCATCTTGCATCAAGGATCCTGCATCCGGTTGTTTTCGCTTTTCGAGATCCGAAATTCGAACTGTTCTGTCAGTATCCCCAGATCTCGTGCAGGTAAACCGAACGGCGGCACTTAGGACACAGATATCTCAGATGCTCAGTACGATAAGGCGGAACATCTGCACTCCTCGGGATCGACTCCTCTCCGTATTCCTGCGCGAGAACGAGGAAGAGATTGGGGTTACCGTAAGCCAATTCACCAACCTTCTTGGCTATCCAGAGCAAGTGCGATCTCGTCGTGATGACATCACCGCAACCCTCACAGAAGATGAGTTCTTTCTCAATAGCCTCTTCGTAGCCTTCCTTTGTGATCTCAGCGAGATCGTACTCTGGAGTGTGCTTTATTCCATCTTTCGTGGTACAATATGAGACACACTGACCACAGTAAATGCACTTCTCGGGGTAATAAATCTCGCGCCGCGTGCCTTTCGTTATGTCATCCAGCTGAGCGCGTGCGCTGGCCGGACAGACTTCGACACACGCACCACAGAGTACGCACTTCTCCAGATTGAATTCGATCTTGCCGCGGTACGTCGGTGCAGCCGGTGAAGGTTTGAAAGGAAACTTCGATGTATAAGGACCCCTGAATATCGCTCTTATTGCTTCGCCGAGTTCTCTCAACTTTGGTTTGCGCATTTACTTTGCCTCCTGTTCTATCTGCTCTCCCCCGAGTTTATCCTTGCCGTATTGGTCCAGAATCGTCCCCTTCCACATTTTCGTACCAAAGTGAAGTGATCCTTTCATCAAGGCATGCGCAGCGACCGGACTCGTAAGCAAGAGAACCGCGCCGCAAATCAAGGCTTTTATTCCCATGGGCGTAAAACCCTTAATGAGAAAGATGCCGATCATGATGCCGAGCGTACCAAGGGTAACGCATTTTGTCGACGCCTGAAGCCGGTTGTACACGTCGGGAAAACGAATGAGCCCTATCGCACCCAACAGGTCGAACAAAACACCCACCCAAATGATGATCCATCCGATCGTGCTAATCATCGAGACTCCTTTTCTCAAGATACT
>CP070795.1:1812668-1819198 GCA_020343455.1 Caldifarciminota bacterium
GCATATATTCGACTTTCTTTTGCATAATGTTGCATACACTCACAATAAAGTACTCAGTTGTTATCAGGCATATCTTTCGTACCGGACGGCTCTCTTAAAAGTCCATCTCTTCAATGAGTATTTCACTGCTCTTCTCAACAGTAACTTCGATGTACGGGACAGGCAGCGTAGGTACCTCGAGTATTTGGAGGATACCGGCGTAACGATTTTTCCTGTCGACGTCAATGCGAGTAATAACTGGTTTCTATTTGAAGAAGGTGGTATCAGGTTACCACTGCAATACGGGAGATCCATCGATAGGGGCGAGCTCGAGGATATCCTGCGGGAACGATCTGAACATGGCCCATTTGCATCCCTCATGGATTTTATGGAACGAACCTTCGAACGGATTGCGATGAAGACAGTGATTTCCCTGATAGAGGATGGCGTGTTCGACGCTGATGGATTGGAAAGGGGAGAGCTCATCGGTATCTGTGCGGATTTCTACGAAGGCGGGGGGAAGGTCGGATTTTTCACGAAGGTCCCGAAGAAACCTGTCGTGCAGCGTAAGCAGAAACCGCCTACGCCTCAGATATCGCTGTTTGATGAAGAGTAGGAGACGTACACACGGGCTACGGTATCACCTGGTGATTATGAGCTTGCACGAGGTTGTTGACGTATGAACGATTTGACAGCTCGACAGAAGCAGGTACTGGATTTTCTGGGCGGCTATCAAATGAGGTACGGCTACCCGCCTACCATCAGGGATATCAGGGAGGCGTTTGGGCTGAAATCGAATCGAGGTGTGGTCGACCATCTGAATGCCTTAGAAAGGAAGGGGTATATCAGGCGGGTCAGCAGAAGCTCCAGGGCGATCGAGATTCTGCGACCGAAGGGCATGCAGGGCGGTGAGGTTTCTGATAGGGGGACGGTGAATTACCCCGTTGCTGGTGATATCAAAGCGGGTGAACCGGCGCTGCCTGTTGAGGATATAAATGATTTTATATTATTAGATGAAAAGCTCTTTCGTCAACCAGGTGACTTTTTACTCGAAGTCAAGGGCGACAGCATGATCGATGACCACATTATGCCGGGCGATCTTCTCGTCGTGAGCAGGGATCCGGTTTGCCGTAGCGGAGATATCGTCGTGGCACTCGTAGACGGAGAGGCCACGGTGAAGCGATTAATAAAACGGGGTGATAGCATAATACTGAAACCGTCGAATAAGATGTACGAGCCTATAGTACTGAACAAAGACGAACTCGAAACATGCCGGATAGTAGGCACGGTGCTGGGTGTCATAAGACGCTACCAGGCAGGCAGGAAAACCATTTCAGGTTGACTTTGCACGATCCCATTGATACATTGCATGGATTGAAAAACACAGCGTGTTCGAGGCGTCCCCATCGTCTAGCCAGGACTAGGACACCGCCCTTTCACGGCGGCAACACGGGTTCGAATCCCGTTGGGGACGTTTTTTATAATCAAAACCGTGAATATTTAGGTCCCGTAGTCCCGTTGGGGACGCCAAAATGTATAATGTGAGTCCCGCGGTCCCGTTGGGGACTCTATTCTTTGGACTGGTTTGATATGGGACGCATAATGAAGCAATCCATTCACCGTCAGACCTTCACTACTAACCCGAAAGAGCCATCATGATGCCACTGAACAAACAGACATTCGTCCTGTTCCTGTTGACGGCTACTCTCCTGTGGTCATCCGTGGCAGGGGGTCAGCAAAAAACCGAGGACTACTCCCGTTACGTGGATCCGATGATCGGTACCCACAAGATGGGCCACACATTTCCCGGTGCAACGGTGCCCTTCGGCATGGTGCAGTTGAGTCCGGACACCAGACACCTGATGATGTACGACGCCCGGGGGCAGTACGTTCGGGAAGCCTACCGTTACTGCTCGGGCTACCAGTACGAGGACAGCACGATCTTCGGCTTCAGCCACACACATTTCAGCGGTACCGGCCATTCGGACCTGGGTGACATATCGCTAATGCCGACTACCGGAATCCTGGAATTGGATCACTCAGATACTGGACAAACCGGCACAAACCTCCACTCCCGGTTCAGGCATGACACGGAACGGGCCGAACCCGGTTATTACATGGTGACCCTGGACGATTTCGGCGTCGACGTGGAGCTGACCACCACCACCCGTGTCGGTTTGCACCGCTACACATTCGCCAAAGGCGGTGAGGCCCACGTCATACTGGATATGATGGCCAACATCTACAATTTCGAGGGCAAGAACGTGTGGACCTTTTTGCGCGTGGAAAACGACACGCTGGTGACCGGTTATCGCCAGACCACAGGCTGGGCACGCACCCGCACGGTCTATTTTGTTATGGCATTCAGCCAGCCAATGACGAGTTACGGGCACAGAAAATACGACGAAACCCCCTACAAAGGTTTCTACCGTCGCTTCGATCAGGAGTCCAGTTTTCCCGAGATGGCGGGACGGGAAATCCGTGCACATTTCGATTTCGATGTCCGGCCAAAAGATCCATTACTGGTGAAGGTAGCGCTCTCAAGTGTGAGCACGGCTGGCGCACTGAGGAACCTGCAGAGAGAGCTGCCGCACTGGGATTTCGACCGGATTCGCGGGGAGGCGAGGCAGCAGTGGAACCGGGAGCTCGGCCGGGTAGATGTGGAATCGCTTACCAGGGACCAGCAGATCGTGTTCTACACTGCACTGTATCACACCATGCTTGGACCGGTTGTGTATGAGGATGTGGATGGACAGTACCGTGGACTCGACCAGAATGTGCACACGTCCGATGGATTCACGAACTACACTATCTTCTCGCTGTGGGATACGTACCGGGCGCTACACCCCCTGTTCAACCTGATCCAGGTAGCTAGAAACACAGACATGATCAACAGCATGCTGGCCCACTACGACCAGAGCGTGCACCCCATGTTGCCGATTTGGAGCCACTACGCCAATGAGAACTGGTGCATGATCGGTTACCACGCGGTTTCGGTGATTGCCGACGCTGTAGCCAAGACCAACTGGGAAACGGGCCTGGATCGGGCACTGAAGGCCTGTGTAACCACATCGCGTATTCCCTACTTCGACGGCGTTGGAGAGTACATGGATCTGGGTTATGTGCCGGACGAGGCCAGTGGTTCATCGGTTAGCATTACACTGGAACTGGCCTACGACGACTGGTGCATCGCCCAGCTGGCGAGTCAGGCGGGAAACGACGCTCTGTACAACCGTTACATGGAGAGATCCCGAAGCTATAGAAACGTTTACGACCCGGATCTCGGTTTCATGCGGCCGAAAAAGAGGAATGGTACATGGCGGGAAGATTTCAATACGATGGAAACTCACGGTCAGGGTTTTATAGAGGGCAACGCATGGAACTACAGTCTCTACGTGCCGCATGACCCGGAGACCTTGGTGGAAACGATGGGTGGCCCTGAAAAATTCAGTCGGCACCTGGACGAGCTCTTCGAGATGGAACTACCTGACGAGTTCATTGCCCGCACCGAGGACATCACTCGCGACGGGATCATCGGTAACTATGTTCACGGCAACGAGCCGGGCCACCACATCGCCTATCTCTACAATTGGACCGACCGTCCCTGGCAGACACAAGCCAGGGTGCGTATGATTATGGATACGATGTATGGCCCTGGTGTAAATGGTCTTTGCGGGAACGACGACGCCGGACAGATGAGCGCCTGGTACATCTTCAGCGCGCTGGGCTTTTATACCGTGTGTCCCGGTTCGAGGCAGTACGCCATCGGCAGCCCGCTAGTCGCACGGGCGACCCTGAACCTGGAGAATGGGAACACGCTGGTGATCCGTGCAGAGGACCAGGACAGCGAAAATGTCTATGTGCAAAAGGTGGAAGTAAACGGTAAGGTGATCAACCGCCTCCACCTTGAACACGATGAACTTGTGTCCGGGGGGGAGATAGTCTTCTTCATGGGGCCGGAACCCAACCGAACCCACCGGTAATTGGTCCCGTTGGGGACGCCATTCCCTGATAACTACAAAGCCGAAGCACCTTTACAGGGGCCACCACGTTGTAGTATAATAAAATATATTTAGAAACATTCGATTTTGGAAAGTCCCTGCTGTAAGGGCAAGGAGGATGCTATGATCTCCCGATCCGTGGCGGCATGGCACCATGTAACACGCTTCGTCTTCCTAATATTTGTCTGTTTGGCGCTAAGCTCCATTTTCCCGCTCGAGGCACTTGCGCAGAACACCCCTCCTGTAGTTCAGGTTAACGCCGGCCTGACGCTGGATGAAGGGACGAGCGCCACAATAGGTCCAAGCCTTCTCTTGGTGACCGACGCAGAGCAAGGAGCCGATTCACTTAAGTACACAGTGGAGACGGGACCTACGAACGGTGTTCTGTCATCGAGCACGTTTACACAGGATGACATAGACAACTATCTTATTTCATATACGCATGACGGTAGTGAGACGACGATAGATTATTTTACATTCAGCGTCATCGATGGTGCAGGAGGAACGATCTCCTCAACGCCGTTCGTCATCTCGGTCACACCGGTGAGCGATGCCCCGATTCTATCGGTCAACAACGGTCTTACGTTGAATGAAGGGAGTTATGCCACGATCTGTGCCGGTGCACTCCAGGTGACCGATGTTGACAATTCGCCCTCTGAGCTCACCTATACGGTGACATCCACTCCCGGAGCTGATGGCGAGCTAACATTGTCAGGCAGCCCACTGACCGTATCGAGCACGTTTACGCAGGCTGACGTCGACGCCTGTTTGCTTTCTTATTCACATAATGGTGACGATCCTGTGTTGGATGATGCTTTCTCTTTCAATTTTCATGACGGTGAAACCACCATCCCCGGGAATACATTCACGATTACAGTCCAACCAGTCAACGATTCTCCGGTTCTGACGGTCAATAACGTTCTCACGCTGGACGAAGGAGGTAGCGCGCTGATTGACTCCGGTCTTCTCGAGGTGACCGACGCGGATAATACAATTGGTCAACTTACATACACGGTTTTGTCGGGACCCGCGAACGGTTTGCTGTCGATGACCATATTTACACAAGCTCAAATCAACTCAGGTTCCCTCTCCTACACGCACGACGAAAGCGAAACGGGTTCCGATCATTTCACATTCAGTGTCAACGATGGTGTTGGAGGCTCGGTGCAGGCCACCTTTGTCATCTCGATCACGCCGGCGAATGATGATCCGGTCCTGGCGGTCAACAACGGTCTTACGCTGAACGAGGGGAGCAGTGCTCCGATTGGCTCCGGCCTCCTCGAGGTAACCGACGCTGAGCAAACAGCAGCCCAACTTACATACACGGTGATACCAGGGCCAACGAGTGGTATTCTGTCACTGACCACGTTTACCCAAGCTCAAATCAACTCAGGTTCCCTCTCCTACGCGCACAATGGTAGCGAGACGGTATCTGACGATTTCTCGTTCAGTGTCAGTGATGGTGTGGGAGGTACCGTGCAGGCCACATTCGTCATCACGGTGACGCCGGCAGACGATCCGCCTACACTTACCGGGAGCAACAGCCTGTCTGTTGCGCGAGGAGGAACGGAGACAATAACGCGCGGTCAATTGGTAGCCGATGACCCGGACACACCTTCCACAGGTCTTCTTTACACGGTCACCTCACCGCCGTCCGTGGGATCACTCGTTCTTGATGGGTCTCCTGATCCATCGACATTTACACAGGATGACATCGACTATGGCAGGCTGAAATACGACCACAGCGGATCAAGTTCCACGATGGACGAATTCTCTTTCACTGTGTCAGATCAAACGACCACCACAGGATCGTACATATTCTCGATAACGGTACTGGGACCATCCGCGGATCCGCCGGTGATTTCTTCGATAGTGGATGTAGGGAATGACCAGGGCCGCTCTGTGCTGATTACCTTTCAGAAATGCGGCGCCGACACGTCGGGATCGTTGACGCCCGTGCTCGAGTATGGAGCGTTCAGAAGGATTGATCCATTGTCCTCCGCGGGTTTCGAAACGGCTAATTACATGCCATCATTCGAAGGATGGGTGTTTGTCGGGTCTGTTCCTGCAAACGGCGAATCAATCTACAATATCGTGGCACCGACACTTGCGGACTCCACCGTCGGTGGCGGCATTCACTGGTCGGTATTTATTATACGCGCCTTGACGGCCGAGCCGGCAACGTACTTCGATTCGGCGCCGGATTCAGGATACTCCATCGATAACCTGGCTCCCAGCATCCCGTTGAATCTCGCCTATAGTGTTCCCGGGATTCTCACATGGGATGACGTCCCCGATGCAGACTTCGATTTCTACACCATATACGGGTCGTCATCTGATATCTTCGATGAAACTGCTGAAGTCCTGGGTTATGAGATCGAACCAACCTTCGATGTCCAAGTGCACACACATGTTCACTTCTTTGTGACGGCGACGGACTTCAGCGGAAATGAGGGCGGTCCAGCCAGTATAGCGAACCCGACTGGTGTCGATGGACCACCGAGGGTACTGGAGGTGAGTGTATCAGCCTACCCGAATCCTTTCAATCCG
>CP070795.1:1819298-1837846 GCA_020343455.1 Caldifarciminota bacterium
TGTTCAACTGTCTCGCTTTTTATGTAAATGGGCTTGTTCGTTACATTGACTCCTATGCTTGAAATATTATAACAAAAACCGAAGAGTTGTCAACACGATTATTCGCCCGAAGATTGACTCTTCCTTGTGATACGGACGTATTTCTATGGCGAAAGTTATGCAATGCTGTCTTTCTGAGACACGTGGAACGCTAAATGTAGTGTGCAATGGTCTCGAAAATTGCCACCAAAAACGTTACTTAACACTTGTTCTCAATTAAGTTGCCTGTTTTTTCTTCTTCTCTAACGGTAACATAAATTGCAAATTCCGGACACAGCATTTCGCATAAATGGCACTCTAGGCAGGCGTCCGGGTTCACGGCAACCGGAGGATGATATCCCTTCAGATTGTATTCTTCGGACATCTCCAGAACATCCTTTGGACAGTACTCGACACAGAATCTGCAGCCTTTGCACCGTTCTTTTATTATATGGATTTCGCCGTGCGTTATTGTTATCTTATCGCTATCAAATGGTTTTCTCCAGAGGGTCATGTTGTCTCCTTCGTGTTATTATATGTACAAGAAGAGCATTGTCAATATTGACGAAGACGGCATGCGCACTATAATGGAATTGATGAAAAAGATGGCAGTTTCGGCAGCGGTCCTCGTTGTTCTTCTTGTCTCCATCGTCGCATTGGCCGGCACCGGTATCGTTCTGCAGATCGTCAAGAAAACCGTCGAAAATACGGTAGAAGAGAACCTGGGTTTTCCAGTGACCATCGGTTCATTGAGGGGACATCTCTTCTTTTCGTTGAGGGCAGAAAACATACGATCACCGGGATTGGGGACGATAGATGGGATGACGCTTACCTACAATCCTATCGGGTTGCTCAGCCGCCGTATAGACATCAGATCGGTGCGAATAAAAGGCATCGATATCGATATCGATGTGCTGCGGTCGATGTTGAAGAATCTTCCGAAGAGAGAAGAAAAAGGAGATGCAAAGGCAGCGCCGCTGAGAATCGAGATCGGCGAATTTTCAATCAACGATTGTAGTCTGAGAGTGATGCTCGGACGAGTTCCCATAAAAGCCTCGCTTGAAACTTGGGGCAGCATGAAGAGCGACCGCTTGAATCTGGACAGCTTGCATATGTCGGCTGGCCGCTCAGTAGCCTCGGTCAAGGGACTCGTGCCCTTTACCCAGAGGGTCGAACTCGGTTTGGCTTACTCCATAGAAATCGGGCTGGAGGATGCTGGTATAGTTGGAGCGGAGGGTGTTCTTTCTAGCGCGGGCACCTTAACGGGATTGTATTCGTCGCCGCTGTTAAAAGTCCAAACAATGGTCGATGCGTCGGTGCTGGACAATCATATCACCGGTCTTGTGAAGTCGCACTGGCGTTTGCCTTCCTTCGACAGCATCGACATCGAAGGAGAATTGACCGTTGTGACAGCCTCTTTGGAGGGTGGGCTTGCGAAAGAAGATTCACTGAGTGTAGGGATCGTACTCCAGCGGACGAAGTTGTCAACGGAAGTCGTATCCCGGTATGGGCGGTTGCTGGTGGAAGGTACGTTGAAGGGAGATTTCACACACCCTTGTTTTGAAGGTTCGATAAGCGGTGATTTCGAACACGCCGGCTTTCACCCCTCGGCAAAAGGTATGGTTAGCTTCGAAAATGACGTGCTCAAGGTGAGTGACATGAAGATCGTCAGCAGGAGGGTTTCGGTTGAACTCCAGCTCCTTGCAGATCTGAAGAAGAAGGCAATCTCAGACGGACGGTTGGTCTTATCCTCCGATGATCTGAGTGTGGTGAGCGCGATTGTCGAAGGGTTCGAAGATATCAGCGGAAAGATGGTTTTTGAGTTGAATGTCGGCGGGTCTTTCGATGACCCTCGCGGCAGAGCCCATCTGAGGCTTTCGGATGTCCGTATGTATGGTGAAGAGATCAACAGGGCTGAGTTTGATTTCACCGTAGCCAATTACTCCATCATCGCAAGCCGGGGAATGCTTGCGACCGGACGCGGTGCATTGAATATCACTGGTCTCTACGCATGGAAGAAGAAGAACTTTGTCCTGGAGTTGAAGGGTGATCCAATCGCGATCGGGTCACCCGAGGTCTTTGGTGCTGATACTTTTTTCATCGGCGGGGAAATCGCCGTTGATATGGCGTTCTCGGGATACACGGATAATCCACAAGGGACCGGAAGAATTATTTTCCGGAAGATATCGTATGACACTCTTCATATTGGCGATTACGGTCTCGATCTCACACTCGAGGACACGGTACTGACAGTTTCATTGATGAATGAAGCCCGAAGTTCGTCGATTCTCGGTAGAGTATTGCTTTTCCGAAACTACCCGTACGATGCGACCCTGACCCTGGCTCATTTCGACTTGGATACGTACCTGAGGCCCGCGACCGGCTTCATAACCGGCGAAGTACTGGTCAGCGGTGAACTCGTAGATCCCGGCGCGACCATTGCCACTGCGCGGATAGATACGATTCATTTGAAATACGATCAAAGAGTGGCAAAGAACCTTGCTCAAGTGGTCGGTCACCTTGAGGATGGAGTGATTAGCCTTCAGCCGACTGAACTCTCGATCGCTGGCGAAAAGCTTTTCCTGGAAGGGAGCATGCCGCTTGACCTACGGTCCGGAATTGTTGACCTCTGGGCAAGATCCTCGATGATCGAATTGTCGAGCATTGCTCATCTACTTCCAAGTGGCCCGCCAATGGAAGGCGATCTTCAATTCGATATCCACTTTCAGGGGAGACCGCGGGCATTCGACATAGATGGTCGGTTGTCTTTGAGCAACGCGAAATTCGAAACACGGCGAATCTTGATCGATTCGGTTGAATGTGACCTTGGCCTGAAAAACGGCGTCGTAGCGGTCGAGAACTGCCGCGGCAGAGTGAACGAGGGTCGCTTCGATGTCAAAGGTTTTGCTGATTTATCCGGGGGTAGAGTCGATACGATTGCGCTCGCTGCAGGTTTGGATAGAGCCGTTTATGCCGATGAGGATTTCGGCCGGGCGGTACTGAGCGCCGAGATGCAATTGTCCGGGAAGAAGGATTCTCTGAGGATCGACGGTGAGATTGTCGTGAACGAAGGAATATATGACGCTCCGATAAGGCTCCAGACCGTTATCGGTATGTTGACGGCAGCGAATCGTCCGGTGCCAGAGCAATCAGAAATACTCAAACGTATATACTGCGATGTTGGTATTTCGGTGCCGGATAGCATCAGGATCGCAAACAACGTTGCGAAACTGGCAGCAAAGGCCGATCTTGAAGTGAAGGGTTACCTTGCAAGGCCGAATGCCTACGGTACGATCACTGCGATCGGAGAAGGTTCGATCCAGTATCTGGGCAAGAAGTTTACGGTCGTGAATGCAGTCGTCGAGTTTGACAATCCCTACAAGATCGATCCGGTCATAGACCTCACCGCAACGACGTCGGTGGCAGCTGCAGATGGTGACTACGACTTATACCTTGCTCTGAACGGCACGGTAACGAACTGGCAACTCCAATTGAGCTCTAATCCGCCCTTACCTGAGCAGGATATAATCAGCCTGGTGCTCATCGGCCAGCGCCGTCCTGGTGAGGTCACGGGCATATCAAAGGATGTCGACCTGAAGGGTAAAGCGAAGGATTATGCACTCGATGCCATACGCCACGGGATCGAGAAGACGACGCAGGATTTCTTGGGTTTGGACAAATTCACGCTCTCTGGCGACCTTAGTGATCCTTCGACAGTCCGCATAGGTGTCGAGAAGAGCATCATCAAAGGATTCAATCTGTTCTACAGCTCTGGTGTCGAATCGTGGGAATTGTACCAGGTTGGCGCAAGCTATGACCTCACGGATCACGTATCAATATTCACCCTTCATGATCAGGAGAACCTGAATACCAGTGTCGATCTTGATCTTCACCTGGAAATAGAATGATCGTTCTCTTGCTCATGATTGCGGTTGCCGGTGAGTTTCGCGTACGGACCGTCGAGATAGAAGGCAATGAGTATTTCAAGGAATCGGCGATAAAGAAAGTCATGCTGACACGACCGGCGAATCTATTTCGTAAAGGGATTTTCAGTGAAGATATCTTCACCGGTGACATCGAGGCCATCCAGAGCCTCTACATCTACGAAGGTTTTCTCGATGCGGAAGTGGTCCATGATCTGCGTTATGATAGCATTGGCAACGGGGTCGACATATCAGTGAAGGTCACTGAGGGCGGGCAGTATTTCACGGGAAGCATTCGTTTCAGAGGCAACGCGGTCATTCACAGCGATTCGCTGGCACCCAAGATGATGCTTCGTGCCGGCAAGGTTTTTGACCGCCGTAAGGTCGATACGGATAATTACATCATCAAATATTCGTATGATGATCTCGGGTATGCGGATGTCGAGGTTGAGTCCGACTATAACGTCGATAATTACACCGTGGATGTCATCCACCGGATCACGGAAGGTGAACAGCAGCATGTCGGAAAGATCGAACTATTGGGATTGAAGCGGACGCGTCCATCGGTCGTCGCCCGGGAGCTAAGAATTGCCGAGGGTGATCTTCTTCGTTACGCACGCATTCTCGATAGCCAGCGCAGGCTCTACAGGCTCGGTATCTTCACGACGATAAGAACGAGGATCGAAGATGCTGGCATTGCGGGCCACAAGAACGTGCAATTCTTACTGGCCGAAAGAAATCGTGCGGTGATGAATCTTCGTATTGGCTACGGAACGCGCGACATGATCAGGTTTGGTGTTGGTGCGACGCATTATAATATGTTTGGCAGGGCGTGGCAGGGCAAGATAGAGGGAAAGTTGAGTTTCGTCGAGCAGAGGATAAACGGGCAGGTGACATTTCCGAGAACGTTCCTGTTACCGGGTAATCTTGCGCTTGGATTTTTCGTGAAACGGCTTGAAGAAATCGGTTATGTGACGCAGTCGCTCGGCGGTAATGTTTCGACGCGCTTCGAATTGGGGAAGAACGAGTTGTCGGTAAAGTACGAGTTGGAGCGTATACGCACTCATTATGCCGTGGACGATAGCACCAGCACGGATCTTCTGCACGGCGTCATCGTAGGTTGGATAAGGGACCGGAGGGATGATCCCTTTTACACAAAGAAAGGAAGCTATATCGGCGCAAATGTGGAGATGAGCGGTATCATACTGCCTTCAGACGTCGATTATGTCAGACCGACAGCGCAATTGCGGGTCTATACACCAGTCGCCGGCGTGGTACTTGCAGCGGTGACAAAGGCCGGTATGGTGATGGCAGTTTCGCCCACGGTCGAAGTGCCGGTGTACAAGCGTTTCTACTGCGGCGGAACCTCGTCGGTGCGTGGCTACTCGGAAAGATCGATCGGACCCGTAGATGAAAATGACAATCCTCTGGGCGGACGGTTTCTCGGCGAATGCTCGGCCGAAGTCCGCTTCCCGATATACAAAATCCTGGGTGGAGTACTTTTTATTGATGGCGGTAATATCTGGGAAGATCATGAGGAGATTACGCCGTCACTTAGGTGGGGCATCGGTTGCGGATTGAGATTGAAGAGCTTCCTGGGAAGCGTCAGGCTCGACTACGGTTTCAAACTTCTTCGGGAAGAAGAAGAGGCGGCTGGTGTTCTGCATTTTGCCATCGGGGAAGCGTTTTGACTTCTACCTGCAAGGCAACTTCTTGATTATCTGCATTATCGTTTGCTGGACTTCCACGCACGTATTTTTGAACGCATCAAAAAGCTCCTTACCGTCTTGGTAACCGGTGAGGCGGGCTGCCGGGCCCAGGGTGTCATGTGCTATCATATCGGTTGCCCCGATCGTGAGACGGTAGCAGTTCCTCAGATTATTCAGAAAGATAAAGGCGCCTGCCAGGCGATAGAGTTCTTTCTGCAGCGCGCTGTGCTTCTCGGCAATTTCGGTGAACAGCTGGGAATTGACCGGAGTCACCATGTTGCATTGTGCTTTGAGGATCAGTAGAATCATTTCCAGATCTCTGAGGCCGCCCGAACCTTCCTTGATATTGTCTTCAATTATGACTTTTTGTGCTTCATTCGTCTGATGCCTTGATTTGATCTCACCTATCATCTGTCTGATGTATTCGTCTTTCTGTTCAAAGATGTATGGTCTAATGATACGGTCAAAGAATTCTTTCTCGAAACGGTGTGTTCCAACAACCAGACGTGATCCTAGTATTTGCGATTTTTCGATGAAGATATCAGGCCGCTTCTCTGAGAGCAGATGTTCAAGTTCCTCGAGCAGGATGACGTATCTCCCGAAGTAATCAGCGAATCTATGGTGAGGTATTGTGCCACGTTTTATGATCTCGCCATTCATTTTACTGATGATCTTGTTGCAGTATGAGAGCATTTCCGGGTTGTCGGAATTCAGAAGGACGATTATATCATAATCATCATCGTATGCTTGCTCCCGCGCGTGTCCGCCCGCTGCAAAAATGGCCAGCAGGTCATCGGTGATGATGCGCTTGGTGTGTTCTTTGTCAACCTCGCGGCGGCAGATGTCGAAGAGCGTGATAATATACTTATCCGAGAATTCGGTGAATTCCACGCTTGTGTCCTCTGTTGGCGCGCCGCTCAATGTCTTCAGTCCCACGCGCGTCACCTCGAAATCGTAGTAGTTGCCCAATTTTTCTTTCTTCTCCTTCAGGGTCGGCATCGTCTGGACATCGCTGTACAGCCCGTCTCCGAACTCCCTCAGGAGGGCATTGTTCTTGAGTAGATGAATGGTTTCCGGGTATCGTGCGGTGATCCTCATCAAGTACCTCTTAAAGAAGAGACTGCTTGAAAGATGGATGTCGACGAGCGACTTCAGATTCTCAATGATCGCGGCGATCTCTTTTTCGTACAGCCTTGTCTCAAGGATGGTGAGATAGCGTTTAAGATCATTCTCGGTGTTTAGAGATAAGTATTCATTGATCAGTTGGGGGAAGCGATTGAAAACGTAGGCGATCTTTCTGGGAACATCCGGCATGCTTGCGAGGATATCCAGCAGTTTACTGTTCAAATCATCATACAAGGCATGACCGATCTTCGATCTGCCGAGTATGGTCAGGAACTTGATCGAAGAGTAAAGGTCATACTTGACCCACTCTATGTAGCCGTCGATCAGTTGTCTGCGTTTATCAGGTGGAAACGCGTCGAGATCTTTTACGAACCGGTTCAGTACTGTCTCATTCTCAAAGTCGTCGAGAGTGTCGTCCCAGAATGATGTGCCGCGGAAGAATTTGAATTTGGTGAGAAAATCCTGAGCAATGTTTCCCGAATAATCAGGATTGAGAATGGATACGAAAATGGAATTCGATTCAAGGTGGGATTTTAGGTCATCGAGTAGTGTAGGAACAATATTCCTTACGCTCTGTATGTGTTCGTAGTAGTGCACGAGTACATGTTCTTGGGCGTGGCATTTGCCCAGGTCTGTGTAACCCAAATTCCTGGCAACGGTGCGGATGTTCCTGAAGGTTGCAGGATCAAGTTCGAGCTCTTCGTCCTGAGTGACGAGAAGCTGGTATAGATATCTAAAGACCTCGAAGAATGTCAGGGATTCTTCAAGATCTTGATATTCTTGCACCCGTCTCGGGTTCTTCTTGCGGAGGTCGTCCAGTATCTGCCAGGCATTGACCTTGTCGACATCGTAGACGGTTTTCTGGGCGCATATGATGTTTTTGATTATGCGAAGACCGTCCTCCTTGAAATGTATGTGATTCGGGCTGACGGGTTTCGCAAGCAGAGAGCTGATTTCACCCATTATGCCTCGGAGGTACCCTTCGTGATATTTGTTGTCGGAGTCCGGATGGTAGAAATACCGTCGAGTGACTTCATCTTGATATTTCCTGAAGAGTTGTACGTCCCCCGTGATGACCGCTCCGCTCAACATTTCATTGATTATTACATAATCGCCGATTTGATGTTTCAGTGCTTTCTTGTACTCATCGATGGAAGCCGAATAGTGCTGGCCTCCGATGTGTTCCGACAGATGAAAATGGAATGAGACCGCGGACTTCAGCATCTCTTGGGCTATTTGGGAGATCGCACGGTTGAACTCGTGCCTGTCTCTCGTTCCGTCATCGATGATGCCGACATCGATATCGTCCTGATCGGCCTTCGTTCCGACACCAAGGATCACGAATGAAGGACACCTTTCTTTTTCCACGAATAGGGGAAGGAGTTGGTTGATGTAATGCGCAGTCAGCACGCGGAAGTTGTTACCGGCATCGATCATGAATTTCTTATATACGGAATACTTGTTCGCCGTCGGAGCCATGACTCCCATTCTCAGGTGATCAACGGCCTGGCGGTTCATGAGCAGAAATTGCAGAGAGAAAAAGGTATTTAGGAAATTGAGTTTCTCATTGCGGTCATCGCCGATCCCGGCAATGATGCCGATTTCAGTTTCAAAATCGTAGGTGGGGTGGAGAATATGTACGGCATCCCTCTTCTTTCTTTCTTCAAGCCTTTTGATCAAGGGATCAAGATTTCGCTGGATTGATTGAAGGTACTTGCGGTAATGGTTTCCGAATTCAGCGTTCTGTTCTTTCAGCTGGGTCAGAAAATCTTTCATTGCTGTTCCAGCGCCTGTGCGGCGGATGGAGAAATCGTGACACCCTCGTAGCCTAATTCAGGTGCCGCCCTCAGCAGTTCGAGGAATTTGCTAGCAAATACCGATCGGGGGCAAAAGAAAAGTGCTCGCGAAATGATATGATGCCAGAAAAGTTCATTGTCTCTCTCTGCTCCGTATACGGCAAAGATGTGTCGTATGTCTATGCTCATGTTGACACGTAAGGATATATCCCGTGCCGTCCGTGGCGAGATTACTTTACTGACGATGATGTCCCACGGGTGAGCCTGGTAAAGCGAAATCATATGGTCGGTGTCCTGCCAGTGTGCCTGGTCGTGGAACAGGGGTGAACTTGTGAGATCGTCGGCAAGGAATTCAAATAAGTCGGCCTTCAGGATATAATCCACGTTGAACCATTGCTTGTCAAATGTCCAAGCCGAATGGAAGCTGGCAATGTTTTCATTGCTCGTAAGCGCATCGTCGTAATCCACTATGCGTAATTGTTGCGTCTTCGACGCCTGAGTGAATTTGTTCATCTCTCTCTCGTTCCGAAAGAGCAGATCGATATCCCATAGTGCGGTATAGTGCAGGTAGTCGCTGAGCAACAATGGAAGGGCTCCGATGAGAATGAAATTGAGATTTTCCTTGTCCTGAAGCCGGGACAGCTCCGAGAGTATCCTCAAGAGGCTGTAACGGCGTTTTCCATCGACGAATGTCAGCCAATCAGGTTTCACATCAGCATCGAGTCGTAACGAATTATCTATGTTTGTGCCTGTTGGGCCAGCTCGATTCCGGCATTGAATGCCTGCAGATTGAGTTCCTCGGTGCCTTTGGGCACGCGCGAGAGGATGGCAGCTTCAACGGCTCCTCTGGTGATGATGCCGGTGAGCTGGGTTATTATACCCAGTGCAACGATGTTTGCGACCAGGGCTTTACCCACTTTTGCCTCGGCGGTCTCTGTAATAGGCAGAGAATACATCCGGTACTTTCCCTGCGGGGTTCTTGTCACATAACTTCTGTCAACGAGCAATATGCCGTTATCCTTAACGTCGGTGCAGTATTTGTCGCAGGCCTCCTGGGTAAAGCAGAGAAGCAAGTCGATATTCAGTGCTTTGGGATAATCTATCTCCTCGTCAGATACTATTACTTCGGAACGGCTTGAACCCCCGCGTGCTTCTGGTCCATAAGATTGGCTCTGTGTGGCATTCTTGCCATCATATATCGCAGCCGCCTCAGCAAGAATCTTTCCTGCCAGTATCAATCCTTGACCACCAGAACCACTTAACCTGAATTCATACCTAAAGGACACGTTGACCTCCTACGTCATTCTTTATATGTCTCTCTGACCCGCGCGGACAACTGGCTGTATACCTCACAGAATTCCGGTCGGTCGCTGTCGTGAAGAATACCGATCGTTACTTTGCCCTCCTTTTCCTCGTCGGACATCTTCCGTGCTGCCTCGATCTGTACGCTGTTGTTCTTGTACCAATCCAGCATTTCTACCGCGTTGCCGAGACGGTTGGGACGCGCGTAGTATGTCGGACAGGGCGTCAGAACCTCGACGACCGAGAAGCCTTTTTTCATTATACCCCTGTTTATGTATTTGTCGAGTTGCACGGCGTGGTAACAAGTGGCCCGTGCGACAAATGGAGCACCAGCAGCTATCGCCAACCCTGAAATGTCGAATGCAGGTTCAACATTGCCGTGAGGCGAAGTGGTACTGCGCTTACCCGCCGGCGTCGTCGGTGAAACTTGACCCCCGGTCATACCGTAGATGTAGTTATTGTAAATTATGACGGTCATATCAAGATTGCGTCGCGCAGCGTGAATGAAGTGGTTACCGCCTATTGCTGTGGCATCGCCATCACCGGTGACGACAATGACTTTCAGTGTGCGCTTGGCAAGCTTCAATCCAGTTGCGAATGCGATTGCCCTACCATGAGTCGTGTGCAGCGTGTTGAAGTCCAGGTAGCCGGGTGTCCGCGAAGAACATCCGATACCGGAGACGATAGCAATGTCGTCTTTTGGAATCTTGCTACGTTCAATCGCCCGCAGTAATGCCTTTAACACAATACCACATCCACATCCTGTACACCAGATATGTGGAAATTTGTCCCGTCTCAGATACTTATCGTATGGAAACATTCTTGATCTCTTCCAAGATCTCATCCGGCGTGATGAGTCCGCCGTCGATACGATTTACTCTTGCGATGTCGCGTTTGGTGGCGCAGGACACTTCGTGCGCGATCTGTCCGAGATTCATCTCCGGTACGACGAAATTCTCAATACGTTGTGCAATTTGGCTCAGTCTTTCATAGGGGAAAGGCCATAGTACGAAGGGCTGGAATATCCCGACCTTGCATCCACTCTTTCTCGCGTCGAGCACGGCGCGGTGCGCCGAGCGTGCGCTGGAGCCGTACGCAACGACGCAGATTTCGGCGTCTTCGAGAGACGACTCGCTGTAGGCGATTATCTCGCTCCGGTAGCGTTCGATCTTTCTGTTGATGCGCCGGTTCAAGGTGTCGACCTTCTTGGGGTCGTTGGTGGGGAAACCTGTTTCATCGTGGTTGAGGCCGGTAACGTGATATCTGTAGCCAGCGCCGAACTCAGCGAACGGAGGTATGTCTGAATCAGTATTTTCGTATGGTAGATATGATTCTGGATCTCTGCTCGTACGTTCTCTTTCGATCAGTTCGATTTCCCTTCTCAGAGGGTACACAATCTTCTCGCTGATATGCCCGACGATCTCGTCGAGCAGTAATATGACCGGTGTTCTGAACCGCTCCGAGAGATTGAAGGCTTTTATTGTCCAGTCGTATGTTTCACGTACCGTCGATGGAGCGACGGCAATGACCGGGTGATCCCCGTGAGTACCCCAGCGGGCCTGCATTACATCGGCTTGCGAAGGAAGGGTGGGGAGGCCGGTACTGGGTCCACCGCGCTGTACATTTACCACGACGCAGGGTATTTCAGTCATCGTTGCATACCCTATGTTCTCCTGCATCAATGAAAAACCCGGACCGCTTGTGGCGGTCATTGATTTGACCCCGGCAAGCGAGGCACCGATGATGGCGGCCATGGAGGCGATTTCGTCCTCCATCTGGACAAAGGTGCCGCCAACGTGGGGTAAACGGCGGGCAAGAAACTCGGCGATCTCGGTCGATGGTGTTATGGGGTAGCCGGCAAAAAAGCGCATACCGGCAAAGAGCGCAGCTTCGGCACACGCTTCGTTGCCGGTCATCAATTTAGCATTTTTTCTATTTGACATGCGCATCCGAAACATTGTGGACAGTTATGGCAAAATCCGGACAATAGATCTCGCAAAGTTGACAGCCGGTGCACGCTTCAGGGTCGGCAACGTAGGCCTTTGCTTTTTGCATTGCGAGAACGTTCTTGGGACAGAGGGCAACGCATATGAGACAACCTTTGCACCAGTTCTTGTCTACGACAACCTGATACTTGCGTGCCTTCACAGCCATGGTGTACATTATATTCACAAAAGGGTCGAGGTCAAGGAGGTGTCGGCTGTTCAGCCAATCAGGGCCTACGCCGTGGTGTCAAAGATTTCGGCAGGGTTACTTACAGTTGCGGTTCACAATGATTGTCGGATGCAGACTGTTCAGACGTTGACATGGAGGAAGAAATTCATGAATTCGCGCACGAAGATGGTGACGGGAATCGCCAAGACCACACCCCAGGCGCCGAATGTTGTGCCACCGACGATCAATGCGACCATGACGATGATCGGATGCAACCTAGATGCCTTACCTATGATCAATGGACCCAGATAGACATTCTCGATGATCTGCTCACCGACGTATACGGCGACGATCTTAATGAGATTGACGAAGGGATCCGGGCTCGTTAGGCCGATCGCGATCGCAGGGATGAAGCTCAAGATGTATCCGATGTTCGGTATGAGATTGCAGATGCCGGCAATGATGCCGAGCAGGAGATAGTATTTGATCCCCAATATCCACAGCGTAAATCCGACGATGAATCCAACAACGACCATCAGTGTTAGCTGACCGCGGAAGAATCGCCCCAGGGACGTGTTGAGTCTTTGTATAAATGCCTCGATTCGCCGGGCATCTTTGCGAGAGAAGAGATTTCGAAACCATGACAGGATCCGTTCACGGTCCGCAAGGAATAAATAGGCTGACAGCGGAATAATAATGATATTGTATATCACGATGATGATGCTTTCTATTCCTTTGCCGATTTGACTGATGGTAGTGAATATACCGGTAACGATGTTATTTAGATGGTTTGTGATTGTATTGGTGAGGATGTTCGGATCGATCTCAATGCCGATCTGGGATACTTTGTCCATGGCGGTGCGGAAAAGCAGCTGGGATTGTTGAACGAGATCGGGCATCCTGATTATCAGTCTCTGCATTTCGTCGACCAGCCCGGATACAATGAGAAAGATCAGCATGGGAAACAAGGCGATGATCGGGAGGAGGCAGAGGAGGATGGCGACGATTCTTGGTACTCTTCTCGCTTCGAGCAGGTTCACGATGGGTGTAAGGATGTAGGCTAGACCAATGCCGATGATGAATGGCGCGAGTAGAGCGAAATGGCTGAATAGTACGGAGAGCAAGAGAAAGAGTATCGTCAAGAGAAATACCGGTCTCACGCGGGATCTCTTTCTGTCCGGCCAAAGCATTACCAGGATGATGACGAGTAGCCACACCGGAGAGAAGATTTTCGACAGCACCAGGAAAGCCGACAGCAAGATCAGTGCAATATAGGGAAGGACGCGTTGCATCTTTCTATTATATCATGGTGGAATTTTAAATCAAGGCTTGACTTCCATGGTCGTTTGTGTAGAATAGCACAAAGGAGAAGGTATGCTTTATCACAGAATACTGTTCGTTGTTCTTTTTTTGTTTCTTGTCGGATGTTCTAATGAAAACAAGACGGTTCTCACGATCGGGAATAGTCAGTACACAGTGGCAGATTTTAAAGAGCAGATCAAATTCGCGCCGGGCGAGGATTCAGTGAGGAGGATGGCAAAATTCGAAGATTACGTTAATCAGATGCTGGTCGTCGAAGAAGCAAAAGCCGCAGGCTACGAAGAGGACCCCGTCGTGAAGACGGCATTCGAAACAAACCGTCGGGAAGTCATTTGGCGGTCGTATTATACGGATGTCATACTTGGAAAAGTGAAGGTAAGCGACAAGGAGGTTCGTGACCTGTATAACAAGATCATCGACCAGTATCATCTTGCGCAGATCGTCGTCGCCGAAGAATCCTTGGCTAACCACGTGAGTGCCGAGTTGAAGAAAGGGAGACCGTTCGAGGAACTGCTTGCCTTCTCGCTCGACACGCTGACGGAAAACGGCGACATTGGTACTTTCTCGGCAGTTTCAATTCCGCCCGAGATCATGGTTTCGCTGAAAAAGGTCATGGAAGGCGGAGTGACGCCGGTGATTGAGTTTGGCGAATACTACATGATATTCAAGGTTATCGAGCACACCGTTGCCGAGACGCCGACCTTCGAAGAGGTTAGAGAGAATATTAAGGATAATATCTGGCAGGAGAAAGCACGGGAGGAAGGAGAGAAGTACTTCAACAGAATAATGGAGCAGGCAAAGGTCGAGTACAATCAGGAAGGGTTGGATATTCTCCTGAAGCCGGAATCACTCCTGACCGAGGAAGACCTCAATACGTGGGTGGTGAAGAAGTACGATACATCGATCGTCTATGTGCGTTCGGTCATCGATGCCGTGCGTTATTTGCACGGCGGTTCACGGGCGGATCCGAAGTACTTGATCGACCAGGAGTTGATCTCCGATCTGATATATGATGAGGCAATCAAGACTTATTATGATCGGCGGAAGTCGACAAAGAGAAAACTCCGCAGCACGCATGCATCACTCATGTACCAGAAATACTACTCCGACAAAGTGCTTGAGAAGGTGGTGGTTGATTCCGCGGAAGTCAAGGAATATTACACGGCTCATCGCGACGAATTCAAGGATAGAGAATATTCGCGCGCATTCTCTGTCGCTCGGGCAAGAGTGCGTGAAGCTATCATCGACAGCCTGCGGAGTGATCTATTTGGAGAGCTCCGCGACAAATACAAACCGGTGGTGGACGAGACCGTTCTCGCCCAGCTCTTGAAGGAGGAAAAGTGAGGATAATTGCCAGTTTGTTCATCGTAATGCTGTTGCTCAATTGCGCAGCTCAAGAAAAGGATGTCATCGTGACCGTCAACGGTTCGACGTTGACCAAGAAGGAGTTTGAGCAGTATGTGCCGGATGCCGACTACGAGCAAATCGGCGAGGACCGAATTAATGCATTTCTCGAAGATTGGATCCAGCAAGAGATATTGTATCTGCAGGCTAAGAAGACAGGTGTAGACAAGGAAGATTCAGTCAGGTTTGTACTTGATCAGTACGCTAAGAATTTCCTGGCAATGGAATTGGTGCGCCGTGAGTTCGGTACTACTACAGTTACCGAAAAGGAGATACGAGAATACTTCGACCAGCACAAAGACGAATTTCTCTATGCCGTGAAACTTGGGCAGATAGTCCTTCCGACGCGCGAGCTGGCGATGCGGACGTCAGAAGAAATCAAGGCGGGGGCCGATTTCTTCAAACTTGCGCGGGAGCGCTCATTGACGCGGTATCAAGATCCCGAGAATCCGAGGATCATTACCGAATACCTGCCGCGGGGCGTTATCGCTGACTTCGCGATCGAAGAGTTGATCTTCAGCATGGCGCCGGGCGAGGTTTCGGAAGCAATACCGTATGTGCAGGGTACTTTTCTCATTGTCAAAATGGTCGACAAGAGGAAGATAAAAGCACAAGTGGAACTGACCGATGAGATAAAGGGTCAGATATACAACTATCTGCTTGCATCCAAGTACCAGACTTTCCTTGAAGGATATGTCGATAGTCTGAAGGCTACTTACAAGATCACCAGCGATCTCTCGGCGCTCAAGAAGTGACATTCATCTATTAGATATAGGCAGGTGAGCGTGTTTATACTTCTGGTACTCACGGCAAGCCTTGCAGATCAGGTTGCCGCTTTTGTTGGCGATGACGTAATTCTTTACAGCGAGGTTTCAGAGAATGTGGGCATTCTGTCGAACGATCCCGTAGCGCGGCAGATGTTTTCGACGGTGGAGGAGCTTGATGAGTATGTGGTCGATCAGCTCGTCTCCAACCAGTTGCTGCTAATTGAAGCAGAGGTTGAATCGATCGTGGTAGGCGATGATGAAGTCGCTCCTCTCGTCAATCAGAATATCGAGAGCCTGAAGAGTAATTTCCCTTCCGAAGCAAATTTCTTTACCTATCTCGATGAGCAAGGAATCAGCCTCGAGGAATTGAAAGAATACTACCAGAAAAACCTGAAGTCGCGGCTAATAATGGAACGGTTGATCTCAAAGAAATTTGCTTCCAAGATAATGATATCGCCGATTGCGGTTAAGCAGTTCTACGAAGAAAATAAGGATTCCATCGCCAATCTTCCGGGTAGAGTGAGACTGGCGCATATTCTCCTCCCTGTTGTACCGGGCCAGGATGAATTGATGAGGGGTTTTGAGAAAGCAACCGAAGTTTACAGATTGCTACTGTCCGGCGCGGATTTTGCCGTTATTGCGCAGGAATTTTCAGAGGATGAGAACTCCCGCAGAAAGGGTGGAATGCTGGGCAAGATAACGAAGGGCGAGACCATCGAAGATTTTGAGGAGATCGTATTCAAATTGAAACCAGGTGTGGTATCGCAACCATTTGCCACACGGCTAGGTTATCATATCGTCGAAGTGTTGAATAAAGGCTCGGACTGGGTGTTGCTGAGGCAGATCCTTATAAAGGTCGGCGTCACCCGTCAGGATACGCTGCGGACCAATAATCTTGCCAACAGACTCAGAGATGAAATTCGCAGCGGTGCCGATTTTGACAGTCTGGCGAAGGAACATTCGAGAGATCCGAATGTCGATCTGGGTGAATTCGATACCGAGCGGCTTACGCCGCCTTTTGACAGCGTCGTAAAGGGAATGGAGGAAGGGGATGTAAGCGAACCGGTTCTGACGCCGTACGGTTTTCACCTGCTCTACGTGAAAGAGAAAGTACCGCAGCGTACTCTTGCTTTCGAAGAACTGCGGGATCGTATCATGCAGTATCTTTACCAGCAGGATGTACAGGTGAAGTACGATGAACTCGTTCGCGATCTCAAAGAGAAGGTGTTCGTCAAGGTATTCTATCCACCAAATGATTAACACGGGTATCACGTAAGGTCGCGCCGATCCACGCAACACTGACAACGCGCGGCTTTCGCAGCCGGTTTGATCACTAAGTAAGATACTGCAAAGGGTAGCCTTCCCATCAGAAAAACCAGGAGGAAGTTGACATGAATAGATGGCTGATTAGAATTGGGTGATGAAGAAGGTCGAGGAGTACGTAAGAAACAGCGGGGCGGTTGCGCAGATATCGCGGTTGGGCAAAGGCCGGGATCTGTATCTCGTCGGGGGTACGGTGAGGGATATACTCCTGGACATTCAACCTCGGGATCATGACTTCGCCGTGAGCGGTCCGGCAATGGACTTTGCACGGAGCGTTGCGAGGGAAATTCGGGGTGCATACGTACTGCTTGACGAAAGCGCCGACGAGGCACGTGTCGTGAAGGATGAGTTGATCTGCGATTTCATTGGCCTCGACGAGAGAGGCATCATCCCTGACCTCAAGCGTCGCGACTTCACGATAAATGCGATGGCAGTGAACATCAAGGATTTGGCATTTTTCGATCCCTGCGGAGGCGCCAGAGACATACGTAAGAGGATCATTCGTCCAACGTCTCCAGATGCTTTGATCACTGATCCGCTCAGGATCCTGCGTGGCTTCAGATTTGCCATAGAACTGAAGTTCAACCTCCACCGTGATTTCGATAAATTGGCAAGGAACATCACACTGGAAGATGTCGCTGCGGAGCGCGTTGGCGAAGAATTGATGCGAATCATGTCGCATTGTTCGTCGTTCGAAACGATTTTGAGAATAAATAGTCTCGGAATATTCAAGGAGATCTTTCCCGAGGCTCATAAATTGCTTGAGGATTTCGATCTGTGGAATCATTCGCTTAATACTTACGGCGCAGTTGAGAATTTGATCGGACGCGGGTTCTTCAAGAAACTTCAGCCGGAGTACTCAAGTTATTTCGCTGAGCCAAACCGAGTACCCTTATGCAAACTTGCCGGTCTCCTCCACGACGTGGCAAAACCGGATACGTTGCTCGTCAAGGAAGGAGAGGTGCACTTCTACGGGCATGACACCATCGGTGCGAGAATGATCGAAAAGATCGCCCATCGGCGCTTGCGACTTTCGAGGCATGATACTGATGTGCTGAAGAAACTTGTCAAGGAACACATGAGGTTGCATCTCCTTGCGACTAATCCCGAACTGACGGATCGCGCGATTCGACGTTTCTTCCGTCATCTCGAAGTAGATTGGTTCGGTGCCATGATCATTGCCTGGGCCGACGGTTATGCCACCGGAGGCAAGACAAAGCACCTCGAGAAGGCTTTTACCAGAATGGTCGCTCTGCACCGCGCAGATATGGCAAAACCCAGGGTCGAGAGATTGGTGACCGGCCATGATCTCATTGCCCTCGGTATGAAACCCGGACCCGCTTTCAAGACGATACTGCAGGAACTCCTCGACCTCCAGTTAGAGGGCGAGATCGAAGAGAAGTCCGATGCCTTGAACAGGGCAAGAATGATTGCGGCAAGGCTTGCCGAAGGCGGCAACACCCAATAGTGCGTGGCAGGACGGATCGATGCGTGATGTCGACACAGAAACATTTGACACCGGTCCGCTGCCGGGTATAATTCAATGACATGAAAGCTACGACAATTATCGGTTTACGGCACAAGAATAAGGTCGCGATCGGGTGCGATGGTCAGGTGACGACAGGTGAGACGGTAATGAAACGCACGGCGCGAAAGATACGCAAGATCTACAGCGACCGGATCCTCGCCGGATTTGCCGGATCGACA
>CP070795.1:1837946-1847923 GCA_020343455.1 Caldifarciminota bacterium
GTTCTTCGAGGCGCCGGCCGAGGAGAAAGAAGCGGTGCGTGTCAAGTTTTGATGGGTAATACACTATACGACCTCGTCGCTGCCAACAAGCGGAAGACGTTCCTCTTCATATTCGTAACCAGTCTGTTCCTCGGTGCGCTTGGCTACGTGGTCGTGCAGGTTCTCAATTGGGGTATCGGCGGGTACATCTTCTTCGCACTATTCATCATCATCTATAATATCGTATTGTATTACAATTCCGACAAGATTGCCTTAAAGGCAACCGGCTCAGTACCTGCCGATCCTGACGAATTCAGAGTATTGCATAATGTCGTAGAAGAGGTGGCTATTGCGGCCGGCGTCCCAAAACCCAAGATCTATATCATGCCTTCACCGGCGCCTAATGCGTTTGCCACCGGCAGGAATCCTGAGAATGCATCAATGGCGGTTACTACCGGTCTTCTCCAGATCATGAATCGCCAGGAACTCCAGGGTGTAGTCGCGCATGAAATATCACACATCAGAAACTATGACATACTGCTCATGACCGTTGTCGCGGCGATTGGTGGCCTCATTGTGTTACTGCGGGATTTCTTTCTCCGCTCAATGTTCCTGGGCGGTCGCCGGAGGAACCGACGCGGCGGCGGCCAGGCCGGTTTGGTCCTTTTGGTGATCGGTATTGTTCTGGCGGTCATCGCACCAATTTTCGTTGCCTTGATCAGGGCGGCGATTTCGCGGCAGCGTGAATACCTGGCAGATGCTTCGGGTGCGTTTGTGACGCGTTATCCCCAGGGCCTTGCCCAGGCACTTGCCAAGCTGCGTGATGCGGGTCAAAAGATGCCGCGCGCATCGGCTGCGAACGCGCATCTTTTCATCGCGAGTCCGTTTGGCAAAGACCGCCTGGATGTCGCAAGCATGTTCGCGACGCATCCTCCGATCGATAAACGGATCGAAAGGCTCAACAGCCTTGTAATATGATGGCCATTCTGTTCCTTGTTGGCCTGACAATCGGGGAGAGGCTTGAGTACGATGCGAAGTTCTCCTTTATTAATATCGGAACGATGACGCTACAGGTCAAGGATACTCTTCGTTACAACGACGTACTCTGCTACGACATCGTTTCGATACTGAAATCAGCGAGCGGATTGAGGTGGCTTTTCGCTATCGATGACACGATTGAAGTGTACACGAGCTGTGATGATCTTATCCCTTACCTTTACCGGGAGAGAATCAACGAGAGCGGATATCGGCGGATGAGTGATCTCGTCTTCGATCATGATTCCAATTACGTAAGCTATGATGGCTCGGAGCGAATGGTGATTGAACGTGGGACGAGAGATTTGCTGAGTTTTTGGTATTACCTGCGTAGCATTCCTATGGAGGAGGGCGACAAGATCGTCATCGATGTCCATAGCTCGAAGGAGAATCACAAGATTGAGTGCTTTGTTCGGGAAAGGGAGCGGGTAAAGACGAGGGCCGGTGAATACGAAGCGATTCGCGTCGAACCGCAGACTGAAGGCAAAGGTATCTTCGGTGCAGGAGGCGGTATGGAAATATGGTATTCCGAGCCTGATCGTCTGCCCGTGCAGATCCGTGCGAGCATGAAGGTCGGCAGCGTTCTGTTCAGACTGAAGGGGGTGAGTTATTAGGAAATTTGCAGTCGTTCTCGCCGGTGGTCGGGGTGAGCGATTCTGGCCTTTGAGCCAGCCTCACTGTCCCAAACAATTCCTCACGATATTTGATGACAAACCGTTGCTGACCCAGACCCTCGAACGTATTGGAGGTTACTTCAAGAAATCCGAGCGTCTGCTGATAATTCCGAGTGAACTGCGAGCGCTCACCAGGAAATATGCCGGCAAGGAAAACGTCGTCGTCGAGCCGGTCCGGCGCAATACCGCGCCGGCGATCTGTTTGGCCGGCATGGCGCTGCGCAAGAAGTACGGCGGGGGCATCATGCACGTGATGCCCGCGGATCATCTGATAAGACCAAAGAGCGCCTTCATCAGTGCGTTGAAGTACGGGCAAAAGTTGGCTGAGAATGGGTATGTTGTAACCTACGGCATACGGCCTGCCCGGCCTGAGACCGGTTATGGGTATGTGAAACTCGGTCGCAGGTTGGGTGTATCGCGTAATAACAGAGCCTACCGCGGTGCGGGATTTACCGAAAAGCCGAGCGCAGTCCGCGCGAGACAATATATCAAGAGCGGACGCTACTTGTGGAACAGCGGGATCTTCACGTTTTGTATCAAGACGATACTCGAAGAGATGAAAAGTTTTGTGCCGCAGGTGTACCGCGGCGTTGAGAAATATGTTGCCGGAGGTGTAGTTAATAATTTCGGACGGGTCCCCGATATTTCGATCGACTATGGCGTAATGGAGAAGAGCCGACGTCTCTGCGTGGTCGAGGGTCATTTTAACTGGGATGATGTAGGTTCGTGGCTTGCGCTCGATAGATACTTTACGAGGGATAAGAAGAAGAATATCGTCATCGGGGACGCACGTGGTCTCGATGTGAAAGATTCTATCGTGTTCAGCCGGAACATACCGCTGCGCGTCGATGGTGTGAAGGGGCTGATTGTGATCGCGAGCCCGGATGGCGTTTTGGTCTGCAGGAAGGATCGGGCTCAAGACTTAAAGAAATTACTTAAATAGTTTGGGCCTAAAAAGGAGGTAGCTATGAAAAAGATACTTTTCTTTGGGTGCATTTTTCTCGTCGTCGTCTGTGCACCAAAGAAGACCGTGATCCAGACCGAGGGGCTGGAAGAGGTCGTTGTATTTGGCGAAGAAACTAAATCTCCGACCGTGAGTACAGAACCGGTCTTGCCCGTGGAAGAACCGATGCCGGCACCCCCGCCTGTGGTCGAACCAGCGGAAGAACCGATGGCGCCTGCCGAAGAAGAGTTGGTGCTGATACCACCACCGATCACTGAGGAACCGATCGTTCAACCTCCGCCGCTTGAAGAGCCATACGTTCCGGCCCAGCCTGAACCGCCCGTATCGACGCCGCAGACGATCTACGGTTTCAGGGTTCAGATCTTCGCTTCCAACACAGAAGAGAATGCTACGCGAGTTGCCGAGGATGCCCGCGGGGCTTTCAATGATCGGGTGTATATAGAATACGTTGCCCCGTACTACAAGGTACGGATCGGTGATTATCTGACCCGCGAGGATATTGAACCGGTGAAGAATAAGGCGTTGAGTCTGGGGTATCGTGGTGCCTTCATAGTCGAGACAATGGTTACACCGTAGAGATATGTAATCGAATCGATCTGTGCGGGGTCATTGAGAAAGAAAGACAAATCGCAGCACATAATTCTCGCAACGAGAAATGAGAATAAGGTCATCGAGATAAAAGAGATCATCGGCGACCTTGTTTCAATCGGGACGCCGGACCGTTCGCTCCAGATCGATATTCCGGAATGCGGTAGATCGCTCGTTGAGAACAGTTGTGCAAAGGCCATCTTTGCCTACCGGCTACACGGCATACCGACACTGGCAGACGATTCCGGTCTTTTCGTGGATGCACTTGAAGGTGAGCCTGGTATTTACTCTGCAAGATACGGGAGAAACGACGAGGAACGCATTGCCCGGTTATTGCATGAACTCGGAGATGCACACGATCGCCGGGCAGCGTTCCGCGTGGCATTCGTGTACTGCTACGAACACGGTAAGTATGAGGTGTTTGAAGGCGTGTGCA
The DNA here is from genome assembly GCA_020343455.1 of Caldifarciminota bacterium. Taxonomy (GTDB): domain Bacteria; phylum Hydrothermota; class Tepidihabitantia; order SM23-42; family SM23-42; genus SM23-42. Next base: position 1,841,623 of record CP070795.1, read on the forward strand.
AGGGGGAAATCGCACATGAGCCGAAAGGTGTGAGCGGTTTTGGTTATGATCCGATATTCATACCGAGAGGCTACAAGAAAACCTTTGCCCAATTAGGACCGGCGACGAAAAACAGGATCAGTCATCGCGCCCGGGCTCTGCAGAAATTTCGCAAGTATCTCATGGAAGTAGCACGATGAATGAATGATTCGTGTTGCTGCACGTCTACGAGTCTTTGATCTCGATGAGCTTCTCTCTTGATTTGGCACCTTTCTTGATCGTGATCGAGGATTTGCTCGTCTTGTAATGGCGCGCAAGTATTTCCATTAGCTCACGGTTCGCCCGTCCTTTTGCAGGCGGCGATACAACCCTCACTCTGAGATTGCCGTTCCCGAGATCGATGATCTCGGCCTTTTTCGCGTGGGCCGTTACCCGGATGCGCAAGTACATCTATTTTTCTTCCTCTTCTTCTTCCGCCGTCGTCGCCATTTCAAAATAGACCTGTTTCTTCTTGCCTTCGATCGTGGGTGGTGACAATTGCTGGCCGGCGAGTTCCTTTTCGAGAATCGTATCTTCTTCCGGCACTAATGTATTGCCCGTTGCTACTTTGACAATGGTCCCGGTGGTGTCGATGATCGCCCGTACTATATTCGCCCTTACACGTGCCGCACGTTCACGTTCGTCGATGCCACTGATGGCTTGTTCTTCGGCCACATCGGCGGCCGGCGCTTTTACCTCAATACTCTCATCGTACGCCGCCTTTGCCATACGTTTTTCTGCTGTCGGCGCAGGTTTCGCGCTTATTACGGGCTCGGGTATGGAAATTTGCACTTCCTGTCGCGGCGCAACCTCCTGATAGCTAACGCGGTCGCTCAGGCCGACTATTCTCCTCGATGGACTGATCTCGACGAGGACGATGAAAACAAGGATCGCTGCCGCTACCGGAGCGAATACGGGCGCAAATCGCAGAAGGCTTCTTCTTGGTGTGACCTTCACTTTGTCCATGACCCGGCGGTTCAGTGCGAAGAAGAAATCGCGAGAGGGTTCCTCGAACACTTCATTTCTGACTCTGCCGTCGATTCCTTGCAAAACCATCAATTCTTCGCTGCATTTAGGACACTCTTTCAGGTGCGATTCTACGGCTGCATTCTCCTGCTCACTGAGTTCGCCGTCGAGGTAGGCGCTCAACAACTCAATGGGCAAATCACAATTCATCTTGGTGTCACTCCATTTCTTCCAATAATTCTTTCAATTTCACTCGCGCGCGTGCCAGTCTTGACATCACGGTCCCCTTGGGAATACGCAGTACTTTGCTGATCTCATCGTATGAGAGGTCATCCTCGACCTTGAGCGATAGGATCGTCCGGGCGTCATCAGGCAATCGCGCAAATGCGGCAGTTATTCGCTCGCGGAGCATCTTCTCCCTTGTCATTCGGACCGGATCGAAATGGCCGTTGGTGAGGGTCTTCTCGACATATTCCAGCGGCTCGGTGGTGACTTTGCGCTCGCGCTTCAGAAAATTTATCGCATTGTTCACGGCAATCCTCCTCAGCCATGGATAGAACGGTCGGCCCTTTTCGAATTTCTTAATCGAACGATAAGCCTTGATGAATGCTTCTTCAACGAGATCCTCTGCATCATCCCGATTCATAACCATCCGGTACATTACCTTGTATAAAGCAAGTTTATATCGTTCAACGATCGGGCCAAAGGCATCGCAATCGCCCGTTCTCACCGATTCTATGAGCGATTCGTCGCTCTCTATGTTACTATACACGATGGAGCGTCAAATATTCCTCATTGCATGCAAAAATCTAGGTAAAAGGGTCAAAATGGGTTCATACGGACGGGGGGACGCAGCCTGTGGATCCGTATGCATTTGTTATTCTTGTAAGGAATAGCCGGCAGGTATTTCGAAAACTCTGTCGTTTACTGGCTTTGTTTCGATCTTTGTCACCTCGCTGTGGGTGGTCATAGTGAACGACATTCCTTCACCGCTCATCATGGTAATGTCCATATCGATTTCGAGCGGGAAACCATCGATTTCGCTGATCTTCTTCTGAAACTCCTCGTAGTTCTTCTTGTTTGGGCCCCTCATTGCCGATGATGCACCGAGACCTGATTCTGCCATCTGTTTCTGAAACGCCTGGATCTCCTTGTAACCCGGGATTTCCTTAGTCACCCACATTGTCTGTTTGAAAATCATCTTGCCCTCTTCCCCTGCACTTTCCATTGACACGATGACCTGCTCACAATCCTTCTTGAGAATTTGCTTCTTCTCGCCGGTACTGACGACTTTCAATTCAGGCATCTCCATCTCGGTTTCTTCATATTCCTCGGTTGCACCGGTCATCGTTTCCAGACTGTGTTCCGAGTATTGCTCGTTCTCATGATCGATAGACCATATTACGCCTTTATCGAGGCGGATGATTTTGGTGTCAGACATGGGTCCCGTCATCGGATTCTCGGCGGTCATTTCGGTCAATGACCGGTCACCTTTGACGAATACGCGCATTTGGGTTTCCGCTTTCATGCCCATCATGCCGGACGTAGTGGAAGTCATTTCATACATGACATCTGCACTCAGCACCGATGCGACACAGAGTAATGATACGAGAGAGAATATTCTCATCAGTAGCCTCCTTTGGACATTATACAGCAAACTTTTGCTGTGTCAATCGGGTCTGCTTTCTACAGAAGGCACCGCTTAATTAGTACGGTAGCATATGTTCCCGGTGGCAGCGTGCATTTCACCGCGCACCGGTGGGCTTTCGGATAAAGTTCATCAGGCAGTGGATCCGACACGTCAAAGCCTTCAGGAAATATCACCGCCGAGCGCGAAAATTTCTTGAAGCGAACGCCGCGCAGGCGCATCTTCTGCAGGCCCATTCTTTTGAGCGGAATGCCTTCTTTTGCCAACACTTTTTTGATACACATACCCACCGTGCCGGTAAGGTTTGTCTTTTCGTTGGCCATGGGAATGCTCAGGCCCCTCAGGTGATTGCGGGGCTGTGGTCTGCGGTGGAAAACGAATCTACCCATCGAGTATTTCACCGAGACATTCCCGATGCCGTATTTGATTATGAGCCGGGCGAGAGTTTCGTTGAATATATAGGATTGGTAGGCGAGCAAGTAGAGATTAAGGTATTCACGGTCGATTTGTTTGAGTGCGTTCTTGAAATCCTTCGGATGTGTGCAAAGGTAATGCAGAACCGGTCTGTAGAAACGCGGCGCGAGATTGAGGGCACCTTCCCAGTCACGCCAGTGGCTGTGACAATATGCCTTGAATTTTCTCTCGGCAGCGTTGTCATCGTGGTGCGCATAGCAGAGGAGAAGTTTCAGCGCGCCTCCATAGTGCTCGAGTATCATCTTTTTGGCGATGAACCCCTCACCATGGCGCGCCGAGCCAAAACGCTGTTCGCCGAAATAGTTCGCGAAGCCGTGATCACCGATTTCTCTGGCGTTCTGGTAAATCCTCTCGATTTCTTCTGGACGGAGATTTCTGAGTGTCATGCAGAAACGGTTACCGCGTAGCATCGCAGGACTTACCGGCATGTTGCTCCTTCCCACCGGTCTGATTGTGAAATTCTTCTCCACTACGGAACCTTTGAAGTCACCCTTGAACGAAAGATATTGGGTGGATCGGGAATAGCGGTCTTTCAATCCAGCGCGCTCGAAATGATCAACGGGCACTTTCTTCTTGCGTGCGACATAGTCGATGACGTCGAGTGTATTCCAATATTGCTTTTCGAGTTTCAGAATGGTGTAGGAGCCTCTGACCGCAAAAGGTATGTCAATAAGCTCTTCAACGATGAAATCCTCGGGCCTGACTTTTATCTTGGCCAATTTCTGAAAGGTTTCCTACGTGTGCTTCACCGTGCTTAGATCGTTACTGTTTGCTGCGTTCGGCATACTCTCCTGGCCGCTACGTGTTCAGGTCATCGAGAATACTGCTTATGTCTTTTTCTGTGATCGGCCCCACCGCTGCGACCGTATATCGTTGTGGGTCAAAGTAATCTTTTATGATGGTGTTGATCTCTTTCTCGTTCACCGAATTGATGCGGGCGACGACATCGTCGACGGTCGCGATTTCCCGTGAATACACAGCTTCGCGGGCAAGGCGCAGCATGCGGCTCGTCGAACTCTCAAGGCTGAGCAGCAAATTACCCGAGAGATAGGTTTTGGCGAGGTCGATCTCTTCTTTGCTGAACCCACGCTCATTGATGTCTTTGAAGATCGTCTTCAGTCGCCGCACGACCTTCGGAATATTCTTCTTGTCACAGATGAAATAGAATCCAGACACGCCGCAGTCACAATAGAAATCGATGAAGGACTGCACATGGTAGACCAGACCGTCCTTTTCGCGCAGACCTTGGAAGAGGCGTGATGACATACCACCGCCCAGCGCGGTGTTCATTATCGAAAGCTGGTAGTGCTGGGGCGCGGCATATTCGACACCCTTGGTGCCGAAGACAAAGTGGACCTGGGAAAATTCCTTGCGTGGTTGGACCTCGATTTTGCCAAGGCGATAGGAAGGCATCGTTCTTTCAATCTTGTCCACCTTTTCCATCGCAAATCTCTGCTTTGCCAGGTTGACAATTTTGTCATAGTCGTAGTTGCCGCTGAGGGCAATCACGATCTCTCTGTTCATGAGTTTTCGGTAGTGCCTCTTTGCGTGCATCGCTTCAATTTGCTTGACCGATTCCATGGTTCCCGCAATGGGTCGGCCAAGAGAATGATCGGGCATCAGTGTTCTGAAAAAAAGCTCAAATGCAGAATCGCCCGGGTCGTCGTTGCTCGATTTTATTTCTTCGAGGACGACGGACTTTTCCTTATTAAGATCGCGGCTGTCGATTTTCGACTCGAGAAGTATTTCAGCGATGAGTTCGAAAACGAGGGTGATGTGTTCGGAGAGGAATTTTGTTATAATGATAAGATTTTCCTTCGTCGTGTAGGCGTCGAATGCGCCGCCCAGGCTTTCCATCATTTTAACGATTTCCAGTGCCGATTTGCGCGAGGTACCTTTGAATAACATGTGTTCTATCAGGTGCGTAATACCGCCGTCCTTGAGCGATTCATCCCGCGAGCCATTGTTGATGAAGACGCCCATCGAGAATGAGTAGAACTTGGGGATTTTTTCTGCTATTATTCTTACGGCGGGATTGAGCGTGGCAAGGGTTATCTTATTCTTTTCGGATGAGATTAATCCTCCCCTGGTCGTCAATATTTGCAACTTTTACGACGAATTTCATCGCCGATCTTAACCACATCTTCAACCCGCTTGACGCGCTGCCGGGAGAGTTTGGATATATGGACGAGCCCTTCTTTGCCGGGCAGTATTTCGACGAATGCGCCGAAAGTCATTATGCGCTTTACTTTGCCGACGTACAGTTTACCGACCTCGGCTTCTTGGACAATGCTCTGCACCGTCTCTTGAGCTTTTTCCACGTTTTGCCGATCCTCACCGGCAATCGTTACCTTCCCGTCATCGTCAATGTCGATCTCTACATCATTATCCGCAATGATCTTGCGGATGATCTTGCCGCCGGGTCCGATGACCTCGCCGATCTTCTCTTTTGCGATCGAAAAGACCACGATCTTCGGTGCATATTTGGACAGCTGGCTTCTTGGTGTACTGATGGTGCTGTTCATGACCTTCAGTATCTCCAGTCGCGCCGTGCGGGCCGTCTGCATTGCCTCGGCGAGAACATTGACGGGTAACCCCTGAATTTTCAGGTCAAGTTGGATGGCGGTCACGCCGTCCGCCGTGCCGGCAACCTTGAAATCCATATCTCCGTAGTGATCCTCCGTACCCAGAATGTCGGTGAGAAGCACATACCGCCCATCTTCTTTAACGAGTCCGATGGAGATCCCGGAAACCGGCGCCCGGATCGGCACACCGGCATCCATCAGGGCTAGGGATGATCCGCAGACGCTGGCCATTGATGATGAGCCGTTGGACTCGAGGATGTTGGATACGACCCTCACGGTATAGGGAAATTCTGTTTCTTTGGGAAGCACCGGAGATATTGCCCGTTCGGCAAGAGCGCCGTGTCCGATCTCGCGCCTGCCCGGACCACGCATTGGGCGGACGTCACCGGTTGAGAACGGTGGAAAATTATAGTGTAGCATGAAGGATTTCGATTCTTCGCCGTATATGTCATCGATCCGCTGTTCGTCACTCGCCGTTCCCAGAGTCGTTACTGCAAGGCTCTGAGTCTGGCCTCTGGTAAACAGCGCCGAGCCATGGGTTCTCGGTAACAGCCCGATTTCGCACTAGACCGATCGAATATCCTTCAAACCGCGGCCATCCAGACGTTTG
>CP070795.1:1848023-1877012 GCA_020343455.1 Caldifarciminota bacterium
ACAGCCGGACCTTGTTCGTGTCGTAAGCACTCTCGATAGTGACTATTCCTTCCTGACCTCCACCGAAGGCAACGATTTTGTCCTCACGTTGCTTGGCGGCGTTTCGACTGAATTTTCTCCCTGGCAAGCAGGAGTGGCAGTTCCGGCTCCCTCTTTACCAATCGAAGAACCGCAGCCGCCGGTCTTGCCGACCCCCAAGCCAACAGCAACGGTCACCGGCCGTCCAATCTCATGCGATTTCGAAGACGCCGACATACTCACCATCCTGCGTGCTCTTTCAGAATATGCCGGAGTCAACATCGTCGCCGGCAAAGATGTCAGGGGAACCGTAACGGTTCGTCTTCACAACGTTCCATGGCGACGTGCTCTGGAGATCATCCTCCGGGCATCAGGGTATGCCTACCGTGAAGACCCCGGTGTCATTCGCGTTGACACGGCGGAAAATCTCGATAAACAAGATTACGATCTTCCGGTCAGTTCTAAGATATACAAACTGGAATTCGCCAACCCCTCAACGATGCTAGACAAAGTCAGCGCCATGCTTTCGCCTAAGGGCAAGGCAAATGTCGATGCCCGTACAAATTCGATTGTCGTCACCGAAGTGGCACCCGTACATGACCGCATCGCTCAACTCGTGAAGCTGCTTGACACACCTACGCCGCAGGTCGAAATAATGGTGAGGGTCGTCGACATGGACGCGAGCGTAACGAGGGCATTGGGAATCGACTGGACTCTGCAGGGATTGGAGAGCAGAATCCTCCGTGCCGATGTCACGACGAACCCGCAGCCGCAGGTAGCAGGATTCGGCGTCTTCAATGTCGGTACTGTCCCGTCTCTTGCTCAGGTTTCGGCAACGATCAATATGCTCGAAGAGAACAACAAGGCACAAACGGTCTCAGCACCGCGCGTCTCTGCGATCGACAACGAACGTGCATCGATCCTCGGTGGCCAAAGATTCGGCATACCTACGCTCGACATGTCGGGGAATACGGTCATTCAGTTCTATGAAGTCGGTACGAAACTTGAAGTCATTCCGCACATAAATTCGCTCGAAGAAATCACAATGGAAATCCACGCTGAGGTCAGTGAACTCGATCGCGCGTCAGCCCTCGCAGGGCGTCCGATAATAACGACATCCGAAGCTGATTCCAAGGTACTCGTCGCCGACGGAAACACCGTTGTCATCGGCGGCTTCATACGAAAAAAGGAAACGAAAAGCGTGCGCGGCATACCGATACTGAAGAGCATACCTCTTCTCGGTGCGTTGTTCAGGGAAACTTCCACGGCGGTCGAAGACCGAGAACTATTGATTTTCATCACGCCGACGATCATTCGAGGTTAACTTCTAATACACTGATTTAGGTAAACCACTCTTTTCGATGCGCATTGTTGGAGGGGCGTGTAAGAAACGCCAATTGAGAGCCCCCGGAAAAGGTGTCAGGCCGACAAGAGGGATGATACGCGAAGCCATTTTCAACATCCTGAGCGAAAGGGTCGTCGGTGCTTTGATACTTGATGTCTTTGCCGGTAGCGGGGCCCTGGGTATTGAAGCACTATCACGCGGCGCGAAGGCCTGCACCTTTGTGGAGAGGCGGCCGAGAACTCTGCGTACCAATATTTCAACCCTGGCGCTCGATAGGAAGGTACAAGTACTTTCCGAAGACTTTCGGCCGGCGCTTCGCCGGTTGAAGAAGAAAGCATTCGATGTGATATTCGCCGATCCTCCGTATAACAGAAATTACATCCAAGAGACGGTACAGATGATCGCGCGATACGCACTGCTGGCGAAAGACGGTATGATCGTCGCCGAACATTCTGTTCTCGAGCGATATGAAATACCCGAAGGGCTCAATCTCTGGAAGCAGAAACGGTATGGCGACACCTCGGTATCCTTCATTGAACACAGAGACCCTCTATGATTGTGAAGAAAGCCATCTACGCTGGAACATTTGATCCAATAACTTTCGGCCATATCGACGTTATTGAGCGCGCGACCAAGATCTTCGAGAAGATCGTTGTCGGAGTGAGCGCCGGACCGAAGACAACTCTCTTCAGTCAACGGGAAAGAACGCTCCTCGTCCGTGAAGTCTTCAAGGAAGATAGCAGAATAGAGGTCATCGGATTTTCTTCCCTGCTCGTCGATTTTGCCCGTGAGATCGGAGCGAAGACCATCATCCGGGGTATGCGAGCGGTTTCCGATTTCGACTATGAGCTGCAGCTAACGCTCATGAACCGTAAACTGGCGCCCGGTGTGGAAACGGTATTCCTCATGCCTTCGGAAAAATATATCTTCGTCAGTTCGTCCCTGGCCAAAGAAATTGCTGCGCTCAAAGGCGACATTTCGGATCTTGTGCCACAATTGGTGGCCGAGGCACTGCGGAAGAAGTACAGCACACAATAGCAGCAACCCATACTGCATCACCCAACGTAGATCGTCAGCCGTTTGACGGTAACGATGCCCGCCCGCCAACGGCGAAATCCCAAATTCGAAGCAGTAAAAGCTAAGCAAATTCAAGTTCTAAGATCACAATGACCAAAACGGCACTTGGTATTTCGGTCATTTAGTATTCGATACTATTTCGGATTTAGTACTTGGTGCTTGCCCTAAGGGCTTCGTAACCGTTGTACCCACACCGTAACCTTCTCTACAGGCTCCGTCCGGTTGACTTCACCTGCATAATCATTATACTTGCAGACGTGAAATTCATCGATGAAGCAACGATTTATGTTCAATCCGGAGCGGGTGGCAACGGATGTATCTCTTTCCGGCGTGAAAAATACGTTCCCCGCGGAGGACCCGACGGTGGCAACGGCGGCACCGGCGGTTCTGTTTTCCTCGTCGGCAGCAAGGATCTATCGACCCTTTACGACCTGAAGACCCGACCGCACTATCGCGCCGCCAAGGGTCAGCACGGCAAGGGCAAGAAGCAGCACGGCAAGGATGGCAAGGCCGTGTATATCAGCGTACCCCTGGGAATCGTTGTATGCAAGGAAGAACGGTTGGTCGGCGAAATCCTCAAGGACAAGGAGAAGCTCCTCGTCGCCGCCGGCGGCAGAGGGGGGCGCGGGAACGCTCATTTTGTCTCGTCAACGAACCGGGCACCGAGAAGGGCCGAGGACGGCGGTTCTGGAGAAAAAACATGCCTCAAGATCGTCCTGAAGATAATCTCTGACATCGGTATCGTTGGCCTTCCAAACGCAGGCAAATCAACGCTCCTCAAGGCGCTCACCAATGCGCGACCCCGTATCGGCAGCTACCCTTTCACGACGCTCAACCCGAATCTTGGAGTCCTGAAAGACAACAGGAGGCGTGTAGTCGTAGCCGACATGCCGGGCATCATCGAAGGTGCCCACCGCGGCAAGGGGATTGGACTTCAATTCCTGAGGCACATCGAACGGACCAATCTGCTCATGGTGGTGATCGATGTCTCAGCACCCGAGCCGCAAGACCAATATGAAACCCTCCTCGGTGAATTCAAGAATTATAATCCGATACTGTTAAAGAAACCGCGTATCGTGGTGATGAACAAAATCGACCTCGTCGACCGACTTCCGCACCTCGATATCGAGGAGAGAACGTTCTGTGTATCCGCCCTAAAAGGAATCGGTGTAGATCTACTCATCGAATATCTCAAGAATGAGAATTAAACTCAAACAGGACAAAGATTCAATCATGAAGATCTTGAAGTCCGACGACGTAGAGAAGAAGTTCAAAATCCTGGAGAGGCTCGACAGTGTCGATGACAAAGAGAGTATCAAGATCCTCATGAAGATGCTGGAGGACAGATCCTGGAGCATGCGCGAGCAGGCGGCCCACCGGCTGGCGTCATACGGTTCAAGGGTTTGCGCACGCCTCCAGCGGCTTCTGAAGAAAGGTTACTGGTACACACGCTCGTCGGCATGCCTTGCGCTCGGTGAGATCGCAGATCTGCAGACTACAGAATCGATCGTCGACGTGCTGCTCAAGGACGAGAATCCAACAGTATTGAAAGAAGCATCGGCCGCCCTTGTCAAGATGGCACGGAAGAAACCCGAAAAGTTCGCTGCCAGACTGAACGCGATTGAAATCAAAGCAAGCGATCTCCGTACCATCCTCTTCGCTTTGGAGAAGAACGATATTGAACTATACCGCGAAATCAAAGCACTAACGATAGATGAGCGACAAGACGTTTGAGCTGCTTCACCTGCTCTCAATCGACAAGCTGACCCCAAAGAACCTACACTTACTGCTCGATAAATTCGGCACACCACAGAACATAATATCCGCGCCGCGGTCGGCTCTAACACGTCTCGTTAGCCATCAAACGGCGGACGAGATCACCTCCTACTCCCTGACCGACGGCTTGCGCTACAAGGAACGGTCCATTAGGTCCATGGACATCAGAGTATCGCCATACTACTCATCAGCATATCCTCAGTGGCTTAGAAGGATTGACGGTTTCCCGCCGGTTCTGTTCGTACGTGGGAGTGTACTTCCCGATGATGAACTCTCCGTTGCCGTCATAGGCACCAGGGGTGCTACGGTCTACGGTAAAGAAATCGCCCGGAATTTCGCAACGGAATTCGCTGGCGCAGGTGTGACCGTAATCAGCGGCATGGCCCGGGGAGTGGACACTGCGGCTCACCAGGGTGCCCTGCAAAACAAAGGCCGCACCATCGCCGTTTTAGGCAGCGGCATCGATGTCTGCTACCCGCCGGAGAACCGACAATTGATGGAAGATATCTCCCGTTCTGGTGCGGTCATCTCTGAATTCAACGTCGGCACGCCCCCGTTTGCACACAACTTTCCGCGACGCAATCGCGTCGTATCCGGCCTTGCAAAAGCCGTTGTCGCGATAGAAGCAAAGGAGAAATCCGGTGTGATGAACACCGTGAAGTGGGCTCTCGATCAGAACAAAGAAGTCTTCGCGGTCCCCGGCAACATTTATGCAAAGACGTCACACGGTACGAACCGTCTAATCAAGGAAGGTGCGATACCGGTTACTTCCGCCCATGAGGTAATGGATTATCTGGGTCTAACCCACGTTAGAGATGAGAAAGCAACGCGAGAGATTCTTCTCGATGAAGTAGAGCGGAATGTCTGGGAGGCGCTCTCCTCTGAACCGATCTACCTTGATTCGCTTGCCGAAAGAGTGAACGAACCGACAAGCACGTTACTAAGTATCCTGCTCAACCTGGAAATGAAGGGATATGTAAAGCAACTGCCGGGGATGTCTTTTGTAAAGAATCTCGAATAGGCTTGACTACGATTTACAAGCCCCCTCGCACCGATTTCGTCTAGGTCCCCATTCTCCAGGACGAGAGATATCTACGCTGTTCCGGTGTGAGTCTATCGATCTTTATACCCATCGATCGTAACTTCAGGCTGGCTATTTCCTCATCAATCTCCGCAGGCAGGCAGTACACTCCATTCTGCAGATCATTATGCTTCAGAATATATTCAACTGCCAGCGCCTGATTGGCAAATGACATATCCATCACCATGGCCGGATGACCTTCTGCTGAGGCTAGATTGACGAGCCTGCCTTCGGCGAGCAGGTAGATCTTTCTGCCGTTTTTCAGGGTGTACTCCTCACACGAATTCCTTATCAACCTCCTGCGGATCGAGATCTTCTTCAATGCCTTCTTATCGATCTCGACGTCAAAATGGCCGGAATTGGCCACAATCGCGCCGTCTTTCATCTTCAACATGTGTTCTTTTCGAATCACATTGATATCACCGGTTACGGTAACGAAGACGTCGCCAAACGTCGCCGCCTCGGACATCGGCATCACCCGGTAACCATCCATGCGTGCTTCGAGCGCCTTGACCGGATCCACCTCGGTGACGGTCACCTGTGCACCCATACCCTTGGCCCGCATCGCCAATCCACGTCCGCACCACCCGTAGCCAGCAACCACAAAGTCACCACCGCTGATGAGTATGTTCGTCGCCCGCAGGATGCCGTCAATGGTAGACTGCCCGGTACCATAACGGTTGTCAAATAGATGCTTGGTCAGCGAGTCATTCACCGCAATGATCGGGAATATTAGAACGTGATCCCTCTCCATCTGCTTGAGGCGCACGACTCCGGTTGTCGTTTCTTCCGTGCCCCCGATTATTCCGGTCAATCTCTGCTTGTGGACCGTGGATATGAGATCTGCTCCATCATCGATCAGGACTTCTGGCCGGTGTGCAATCACCCGCTTCATATTCGCATAATATTCCTTGCGCGAATCACCCCGGCACGCAAATACGCTGATGCTCTCGGCAGCAAGAGCGGCTGCAACGTAATCCTGAGTAGATAGAGGATTCGACGCGCAAAGCGCAACATCGGCACCGCCGTCCTTCAACGTCCGCATCAGGTTTGCCGTTTCAGTCGTCACATGCAGGCAGCAACCGATACGACGATTCTTGAACGGCTTCTCTTTCTTCATTCGCTCGCGGACGAGCCTCAAGACAGGCATCTTCGAATCTGCCCAGTCGATCTTTCTGTAACCTTCGTCTGCTAATTCTATGTTCCGGATATTATAATCCACACGCTTCCTTTTCTTCATTTGACACCCGCCTCACGTTTTATCGCGTCTGCCATGTCACATAATTCCCAGTTGAATCCTTCCTCTTCGCGTCCGAAATGACCATAGCATGCAGTGCGTCGGTATATGGGCCTCCTCAAATGCAGTTTGTCGATCATGCCCTGAGGAGTAAAATCGAAGAGTTTACGGAGAATGGCTACGATCCTGGCCTCATCAACTTTGGATGTTCCGAATGTATTCACCGTTATCGAAGTGGGTTCTGCAACTCCGATGGCATAGGAAACCGAAACTTCGGCCTTTGTGCATATTCCCGAAGCAACGATATTTTTCGCAACATAGCGTGCCATATACGAGGCAGAACGGTCAACCTTGGTCGGGTCCTTGCCCGAGAAACATCCGCCGCCGTGATGGCCGACACCACCGTACGTATCGACCATGATCTTGCGGCCGGTGACTCCCGTATCACCCTGGGGCCCGCCAACGACAAAACGGCCGGTCGGGTTGATCAGCAGCCTGGTCTTATCATCGGTCAATTCTTCAGGAATGAGTTCGGTAACGATAAGTTTCTTCAGATCGGAATGGATCTTTTCATTGCTTACATCGGGGTGATGCTGGGCTGAAAGAATGATTGTATCGATCCTCACCGGCTTGTCGTTCTCGTACTCGATCGTAACCTGCGATTTGCCGTCCGGGTGGAGGTATTCCAGCACATTGGTCTTTCTGATCTCGGTAAGCCGCCGAACGAGTCGGTGCGCAAGTATGATCGGCAGGGGCATCAGTTCCGGCGTTTCCGCAGTTGCATAACCATACATCATCCCCTGGTCACCTGCGCCTCCGATGTTCACGCCTCTCGCAATATCACTCGATTGTTCCTGGATCGCAGAAATGACCGCGCAGGTATTGGCGTCGATGCCCATGTCCGCATCGGTGTAGCCGACGTCATACAGAAGCGCCCTAACGATTTCCGGGATATCCACGTAGCAATCGGTCGAGATCTCGCCGGCAACAAAGATCATACCGCGTGTAGCCAGTGTCTCACAGGCAACACGGCCGAACGGATCTTTTTCCATAATTGCATCCAGAATCGTATCCGAAACCTGATCGCATATTTTATCGGGATGCCCCTCGGTAACTGACTCAGAAGTAATGTAATATTTTTGCATTTGCCTCCCTTTCACGAATTATAGACATATCGGCAATAAAATCAAGCTTCTATTAGTGTTGTCAGAATACACAAACGGATAAACGACGCACATACAGCACAATAGCCACGCCGCTATCCATCTAGAAATATCCACATTGACAAGCCGATTATTTCGGATAACCTCAGCAATGATATGGCCCGCCACCGTTGCCTAGATAAATTGCTAAGCATACATGTGAGCGACGGCGTGAGAGGCTTTTGACAGTACTGTCTACCATATGGTGGGCAAATATTACATAGAAGAAAGGGGGAAAAATGGTCTTTCTGTGCGTTGGAGCTATCTTTCTCGCCAGTGTCACGGGCAAGATTCAAGGCACGGTGACAGATGAGCAGACGGGCAAAGCAATACCGAATGCCAATGTATTAGTCCTCGATACAGACATTGGTGCAGCTAGCGATGTTGCCGGCGACTTTTTCATCCTCAACGTAGCACCGGGCGAATATGTCGTAGAGGTCTCCTGTGTGGGTTATGGTACAGTACGGGTAACAAATGTGATCGTTGAATATGATAAAACGGCGCGTCTGACTGTTTCACTCCAACCCACGACCATCGAGATATCACCTGTCACCGTTACCAGCGAACGGCCTGCCGTCTCGAAAGAAATGGTCGGCACGACATATCTTGTACGAAAGGAAGACATTTCCCACCTGCCCGTCGATCGCACGACGGACCTCATCGCTTTTCAAGCTTCTGTAGCACGTCTCGACACCGCATTACATGTACGTGGCGGACGGTCGACTGAAGTGCAGTACCTGATCGACAACGTTTCGATCATCGATCCCCAGACCGGAAACGTAGCGATAAACCTTTCAAAAGGCGTCATCGACGAAGTCATCTTCCTGCCGGGCGGGTTCAATGCTGAGTACGGACGTGCCATGTCCGGGATCATCAACATGATTACTTCTCATCCGGCTGATTACCTCAGCACGCGCACAAGAGCCAAGACCGAACGTATCATGTCCGGTGATCAGGATTTCGGCTATGGCAATCTACAGACATCACTCCACCTGCCGGTCAACCAGAGGTTCAAGGGTTACGTTGCATTCGACATCATGCATACCGATGATTGGGATCCGCGACTTCACATCCTGCCGCACAAGGAACGTGACGACTACTCTGTCTACGGCAAGTGGTTGTACGACGCGTCATCAAAAATGAAGCTGGCCCTGAGCGGCGCGATGTCGCGGAGCCAGTTCGACCGGTATGAGACCTTGTGGAAATTCCATCTTGACCATTACCGTTCGGACCTGGAAAGAGGTAATCTCCAGGCGCTGAATCTGAGTTATCTCCCCGATAGCCGGAAATTCTTCCAACTGACAATTAGCCGCCTGTACGCTCACAAGACATACGGTGTCAGGGAGGATATTGACTACGGCGCCTTTGATGATTTTACTTTCCGGCCATACAGTTCGCTGATATGGCATAGACCGAGCAGTGACAATCCTTATGGCGCCTACGTCATCAAACCATACTGCGACGGAGACTATCCAGAGTATGGAGATAAGACCTCGAATGTAATAAAGACCGCCCTAGCCACCGACCTTCAAATCCACCGTTATCACCAGATGAAGGCGGGTTGCGAGTATGTTTTCCAGGAATTCAACAATCTTACCTATTTCATAAGCGACAGCTCGAGCCAACTCCTCGACGAGTACACCTATCGACCCAAGGAGTATTCTGTCTATCTACAGGACAACATCGATTTCGAGGGCGCGTATGCAAAAATCGGCTGCCGCTATGACTATTTCTCCAGCGATGTTGAAGGCGTTGCACCGAAACATTACATCTCGCCGCGTCTTGGCGTTTCTTTCGAAGTAACCGAGAGGTTCATTTTCCGGGCCAATGTTGGACAGTATGCGCAGCCGCCATTGTACGACTACATATACGGTTACTACAATCTCCTGCCCCTGCCTTCTTACCTCTTCCACAAGGTCCCGATCATCGGCAACCCCGAATTGTCGCCAGAGAGAACCGTCAGTTACGAACTCGGCCTGCAGGGTGAAATCAACGTGAATCTCAGCACCACGGTCAATGCCTTTTACAAAGATGTTACCGACCTCATCGGCACGCGCCGGGTGCGACTCCTGCCTCTTCATCACGCGTATTTTCAATACGTGAACATCGAGTATGCGAACATCAGAGGAATCGAGACGATTGTCGAGATGAACGGAGGTCCCTTCACCGGTAAGGTATCCTATACCCTTTCCTGGGCAAAGGGAACGAGTTCCTATGCCGCTGAATTCGGCGACACGACAGTCGAGCGACCGGCAGATGATTACTATCTCGATTTTGACCAGCGCCATCGTATCTTTGTACAGGGGACATTGCACCTGCCATTCTCATCACAATTCCATATTTTCGGATACTTCGGCAATGGATTCCCGTACACACCGCCCGACCCCGAAGGGAAATATGAAGAAAGGAATTACGAAAGGCTCCCCTTTCAGCGTCAGATCGACTGCATGCTTTCCAAGACTTTCAAGCTCGCCGGTCTGGCTTTCAGTATCGACATAGAGGTCATTAATCTTCTTGATCATCAATATGAAATCACGCCCCACTACCCCCTCATAGATGAACCTGTGATCACTGACTACTTCATTACCTTTGACAGACACGATTACTACAATCCGGCAGCCGATGCCAATCACGACGGCATGATCTCGCCCTACGAAGACTATGCTGCCCTCGTGGCAATAAGAGAAGCGACCGACGATATCATCCATGCGTACAGCCCACCGAGGAGGGCACGGATAGGAATCTCGCTGAATTACTGAGGCACAGGTGCTTCATGCTACATTAACAACCCAGTACGCCGGTTTGTAATCCTGGAGGAGGAATATGAACTGCTTCGTGATATCGATCCTACTGATCGGCAGTGTCACCGGTAAGATTCAAGGTACTGTGGTGGACGAGAAGACACAAGAACCAATTGCCTTCGCGAATGTGATGGTTTTGGGTACCGACCTCGGCGCGGCGACCGATGCCAGTGGCAGCTTCTACATCTTGAGTGTCCCTGCCGGGAAGTATACGGTCGAGGTCTCTTTTCTCGGCTATCAAACGAAGCAGATCGTGGATGTCATCGTCGAATACGACAAGACGGTGCGCCTGGCCGTAAGCTTAACACCCGGCGCGATAGAGCTTTCACCGGTCATAGTCACCAGTGAACGTCCGGCTGTGTCAAAGGATATGGTGGGCACGACCTACATGGTCCGGAAGTCCGAACTACCTTACCTCCCGGTCGACTACACGGTCGATGTGATCGCTTTCCAGGCAGCAGTTGCTCGAACGGACACGACACTACACGTACGCGGCGGCCGAGCCACTGAAGTGCTCTACATGATCGACAACGTTTCGATCATCGATCCCCAGACCGGCGACCCGGCGCTCACCTTGTCCAAGGGCGTCGTTGACGAAGTAATATTCCTGCCCGGCGGTTTCGATGTCGAATACGGGCGAGCGATGTCCGGCATCATCAACATGCTCACTGCCCAACCGGCCGACAAGCTCGGCATCAAAGGATTCGGCAAGACCGAGAAGATCATGCCTGCTTACTACGATTTCGGTTACGAGAACCTTCAGTCTTCGGTTCATTTGCCGGTTTCCAAAAAGCTCAAGGGCTTCCTATCATTCGATGCCATGCGCACGGATGACTGGGATCCACGCCTGTACCAATTGCCCCACAAAGAACGCCAGGATTACTCTGTTTACGGCAAGCTCTTCTATGCATTCAGCAACAAGGTGAAGCTGCGTTTTGGCAGCGCGAGTTCAAGAACCCAGTTCGATCGCTATTCGAACATGAAGACGTTCTACAAATTCCATCTTGACCACTACCGCTCAGATATGAGAAAAGGAAACATGCAGTCATTAGTGATAAGCTACCTGCACAACCCACGTACATTCATCAACCTGGACCTCAGCCGTCTGCACACGAACAGGGTCTACGGAGTCCGTGAACCAGGTGCTGAGGGTATTTTCAAAGACTTTGTCTTCCGCCCCTACGAGACACTTGAGTGGCCGCGAGCGAGTAATGACAACCCGTTTGGGGCGACCTATTATGCGGTCATATGCGAAGGCGACTATCCCGAGTATCAAGATAAACATTCCACGGTTCTGAGCACCAAAGCAAATGTCAATTTCCAGCTCCACCGGTATCACGAAGCAAAGGTCGGTTTTGAATACGCCTACAATGATCTTAATAACTTCACTTATTATGTCAGCGACACGGCTCACCAGGTGGTTGATCAATACCATTACACACCAGATGAGTTCGCAATCTATCTTCAGGACAATATCGATTACCGGGATTTGTACGCCAAGATCGGATGCCGCTATGATCGCTTTTCGAGCGGTATTCCAGGGGTCGAGCCAAAAGGTATCATCTCGCCGCGGGTTGGCGTTTCGTTCCAGGTCACGGAAGATTTCATTTTCCGCGCCAATCTGGGCATGTATGCTCAGCGACCACTATATGATTACATGTACGGATACTGTAATCTCCTGCCTTTCCCTTCATATCTGTACAAATATCTGCCTAATGTTGGCAACCCTGATCTGAAACCGGAGAGAACCATGAGCTACGAAATGGGACTCCAGGGAGCCATAAATCCTAACATGAGCCTCACTGTTAACGCCTTCTATAAAGATGTCACCGACCTCATCGGCACCAGGTTCGTTTCCTTGCCGCCATCCAATGACTATTACCTTTATGACAACATAGAATATGCGAATGTGAAAGGCATCGAGAGCATTCTGGAATTCGGGAATAGCATATTCAATGGAAGGATATCCTATACCCTTTCCTATACCAGGGGCACGAGTTCATACGCAGGTGAGTACGCCGATACACTGCTCACACAACCAGTCGATATGTACTACCTCGATTTTGATCAAAGGCACCGGGTCTTTGTTCAAGGTGTCTTCTTCCTGCCGTTCGATGCAAGGTTGCATCTTTTTGGATACCTCGGCAACGGGTTCCCATACACACCGCCCGGGCCCGAAGGAAAATACGAAGAAAGGAATATCTTGAATCTCCCGACTCAAAAGCAGATTGACTGTGTGTTTTCAAAATCGTTCAGGTTCGGCAGCGCAGTACTGAATATCAGTCTCGAGGTCTTAAATCTGCTCGATGAACGGTACGAGATCACCTTCCATGCACCCATGCTGCCGGTGTATGGCATTAAGCCATGGCATTTCAATGATTCTCTACCGTTCACTAACGAATATTACCATCCGGCCATGGATCTGAATCATGACGGGCTGGTCGTGCCCTTTGAAGAATACCTGGCCTTTCGCGATCTGATCAAGGCCACTGACGACTGGGTAAGTGCCTATACTGCACCGCGCCGGGCAAGAGTGAGTATCGGGTTCAGTTTCTAGCCACGGATGAATATGCTGCAATTACTCAAATCACATCTGATCCATCTGCTCCTGCTGACCATCGTGATCAATTACGGTTGCCTGGATCCTGATGAGTACCGTCCCGAAGACCCACCTCTTTTGCCGCCACCTGATCCGCCTCATTTGCTCCTTCCGCCCGCCGATACTACCATCTATACTCTTTCCGAATCTGAAAATGTGCTCTTTGACTGGACCATCGTTGACGGCGCTGAAATCTATGAAATCCAGACCGATACTACCTTGAGCTGGAGTGATCCCGCAATAAGATTGGCTGAAAACCCGCCTCTCAACATCGCCTTATACCGATATGATGTAATCGCAACATACTATGTCCGGATCAGAGCTGGTAGTGCCCGGTGGACGAGCTACACCGACTGGTCAGAGTCGAGGAGGTTTTTCATACGCCTCGATGTTGCTCTACCCTGACTGGGAAAGAAGAGCAACCCCTCAATATACTGCCTCACATTACTTGCAATACCTTTACATCGTGAAGCAAATATGCATAATATGCCGTGAGCATTTTGGGGAATCTTGAACTGTCCGAACCCGTATTCTTGAGGAACCTACGGATCCATCCGATCCAGAGCCCGGCAACGGATGGCATCAAGATCTCTGCCATCAGCGAGATCCTCCAGCAGCAATCAGGCTCATTCCGCGAACTCGACCCTCCCGACATTAACCGGATCGCATTTGATAACGAAGGAAACCACCCGGTACTCATGCTCGATGGCGAAGAGATTGTGGGAGCCATGCAGAACCGCATCATTGCCGATTCGATATTGGTGAAGGCGCAGTCAACAACCGATATCCCGGTGATCTGTGCCGAGGAAGGCAGGTGGAATGCGATCGGTGAGTTCAGAACAGGATACTGCTCCTATCCAAGTATTCGCGCCATCCTCTCCCGACGCGGCAAGAGAGAGAACACATTGCAGAAGAGAGTGTGGAAAGAGATCGAACGTAAGCTGACGGCCACCAAAACTCTTTCAACCACATCATCAATGCACGACATATACAATAACCTTGAGGATGAGGTCACAAGGTACGTCGAAGGCTTCGAGAGCTTGAACCATGACACGATCGGCTTTATCGGTGTGACAGGCAATAAGATACTCGGCTGTGACTTGTTCCTGGACCATGCCACCTACCGGAAGTTTGAAGAAAGGTTGATCCGGAGCTATGCACTCGACGCGATTGAACACCGAAAATCCTCATCCGGGGAGGTAGATGCAACAGGTTTTCTCGAAAACATCAAGCATTCCTTTAATAAAAAGAAGACCTCTGATAAGCAGCACCATTTCTCTTTAAAGGAGAAGAGATATTCAGGACAGGGATTCATTCATGACGGTCGCATAATTCATTTATCTGTCTTTCCAAAGTAAATAGTGCTCTTAAAGAACCTGGGTAAGTACGAAATAGTCGAATGGCTCGGCGGCGGAAGATTCGGAGATGTGTTCCTTGCCCGCGATACGATCATTGATAAGGAATTCGCTCTCAAGATATCGCGCATGCGCCGGGAAGAGATCGCCATGCTGAAGGATGAGGCTACACTACTCGCGTCTCTGGACCATCCGAATATCGTCCGTTTCTACAATGTTGACTTTGTTGACAACAAATTCGTATTGGTGATGGAATATGTCCAAGGAGAGAATCTCCGTGACATCATCATCGAAGGCGGCATCGATATCAAGAGAACCGTTTCCATGCTCGGCCAGATGGCCGATGCCCTGGCTTACGCTCATCGCTGCCATGTTCTCCACCGAGATCTTAAACCCGAGAACATACTCATTTCGAAAAAGAAGAACGCGGATCTGATAAAGATCACCGACTTCGGCCTCGCTAAGTTCATCCGGGCCGGTTCGATTTCGGCTTCGAGTGCGGGTACGCCGATTTACATGGCACCGGAATCATGGGCCGGGAGTCATAGTGAGAGATCAGACATATGGAGTCTCGGTGTCATCCTCTACGAAATGCTGACCGGAGCACCGCCATTTCTCGACGATAGCCTCGATGGCTTGAAGCGAAAGATCAATAAGGCATCGTTCATTGCACCTACTGTTTTGAGGCACGACATCCCGGAACCGATTGAGAGGATCACGCTCTCTGCGCTCGCCAAGGATCCTGCGTCACGGCCCACTCTCGACGAAATCCAGCGCAGGATCGAACGGATGGATGACGGCATACCGGGAGAGAGAGTACGAATGCCTAAGAAGAGATCAAAGGACACGAAACTCACATCCGCGCAGAAGGATGTGCTTGCTTCCATTGCCGGTCCGGTGCTCGTCCATGGCAAAGCGGGTTGCGGCAAGACCACAACTCTCACCCTCGCGATCAATGCATTGCTCGAGAAGGGTATCCCGCTTTCCAAGATGTTGATCTGCACGTTTACGAACCGGGCGGCAGATGATATACGCGACCGATTGCAGAAAACTGCCGTCACCGACACCCGCGACCTGTGGCTGGGGACAATCCACATGACGGCCTTCCGTATTCTGCGCCGCGATGCCGAACGCCTCGACCTCAATCCGGATTTTGTCATCAAGGACGCGAAGCATATCGTGCAGGAAATGGGCGTCGATGTTGGAAAATACCGGGTCAACGCGGTGTTGCGATCGATCGAGTTGATTAAGGCGAAAGGCATCACGGCGGATCGTTTCGAAGCCAAAAACGACTGGGAGAGAGTATGTAGCGAAGTCTATCGTAAATATGAAGATTACACCAGGAAAGAAAGTACCATTGATTACGATGACCTTATCCTTCTTTCTTGCAGACTCCTTGAAGAAAACGCCGACGTCAGACAACATTACCAAGGAATCTTCGACTACATCTTCGTCGATGAACTTCAGGACATCAATCCGGCACAATATCGATTGATCGGACTAATTTCCAGGGAGAACATTTTCTTCACAGGCGATGAAGACCAGGCTATTTATGGCTGGCGGGGCGCGCAAAGAGATCTCATGCACCAAGTACAGAAAGACTACCCCGCGGTCAGGGTATTCAATCTCAACCAGAGTTTCCGTCTTGCCCGGGGTATTATCGACATCGCAAGCAACCTTATGCACCGCGAAGCGACGGTCATACCAGCCGGACATGAGAGCGACATCATCGTCCACGCCGCGAAGTCAGACGAAGCTGAAGCTCATTACATAGTGAAGGAGATCGAGAGGCTGCATACAGAGGATTTCGGGTACAGGGACATGGTCATCCTCTGCCGGATGAACCAGCTTGCTCGAATCTACGAGGCTGCGCTGGCCAAAGCACGCATCCCCCATGTCCTCATAAGCGGTTCGTCTCTCTACGAGCGAGGTGAAGCAAAACTGATCATCGATTATCTCGACGCTCTGAGGGAATGCAGTGCCGGCCTCGAAACTACGGGCGATCTGGCCTCTGTAGCCAACACAATTTTCACCCTGCCCAAGCGAAAGTCAAAACGTGCGCTGAGCGTTTACGACTATCACCTTACCAACCTGAAATCGCTCAAGCCCGGTAAACTCATCGGCGATATCCTCGATCTCACCGACATCAAAGGCCCTGAAATCGATGAGCTTCAATCTCTCGCAACAAGCCAGGAATTCCGCAGTCTGGGCAGTTTCCTGAACCAGATCCGGCTCCTGCAGGAACTCGATCTTGCAGAATGGAACAAGGATATGGTGAAGGTGATGACCGTACACAGCGCGAAAGGGCTCCAGTTCCCTGTTGTGTTCGTTGTCGATCTGGTCGAGGATATCTTTCCACTCACGAGAAGGATGGCTTCGCAGCAGGAGGTCGACGAAGAAAGGAGGCTGTGTTACGTTGCTTTGACCCGCGCCCAAAAGAAATTATACCTGCTCTACCCAAAATGGCGCCACGGCCGATACCAGCACCCTTCCCGCTTTCTCGTAGAAATGTTCAAAACGGCATTGTAGATCAATCAGTGCCGCGCCGCAAAGAGCGTCTTCTGAAGTAGACTACGGTCAAGAAAATCAATATCGCGATCAGCGCCAGGGCGGCGACTGCAGTGTAATTTCGAAGGAATTTCGACGCCTCATCCCACGTTGCACCTACGTAGAAGCCCGCAACGATCAGAAATGCGTTCCACAAAAGCGCACTTATCATGCTGTAATAGAATACCTTGTGCTGTTTTATGCCGACCATGCCGGCGGCAAAAATAATCGGCGCCCGCATTCCGGGCAGGAACCGGTTGAGCAGTACGATAACATCGCCTCTCTGATGGAACTTCATTTTGGCTCGTTCGATCAAGCGTACCGGGAATAATCTACCCAGGAATGAACGCGACAGGATCGCCAATAGACGATTGCCGTGGCTCCTGCCGATACGATAGACAAGCATTATGCCTGCAAGACTGCCCGCCACCGTTAACACGTAGACGAGATATGGATTGTAATACCCACGCCCGGCAAGAAATGAGAAAACCAGGACAAAGGCATCGGAAGGATACGGTGGGCACAGGCTTTCGAACATCGCGTTGACGAACAGAAATGAATAGATGACAATGATGCTCTGTCGGCTGATCCAATCAAACATACCCGTCCAACTCCACCTATCAGAGAACGAAATCGATCTGCCCGCCCGCACGGCGATCGCGGACAGAGTCGCGTTTCACCGTAGAATATTTCATTGTGAGTTTGACATTGCGAATCGGGCGAAATGACAGGTAGACGAAACCATAGTTGCCTTTATAGTAGAGCATACGGTTGTGCACGACACCAGGAAGATCGATCTCGTAGGCATAGATTCGAGCAGCATATGTATCGGTATTGAAGATTCCGTAACGTAAACGCGCATCTAATCTCTCCAGGTCAAGACCTGCCTCGAGCGCGACAAAGATCCCTCGGGCTACTTCCTCCCCGTAAGATGTTTTCTCCTCGAAACGAAGATCGAAGAAAAGATGCTTCGTGGCCATGATGCGCATCAGAACCTCTGAACCCGACAGATCGACATCTTCTGCCCTGTACCTTCTGCGGAAATTGACCCGGGCGTCGACGATCCCGAGCTTCTTCGAAAAACTGGCTCTCAGATCATGCCGTGTCGTATCCTCCTCCAGTTTATTATCAAAAGTCAGACTCAACCCCACATCGACCAGCCGCGAATGATGCTCAAGGTCAAGGGTTCCGCTGGCGAGATCAGGAGTGGCTTCGACCCCCTTGGGTGAATAGAAGCCCATGGGGAAATACTTGCCGGAGATACTCACGTCCAGAAACGGAAAGACGGTACTGATGCCGAAGAGTCCTCCGAAACGGTTCTTCCATGAGCGTGCAATTTCGCTGAAGACGACGAAGTCCCTCCCGAAATATCTCAACTCGGCGGCGGACATGAAGAAATTCGAACCATAGAAACCAGCTACCGAGTCCGTAGCCACGAACCCGGGATCATATGTACACAGATAGGAACGGCTGGCGATTAGAAATCTGGCTGTCCGGTACCGCACGTCGAGCCCCAACATCTCCTCGCGGATACGGTCCCTGCGGCTCGACGAGAGAGAATCAGTGTGCTCGCCGGAAGTATCCAGTGACCGGGCGAATCCTGACGAATCGATCACCCCGTCGAGTCTCTCATTTGAGTAGAACAAAGTGTAGCGAAGGAAGACTGAATCGCTGAGCGCCCCTCCGAAAAAACCTCCATTCTCGATCGCCGACGTGTAAGGTAACAGACCCCGTTCGTTCAACATGATCCTGAAATCGATCCCGCGGAAAAAAGATCCGATCGGCGATAGCACCGCGCCCGCTCCCAGGTCGAGGTTGTATTTACCTAACGCGAACCTCCGCTTTCCCTCATCAATCAAGAGTCCAGCGGTGTAGTGATCGAAGAAGAGGCTCTCATACGGATCCCTTTCCGTAACGGTATAGATACCATACTGCTCAACCAGCGCATTCAATCTTGTATAATATTTGAACGATGGCTCTTCGACCGGTAGCGTTGTCTGAGCGCGGGCTCGCGCGTTTACCTTGAGCACGCTTACTTCTTTCTTGCCGATGGTCAGAAACGGTTTTATCGTTTCAACCAGGGCAGCGTCAAGGCCGGGGATATATCTAAGGTCATCGAGCGATTCGTATAGACCATGAACTTCCCGGTACTCGACAATCTTAATGACTTCGTTTATCGACAGGTATGGTATCTTTGCCAGTTCCTCCACGCTGGCGGTGTTGATATCCAGCGGATGATCCTGCAGGTATTCGATGTCCTTCAATATCAGCTCAAGATCAATGTTCTGCTCGGTCCTGAACACAACATCCTCGGTCGTCATAAAGAACAACAATACCCAGACCATCACTGAAAGAACCCTAATCCCAGAACGTGCGTCAAACCGAGCTGAGGATGTCGGTTACCCGCGTAACTGAGAAACATCCTGCCCAACGATATCCTCATGCCGTACTCGAGTAATATGGGTCTGGTGTTAACGCCCATTCCCAACCGGATGATCTTGTGAGGAAGCAACACTACACCGACATTGAAGAACGGTATATCGGCCTCCACACCCCGCAGGGCAATATCGAAATTGAGATTAGCCTCGGCGTGGTAGCCGAAGCGCAAAGAGTAACTCAGGGGAGCATAGTCGACCGATGAAATTCTCGGCACATTGAGATTGTTGACCCAACCGCTGATTGTGAAAGGACCATTCTCATAAATGCCGCCGATCTTTATCGAGTACGTAAACTCGTTCTTGAGATCTTTCACCCAGCAGTTCATCCCTGCGATATGGCACCCGACCGCCACCCCGGGCACGATCGGAAAACCAGCTCCCAACTCTATATAGTTCTCCCGATAAAGATCATTGCCGAAACTGATCGCACTGATGCCGTACTGTTGAACCTGCGTATAGATCCCAAAGGCCCTCAGGTCAGTCAGTTCGTACCGAACCTCGCTCGTCAGCAATATCTCGATTCTCTGTCGGTGAAGATATGCTGGGTTGAATTCCATTTCATGCAAGATGCTGCCCGGGAAGAGAAAGGAATCAAAGAAACCGAGCAGTAACAGAACCTTCAATGGATGACGCTACCCTTATCCC
This sequence comes from Caldifarciminota bacterium, assembly GCA_020343455.1. Taxonomy (GTDB): domain Bacteria; phylum Hydrothermota; class Tepidihabitantia; order SM23-42; family SM23-42; genus SM23-42. The sequence goes on from CP070795.1 coordinate 1,868,145, forward strand.
GCTTCTGAGCGTTCCACCTTTAAGGTCATATTCTCTACTTTGACGACGCGCACCTTCTTTCCGCTTGCGATCTTTTTTTCACTGACAGCATTCCAGAACTCGCCGTGGACAAAAACTGTTCCGCCATCAGGCCCGATGTCGGTCCTGGCAGTTCCGATCTCACCAACGAGTCCTTCACTCCCCGTTGCACGTCTTCTGAATTGTGCCCTGACACCGAGCGTCAATAGAAAAATGACGAAACCAGCGACTATGATCACAACCAGCATGATAACCTCCCATGAAACACGCAGATAAGGAACATCACTCTCGAAAAGGATCAAAGACCCAAAGACCAATGCAATAATACCGCCGATCGTTAACAATCCTTGAGAAGTCACGTATATTTCGAGTATGAAAAGAATTGCCGATAATATAATCAGAGCGAGACCGGCATAATTGACCGGAAGCACATGCAGTGAGTAGAAACCAAGAATCAAACATATACCACCGACAACACCCGGGAAGATCATTCCTGGATTCTGCAATTCAAAGAAAAGACCATAGATCCCCAACAGCAAAAGGACGTAGGCTATGTTAGGATTGGTCAACAGAAGCAGCAAACGTTCGCGCAACGTCATGCCAATTTGACGTACGGTTGCGCCAAGCGTCTTCAGAGTATGTTCCCTGCCACTCACGCTCACTGTCATGCCGTCGAGACGTTCGATCAATTCGATTTCGTTATCGGCGAGAAGATCGATAACACCGATATTCAGGGCGGTCTCAGCATCTACCGACGCACTCTCGCGCACTGATAGCTCAGCCCACGCTTCATTCCTGCCCCGCTCCTTGGCCAGCGACTTTAAATAGGCCACAGCGTCATTCGTCACCTTCTCAATCATTACGCTATCCATCTTTTCACCGCCCATGCTAACCGGATGTGCAGCACCGACATTCGTCCCGGGAGCCATCACTGCGACGTGACTTGCATACAATATGAAGACACCGGCCGAAGCAGCACGAGCACCACTCGGTGCAACATACACAACCACCGGCACATCGGCATTTAGAATCGCCTTGCAAATTTCCCGCATCGAAGCATCAAGCCCCCCCGGCGTGTCGATCTTGAAAATGACGCAAGCCGCCTCTTCATTTTCCGCCACGTCGATAACGCGCAACATATAAGAACTGCTCGCGGGACTGATGACACCATCAAGATCGGCAATGAAAACATCGTTTACACTAAGAACACAAAAAAACAAAATGAACATATAAGAGGATAACCATTTCCGACATCAAGTCAATAGCCCAACGAGCGTAAAAGACGATGCTACACATCAACTTGGCTCTTGACAAAAATTAAATAATGATTATAATCGCACAAAAGGAGGTAAGAATGCCTGCAAAGAAGAAAAAGAAAGCAACAAAGAAGAAGAAAAAGAAAGCAACGAAGAAAAAGAAAAAGAAGGCAACAAAGAAAAGGAAGAAGAGATAGTTGTGGTTAAGAAGGGGGAGCAATCCCCCTTCTCTTTTTTTTAGATATCTGTTCGAGGTGCGGCTATTGACATCACCTCGATGCTACTTATAATCAGACGATGAATGTGCACAACTTCCCCAATATGAGCGAAAATATCAAACGCAACATAGCCGAGATAAAATCAATTGCCAGCTATCCGAATGTTCTTGAACCACCTCATAGAAAATCGTTTGACCGCGGCGTCTACCTCTTCCAGAGCATAACGAAATCGATGATCGACATTGGAAATAGTATAATAATCGCCCATGGGTACCGAACCCCACTCAACACCGCCGATGTTTTCATCAGCCTTGCCGAACACAACGTTATATCGCCGGGTGTCGTTCCCGGCATGAAGAAAGCAGCGATCACATTGCCCAAGATCAAGAGTCAACCGGACGCAGAATTGGTCACGGTCATGACCTCTTGCATCGATTATTTCAGCCAATGCCTTGGTGCTTATGATACGTATTTCAAAAAGAAGGCAACCGACGATTCAGGGGGTACGTGATCTACTATATTTTCGTCTTTATCCTTGGTTCGGTGATCGGCAGTTTTCTGAATGTACTCATCTTCAGGATGCCGAGGCGTATATCGATCATCACACCACAGTCCTTCTGCCCAGGATGCAAGAAGCGAATCAAATGGTATCAAAACATTCCGATCGTGAGCTATATCATTCTCGGTGGGCGGTGTTCACAGTGCCGTCAAACCATATCGCTGCGCTATCCCATTGTCGAGGCCCTGACCGGCCTATTCTTCGTATTCATCTTCGGCCGCTTCGGTTTCGGCTATCCCTTTTTCTTCATCGGTTTCTATTTCAGCGCCCTGCTCGTGATCACATTCATCGACTTCTCATTCCAAGTCATCCCGGACGCGCTCTCCATATCAGGCATTGTCCTCGGTCTTCTTTTCCAGATATTCAAATCGAATTTTATCGCGGGCATCATCGGTATGGCGTTCGGGGGCGGGATGATTCTTCTGATCAGGGTCATAGGCGGCAAAATATACAAGAAAGAAGTAATGGGATTGGGCGATGTCTATCTGACCGCAATGATCGGCGCCTTCGTCGGTTTTCCGTTCATTCTGCCGGCCATATTCATCGGTGCCCTTGCGGGATCCGCTCTGGGCATTGCTTACATAATCGCCACCCGGCAGGATCGTGAAAGCCCCATACCATTCGGGCCTTTCCTAAGCCTGGGCGGGATTGCCGTTGTCATCTTTGAACCACTGATCTATAGATTATTAGAGCTGTTCGGCATCTATTTGTGATTTCGTTTACCATGTTCGCGATTCGTGAATCCGATCCGGGCACGAAAACGATGAACGCTCAACGCGTACGCTATTCCATGCTATGCATCTATTGACCATCGTAGGACCGACCTCGGTCGGGAAAACAGCCGTTGTAATCGAACTCACACTGAAGATCTCCGGTGAAATAATCTCGGCCGACTCCAGGCAGATATACAAGAACCTCGACATCGGAACCGCCAAACCCGACGCCCGGCAAAGAAAGAAAGTTAAATTTCACCTGATCGATTTCGTCTCTCCTGATGAAAATTACTCCTGCGGCCAGTTTGCTCGCGACGCCGGCCATGCCATCACCGATATACGTTTCCGCGGTCTTCACCCGGTCGTGTGTGGCGGTACTGGATTGTATATCAAGTCGCTGTTCCATCCGCTCGACGATCTGCCCCGATCCGATAAGAATACAAAAGAACGCCTACGCAAGATGCTCGAAGAGAAAGGCACCGATTACATGTACAGAAGGTTATCGCGCATCGACCCTGAGTGGGCACAGGGTATCAAACCCAATGATAAGCAGCGCATTCTGAGGGGGCTCGAGGTCTACGAAATAACGGGTCGAGCTTTGAGCAAGAGCATCGGGGGTGTGAAAAAGAGTCCTTTTCTACCTTATTATATAGGGTTGAAATTGCCCAGGAAAGTTCTCTATCGAAGAATCGACCGGAGGTTCGACGAAATGATCAGAGCGGGGTTGCTCGAAGAGGTCGAATCTCTACTCCAACGCGGGTACAGTCCGCAATCAGGTGCACTCAGAACCATCGGCTACAAAGAGATGATCGAATATTGTCAGGGCCGTATTCCGCTTGACGAAGCAATAGAGAGAGCGAAACGCAGAACCCGCAATTACGCCAAACGTCAGATCACATGGTTCAGTAAGATCCCGGGGATGGTGTGGTATGACGCTGATTCCCCGAACGTAATCGAAATCATTCTGAAAAACGTCCGCAAAGCCCGCATCGTCTGAAGCGCCCGCACGTCAACGACGTTCACCCCGTCCAATTCACCGTCTACTCCGGCACTCTGATAATTACCAGAATAGCAGACCATACCGGTCAGGCACGAAGTCGTTCTTCGACGATCGCTTTAACCCGATTGATTTCTTCTTCAATGGTCAAGTATGTAGTATCTACGACTACCGCATCCCTTGCTTTCTTTAAAGGCGAATGGGTGCGTTCAGAATCGTACCTGTCCCGGAATTTGATGTTTTCGAGAACTTCACTCTCATCCGCTTCCAGGTTTTTCTCGCCCAACTCTTTCAATCGCCGCGCTGCCCTGACCCGAACATCAGCTTCCATGAAGATCTTTACCTGAGCATCCGGGAATACGACCGTGCCGATGTCGCGACCCTCGCATACGACATGCTTACCTTCCGCAATCTGCCTCTGCTTTGCCACCATCCATTCACGCACTTCGGGTATGGCCGAAACCTGCGATACGAACCCGCTTACCTCGGGCTTTCTTATCGCCAGTGATACGTCTTCATTGTCAAGGTACACCTTAATGCCGCCATCCTCCTTACGCAGATCGACGGATGTCGTGTCGAGCAATCTGCGTATCATCTGCAGGTCTGCTTCTTGATGGATTTTGTGGCCGCTGCGCAGGCATTTGAGTGTGAACGCCCGGTACATTGCGCCTGTGTCAAGGTAGAAGAACCCTAACCTTTCCGCAACACCCCTTGCCGTCGTGCTCTTTCCCGAACCCGCCCCACCGTCAATTGCTACGACAAACCTGGCCATGGAGGTTCCGGATTATTTCCTCATATTGACGCGACATCTGGACGTTCCTTCGGCCGAGCACGATCTGCGCAGTCTTTATGGCTTTATTTAAATCGTACGCTTCCTCTCCGCTGCCCACGACCCACTTGAAGTCGGGCACATACCGTGGTATCAGCCCGCCTCCGGCAAAATTCACGAAACTGCCAATCACCGCGCCGGTCGGGATGAGCGTACCGATTCCGAGTTTTACATGGTCTCCAATGAAACATCCCAGTTTTGTAATGCCCGTATCGATCTCGTTCTCACCGATCTTAATCCGCACCGGACCGTAGTTATTCTTCAGATCGGAATTCGTCGTCAAAGCACCCAGATTTACCCATTCGCCAACATATGAGTGGCCAATGAACCCCTCATGATACTTGTTGGAGAATCCCCCGAAGATACTTTCTTCCACTTCGCCGCCGATACGGCAGTGGGGCCCGATACTCGATCGTATTATCTTTGCCCGGTCGACAATCGCGTGTGCGCCGACAAAAGAAGGCCCGATGATCGTCGTGAAAGGGCGGATCTGAGCACCCTTATCTATGTATACCGGGCCGTCCGAACCATCCAGATGAACCATCTTGTGTACCTTTGCACCCGGTGCAACGTATACGTTCCTGCTCTTTGCCACTACACCAACCGACCTCTTGCCCGGGCCGCGTATGCGTGTGCACTGCTTAATGATGACATCCGCATTGACCGTTACCATATCCCAAAGATTATTCAGGACCAACCCCTCGACCGTGATCGACCGGCCGATCGTACCGATCATGTCGCGGATTTCGTCGAGGGAGGCGGGGAATGGTGCTCTGGTCCTGATAAAACCCACTGTCTGTCCGTTAACAGATATCAATGAATCGACAGACGGCACCCTGAATGATGAGGTCAGCAGCAGACGGCTCGAAAGATAGAGGGCTGGCGCGCTTGGCTTCGCCTTTTCCAGGCCGAAAACCTTCCGCGCGACGAAATCTGCTCTCACATTCCCAAAATGGGATATCGAGTTTTCGGCGACGGTGCATATACCGGCACGTAATTGGAACTGGGGAAAGAGATTGACGAGAGGATAGAATTTATCGTAATTGTCTTCGTATATTAGTATTTTCATATGGTTAGAAATATGGCGGCAAGAATCGCGAAAACGATCCCAAGTACCCTTGGCAGCGTGACTGGTTCCTTCAGTACGATGAATCCGAAAAGCACCGGCAGGATCACATACATATTGGTCAATGGCAAAACGACCGAGGATGGGCCAATCTTCAGGGCTTTATAGAACGCGACTATTGCCGCGAGCGAAACCAGACCAACTGGTATCGAATAGATGACGTATCTGTTCAACATCAAATTTCTGCGAAAGATAAGGAAGATGGTCAGGAAAACCATCGACCAAAAGGAAATCCAAAATGTAGTGCTCATTGTGTTGAAGTACCGTGTCAATATCTTACTACCGATCGCCCATAGACCCCAACCGACAAGGGCGATGAACGCATACCTTACATATTCCACAATGCATTATAATGAATACGTTATCCAAGTCAATAAGGCAAGAAACAGTATAGCTCATCCTCTCAACTCATAAATCGATCGTAGCGTATCTCCATCGATTTATGATCCCGTAATTACGGATTTCTATTGACAACATTGAAAATAGACCTATAATTGCTCTATGATAAAAATCCGACTCAATGGCAAAACCGTCGAAATCGAGCGAGGAAAACGCATTTCTGACCAGGTCAAGGACCGGAAATACATTGCTGCCCGCATCAACGGTGACCTGGTAGACATGGCAACCAAGATAACCGAGGATTCGAGCCTTGAGTTGATCGACTTCTCCAGTGACGATGGTAAGAAGATATACTGGCATTCTTCTTCGCACGTCATGGCAATGGCCGTGAAGAAACTCTTTCCTGCGGCCAAACTGGCCATTGGTCCGGCAATTGACCAGGGTTTCTACTACGATTTCGACACAAAAACACCGTTCTCCACCGACGATCTCACAAGGATAGAGGCAGAGATGAGGAGGATAATCGAGCAGGATATTCCGTTCGAACGCATCGAAATGGAAAAGCAGGCCGCCATCGATCTCTTCGATGGCACCGGTGAATCGTTCAAAGTCCAGTTGATAGAAGAGCTGGATGATAAGAACATAAGCATCTACCGTAACGGCGATTTTGCCGATCTTTGCCGCGGTCCACATGTTCCGAGTACCGGGTACATCCGCTCCTTCAAACTACTCAGTGTCGCAGGAGCCTACTGGCGGGGCGACGTGAAGGAAGTAATGCTGTCTCGGATATACGGAATATCATTCCCTGAAGTAGATGAGTTGAACGATTTTCTGGAGAAGGTCGAAGAAGCCAAGAAACGTGACCATCGCAAGCTGGGCACTGAACTCGAACTTTTCTCGATCTTCGATGAAGCCGGCGCCGGTCTTGTGTACTGGCATCCAAAAGGCGCAATTCTGCGCAGGATCATCGAGGATTACTGGATACAAGAACACCTCGCGGCCGGATACGAGATCAACATTACGCCCCACATTGCAAGAGGACAGCTCTGGCAGCAATCCGGACACTATGATTTCTACATAGACAATATGTACGTGATGCCCGTAGACAATGAAGAATACGTGCTCAAGCCAATGAATTGCCCCGGCCACATACTGATATACAAATCGCGGGTCCGGAGTTACCGAGAACTGCCCATAAAATATGCCGAACTTGGCACGGTCTACCGCAAGGAGTTGTCAGGAACTCTCCATGGTTTGCTGCGGGTGAGGGGGATCACGATTGACGATGCCCACATATTCTGCCAGCCCGAACAGATCGATGATGAGATCGTCAAAGTGCTCGAATTGACCAAGAAATTCATGAATCATTTTGGCTTCTATAACTTCCGGATCGAGCTGTCGGTCCGCGACCCTAAGGAAAAGACCAAATACATGGGCACTGACGAAGAGTGGGAAAGGGCGGAAAGAGGATTGGTTAACGCTCTGGACAGGATCGGGTTCTCCTACACACGCATGGAAGGAGAAGCAGTGTTCTACGGCCCTAAGATCGACATAAAACTCGTAGATGCGCTCGATAGGAAGTGGCAGGCGGCGACCATTCAGTTCGATTTCAATCTACCGCGCCGTTTCGACATCGAGTACATGGATAAAGACGGGCAACACAAGAAGGTGATGGTCATCCATCGCGCAATCTATGGATCCCTGGAACGTTTCATCGGTTGCCTCATTGAGCACTACGCAGGATCATTCCCCGTATGGCTGGCTCCAGTACAGGTCGTGGTCATGCCCATTACAGATAAGGAAAATAAGTATGCGGAAAGCGTATTGAAAAAGTGCCGGAAAACAGGGTTGCGGGCAGAACTCAACAACAAATCTGAAAAGATAAACTACCGGATCAGAGCAGTTGAGGTCAGCAAGGTGCCCTATATGCTCATCCTTGGCCAGCGGGAAGTCGTAGACAAGGTAGTATCAGTGAGAAAACACAAAGAAGGAAATTTGGGTCAGATGAAATTGAAGGAATTTTTCCGTTTGATCGAATCAGAACAAGGAGGTGCAAATTAAGCAACTGCCAAAAGTAAACCGCGAAATCAGAGCACAGAGGGTAAAGATAGTAGATGAAGATGGAACAATGCTTGGTGAATTTCACATCAAAGAAGCAATGCGTATGGCTCGCACAAAAGAACTGGATCTCGTTGAGGTTGCCCCGAACGCCAAACCTCCGGTATGCAGGTTCATGGACTTCGGTCGATACGTCTACGAGAAGAAGCGTCAGGAACGCGAGTCACGCAAGCACCAACATCGCACGACCGCACGCGGTATGAGATTCTCACTTAAGATAAGCGAGCACGATTATCAGGTCAAACTCGCCAAGGTTAAAGAATTTCTTACGGACGGCGACCGCGTGAAGATTTCACTTAGGTTGAGGGGCCGAGAAATGCTCCATGCCGATATGGCACTGAAGATGTTGCAGAAGATGCGGATCGACCTGGAAGGTCTCGGCAAACCAGAAGCCGCTCCGAAAAAAGAAAACAACATCTATCTCGTAACTTATCTGCCCGAGAAAAAGAGGAGAACATAGAATGTCAAAGGTGAAGACCAAGCGAGGCGCCAAAAAGCGGCTGAAAGTCAAGAAAAGCGGCATAATAATGCGCAGCAGGGCTGGCAAGAGCCATAACTTGTCCTCAAAGTCGAGAAAGAGGAAACGGAGGCTTCGGAGAGCCACAAAAGTCTCGAAATCCGACCTCAAAAGGACAAAGTTGTTGATTTAACGGGATTTTTCCGTTTACGCAGAAATATCAGGGTTCTGCCAAGAG
>CP070795.1:1877112-1880919 GCA_020343455.1 Caldifarciminota bacterium
AGCGACGTCACACCGGATATCATCGACGCTTTGAATAAACTCGAGATACCTGCGGGCGTTTACATTGAAGTAAAGGCGATGTAATCATGATCGGTATTGTTGGCAAGAAGATCGGAATGTCCCAGATATTCACAGAAAAAGGCGAATTGACTCCGGTCAGCATCGTGCAAGCAGGCCCCTGTCCGATCCTTCAGGTGAAGAACGAGGACCACGATGGCTACAAAGCAATACAACTTGGGTTCGGGACGAAGAAAAGAGTGAACAAACCTATGGCCGGACATCTGAAAAAATCAAAAATAGCCTCGGCAGCCCGTATTCTGGAAATAAATGTCGAGGAACCCGGCAAGTACAAGGTCGGCGACAGTATCGATGTCACGGTTTTCGCAAATGGCGACAAGGTATCGGTAATCGGCTGGACCAAAGGACGAGGTTTCACGGGCGGCGTCAAAAGATGGGGATGGAAAGGCGGTCCGGCAACCCATGGGTCGATGGCACACCGAAGAATCGGTTCTGCCGGTGCGGGCTCTGCACCAGGCAGGATATGGAAGAACAAAACGATGCCCGGCAGGTACGGTAACGAGCGGGTGACGGTGAAGAACCTGCGCGTTGTCAAAGTGGAGAAAGAAAAGAACATGCTCTACCTCAAAGGTGCTGTACCAGGAGCGCGCAACGGTTACCTCATAATAACAAAGGATGAGTGATGCAGACGAAGTTATTCGACAAAAATGGTAAGGAAAGCGGAACCGTCGAGCTGGGTGAGAAAATATTCAACCGGAAGGTGAACAAAACCCTCTTGTGGGAAGCGGTTAATGCGATCCGTGACAATATGAGAAATGGCAATGCCAGCACCAAGACGAAGGCAGAAGTGAGAGGTGGCGGCAAGAAACCCTACCGACAGAAGGGTATCGGCTGGGCAAGGCATGGCAGCACACGCTCGCCTCTCTGGAAAGGTGGCGGCGTGGCCTTCGGTCCGAAACCGAGAGATTATTCGACTCCGATACCGAGGAAGAAGAGAATCGGTGCACTCTTGGCGTCTTTGAGCGCAAAGGCACAAGAAAACAAGGTACTGGTCATCGAGGAGCTCGTTCTCGAAGCGCCCAAGACAAAGAATTTTGTACAGATAATGAAAGACATAAATATCGAAAAAGCCAGGACTCTCGTAGCAGTCGATGAAGTCAACAAGAATACGTTGCTCGCAAGCCGTAACGTACCCAATATCTATTTGAAGAGAGCCAATGATATCAATTGTTATGATGTGCTGTTGGCCGAATACTTACTCATCACACGGAAAGGACTGGAAAAATTGGAGCAGCGATGCGTACCGAAAAAGTAATCAAAAAAGCGCTGATAACGGAGAAGGCAGATCGGCTGCGGGAGATCAATTGCTACCAGTTCGAAGTGGCAAAGCAAGCGAACAAGCGCGAAATCAAGAATGCCGTTGAGAAGCTGTTCGGGGTAAACGTCATAGACGTCAAGACGGCAAACTTCCGTGGCAAGCCGAAGAGAATGGGGATCTCATTCGGGTACAAGACGGGTTATAAGAAAGCAACGGTGACGCTCAAGCCCGGCCAGAAAATAGAGTTGATAGAAGGTGTGTGATGGCGACCAAAAAGTACAAACCCACTTCACCGGCGCGCCGCTTTTACAGTGTGAACAAGCCAGCGGTGACCAAGGCCAAACCGGAGAAGTCACTCTCCTTCAGTAAGAGGAAGAGTGGAGGGCGCAACAACCTCGGGAGAATCACGGCGAGGCACCGTGGCGGCGGTCACCGAAAGAAGATCAGGGTCGTAGATTTTCGCAGAGACAAGGTCGACATTCCGGCACAAGTTCAGGCGATAGAATATGATCCAAATCGCAGCGCTCTACTCGCCCTGCTCAGCTACAAAGACGGTGAAAAACGCTACATCATCGCTCCCGACGGAATCCAGGTAGGTGACACTATCGTGTCCGGCGACAACATACAGATAAAGATCGGCAATTGCATGCCGCTCGCCAACATTCCTCTAGGTGTCGAGATCCACGCGGTCGAATTGACGCCCATGAAGGGTGCTCAGCTCGTAAGAGGCGCCGGCCTCTCATGTCAGATACTCGCTAAGGAGGGCAAGTATGCCCATATAAAGATGCCATCAGGCGAACTCAGATTGATCGATTCGAGATGCCGCGCAACGATCGGCAAAGTATCCAATCCCCTTCATTCGAGCGTATCGATCGGTAAAGCGGGAAGAAACCGCCATATGGGCGTCAGGCCGCATGTTCGGGGTGTCGCCATGAACCCGACCGACCACCCCATGGGCGGCGGAGAGGGTCGTTCACACGGCGGCCGTCAACCCACATCACCATGGGGATGGCTCACCAAAGGCAAGAAAACGCGCAAACCGAAAAAGCCATCAGCCAAATTTATCTTGAAAAGGAGAAAGTAATGTCGAGAGCCTTGAAGAAAGGTCCGTACGTCGACGCGAAATTGATGAAGAAGATTACCGTGTTGATCGACAGCGGCGAAAAGAAGATCATCAAAACGTGGGCACGGAATTCGATCATCCCGCCGGAGTTCGTTGGATTTACTGTTGCCGTCCATAATGGGAATCGGTTCATTCCGGTGTACATAACGGAGAGGATGGTCGGCCATAAACTGGGCGAGTTTGCACCTACAAGGACGTTCCGTATCCACTCGGGAACGAGAAAGGCAGAGAAGGAGAGGGAGTTCGAGAAATGATGGCCCGTGCGGTAAAGAGATATGAGCGGGTTTCTCCGCGGAAAGTAAAAATGATACTCGATGTGATCCGGGGAAAGGGTATTCTCGAAGCCCGCGCATTACTCCAGTTCCATCCATCGCGGTCCAAGATCCCCGTTCTTAAAACTCTCAATTCCGCAGTAGCGAATTTCAAGAGCAACGTCGGCACGATCCGCGTCGACGATAGTGAGCTGTTCGTGAAGGAAGCAGGTGTCGATGCGGGACCGGTGCTCAAGCGCTGGAGACCGGGGTTCCGCGGCACCGCGGACATGATACGAAGAAGAACCTGTCACATCAAAGTAACTGTCGATTCAATCGAACCGATCACGAAGAAGGGAGGCTAATGGGTCAGAAAACGCATCCGATTGGATTCCGATTGGGAATTACCAAAGATTGGAAATCCAAATGGTTTGATCAACAGAATTACGGTAAGCTCATTGCCGAAGACTATTCGGTGCGCCGGTATTTGTATCAGAGACTTTCAGATGCGATGCTGTCCGATATTGTAATTAGAAGACTTTCAAATCGTGTCATCATTTCCATCTATACTGCCCAACCGGGCAAGGTCATCGGCAAGGGCGGTGAAGAGATCAAGAAGCTGCGTGAAGAGGTCAAGAGTCTGATCGAAAAAGACGTAGCGATCAACATCGAAGAGATCAGAATGCCCGAACTCGATGCATTCCTGGTCGCGCAGAATATCGCGCGTCAGATCAAACAGAGGATTTCCCACCGACGCGCCATGAAACGTGCGATAATCTCGGCAATGAAGATTGGTGCGAGGGGCATAAAGGTCGCCTGTTCAGGCAGGCTGGGGGGATCCGAAATCGCTCGGACCGAATGGTATCCGGAAGGAAGAGTGCCGCTACAGACGATCAATGCAGATATCGATTATGCATGTTCAACCGCGTTCACCATATACGGCACGGTTGGGGTGAAGGTCTGGATCTACAAGGGAGAAGCACACTAATGCTCGAACCGAAAAAGACGAAATACCGCAAGCACCATCGAGGACGCCGTAAAGGAAAGGCGACAAGCGGTAATTCCATTGCATTTGGCGAGTATGGCCTAGTCGCGCT
>CP070795.1:1881019-1886180 GCA_020343455.1 Caldifarciminota bacterium
AATGCCCGCCACCAATCGTATCGATGTAGTGTTTCACGACAGAATCTACTTCCCGATCCGCAGCCTGGGTTCCACCTTCAGCCATTATCGAATTCGCGTCACCATGGCGCAGTTTGTTGGTGAGCAGGATATTATCGGCAGGCACTCCGCAGTCGTTCGCCCACAGTGAGGCTGTGGTACCGGCCAGGCCACCTCCGACAATCAAGATGTCGGTATCATAATCGACCTTGGATAGATTGACATCACCCTGGTCGATCAAAGGGTAGGCCTCGAGCAGATCAACGACCTCGTTTGGTGCAAGGCTACCTTTGTTAGGGCCGACCCTGATTTCGCGCTTGCCGCCGGGAGCGTAGTCCGGATGAATTTTCAGGACCTCGTCTCGTTCTTTCATGGTCATTGCCGGAGGAGTGTAGCTAATTCTCTTTTCGCGCGTTTTCGCCACCTTTTCGATTTCTTTTCGCATATTTTCAGGATAACCCTCTATGTATTTCAGCTCTGCCATTTTTCGCTCCTTTCCTATTCTGGTTCTTTTTCGCGGTCTGTATATATCTTCCGGAGTTCTTCGATGGAGCACTTGATGATCTTTTCCATGTCCTTTTTGAATTTGCCTTCGGCGATCTCCTTGACGCGTTTTCTGAGGTGTTCGGGAACGCCCTGTCCGTACCGTCCATACATCCTTCTTCCTAACTGAGCGACGTTATACTGGACGATCTCGGCCGGGCAGCGTATGGCACATAGTCCGCACTGGATACAGTCAAAACTGGCTTCGGACAATGCATCGAAGGCGCCCCGTATGGCTGCCTGTACATAATCCATGACCTCCAGGTCCTGCGGACATGCTTTTGTGCACGTATTGCATGACACGCACCTTGTGACCTCGGGGTAGTGCTTGATGAAGACCGAGGCTTCGTAAGGTTCTTTGGTTATGTCGTACTCTGCCTTTTCTGCCGGCGAGAAGGGTATCTGAACGAGGTACATGCCATCTTCGGCTCGTGTTTGACAAGCCATGCCGGTTTGGAGTTTGTAGTCGCCTTTCTTTCTGAAGACAGTCGCACAGGCGCCGCAAAAGCCCTGCCTGCAGCCCACGCCCCTTACAAACTTGTATCCAGCGTATTCCATGGCCGTTAGAATGGTCAAATCTGCCGGAACCGTGTAGGCTTTTCCCATGATGTAGATCGTGATCCAATCCTTGATGTCCTTGGCATCAATGCCGGTCGTTGCTGCTTTGTTCGCCTCGGCGATCCGGTCCATTATTGGGCTTCTGTTTTCTTGCATCGTTAGCTCCCCTGTTGTTTTATCAACGATTTGCTCGCGAGCAACGGTCGCGGATCGACATAATTCTGGTCGAAACCGTAGGATTCGTTCTCTAAACCGAAGGCAATCGCCATCAGCTGCGTTACGTAGAATACCGGCATCTCTTCGAAATCTGAATGGCTGGCCTTCACTTCCTTCTGACGGTGGTCGAGATTGAAGGCACAGAGGGGGCAAACCGTGGCCATTGCCTCGGCGCCTTCTTTTCGGGCATGAGACAGGATATCGTATGCTAGTTCAGCGACGATGGCTTTCTCTTTCACCGTTTGGTAACTGCCGCAACACACCCGCTTGTAGGGTGTATCGACAGAATCTGCACCCAGCGACAATAGAAGGTCTCTTTGTATCGTTGGATCTTCCGGATCATCGATGCCTATTTCCTGTGGGCGAAGAATCATACAGCCGTAGTATGGGGCGATTTTCAGTCCTTTGAGCGGTTTCTTCACGCGGCCGCGGATTTTTTCGAAACCGAGCGATTTCAGAAGTTCGAGAAAGTGGAGTACTTCGACCTTACCTGTATAATCTTCTTCCCGATACATGAGGTCATTGATCTTCTTCAGGTCTTCTGCATTCTTCTTGACACGTAGATTAGTGCTCTTCAGGGTGTTGAAGCACATGGCGCAAAGCGTGACCAGGCGATTCTCGTTCTTCACCAGCCCGTAATCATTCATTTCTTGGACCCGAATGAAATTTCGCACCGAAGCCACATGGTGTATGAGATCGTCGTGGGTAAGTGAGAAGACGGTGCCGCAGCAATTCCATCGCGGGATTTCCATTAGTTCGATACCCAACGCACGGGCCGCGGCAATGGCTGAGTTTTCGAAGTTCTTTGCCGTCGTCTTCAAGGTGCATCCGGGATAGTATGGAATTTTGAAGTTATCCGTTGCCGCAGTTTTCGGGGTTTCTGTCTTTCGTGTGGTCATGTTTTTCCTCCTATCCGGTGAATTTTCGGCAGGCACTTACGAGTGCAATTTGGGGAAGGCAGGCCAGTTCTTCTTTCGGAATCGCCTTGAGATCTATGTAATCGATCGCTTTGCGGAGTATGATTTGCCTCAATGCTTCGGCCACTTTTGATACATCGATTTTTCGAGGGCACCTTACGGTGCAAGTAAAGCAGGAAGCACATACCCAGACTGCTTTATAATCCAGGACTTCTTTCAATCCCAATTGTGCCAATCTCATCCACTGAGACGGGGTTATGTCCATTTCCGAGACTAGAGGGCAGCCTCCTGAACAGGTCCCGCATTGCTCGCAGAGGGTGACCACCTCGCCGCTCAGTTCGTTGACCTTGTTGATGAATCTATCGTTCTCGGGCGTAAGCTCGACCTTCTTGATCATGATGCCTCCTTGGCAGTGGATCGTCCGGCCAATTGGAGCGGTCCGAGCGAAGCGATTTCGTCGATGAATTCGTTAATGACTTTTTGGAACTTCCCACCTTCATTGGCTGAGATCCATTCCAATCTCACCCTTTGCGGCGCGATGCCAAGTTCCTGGAGTAGGTTCTTCAGGAGCGCTATTCTCTTTTGGGTGCGGTAGTTGCCAGTCACGTAATGGCAGTCGCCGGGGTGACAACCGGCAACCAATACGCCCCAGGCGCCTTTCTTCAGCGTATCCAATATCAGTTCGGGATCGATCCTGCTCGAACACATGGCGCGAATGACTCGGAAATGCGGTTTCATCTGGAGCCGCGAGGTACCTGCAGAATCGGCTCCGGCGTAGGAACACCAATTGCAGCAGAACGCGACTATTTTGGGTTCGGTATTGTTCTTCATTGTTCCTCCTCACCAAGTGCGGCGCCAACCATCGCTTTCAATTGATTATTCATGAACCAGTGCTGCTGCGAAGCACCAGAAGGGCAGGCGGCTGAACATGAACCGCAGCCCTGGCACAGGATCTCATTCACCTTGGCGACCCTCTTGTCATCCTTCATCTCTGTCTTCACCGCCTCATAAGGACAAACACTGACGCACGTGGCGCAGCCACTGCATAGGTCCTCGTCGACGACAGCGGTGATCGGTTCAACGGCATAGATGCCCTTATTCATCAACCGTATTGCCCTTGATGCCGCTGCACTTGCCTGCGCCACGGTGTCAGGGATGTCCTTCGGCCCCTGAGCACAGCCGCAGATGAATACGCCGTCATTGAGGGTGTCAACCGGCTTGAACTTCGGGTGGGCTTCCTGGAGAAAACCACCAGGGCTTTTCGTCATCCGCAGCACTTCGGCTGCTTGCTTGGTCCCTGCACCCGGCGTCATGCCTACCGAGAGTACCACAAGATCGAACTCGGATTCAATTATCTGCCGCGCAAGCGTGTCCTCTACTTTTATAGCCACTTTACCGGTCTTTGAATCTTCGTTCACCTCGGCAACTCTTCCCCTGATGAATTTAACACCAGTCTTCTGTGCCCGCTTGTAGTATTCTTCGAAACCTTTGCCAAATGCACGGAGATCGGTGTAGAATACGTAAACGTCCTTCTTCGGGTCTGCTCGCTTGAGGAGTTGCGAGAGTTTTGTCGCATACATACAGCAGATCCTTGAGCAGTATTCGTTCCCGATCTGTTCATCTCTTGATCCGACGCATTGTATAAAAGCGACCCTCTTGCCGATCTCTCTAGTCGCTCTTCCTTCAGCTTCATGGACGATCATTCGTTCCATTGCGAGCGACGTTATCACGTTCTTATTCGTGCCGAAACCGTAGACTTTCTTCTCCTTGGCGTCAAAGATATCGTAACCTGTGGCAACGATTATCGTGTCAACTTTCACTTCCACCTTTTCAGGTTTTTGGTCAAAATCTACCGCGTCGTGAGGGCAGACCTTCTTGCAGTTTCCGCATTTCCCCTTCTGCAGGTAGATACAGTTGCTCTCGTCGATCAGATATTTGTAGGGGACGGCGAATTCAAAAGGTACATAGATTGCCCGGCGCGTGGTCAACTCTTGTTCGAATTCATTCGGAATCTTAACCGGACATTTCTCTTCGCACACTCCGCAGGCAACACACTGGTCGTTTACGTATGTGGGTTTCTTATTGATCGTTACGTCGAAATTCCCTAAAAAGCCACTGACTTTCTCGATTTCCGAATTGGTGAACAGCGTAATGTTGGGGTTGGCCGGAACGTCGGCCATCTTCGGTGAAAGGATACACGCGGCACAGTCTTCGGTGGGGAATGTCCTCGACAATTGTGCCATTTTCCCGCCGATCGTGGCCTCCTTTTCGACCAAATACACCTCGAATCCGGCGTCACCGAGATCGAGCGCTGCTTGAATGCCGGCGATGCCGGCGCCGACAACAAGGACTCTCTTGCCGATGGGCATGGTCTTCCTTGATAGTGATTCGTCCAGCCTTGCTTTTGCCAGTGCGACGCTGATGAGGTCTTTTGCTTTCTTTGTGGCAAGATCAGGTTCGTTGAAATGGGGCCAAGAGCACTGTTCCCGGATGTTGGCCATCTCAAACACGTAAGGTGATAGACCTGCCTTCTCGACAATATCCATGAATGTTTTTCCGTGGAATTGCGGAGAACACGCAGCGACCACGACCCTATCGAGTTTGTGTTTCTTTATGTCCTCCAGGACAAGATTCCGCCCGACATCCGAACACATGTGTGCGTTGTCCCGTACGACGGCCACTTCAGGTTGATTCTCAGCGGACGACGTCAGTTTCTTGATATCAACGACTTCGGATATGTTCCCGCCACAATGGCAAACATATACTCCGATCTTCATGGCTTGCTCCTTTGAGTTTTTTGGGGTCTTGCCATTGTAATATAGTCATCAAATGATGCATATAAGTAAGCAAATTCGTTCATGAATTGTGCTCCTTTTGGTTTATTGATTCCATCAAACATTCACTCCTAT
>CP070795.1:1886280-1898204 GCA_020343455.1 Caldifarciminota bacterium
TTCGGCCGGACCTCTTCGTCGACTGCGGTAATGCGTGTACGGAAATTCTTTCGTAAGGTCCTGCAGAGTTGTCTGTCGCCGATGAAAATGACTTTTTCGCGGCGTTCGATGCCGTCATTGATCAATGGAGATATATTATCGAGCAGCTGTGCATTGCCTCTGTATAGATACAACGCATGCAAGGGGAGGCTTATCTCGATGCCTTCATAACCGATCTTCACGAAGCGGGTCATATCTACTTTTCGTCCCTGCAGGCGACGGCCTGCAATACATCGAGTGCCTTGGATAATTTTTCCACGGTATAGTTACCCATGTGACCGATACGGATGATCGTTCCCCTTAGGTTTGCCTGGCCATTGGCGAACAAGATCTTGTGTTGTTCCTTGATTTCCTTAATTATCGGGGTGCTGTCTTTACCGGTTGGCATCTTTACGACGGTCAGTGCGTTCGAAGGTCGTTCTGGCAACAATTCGAACCCCATGCTCTGTACCCTTTCACGTGCAAAATCTGCGATCTCGGCATGTTTCTGGAAATTGTGCTGGAGTCCTTTCTCCAGGATCATGTCGAGGCCTTTCTTCATACCGCAGAGGATCGTGATGGCGGGAGTAAAGGGTGTTTGGTTCTTATCACGGAACTTCTTGTAGGTCTCTATATTGAAATAATACCTGGGCAGATCAGCGTTTGCTGCGCGCGCGAGGGCGCGTTTGGACATCGATACAAATGCTATGCCCGGTGGCGCCATAAGGGCTTTCTGAGATGCTCCGACCAAGACATCGACGTTCCACTCATCTTGCGGGCAGTAGTCTGCTCCGATTCCCGCAACGCCGTCCACGATAAGACAAGCATCAAATGCCCTTGCGACCTCTCCGAATTTCTTGATGTCGTTGAGCGCTCCAGTGGAGGTTTCTGTCAGTGTGGTGAGTATCACCGGCGATTCTGGAGCTTTGCGCAGGGCTTCCTCGATCTGACCCGGCTCGATCGACTTGCCGTACTCTGCTCTGACAAGTATGGGTTCAAGGCCATATGCAGTGCACAATTCGAGCCAGCGTTCGCCGAACTTACCGGAGATAGCCACGATCGGTTTATCTTTGCAGGAGAGGACGTTAGCACATGCCGCTTCCATACCGCCGGTACCCGAGGATGTGAAGAAAAATACGTCGCAGGTCGGGGCGGCCAGTACCTCTTTGAGATTCTCGGTCAAGGCGGTGAAAAGTTCACCAAAGGTATTCTCGCGATGGTAGACAAGGGGGCAGGATGTTTCACGCAACACCTCATCAGGGACGTCGATCGGACCGGGTGTGAACAGCGTATACCTACTCTTCAATCATCCTCCTGCAACTTTCACACAGCCTCTCACTTTTTCGGTCTGTATCCTCGACGGTGTTCGAGAAATGCATTACACAACGCGGGTGTTCACAGTGCCTGAGGCCGAGGAGATGGCCTGCTTCATGCACTACTTCCTTGGATACGCGTTCCTTCAATCTCGGCCCGCCGAGGCGGTAGATCGACACGATCGCCGAGCGGTGAATGGGGTGAGCAATGCCAAATATAAAACGCGTGCCGGTAATGCGAATGTCGACATCAACGACCCCCATTCTCAATTCATTCATATCGTCGTTGAGTTCGTTCAGCCGTCTGATGATGCGTCGCGGGTTATATTGCTTTGTCCATCCGTCGTATGAATCTTTCGGTATCTGGAAGTACCCGCCGAAGCGCGAGTCCATATTGAGACAATTCTTCAATGAAGATTGGACGATATCATAGCAGTCCAAGCCCTGTTGCTGGTAGACTGATGTCACTATTCTTTTTCGAGTCTCTTAATGAACGGTGTGAAAAGATCGATAGGCACTGGGAAGATAGTAGTCGAGTTCTTCTCGGTGGCAACCTCGGTGAGGGTCTGCAGAAAGCGAAGTTGAATGCCAACCTTTGTCTCCTCGATTATCTTGGCGGCTCTGTTGAGCTTATCGGCGGCTTGCAGTTCCCCTTCGGCATGGATCACTTTTGCACGACGCTCACGTTCGGCCTCGGCCTGGCGGGCGATCGCACGCTGCATTTCCTGCGGTATGTCCACGTGCTTGATTTCGACGGTGGAAACTTTTATACCCCATGGATCGGTCTGCTGATCGAGTATCTTTTGAAGCCGGACATTGATCTTCTCACGCTGCATGAGGATATCGTCAAGCTCATATTCGCCAAGCACGCTCCGCAGTGTTGTTTGAGCCAGCTGGCTCGTTGCGTAGAGATAGTCTTCTACCTCGAGTATCGCCTTTGCAGGGTCGAAGACGCGGAAATATGCGACTGCGTTGACTTTGATCGAGATGTTATCTTTCGTAATCACATCCTGAGGTGGTACGTCCATGGCAATGACGCGTAGCGAGACCTTGGCCATTTTATCGATACCTGGCCACAGGATGAATATGCCGGGTCCTTTGACTTTGACGAAACGGCCCAGTCTGAATACGGTTGCCCTCTCATACTCTTTCAGGATCTTTATGGAGCTGAGAATGATAAGAACTATTACTACGAGAAGAATTGTAGTAACTCCCATCGTGTCCTCCTTTTGCCATATTCTACGTAAATCGACCGTAAAGTCAATATGATTATGAAGGGAGAGGCAACGTAAAGGGTGAAGGGGTCACGAGGCCAGTATCGTCAACACAGGTCACGGTTACGTGTCGGTGACGGAGGACGAAAGATAGCCTGTCAAAGGGCCAGGGTTAGGATGCTGGACTCGCACAGCTGAAGCGAGGCAGCGGGTTCCAACATCCACACCTATCAACCATTTACTATCATTGCATCGTGGTTCAGGATGAGCTGGCTGCAACCCAATTTCATATTCTAAGGAAGATCGTTGGTTTGGGGTTTGCTAATGAAATTGGGTTTTGCGGCTCATATTCACCCGAGAGATGCGGAAAGAGTGTCGAATACGAAAAGCAATACGTGTCTCGCATCGAACTTGCGGTCGCCACCCAAGACGTGCCACCCATGCGGGTGATGCAGGGTGGCTGAACTATGGGCCGTGGTTGGGGATGATCCGGCTGCGACCCAATTTCATTAGTTCTAATTCTCCAAAAGAACGGAGCGTACCGTAAACAGTCGGCGCGTGCACCAGAGCGTCATGACCTGGCCTTCTCGCAGGATTTCTAAATTGACATTGAGGATTTTTTGTGTAGATTATAGCATGTTGCTGCTTACGCTGCTACTAACCTTCTCGCTTGATTTCCGCGGTATTTGGATCCCACGTTGGTCGATCGATGATCACCAGAACATACTTGCTACGCTCGACGGGAGGTTCAATCATATCTTCTTACAGATATATGCCCTTGGGGAAGCATACTATCCCTCAAGTTTGGCACCGGTCAGGAAACAGGATGATAAATGGTTAAGAGATTTCCTCATTGAGGCACACAGGAGGGGCATCAAAGTCTCAGCCTGGTTGAATGTCTTCTACTCTTGGGGATATGCACCGCGCACAGGGGACATGCGCCATCCAATCAATCTTCACCCCAACTGGTATGTCGAAGATAGAGAGGGCAGGTCGATCCTCAGTTACAGTATCGAGGAATTGCAGAAGAGAGGTATTGAAGGTTACTACCTGACGCCTGCGGACACAATGGTTCGCGGCCACATATACGACATTGTCGATGAAATACTGAACTTATATGACTTCGATGGTGTGCACCTGGATTATATACGGTACCCCGCGCGTCGCTTCAACAACGACGTCGCAATTCGGAGTAGGTTCATGCGTCAATTCGGTGTCGATCCGTCTGATCTCTCTTCAGCCGGATTCGAACAGCGATTCGGCATATGGGGCAGTGATGATCTGGAGCGGAGGCTGCAGGAACTGGTGCGAGGGGATCTGGCTGATTTCGTCCAGATGCTTAAAACTCGGGTCAGACGCAAACGTCCCCACGTGATGATATCGGCAGCGGTGAAGGCGGACTATCAGTCGGCCGGTACCGATTACTATCAGGACTGGTCGCGGTGGGTGAATGAAGATATCGTCGATTTTGTGTGCCTCATGGCATACAGCAGGAACATCGGGAACATCCTGAACAAAACACTGAGAGCGGTGAACGATCCACGCAAGATAACGGTAGGTTTGGGTATATACCGCTTGAGCACAGAGCAAATAGCCGCCCAGGTTGAGCAGATTGCTGCTTTGCCGTTCTCCGGTGTCGTGTTTTTTTCCTATGAAGAGCTGAGGAAGAACACAGCTTACCTCCAAACCTTGCACTGACCGTCCTTCCAGCGACAATTTTCTTGACATCAGGTATCTTACGAATAGAATAGTAATAATGGAAAGGATCTACCTCCTCCTGGGTAGCAATGTTGGTAACCTCAAGGAGAACCTGGAGCGTGCAGTAGAGCTCATTGAAGCGCACGGAATAGAGGTCCTCAAGAAATCAAAGATATACAAAACAAAACCGTGGGGCGTTCGGGATCAACCCGATTTCCTGAACATGGCTCTGGAGGTACGAAGTGGTCTCTCGGCGCCCGAACTGTTGCGGATATTCAAGGAGATCGAGGTGGAGATCGGCCGGGAGAAATCAGCCGGCAGATGGTTGCCCAGGGTCATGGATATTGACATTCTATTCATGGATGGTCTCGTAATCAGACAGCAGGACCTGATAGTCCCCCACCGTGATTTCTTCAACCGACGTTTCGCAATGAGGATCTTATCGGAGATCGCACCGGATTTTAAGCCACCCGGTACGGTGAAATCGCTGAGTGAGATTCTGAGCGGAGAACCTGATGAGGGAATTGAGGTTTATCGCGATTGAAGGCGTCATCGGTGCCGGCAAGACGTCCCTCACCAAGGTGCTGGCGAACAAAATGCACGCCGGCACGATCTTCGAGGAGTTCGAAGAGAATCCTTTCCTTGCGAAATTCTATACTGACCGCAGGAAATACGCGTTCCACACGCAGATCTACTTCTTGATGTCGAGGTATCGGAAGCAGAGGGAGATGGCGCAGATCGACCTCTTCAATTCCCGCCTCATCACCGACTATCTATTCGTCAAAGACCGCATATTCGCCGAGGTGAATCTCAGTGAGGAAGAGTTCGCTCTATACGATAAGATATACTCCATTCTTTCTGTCGACATACCGCGCCCGGATCTGGTCATCTACTTACAGGCTGACCCAGAACTGCTCTTCAAGAGGATAAGACAGCGAGGGCGTGCGTATGAGCGAGACATCGATTTCGAATACATCGAGAGGTTGAGTGAAGCGTACAATACCTTCTTCTTCCACTACAATTCATCGCCGATGTTGATCGTCAACATCAAAAGTTTTGATTTCCTCGCCAACCCGAGGGACCTGGACCTTCTCCACGATGAGATAAAGAATCTCAAGGAGCCGCGGAGGGTTCTGTCGAGAGCATGATAACGGTCAAGACCATTCTGCATAAAAAGAAGAAAGGCGAGAAGATTGTATGTCTAACCGCCTACGATTACATAACCGCGCGGATCCTCGACGACACAGGTGTTCATATCATTCTCGTTGGAGATTCGGCAGCCAATGTGTTCGCCGGCGAGAAGACGACGCTGCCCATAACTATGGAGGAGATGCTTTACCATACAAAGGTCGTGGCACGTGGGGTGAAGAACAGCCTTATCATTGCTGATATGCCATTTCTGTCGTATCAGGTGTCGATCGAGATGGCGGTCCTCAATGCGGGTCGGTTTTTGCAGGTCGGGGCGTGCGGAGTAAAACTGGAGGGCGGGGCTCCGATGATCCCGACGATCAAGCGACTGGTCGATCTCGGCATTCCAGTGATGGGCCACCTCGGTTTGACACCGCAATCGATACACAAGTTCGGGGGTTACAAGACGCAGGGGGTAGGCGAAGAGGATGCCGCCCGGATGATGGAAGATGCAGAGGCTCTCGAGGCGGCAGGCTGCTTCTCGATCGTCCTCGAAAAGATACCAAGTCATCTTGCGAAGAAGATCTCGACGGCTATCGGGATACCGACGATAGGCATCGGTGCCGGGCCTCACTGCGACGGCCAGGTTCTGGTCTTATATGATATTCTAGGACTCTTTGAGGATTTTACACCCAGGTTTGCGAAGAAATACGTCGATTTTGCCGAACAGATGCGGCGTGCAGTGGGGCAATACAAAGAAGAAGTTGAAAAAGGAACATTTCCAGCGGCAGAGCATTCCGTTGACTGATCCACTGTGACATCGAGAGTCGGATCGTAGGCGCGGCACGTGTTTCTTTAGACAGTCATTTCACGACAAAGATATGATTGCTTGCGTTTTTTTTACTTCTGTCATTATGGGGGCTGACTTCGCGGTCTGCACCGTCAATGACTTTCAGGACTACCCGGCGGTTGAGTTTGCCGACGGCCTTTTCTATGTCTTCTGGATCGACCGACGGTACTACTTCATCGATGAAAGCTTTGCCATATTCGGCGCGCGCATCACTCCGGATGGCCAGGTGATCGACCCCGACGGCAAGGAGATCTTCTGCGACAGCACCGCGGATTGCGTCGATGTCGCCTACGGCGTTGCCGATCTCTTCGTTGTGAGTCGGAATAGGTGCTGAAGCGAAGGCGACATTATCGGAGTGCGGGTCACTCCTTCCCTTGACACGATCTGTTCCGTGACGATCTGTGATGGACCATTTGTACAGACCCACCCCGTCGTCGAGTTTAACGGAACGAATTACATTGTTGTATGGTCAGATAGTCGGTTCACCGGCAACCGATACTGGATCGTCGCCTCGTGTGTGGATACGTCTGGCTTAGTCCTGGACAATGGCTATTGTATCGGTGCGGCCGGACAGGCGAACGAATATCGTCCTGATATCGCTTATGACGGCGACCGATGCTTTGCGGTTTGGTATAGCTCTGAAGAACCATTTGGCATCAATGGGAGGTTGATCAATGAGTCTGGTCAGCCAGAGGGTGAGGTAATAAAGGTTGCTCCGACGCTTGCCAGTCATAATATGAATCCGAGCGTTGAATTTGCCGGCGTTAACTACTTAGTCGTTTGGGCGGATATCCGCCCTGGTTTTAGTGATCTTGATATTAGCGGGCAGTTCGTCTCGCCGCAGGGCCAACTGGTCGGTTCGCCGCTGCTGGTCGCATCAGGTTCGAGCAACCAGATGTATCCAGAAGTCGCGTACGATGGCAACGTTGCGCTTGTGATATGGCGTGAGGGAGAGACGGCCGTTTTCGGGCAGAGGATATTCCCCGACGGAAGTCTGTGCGGCAGCAACTTTCAGATTTCAGATAATCTGCCTTACTACAGGTTCAATGCCGGTATCGATATGTCATCCTCGAACTGCCTGGTCACTTGGAGCGAGTCGCGTACCGGGGAGACCGACATATACGGCAATGTCGATGTGATGACGTCTATTGATGAGGATCCAGTGCCTATGTCAAGGTGGGAGGGTGCCACTCTGTTTAGCGGCCGCTTCGCTCTGCCCGGTGAGACACAATGCAAAGTGTACGATGTTTGCGGCCGCGATGTCACCGGCGATGCGTTCCAACCTGGTGTCTACTTTGTCGAAGTGGGGGATGGTATTGTGCAGAAAGTCATATTGATCAGATAGACAAGGCGTTGACAGGGAATATTATAATTCTATAATATGACTGTGAAACGGTATTCGCACAAGGATGCTCGGGCCGGGCTCAAAGAGAAATTACCCAAACTGGATGTTCTGCCTAATCAGTTCAAAGGTTATAAAATATCGATCGTGATTCCGGAATTCAGTTCACTTTGTCCGCGAACGGGAATGCCCGATACAGGTACGATCACGATCGATTATGAACCGAACGCTTTTTTCGTTGAACTGAAATCCCTGAAATACTACATCCTCGGTTACCGCAACCTGGGTATTTTCTACGAGAATGCAGTGAATCGAGTCTTAAAGGATTTTGTGAGAACCGTGAAGCCACGCTGGGCACGGGTTCGCGGTGAATTCCATCCACGCGGGGGCATAAATTCCATTGTCGAGGCGAAACACGGCAAAGTACCCGACTGACAAACCTCAAGTACATTGACAAACGGCGGATTCTGGTTATAATCCGCCATGGATCAGGAGACCAAAAGGCTCTACGGTGAAGCTCTGCAACTGTACGAGGCCGGAAAGATCAATGAGTCCATCGAAGTGCTGAAAAGAGTCGTTCAGATGTATCCCCAATACCCCGATGTGCATAACGCTCTGGGTCTGGTCTTTTCGCTCGCCGGCAACCAGATCGAGGCGATACAGTACTTCAGGAGGGCTACGGAGTTGAATCCTGTGTATATTGAGGCATACGTGAATCTTGCCATTGTCTATAATGAACAGTGCCAATTTGAGGAGGCAATACGATCGTTCGAAAAGGCCGCGAGTCTGGAAACGCAGGCCAAGGGGTTTTCGCCCAAACTGAAAGCCGAGTTGGCGAATTCGTACCGGCAACTGGGCGATACATACTACGAATTACAGGATTACGAGAAAGCGGCCGCGGAATACGAGAAGGCGGCAGGTCTGGCACCTACTTATCTGGATATAAGACTCAAGCTTGCCAAGGCATATCTTCAACTCGAGAGATATAAGGACGCGGAAAAAATGT
The DNA here is from genome assembly GCA_020343455.1 of Caldifarciminota bacterium. GTDB lineage: Bacteria > Hydrothermota > Tepidihabitantia > SM23-42 > SM23-42 > SM23-42. The sequence goes on from CP070795.1 coordinate 1,894,850, forward strand.
TGCTCGACATACTTGAGCATAATACGAATTATTCCGAAGCGAGAACTACGTTGGGTCTCTGCTACTATCGCCAGCAGAGATTTCCTGACGCAATAAGAGAATGGCAGGAAGTGCTGCGGATCGACCCTAAAAGTATAAAGGCAAGATCTTATCTGAACATGTTGAAGGAGAAACGCAATGATTAGGAAATTGAAGAAGGCGGAATTGAAGAGTTTCGAGAAATTATTGATCGCCGAAAGAGAAAAAGTATTGAAGGAACTTGAGTATGAAAGCGACCAGATCGCCAGGACCCAGTTAGAAGCATCAGGAGACCTGGCAGCGTACTCAAATCATATGGCCGATCAGGGGACAGAGACGGAACGGCGTGAGATAACATCCCAGATCATTTCATCGAGACGCGATACGCTCTTTGAAATAAACCATGCACTGAGAAAGATCGCTCAGGGTACTTACGGTGTGTGTGAACGGTGTGGGAAGCCGATACCGAAGCGCCGTCTAAAATTCCTGCCCCAGGCAAGATTGTGCATGAAGTGCTCGTGACCGCCGGTCCAGCAATCAGAATTGTGTAGTACCGATGTTGTTGAAGAAAAACATAAAGCCCCTTGTTTCTTTTGTGCTGCTGGCATTATTTCTCGATCAGGTAACGAAGTTATTGGCGATCAACTATTTGAAGCCGCTTCAACCGCCGACCGAGGTGGTTGGTTCGTTCTTACGTCTGAAGCTGACGTTCAACCCCTACGGTATCTTCGGAATCTCGTTCGGTCCGACCGAGTTGAATCACGTGTTGTCTGCCGTAGGCGTCATTCTTTTCATATACATTGCGTTCACGCTCAAAGATAGAATCAGTCTGTTGGTCTTCGGCCTGCTCATTGGAGGAGCAATCGGAAATGCCCTTGACCGTGTGCGGTTCGGCTATGTCATAGATTTCATCGACATGGGCATTGGTGATCTGCGCTGGTTCACGTATAATCTGGCCGATGCATTTCTGACGGTGGGCGCGATATTCTTACTGGCGCGCGAAGTGTTCTTCAAGAAAAAACTCTAAATACTACTCGATACCGGTCACGAACCGGTATATTTCCTTTCTACCCAAGATGGACTTAACATAGTTTCTCGTTTCATCGTATGGGATCAATTCGATGAATGCTTCGGTCTCGGAGTTGGGGCTGGACCTTACCCACCGTCTGACACGCACCGGACCCGCGTTATATGCGGCCAGGGATAGCGGAACCGAGCCGAATTCGCTGAACATCTGCTTGAAGTAATACATTCCGAATTTGATGGACATTGTCGGATCCGAATAGGCGTATTCCGCGGCGCCGAGATCCCGGGCGATAGTATTTGCCGTCGATGGTATGATCTGCATGAGCCCTTTTGCGTTTGCCGGTGAGACGGCGCCGGGATCGAAGAGGCTCTCCTGCCATATCATTGCCAGAGCAAGGTTCAGGTCCGGGTAGTTGTCGGTGATGGTGAATGCATACCTGATCGGGTATTGGAGCCGTAATAATTCACGCGGTAATCTCAGGATGTTGCGTTCTGCCGCTGGTCGTTTCACTCTGAGGGCATACCGAATCGATAGCTTGTCGGCACCGTTCTCTGCACACAATCTGCTCAAGAAGACGAGATCTGGCGCTTGGTTGGCTTTGATCATTTTCAATTCGGCTGCCGCGTATTCGCCTTCGTTGAGCAGAAAGAAACGTGTAGCATTCATTATGTGCAGGGAATCCTGGCGTGTGAACGTGACAAGTGTGTCGCTGAATTGCCTTATCCATGCGTTCAACGAGAGTGTATCGAGAAAAGCATTATGGCGGCAGTGTGCAAGGGTGTAGTATGATAGAGGATATGCCGCAGGCAGGTACCGCTTCAGACTCTCCGCCGGTTCACCCAGGCGGTCAAGCACGCGGATGCGCCAGTATATGAATTCAGGTTCATCATAGCCCTGGAGGACATGGAGTCCTCTGCGGAGGTCACCCACTTTCAATAGCTGCATTGCGGCACGGAATTTTGTGTTCCGTTCGTTGATGCCCAGGAATGTTTCCACCGCACTCATCGTATCGCCGATCTCTTCAAGGAGAAAGGCTTTGCGCTTCTGCCCGCGCACGGCATATTCGGAACTTCGATGCAATTGATAGAGTGAATCGTAGATCTCGATAGCCCGGCCATTCTCACCTCTTCTTTCGTAGATCCTTCCACGGTAATAGGATGCCGATGACCACGAGCAATTCGCGAAATACTGGAGGGCTTTCGTATATTCATTCAGTGCGTAGTATATGCGGCCAAGGTAGTATTGAGCTGTATCATCGATAATTCCGCGTTTCAAGTATTTGGAGGCTTTCAGATATTCGCTATTGTAGTAAAGCACACGGCCGTAGGTTTTATGTTCTCGTTTCGTTCTCGGATTGACAAAACCGAGGGCACTATAGGCACCCGGTGACCTCGGATGATTGTTGATGAGGTTCCATGCGGTCGACATCAATTCCGCACGGGCCTTCTCTTTCTCATAAATCCGGAGTTTAACATACTCTCGCAACGCAGGGTCCTTCAGCTGGGTGATTCCGGCTCTTGCTCTTGCCAGATCGGGCAGGGCAAGCAGTATGTCGAAGAGGACTTCCTGGTATTCGTCGAACAGGTAATCGCGGACCGCGCCAATGCTGAAGATGGCGGTGAGTGCGTCGTCATGATCCTCGCGTTCGACATACGCTTCTGCCAGTTTGATCAGGCGGTAGTCATCAGGCGGGCCGCCCGCTGACAATGCCGCAATGGCTTTGTCAAGCGAATCCAGATTTGAGTACGCGACGCCCCGCATCAATTCGGAATCGGAGAGCTTGGCCAGCGCGTACCACCTCTCCGTTTTCAATAGAATGAGGTCCCTCTGTGCGGGCTCGATCGGGAGCACCCATCCGACGCTGTCAAGTAGATCAGCGGCGCGTGCGTATTCGCGTTGGTCGAGGTATATCTTAAGGAGCAGGCTATTTTTCTCAGCCGAGTTTCGCTTGCTACCGACATTGTTCTGCAGCAGACTGCGGGCTCGGATCGGATCTTCCCGATAGATCGCTGCCGCTTCTTTCAGATACTCCATTTCCGGTATTTGCTGGACAAGGGGCCGTGGGCATGAGATGACGAGCAGTGCCGTCAGAAACATGACATATCTCATTGAATCAATTGTAACCGACATTCATTTTTCGTCAAGAGATTATGTAATACGAATGCAAAAGTACGCGCTTGAATTTTGTACTTAGGGTCTCTTGCTCTGATTTTCTCGGGATGCGGAAAATCTCAATAGTTATGTAGTTCGGCCGCTTCGAAGAAAAAGTCTATCTCACGCTGTGGATTTTCGTCGGGCGCCGATGCATGA